>JBLHNU010000062.1:0-31410 GCA_047622095.1 Desulforhopalus sp.
CAATGTCGATCGCACGGGGTTACCTCTAGGAGAATACACAGAAGTTGGGCATGAAATTCGACAAGTCTTTGATATTGAAATTTCGAGAATCGTAACAGAATATCAAGCCCAGGTTCTTGAAGATGTTTAGCCGAAGAGCAGATGAGATAACCCGCAAAGAGGGTGAGGCGGCTATTTTATGGTTTCAGGCACTCTTAGAAAAAGAAACAGCCTTACACCAGGCCCTGTATTGGTCAGGGGTAACATGTCCGCACGTAACAAAAAAAAAGAAAAAGTTCGCAGACTATGTCCTTTCTTGGCAACCGGGAAACCGTTTGCTGTACTGCACGATGGACTTAAAACCTTAAAGGAACTGCCCGAGAATATATTAGAGAGTATTGCCTCAGACCTTGTGAGCCAGAAGCAGGCCATGAATTAGAAGACATTCTGAGGTAGAACTGAGATTCAAAGGTGTATGAATTATGTTAAGAAAACTAGATATCAGAGACAGATATTTTAAGACTATAGTAGTAAGGGAGAATAGTGATCTCTAATTCCAAATTTCCAGGTGTAAATTTAGCCGATTTACCTGAACTTGATAAATATCCAGAACAGCCACCTTGTTTTGGCACTTCACTGAAACTCTTGGCAGATGGCAAACAACTGGCCATCTGCCACATGGGCTTTCGCTTTGATAGTTATATGGGTTGGTGTGGGCATTACTGCAGCTACTGCTATGCCCGGGGCATCAACATGCGTTATAAACGTTGGGAAGTAGAGAAAATCAAGGTGGCCGATCTCGACCAGGTGAAACGCCATTTCTCAAATGTCTTTGACGGGAACAAGAAACGACTCAACTTGATTGAGCAGTGTATTGCACACCGCTATCCTATAAGGATGGGGACCAACACAGACTGCTTCCAACCGGTAGAGGAAAAATATAGAGTCAGCTACCGGTTCATTGACGAGATCATGAACCAATTCGATTATCCTTATTCCATCTGCACCAAAAGCAGTATGGTGGCTGCCCCGGAATATCTTGACCTCTATCGAGACAATGCTACCTTTCAGTTTAGCTTGTCCACTTTGAAGCAGGATATTCTTGACAAGATTGAACGAGGTGCTCCACCAGCTGTTGAACGGTTGACAACCATCAAAAAATTGAGTGACAAGGGTTTCTTTGTAGGCTGTCGAATCAGCCCTCATATTCCTGAATACATGGACGATTTGCCAGAATTGGTCAAGAGGTTAGCAGACGCTGGTTGTAAACATGTAATAAGTGAATTATTACGAGTTTCCCCAATTCTTAACAATGTCATGATTGAGGAGTGTGGTTTTGATGTGATTAAGCACTATAAAGGGATGGGGGCAAAAATGAACATCGGCTATGTGCGTTATCCCCTGCACAAGAAGATCGAGTATCAGCGGCAGTTGAAAGAGCTCTGCGATAGATACGGTATGACCTTTGCTACCTGCGCCGATGAAGACCCAAGCTTCCACACGGTTGAAAACTGCTGTGGTTATGACGGTAATGAAAAATTTAAAGGGTGTCCTACTGCAACCTATGATACTGCTTTTCGACTCTGCAAAGAAAAAGGCACTGTTTCATTTGATGAACTGATAGACACAGGCTGGTGTCCTGATCCACCTACCCTGAAAAAGACCTGGGACAAAGGTTATTTTGAAAATATTCTTAAAAATCTCCAGTTTGACAAAGAGACCGGGTGTTATTCTTTTGTGGAGTGTAACGAGACTATGAAACGGGTAAATGGATGACATTGTCAGTTGCAACATCTATTCATCATAAAATTAGCTCTGCGGAGGAGCTTTTCCTCCCTCACACACCTATAGAATCCTACAATATTGGCAATAGACATATAGATGTAAAACGTGAGGATATGTACTGTCGGGATATGATTGCACCCCTGGCGAAAATGCGAGGTGTGCATGTTGTAATGGAGAAAATGAAGTCCGATGGTATTGATACGGTAGGAGTATTTGACTTTAAGGTGTCCAAAGCCGGTGTTGGTATATCGGCCATGGCAAATCTGCTTGGTATTCGCTGCATTGAATGCTATCAACACTATAAAGCCTACAATGGTAAAGAACTCCCCGCCCAGCAGCAAATGTGCCAATCCTGGGGAGCTGAACTCTACCCAATAAAAGCATCACGAATCAATATCAACTATGCTGTTGGAAGGCGTTATGTACTTGAGCAAGGCGGCTATATGTTCCCAAAGGGGATCATTTTAGATGAGACCATTGATTCAGTAGCGTATGAAGTAAGTCATGATGCAGAAACGTTAAGCCGCTATGATCATCTCGTTATCAATGTTGGTTCTGGAACGATAGTCACTGGTCTTTTGAAAGGTCTACTTGAAAATGGCCTACGTCCACATGTCCATGCAGTAAGTTGTACAGATAGCACAATCCATTGCAAGAAGTTGTATGATTATCTTGATAAATTGCCGGTAAATGAGTGTGATGAAATCAAGCTTGATGTCTACCCCGCAGCGATTGAATACTACTCTGAGTCTACTGTAGAATGTCCTTTTCCTTCGCACCCGAATTATGACCGAAAGGCTTGGCAATGGTTATTAGAAAACATTGACCAGCTAGATGGAGAAATTCTGTTCTGGAATATAGGGGCATGATATGGACCACCTCGCCATCATGCACAAACATTTCATGAATAAGGTGCTGAGTGGAGAGAAAACGGTTGAGAGTCGATGGAGTAAAGATAGACGTTCTCCCTACGGTAAAATACAAACTGGTGATACAATCTACTTCAAATTTTCATCCGGACCAGTAGCTGCAAAAGCTGATGTATCCAAAGTGGACAGCTTTTCAATTGTTGACGACAGGAAAGGGGTTGAGATATATGTAGATGCCCACTACAAAGCTCTGGGACTTGAGACTTTGTCGAGGACCAAACAATTCTTGCATAATAATCAGTCAAAATATTACGTGACATTTATCACTTTAAAAAAAGTCCGGAAAATCGAGGATTTTAACATAAACAAAGATGGTTTTGGCATCAGGGCAAGCTGGATCGTCATTGAAGATATTAACAAGTTGAAACGGAAATAAATAAATGGACGCCAAATTAACAAAACTCACACAACATATGGCCAAAGAAGAGTGGGAGAAGGCCCTTAAAATGGCAGCTAAATTCCATGAACTTGGCGATCAGAAAGAAGCCATTATGCAGGCCCATCAGGCTATCACCAACGAACGGTTTTACCGACAAATTGGCAAAGATCCAGATAAGGCCATTGAAGCTGGAATCGAAGCTCTGAAGGAGAGATATCCGGATTATCTGGACTATGGAGATGTTATTAAAGGGAAAGCTGCCAAGCGAAAAGAAGTCATAAAAAAGAAAGAGGCAAAGCGAAAAGCCGTTATTGCCAGTGGTGACGAGGTTAAAATTGCTGAGCTTGAACACGGTATTCTGAGCTGGGAGCGTATTTTAATAAGGAGTGGATTTGTTTTTAAGAAAAACAATGATTCTTTTGACTTCACACCAGAGCAAAAGCAAAACATTACATTCCTGAAAAAGATTCTTACAGAAATTGGAGAAGGTAGCGGTCTGGATGGGCACATTTTCACCCCTTCTGTAGCAATAGTTGACCAATCCACCTGGTTAAGTGCTGTTAATAAGTTGCACTCAGATGCAGAGGGAGGGTCGTGTAATAACCTTGCCATCATGGATACCTATCTGGCCGGAATGGTACGTTGGGTTAACTCGATTGGTATTAAGACAGATATCAGTTGTGACGGGCATGGCAGGAGAAACCCATCCCTTACACTAAACGATAAAAATGACGCTGTGATCCTAGATGCATGTCTTGTGCTGCTGTCTGACAGTGCCTGGCGTTTCGAGTCACCATGTCTTAAGTACCCCCAGCAACCTGGAAGAGGACTCAGTAAGAAACGAAATGTGTTTCACCGAGGTTGGCTTTTGAATGTAGCTGAGCACATCCAATCAAAACAAAAGCAGCTAGCTGTTCTGGTTGAACAGATGAGGGAAGTCCTACAAGACGATTAACGAGATAAAATAGGGAAGCGATTGTTTGGTGTGGGCTCACCATACTCTTGATTTGATACATGAAGGACAGAGGTGGTTTTGTTACGGTATTTATTACGGTAACACTCGTCTCTATTTTAGTAAATGACACATAATTACGAGAGCGTATAGGTGTTTTTAATGGACGCCCCCCACCAGTAAGGCGTAGTAAAATCAATTACTTAACTGTGTTGATTCCGGTCAGTAAACGGTCGGTAAGTATTAATCAGGGGTGGCCATTCAGGCCACCCCTTTTTCTTTGCCTATCTAGCATCTTTATCCCTGTAAACCACTTGCCTTGGACATCGCTACCGGTTTTTAGGAGTCTGGACGTTGTGTGGATTTAGTTATGAGCTAGTATCGTTTTAACAGCAACAGCAACAGCAACAGCAACAGCAACAGCAACAGCAACAGCAACAGCAACAGCAACAGCAACAGCAACAGCAACAGTGGGGTCGTGGGTGGTGAGCTGATATTACTGGTATTGTTTATTGCGTTATTGAGATAAAGTCGGCTCCACCGACATCACAACCGTCACACAGTGACGGCAGTGACACCATTTTATATATTATTTCTTTTTTATAAAGTAGTTATGTAAATGAAGTGTAAGTATGAGTATGAAAGAAGAATAGCAATAATATAGTCATCACCACAGTCATTAATGTCATAGTTTCAAAAAAACTGCTGTCACCGCTGTCACATTAAGTGTTTGTTTCGTATGCTGCTAGTATATTCTCAGCCACTAGCTCAAGTCGGAGCCTTACTTCCTTGAATCTTTGATATACATGCCACTGTTGTCGTCTCTCATTTTTATCTCGAACAGGTCACTTACTCGGATCAGATCGCTAAGCTTCTTGTAGCCGTAATTAACAGGTGAGAATGAAGTCTTATTAGAGATGTACTGACCTACTAATCCAAGATGGCTCCAACCATCTTCATCAGCGTTTTGCTCAACAGCTGTCCTCAAAAGTTTTACTAATCCACCGTCTTGCCTGAGCTCGTTCCTAGATTTTTTGGTGCTCGTGTTCTCTGTCTTCTCTTCTTCCTCTATCTGCTCCAGGTTCTCGGTGAATATAAATTGGCTACATGCCTTAACGAAGGGCATAGGAGTTTTCTTCTCTCCGAAGCCATATACTGTAATCCCATTAGAAAGGATTCTCATGACGAGTGGAGTGAAATCACTGTCGCTGGTCCAGTTGCCGTAAGCGTGTCTAATGTTGACCTTCCCGTACTTGGAGAGTTCGTCGATAACGCCTTCTATAGATTTATGACTCACGTTATCACAGTCGATGAGTAGCGCGATTTTGTTGTCTTGAGGCATGGAGTCTCCTGAAAGTTGAATAAAATTAGCAAGTCAGATTCCATTTAATTTATCCTAATCAACTATCTATTGCCCATGAAATTTGTTAATAATAGAAGATATTTAGGAGCTGATTGGCGAATAGATACTATGTGGTGTTGAATTGTGAATTCTTAAGAGACATCACATAAAAGTAACAATAATTTTGATCAAAACACTGTCATTCATTTGCAGCAAAACAGCGACAAACAATAACTGAGTAAGGAAAACGGTATGGCCAGAAGACAGAGCATGGCTGAAGATGTAATGGATATAACGGCAAAGCTGCCTTGGTGGGTAGGAGTTTCATTAGCTGCAGTCTCTTTTATTATATTGCATTGGTATGTTGGTCAAGAAGTTCCGAAGGCAGAAGGAGTTAATGCTATAACTCAGGCCGCTGTTTCTGGTCTATACCGGACACTCGCAATGTTTGGTCAATATGTATTGCCTGCTTTGTTCCTCATCGGTGCACTAGTTTCAGCCCTGAAAGGTTTAAAGAGAAAGAAACTATACGAGGACACCACTACTAGTAGCTCTGCTAATGTTTTAGATAATATGAGTTGGAAAGAGTTTGAGTTGTTGATAGGTGAGCATTTCAGGACGCAGGGGCATCAGGTAGTCGAAACTGCTGGTGGTGCTGATGGTGGTGTAGATCTGATTGTCACCAAAAACGGGGGAAAGTACTTGATCCAATGTAAGCAGTGGAAAGCTTACAAAGTTGGGGTGAAGATAGTAAGAGAGCTTCTCGGTGTCATGGTAGATGCTGGTGCGACTGGTGGCTATGTAGTGACATCGGGCCAGTTCACTCAGGGTGCCGTAGCTTTTGCACGAGATAATAATATTCAACTACTTGATGGCACAGACCTGCGTAAAATAATAAAGGCATCGCCGAAACCTTCAGGCGGACGTTCCTCCAATAATCCCGGGCCAAGATCCAAAAGTAGTTCAAATGGAAGGATTAGTAAAAAGGAAGAGAAGACGATGAGTGAGCAAAAGAAATCAATGTTTCTCACGTTTAAAACTTTGCTCGCTTTGAGTTCAGGGATTGCCGTAGTCGTTTTGATTACACTGTACGTCCGGCCAATCATTATTGATCTCATTCATAAAAATGATGTGAAGGAAAGAATATCGGAAATTCAAGCTAAAAGTCCTGTGAAAGTTGAACCATCTTCAAAAGTAAAAAAGGCTAAAGAATATAGCTTCAATGATGCGCAAATAAATAAAGCAATACGTGAAGTCGATGCATCACGAAAAAATATTATATCTTCTGCTCGTTCAACAGGAAGCAACAGATCTCTTTATGAGATTGAGCTTTTATCAGGAAGTAGAGTGTACTCAGAAAACGTCGTCGCTACTGCTGATATGATTACATTTGAAAATGAGAAAGGGCTTGTTGTATCTGTTAGCAGAAGTGAAGTGACAAATCTAAAACGGCTCGTTCAAAAGGGAGGCACGAATAGTGTCAAATATAGTTGTCTAGGAAAGACACATTGTTCCCAAATGAGCTCATGCGGAGAAGCAAAATTTTACCTACTTAATTGCCCTGGTGTAAAAATAGACGGTGATAGTAACGGTGTACCTTGTGAAAAGCAGTGGTGTCGTAACTGAAAAATATTTGGTGGGATCCCTTCTGGAGGTGTATTAGGTCGCGAGTATGAAGTCAAGCTGGGCAGAAGTTTTTGGGTTGTATGAATTTACCCTCCTGTCGATTCACAATGCCGTTGAATTGATTGTATGGAATTATTGAAGGTAAGCAATGGTGTTGAGACGGTTATCAGTCGAGCATTATAGTTAAGATTTTGAGTGAAATCTTAAGCATTTTATTTTAATGGAACGGAGTAGTCGTCCTGGCCTTTTGGGCAGCAGTCCATAGTACAGCCCCATTGGTCGTCGGACATCAAAACATGGATGTGGCTTTTTCAAGTTAGAAAAGTGAAAATAATTTGTCAGACCTATTCGTAATTGAGGACAATGTAATAGTACGTTAGTACTAGGGTTCGATGGATACCTTCTCCACTGTTGTTGTTTTTCATTGAGTGTCAATTTAAGTAAAAGAGATAGTGGACACATGGCCAATAAACATTGAACCAGAGTTTGACGGAGGTGCTTTCGAGGGCGTTTTTGCGTGTCAAGAAAGGTGTACCCTGGTGAACATTTTGACTGACTATCAAATAAGGCTCTAAAAGAAATAGGGTTAAAGGGCGGAAAAGATATTCCAGATTATAAAATTCTCCTCCTCGTCATAGATAGTTACTCTACCAGCTCAAACTCCAGCATTAATTTCTCCCAGCTCTTTGCGCATGTGTCCTAAACCAAGAAGTTGAAGCTAGGCAACGGAACTCATTTAGTTTTATATGAAATGAGCACACCCCTAACCTCTTCCCGCATCCACAAGGGCAGAGTTTCTTATTAGCAAATCTCTTTTTCATTCCTAGTAATTGAAGTGCTTCGACAACTTGCCCGTGATCCTTCAGGCCGAACAAGTCAATATAATCATCTACAATGCCTTTATTACCATGCTCTAACTCTCCAAATACAAGATCTCCACCTTTCTTCATCTTATGAGAAACTGCATAAAAAAACGGAACAAGGCATTTACTCGCAAACGAACTCAAATTTGGGTTTTGATGGAGTAGTTTTTTTAGCCTGAGCGGAGACCCTAGGCAAAGACTATTATCTAAGAATAAATGTCCATTTGCTGTTTCATGGGTTATTTTCTCAGCTAATTCTTTTACACTAGGAAGTTCATCCGGAAAATCTTTAGGTACAATGATCTCTATTTTGTAATTACCTTCAAGTTCCTCATTTTCGGAACCAATTGCTTTAAACCTAAAATTACCTCGTAGACAAATACCATCACCTGTGTATGGAACAGTCGACATTTGAGGGTAATCATCTAAAAACTTTTCTATGTTGTTTAACAATTTTGTCCTCACCACTAAGGTCGCCATGGCCTTGCGGTCTCGTCTCTTTTAATGACATGGACTTTGGGAGGGTCGAGGACTACCGCCCCCACGCTAAAACCAAGTTGCTTCGTTAATTCCGATTTGTTCACGCGAAGTGAGAATTTATCTTCGACCAGCTCACATAGGAGATCCATGTCCTCTGTTGAAGTAATATGCTGTAAATCCTTTCTCGCCTGTAGGAGCCACATATTAAAATTGTCTTCAAGCCGTAAATGTGCCGAGTCTGCTCGATACCAACGATCCGCAAAATCCTCTTCAGGGTCGACAGGATTGGGGACCCGTGGTTTGCTTGCCCGAACAAGTCCACCCATCTTTTCTAATATATTATTAAGGGCCTGAACGGTATCTGACTCGCCGTTATACGCTCTAGCGGCAAGTGTTGTAATTATAATTGAAATAGGTTTTGACTCAGGGTTATCTTTGCTCCAGTTGTCCCTATGTCGTTTTAAAATTTGTGCTACGCGCTGAAGCGGTGTTTTCTGTTTATACACTGGTAATGCATCAACTTGTGCCTTTTCGAGCAAAACTCCTGTTGATGACGTGTTGATCCTGTCTTCAAACCATATGGCGTAACCTTCAGGATTACTGATTTTCCAGCTACCGCAGATAGTTGTATAGCATTCATGCCGGTCATCAGTAATTGATACTGTGGTATTGGAAGCTGCAAGTGAAAAAGATTCACCCAAACCCTCATTGCGTAAAGACTCCTGAATTGTTTTTCGCCTTATCTCATCGGCAGGTATACAAGGCACAATATCCATATGAAAGCTAAGATCATCCTGATACTCAAGTCGCCAGCAACGGTGTTTTGCTTCTAATTTCTCCTGAATCCCCCTTGCAGCCCTGTACAACTCCAGCTCTTCACCAACAATTTTTTTAAGGTATTGCTGAGAATGGGAGTCCTTGCTGATCCCTTCCAAGAGTTTGCATGCTAAATCAAGGTCGTATTCCTCTCTTTCATCAAGAGGGCGAATGGCAGTACCTAAACGAAAAGAGCCTTGTGGGAAAATATGTGGTTTGTTTTCAGCGATAATTGAGTCTTTTCGATCAAACCATTCTCCCAAGTCTTCATAACGCTTCCTGGCTTTTTCGTAGGCTGAATCAGGCAGTTCCAGCAATTTGATCATGTTATCGAGAATCGCGTTCTTTTGATAATCAGTTATCATATGTCTTCTCCTACTGCTTTATGGCAAGGAACTTCTTTATTCTTTCAGATTCATGGGTGAAGTCATGGTCAGCTTTGGTTATGAGATCATCTAGCTTTGACACATCATCCAACGACAAAGGTAAATCTGACTCAAAATCAATCCGCATTATCTGATCTGGGTTAAGCTGCAAACTCAAATAGTTCATTGCACTCTGGCTCTGTAATGAGAGTATAAAGCTGATGAATTCCTTGTTACGCCAGCCATTTATCAACCCCCACTTGCGGGAGTTTTCCGTTCCATACATAGTTTTTGAATGCCCTGTTCCAATAGTTAGAACCTGAATATTTGACAGCTTTACCCCTAGCCTCTTTTTTGCATCAGTAACAGCTGCCAATGCTGGATTATTTGCCCAGAGACCTCCGTCAGCAAGTAGATAGTGATCAATTCTATGAGGATCGAAATAGGTCGGTGCTGAACAAGAAGCCAATATGGCATCTTTAAGTAATACATCGCTATCTCTCGTGAATTCAGATGAATACCCTGATTTCAAAACATGAACGCATCCATTCCCGATATCAGTAGAGGGAAGCAAAAGAGGTTTTTGTATCTCACCTAGCCGTTTCTCTGCAAAAACATCAGTCAATATGCTTCCAAGATATTCGGAACAATAGAGGCTATCTACCATTGGTTGAATTTTATTTTTCCATACCCACTTGGGCCAGAGAAAGGTCTTCTTATGAAAGATTTCAGCCCCATGTTCTCTATACATATCAACAATGTCAGCGGCATCAACACGGGCAGCTATTCCTGCAGCTATTATTGCGCCAGTGCTTGTCCCTGCGATCATATCGAAGGAATCGTAGAGATTTATACCTAGGCGTTCTTCAATACAGTGAAGAATATGAGCGGGATACACACCACGTATCCCACCCCCATCGATACTCAATATTCTAAATGGTTTATCCATAATGAATTAATCTCACTTTTTATCTTTGGGAGGACTTGGGTCGTTACCATAACTATTACCAGCTCTTATCCTTCCGTCTCGCCCATGGATTTTGGTATCCGACTTCTGGTTTCTGGCAATGTTCTCTGCCACATTGATTGCTTCCTCCTGTGTTCCAGTAATTTTTGTTGCCCTACTGTTACCAGCCCCTTTAACCGCCCAACCTTCAGAATGCTTAACAACATGCTGATTTTTTCCTTTTGCCATGATCTCATCTCCTTTTTTCTCAACTATCTGGTTTACCTACTTAGAACGGGAATAAGTATTTTTGCATTTCATGATTCCTGTTTTGCAACCAGCATGCCATTTCAAAATAAACCCTACTTCCAGGGTCTTTCGGTAGGTATGCGCTACTACGGCGTAGCAATAGTGGAGAAATTTTAATAAATTATATTGTGATTACACAAAATATTTTGTACTCCATATGTTATGAAAAAAATATTGATATGCTGGGTAGGAGCGACTGATCTCAAGTCATGCGAGAGCAGAGAGGAACATGGCCCAGGGCCAATAGCCAACGCTGTGACAGCTGAAGAATACAAAGAAATCGCTCTAATAAATGACTACCCAAAAGAACGAGCAGAACGATACGTTGAATGGTTAAAAGAAAAAACGACATCTCCTGTAACGTTGCATTGTGTGAACCTCAACGACCCCACTGATTTTGAAGGTATTTACAAAGCAGCATCAGATCACATCCTTGCAAAACAAAAAGAACACGGTAAGGAGACTCCACTCACCTTCCATTTAAGCCCTGGAACCTCTCAAATGAGTGCCGTATGGATCATCCTTTCGGCAAGTAAGTTCCGAGCAGAACTCATCAAATCCTCTCGGGAGCAAGGTGTCCAGGTTGTCAATCTCCCATTTGAAATAGCTGCTGACTACATCCCAGACCTATTAAGACAAAGAGATAAGGAGCTAGAAAAGCTAGCTGCTGGTGTCCCTTCTGGTATACAAGAGTTTAAAGACATCCTCCATCGTAGCAAGGTAATGCAGCGTATAATTCATAAAGCTCAACGGGTTGCAATCCGCTCAATTCCCGTTCTGATTGAAGGTGACAGTGGTACCGGTAAGGAACTTTTAGCAAGAGCGATACACCAAGCTAGCCCTAGAAAAGAAAAGCCATTCATTGCAGTCAACTGTGGCGCAATCTCACCGGAGTTGATCGAGTCAGAATTATTTGGTCACAAAAAAGGGGCCTTTACTGGAGCTGAGAAAACACGTGAGGGGCATTTTGAAGCAGCAAGTGGAGGTACTCTTTTTCTAGATGAGATCGGTGAACTCCCCCAAATAGCGCAAGTCAAACTTCTCAGAGTATTGCAAGAAAAGGAAGTAACTCGGCTCGGCACTTCCACACCTATACAAATAGATGTACGAATAATTGCAGCCACAAATAAATCCCTTTTAGACGAAATCACTGAAGGACGATTCCGAGAAGATCTCTTCTATCGCTTGGCCGTTGCAGTGCTCAAGCTCCCACCGCTTAGAAATAGAGAGGGCGATTTAAGTCTTCTTACAGACAGGTTGCTTGAAGTAGTAAACGTGGAGAACGAAGAAGATCCCACCTATGAGCATAAAAATATTTCTGCTTCCGCAAGAAATCTTATCCTTCAGCACTCGTGGCCAGGAAATGTCAGGGAGCTTTTGAACACACTTCACAGAGCAGCTGTTTGGTCTATTGGACCAACAATAACAGAAGAAGATATGGAAGAAGCCATTCTCCCTCAACCAAAGAAAAAATCAAACAATGACGGCGTGTTCGATAGTGATTTAGGCAATGGAGTGGATTTGCAAAGTATCATGTCAAATGTCGCTACTCATTACCTTAAACTTGCAATGAAAACAACAGGTAGTAACAAAAGTAAAGCCGCATCTTTGCTTGGTATCTCAAACTATCAAACCCTAACCAATTGGCTGAAAAAATATGGCCTCGAATAAAATGGCACACGAGTTGCTTTACTCAGGAGCATGAAGATAATGGACTCGAAAAATTTTGAAATACTACGGGAAGAGTGGCCGGAACTTGCAACCCTAGGTGGTTTTGCAGAGCACTATACTTTCTCAGACTCCTCCAGTGCACTTATCAAACTTCGTTTGTTCTGTGAGACTCTAGCCAAAGAAATATACCGGATCCATAAATTCATCCAACCGTATCAGCCAAAGCTGTTCGAACTCCTCGATGAAGATGCCTTCAAAGCTGCAATCCCAGCTGTTGTCATAGACAAGTTCCATATCATACGACTTGATGGAAATAAAGCCGCCCATGGCCAGTCTACGACACCACAAATGGCCCTTACTTGTCTACAGGAAGCATGGGACTTGGCACGATGGCTCTATATCTCTTACGGCAAAGGCAAACTTGAAGAATGCGAACATTTTAATTCTCCGGCAAAAGACAGTGAAAAAGAAACACTCGCCAAACTGAAGAAAACCGCTCAACAGAAAATAGCTGAGCAGGAGCAGAGGTTAGAAGAATTACTTGAGCAGGTAGATCTCTATCGAGCCAAAGCTGAAGCAATTACACAACCTCCAGAGCACCTGCAAATGCTCAAAACTTTAGGCCAATCGGTTGCGAATACCCTTAGCTTTAACGAAGCAGACACTCGGTCACGCCTCATCGACAAACGACTCGTGGATGCTGGTTGGAATGTTGGTCATAAAGGCGTAAATACAGAAGAGGTCGGCCAGGAAATTGAAGTGCTCCACCAACCAACAGAGACAGGAAAAGGTTATGCCGACTATGTTCTCTGGGATGATAGTGGAAAACCGCTCGCTGTTATTGAGGCTAAGAAAACTTCTGCCAGTGCTGACATCGGCCAAAACCAGGCAAAGTATTACGCCGACGGCCTGGAAAAAGGACATGGACAACGACCAGTAATTTTCTATACCAATGGCTATGATATCTTTATTTGGGATGATGCCCAGAAGTATCCCCCTAGACAGATTGACGGCTATTACTCTAAAGACTCGCTTCGATACCTGGTCAACTACCAGCGCAAAGAAAAGCAGCTACTTGAACATGTAGGGATAAATCCTTCGATAACCGATCGAGACTATCAGCAAGAGGCTATCCGCCGCTGTACAGAAAAATTCAGTAATAAATACCGTAAAGCCCTTATCATCCAGGCCACCGGCACTGGAAAAACACGTGTTGCCATCTCGCTGACTGATTTACTCATAAGAGCCAAGTGGGTCAAACGTGTTCTCTTTGTCTGCGACCGCAAAGAGCTGCGAAAACAAGCCAAGCAGGCCTTTGGAGAACATCTCAAAGATGCGTCCAGCACTATAGTTACCAACAAAACTCATAACGAGCGTCAGCACCGTATCTATCTCGCGACCTATCCGACGATGAGTAAATATTTCAATACGTATGACGTCGGCTTTTTTGATCTGATCATCGCAGATGAATCGCATCGATCAATCTACAATCGATACCGGGATATCTTTCTCTATTTTGACTGTCTCCAGGTCGGGCTTACTGCCACCCCGGTAAACTTTATAGGTCGAAACACCTATCGCCTATTTGGTTGCGAAGACAAAGATCCTACCTGCTACTACTCCCTGGAAGATGCTGTAGAGGCGGGTCACCTCAGCCCATATGAGGTCTTCACTCACACAACCAAATTTCTGAGGCAAGGTATTAAATACGACGATCTTACTGATGAGCAAAAACAGCAACTCGAGGAGGATGGTGAAGACCCGGAGGAGTTCAATTACCATAGCCGCCAGATCGACAAGGTTATTTCCAACAAGGATACTAACCGTAGCATACTAGAAAACCTGATGGACAACGGTATCCGGAACGCATCCGGGCAGCACGTGGGTAAATCGATCATATTCGCCCGCAACCACCGGCACGCAATATTGCTAAAAGAGCTGTTTGACGAGATGTACCCACAATACGGCGGTAAATTCTGCAAGGTAATTGACAATTACGACCCACGAGCAGAGCAACTTATAGACGACTTCAAGAATGTTGGCGATAAAGACGAAATCACCATCGCTATCTCGGTCGATATGCTCGATACAGGGATCGATGTTCCTGAGATTGTAAATCTCAGCTTTGCCAAACCCATCCGCTCTCAGGTTAAATTCGAGCAGATGATAGGTCGAGGTACCCGCCTTTGCCCCAACCTCTTTGGCCCTGGAGAGGACAAAGGAAAATTCAGGATATTTGACCATTGGGGCAATTTTGAATATTTCAGCAGGCCTGTTAAAGTTGCACCCCCGGGTCAGCAGAAATCTTTAATGCAACTTCTGTTTGAAGCACGCATAAACCTGGCCTCTGCAGCATTGGAAGAGCAGTCCTCTACAGTCTTTTCTGTGGCAACCCAAGAGTTGGGAAAGATGATCAAAGCCTTGCCAGAAAAAGCAATAGCTGTTCGGAGAAAATGGCGACAGGTTCATAGCTTACAAGATCAGCAAACTCTAAAGACATTCTCTCATGGCACAGTAAAGGCGCTTGAAAAAGAGATTTCTCCACTTATGCAGTGGATCAACATTAACAAGCAGACAGATGCCTATCGACTTGATCTCTTGATGTCGGAGCTTGAAATTGGTTGGCTGAAAAGGGACCTCGTATTAGAGAATAAAAAACGTGAACTCCGTAACGGTGCTGCGACTCTTCCTATAAATCTTAACCAGGTTCTGGCAAAAGAGACGACAATTAATAACGTCAAATCAGATAAGTTTTGGGAAACTGTCGATTTCAAAGATTTAGAAAAAATACGGCTTGATCTGCGGGAAATTTGGCAATACAGGCCAAAGTTATCAATTCCGACTCTGGAGACAAAGGTCATAGATATCATTGATGGCGGAATAGAAACTGCCGAAATTTCTTCCGGCTATGCCACTGTTGATATGGTTGCCTACAAAAAGAGGGTAGAAGAAGCATTAAAGGATCAGTTCTCTTCCAACCCTATATTACAAAAAATACGAAAAGGTACTCCCGTCACCTCTGCTGATCTCCACAGCCTTACCTCACTGATTCTAACTCAAAATCCGGATATCGATCTCAACACCCTGAAATCGTTCTATGATGACACGGTTGTTGGTTTAGATTTCATCATCCGATCTATGATTGGCATGGATGAAAATGTGGTAGAGGCCCACTTTGAGAAATTCAGGAAATCGCATAACCTTAATGCTGACCAGCATCGTTTTATGTCACTTTTAAAACGGCACATTGCAAAATACGGTTCCATCGAAATAGACAAACTATACGAGCCCCCCTTTACGGGGCTCGACAGCGACGGCGTGGATGGAGTTTTCCCAGATGAGGAAGATGTAGATGCCCTACTTGACATCCTCGCTACCTTCAACCCTAAACAAGCCGCAGTATAATCTGCGCTTTAATAACCTTCATATAATTAAGAGAAATTAACACGATGGATAAACGCGAAATACAATGCAAGATAGACAAGCTCTGGACCGAATTTTGGACCGGAGGTATAGCCAACCCCCTCTCAGTAATTGAGCAGATCTCTTTTCTGATGTTTGCCAGGCTACTCGATATCAACGAGACCAAAAACGAAAAACGTGCTGGCAGAACCGGGAAGCAATTTAAGCGTATTTTCGCTGAAGATGAGCAAGATATACGCTGGTCACAGTTTCAGCATATGCCACCAGCCGAAATGTTGCCAATGGTACGTGACAGGGTGTTTCCGCATTTCAAGACTGTAGCCATTGAAGGTGCAACCTTCGGCGAGTTTATGAAGGATGCCCAACTCTTGATTCAGAAGCCATCTCTTCTTGACTCAGCCGTTCATATGATCAGCGAGTTACCGCTTACCAAGGGCGATACCAAGGGTGATCTTTATGAGTATCTTCTTAGCAAACTGACTACGGCAGGAATCAACGGCCAGTTTCGTACCCCACGCCATATCATAACCAAGATGGTTGAGATGCTTGCGCCCAAACCAACTGAAGTTGTGGCTGATCCAGCCTGTGGCACTGCTGGTTTTCTGGTGGAAACTATGCATTACATGCTGCGGACGAACTCCAGCATGGAGGGAACAGAAGTAAAAGATGGAGAAAAATATTATCTTGGTGACCAGCTCACAGAAGACCATTGGGACCACATTCGCAATGATATGTTCCATGGCTTTGACTTTGATTCCACTATGCTCCGCATCTCTGCCATGAACTTACTGTTGCATGGTATTGATGCACCGGATATTCACTATCAGGACACCCTATCCACATCCTTTCCCGATAAGTTTCCATCAACATCAGAAGATTTTTTTGATGTCATTCTCGCCAACCCACCATTTAAGGGTAGCCTCGATTATGAGGATGTTCATCCAAGCCTACTGGCTAAGGTGAAAACCAAAAAGACTGAGTTACTTTTTGTGGCTCTGATTCTGAAGATGCTCAAACTCGGCGGGCGCTCCGCTACCATAGTACCGGATGGCGTATTATTTGGTTCATCTAATGCTCATCTGGCTCTCAGAAAAATGCTTATAGATGACAACCAACTTGAAGCTGTGATCTCACTTCCTTCTGGTGTTTTTAAGCCATATGCCGGTGTGTCCACAGCAATTCTGGTCTTCACCAAGGGTGGTAGAACCGAAAATGTCTTCTATTACGATGTCAAACAGGATGGTATGAGCCTTGATGACAAACGGACACCACAGCCGGAGAAGAATGATCTTCCGGACATGCTGAAGCGATGGCAAAATCGAGATCCAGATAAAAATACCGACAAGACAGCTCAGCACTTTTTTGTGGATGCGGAGGAAATCCGAAAGAATAAATATGACCTCTCGATCAACCGATATAAGGAAGTTGTTTATGAGGAAGAGGAATTTGATCCGCCTGAAGAGATTTTGGATAGGATGGTGGGGTTGGAGAAGGAGATTGTATCCGACATTGAAACATTAAGAGGAATGTTAGGATGAAATCACTATATCCAGTTTTAAAATTAGGAGAACTTGTTAAGGCAAAAGGCGGAAAACGTTTGCCATCTGGCAAAACCTATTCACAACACAAAACAGATCATGCCTACCTCAGAGTTTGTGATTTCAGGAAAGGTACCATTAACGATGATGATCTCCGCTATATCGACAATGACATACATAACAAAATCTCAAGATACACAATCGATGAAAAGGATGTCTTTCTTTCCATCGCTGGAACTATAGGTATAGCTGGTGTTGTCCCCAAGCGTCTCTCCGGCTCAAATCTCACAGAAAACGCTGCAAAATTAGTCATAAAAGACAAAAGTAAACTAAATAAAAATTATCTGGCATGGTTTCTCAACACTTGCGGCCAAGTTGAAATTGCAAACCAAACAAAAGCGACAAGCCAACCAAAGTTAGCTTTATTCAGAATTGAAGAATTAACAATCCCCCTCCCCCCGCTACAAGAACAAATACGCATTGCAGCCATTTTAGACAAAGCTGATACCATCCGCAGTAAACGGCAGCAAGCGATCAAGCTCGCCGACGACTTCCTTCGCGCCACTTTTCTCGATATGTTTGGAGACCCGGTTACTAATCATAAAGATTGGGAAATAAAAGCATTCAGTGAAATTGGTGAACTCAACCGAGGTAAATCAAAACATCGACCACGAAATGCACCCGAACTGCTGGGAGGTCCATACCCACTTATTCAAACCGGCGATGTGGCTAATTCAAATGGCTACATCAAAGAGTATAAATCCACATACTCAGAACTAGGCTTGAAACAAAGCAAAATTTGGACATCAGGTACACTGTGTATCACTATTGCGGCCAACATAGCTAAAACAGGAATACTTACGTTTGAAGCGTGTTTTCCCGACAGTGTTGTAGGATTTACACCCAATAATTTAACAACAACTGAATACGTTCAAGCTTGGCTAGGTTTTCTGCAAAAAACCTTAGAAGCCAAAGCGCCTGAATCTGCACAGAAAAACATTAATTTAGAAATACTGAGAAACTTAGAGATTCCAATTCCTCCCCTGTCACAGCAAAATAATTTTTCTTTAATAGTCAATCAAGTCAATAATGTTTTGACCAAAATTAACACAAACATTGAGTGTTCAGATAAACTTTTCAACGCTCTCTCCCAAAAAGCTTTCAAGGGTGAGATCTGATGAACAAAAATAAACAATTTAATTTGACTCAATTCAAAGACATCCTGGCAACTCTTCAGCAGGACAAATCCCTCAAAAATCAAAACGGCTTCCTCATGCTTCGTGCAAATTATGAGGCCGACGATATGGAAATTAGTACCGGCCGCTTAGCAAAAGCTGCAGGCTACGACAACTACAACACCGCTAACGAACAATACGGCTCCTTTGCCCATAAAATCTGTGATGAATTAGGTTTCAATCCACAAAAACGATCTGACGGCTCACCTATCTGGACAAATGTCCTGTGTACCTCTTCAGCAAAAAAAGACAGTAATGGTCATTTTCAATGGAAATTACGGCCAGAGGTAGCTGTAGCGCTTGAGCAAATGGGACTCGTTAATCCAGCAAACAAAAAGACCCTCCTTGACGATCTTGCAGATAAAAAAGAAAACCTTGCCAATTACACTGAAAAGGATCGTGAAACAATCATCAAGGCCCGTATCGGTCAGGGCGAATTCCGCAAGCGTCTGATCAATTATTGGGGCGGTTGTGCGGTCACCGGATGTGATTGCACAGATATACTCATCGCATCCCATATCAAACCTTGGCGTGATTGTATTGGCAAAGAGGCGATTGACCAAATGAACGGTTTATTACTACTGCCCAATCTTGACAAGCCCTTTGATAGAGGGTTCATCAGTTTTGAAGACTCTGGAAGGATTCTTCTCTCGTCCCAATTGGATGAAGATACTGCAAAGGTTCTTGGTATCACAGCTGGAATGAAGATCTCTAAATTTCTCAACTATCATAAGCCCTATCTTGAATATCACAGGAAAATGGTATTTAAAGGTATTCAGGCTTAATTACGATCAGGGACCCTAATTATAGAGATAATCCTTCTATGTTTGACTTGATAAACGTTTTCACCGAACACGCTAATTCTTTACCGTCAGAACAGCGTATAGACATCCAGGAAAAAACTGGCGTACTTGCAGACTGGATCGTCAATAATAAGAATAAATTCAGTTAAAGCCGTATAAAAAAATAAGGTGATACCTATGGCTCTATCTGCCATCACTATTGAAAATTTCAAGTCTATCTCGGGACCTGAACGAATTGAGTTTAAACCAATAACACTCTTGTTCGGACCTAATTCGGCAGGTAAATCCAGTGTGGTTCATGCGCTACACTATCTTGCTGAAGTTCTGGGAAAGCATAATGCAAACCCGGATAGAACTACTGCTGGTGGTGACACCCTTGACCTTGGTGGGTTCAAAAACCTTCTGTATCGTCATGACCTGAATTCCAAAATGAGGTTTCGTGTTGAACTCGCTTTAGATGAATCAGACGTGAGTGATTTTGTATATTACGCACCAGGTATAGAATCGGAAACTGAAGAGTCAGAATGGATCCATGACTTCTACTGGGAAATGGCCAAACAGAACAAAAAACCATGGTTCGAGCTTACGATTCGCTGGAGCTCTTTCCTTGATCATCCAGTTGTAGACTCATTTAAGACAGGTTTTGATGATGAACTATTTGCAGAGATTTCATCGTTATCTGACGGTAAACAGATTGCTCTAACCTACCTGCATCTTGATAATCCTGTTTTCACCTGGAAAGGTGACCACAATCGTGCAAGACAGTTTCTTGATAACTCCATCATTAAGGACCAATCCGGTAAACCGGTTCAGGAAAATATACTACAGCTCAACGTTGACTTTCAGGTTGATACTCTTCCGAAATGGCCGAAATTATTCTTCCCTGCCTTTGCTTACACTGAAGACATTAAGCATGATGAGTACTCAATAAGCTACGATTCATTTGACACAGCAAGTTCGTTTGATGGACTTTTGAACTCTTTGTTGCTCTCGCCTGTTGTGTATATGAAGAACTACCTCCAGCAATTCAGATATATTGGACCGCTACGGAAAATCCCAGACAGAAAATTTCAACCTGCTCTTGGTAGCCCTGCCGGGCGATGGGCCGACGGACTTGCAGCATGGGATACATTATTTAAATCTAATGGTGATTTGCTCAATAAAGTGAACACCTGGCTATCTGACCCAAAACTGCTGAACACCATTTATAATGTTGAAGTGAAGCGATACCGTGAGTTGGATATCGATCATTCGATTACCTTGGATATTCTGCAAGGGAAGTTATTGGATTCTGATGCAAATTTCAAAAAGCTATTGCTTGACATCCCAGAGAAGAGTCGGCTTGTAATTCTTGATACCATCAACAACATGGAGGTTGCAGCCCAGGACATAGGCGTTGGAATTTCCCAGGTGCTGCCTATCATTGTTTTGAGTCTCTCCTCCTGGGGAGGGCTCCTTGCTATCGAACAACCAGAGCTTCATATCCATCCCGCCTTGCAAGTGGCAATTGGAGATTTATTTATTTCACAGAGTTCTGGAGCAGCTGATGAACTCTCTGTCACTGATAATAAATCGAGTCATAGAACAGGCAGAAGAGATTTAGATGACCTATATCGTAATCCTGCAAACATCAATGGCAACAAACTGTTCGTTATAGAGACACACAGCGAACACTTGCTCTTAAGGCTGCTCAGGCGAGTTAGAGAAACCATGGCAGGCGATCAGGACAATAAATATCTGCAATTGCGACCAGAGCAACTGGCTGTCTACTACCTTCAGAATGAAAGCGATGGCTGCAAAGTCCACCACCTATCTGTCGATGAGAATGGTGATTTCACCGAAGAATGGCCTGCGGGGTTCTTTGATGAACGAGAAGAGGAGTTATTCGGCTGATGATATACGAATATGCAGTTGACCCAGCCCTTATAACTACAGAAGAGAAGGCCGTTTTTCTGCTGGAATCCTTTGGGCTGGATAAAGGACGTTTGGTTTCCGAGCTGAAGAGCAAACAATGGCAGCGACTTGCACTCGATACAATTCGTGAATTTGGTGGTGGACCTGTAGCAAGAAAAAGATTGAAGGAAGCTTTGGTAATGCTTTTAAGGCAAAAAGCTTTTTATATTCGGCAACAAAACGCTGGTGGAGGTAGCTGGCTGAGTCTTGCTCAATCGGCTCACTCTGCATGGCCTTATCGTGGGATATTAATGGAATCGTATGATGGGCTGGAAGAACATTATCTTGTGAAGGATATTCAGCTTTCTCAAAACGACAAATGGGCAATCCCAGCCAGTGTCACAGTTGATAGAGATGCCAACAACATGCTGGAAGCAGTGAAACCTCTATTAACAAATGCCAGAGAAGTAGTGCTGGTTGATAGAAATTTCAGATTGACCAACCACCGTGGTTCGCCTATGGGAAGGTTTAAAAATGTCCTTCTAAAAATTGTAGATTTTTTAGCAAATAAACCATATGGGCCTAGTGTGAGAAAGCTCACTTATCACATTGGGGACGAACACTACTCTGAAAGTAATCTTTCATCTGAGCTTAATGGATTTGTTGCAAGCCATCTGCCCAGCAATTTCAAGTTGGAATTTAGCATATGGCCCAAAGGCGAATTGCACGATCGTTATCTGCTGACCAATATCGGGAGTCTAGATTGTGGTATTGGTCTAGATGAATTTTCTGGTTCAAGTGATAGAACCGTTACTTATAAAAGGCTCTCAAAAGTTGATCATTCAACGTTCTGGTCAAAGTTCCACCAAGAAAGGCCAGTTGTATCTGTTGGGAGTTAGCGGAAATGCAATTGCAACAAAGGTTAATTGTTGGCTTAGATTGTCAATCTGCTTTCTATGTTGCCCCCTTGCTAGCATCCCAAAATGACGTTTGGGTGAAACATATTACCTAAAAAAGTTGTGACGGTATTTGCGACGGTATGCTTGGGAGTCTGTTGCTGGCGATACTCATGATAATAGGTGGTTGCAGGCATGATTTGGTGGACGCCGCCTCCGCAAATGAGGGATTTGGTCAACAAATCATGCCAGTTATATATTATGTTTTTTACATGCAATTCTCTAACCGGACACTACTGAATTTTTATGTATATCAAGACTTGCCTCAGTTTATTGATTTTCTGATTGATCTTAAGTCAAAGCATACCAGCGTTAAAGGTTTTGCGATAAAGCAATTTGATGACAAACTACATAAAAATGGCCCACGTCGAGATATCATCTTAATTTTTCGAGGTAATATCTATGATTGGAAGTAAACTGATGATGAACCAGTATGGAAATACTATGTCTTACGAGACGAATATCCCTGCTCTTACGAAAAAACACGGATTCAACTCAAGGCAATGATCTATATTGCCCATGCTTTTGACATTCATGTTGCCGGTTGTCATATGGTCGAAAAGGAGATTAAGGTGTTATTGGCTGGTAGGACATTTCCGGGCCCATTATTAGAAGGTAAATCCCACGCAGCGTGGCACCCTGATGATTATATTTTTACTCATCAAGAAAGTACTGTTGCCAAAGATGAAGAAGAATTAAGCGTTGTACTGGATTCTATTGGTGAGGAATTGATGAATTATGTAACTGAAAATACAGGACCGATGAGTATTTCCACGAATGGATATAAGAAGAGGATGCTTGAAACGTAAATAATTGTAGGGCTTCGAGTAGGTGACTGCTAGATTGATGTGGTGGTTGCTATCTAGTGCTCGACCGAAAACCACCAATTATGCCGATTTCTTCGTTGGACTCAAATTTTAATCCTCAAAATACTCAATGTATTCCTCCGGTTAAAATTATCGTCCGCCTTGAACTCGACAGAATTTGCAGGTTTTCGTTCAGGCACTATCTATGTATTAGTTGCTTTTGAAGAACGTTAGATTGAACTGCAAGAGCTTTTTAGAGAAGAAGGTGGTGAATACAATATCTATTATATCGGAGGAGGAAGTGAATGAATAAAGATCTTACCACCTCCGAAGTGGCTCGGAAGAATGTCCTTAACAATCCCTATGCTCTAACGCAACTTGAATCAAATCTTCAATTAAGAGGCTTGAGCTTTCAAGCAACAACAGTCTTTACCAAACTGCAGGCTGCAGAAATACTAGATATTGATGAACGTACCATAGACAGGTATCTGAGTAGTCATAGCGATGAACTAAAAGAAAGTGGTTATCAAGTCATCAAGGGTAGAGTCTTACGGGAACTACGTTTGAAGTATGTCGACGACACGAATGTCGTCGACATAATTAATCCTAAAACACCATCTTTAGGAATTTTCAGTTTTCGAGCTGTTTTAAACCTTGCTATGTTGGTAACAGAAAGCCAAAGAGCTAAGGCAATCCGTAGCCGTATGCTCGATATTGTGATCGATGTTATTGCTGAAAAAACAGGAGGCAAGACAAAATATATTAACCAGCGTGATCAGGACTTTCTACCAGCAGCTTATATGGAAGACAGCTATAGGAGAAAGTTTACTGATGCTTTGAAAGACTGTTTGGATATGGGCAATCATAAATACGCGGTTTATACAGATAAAATTTATAAGGCTGTTTTTTGTGAAAATGCTGGGGAGTATAAAAAAATACTTCGTTTGGTAGATAAAGATAAAACCCGTGATACTATGTACGCGGAAGTACTAAAGGCTATCGCCAGTTTTGAGCACGGTTTGGCAGTACAGATACGTGAGCAGTCAGAGAAAATAGGGAGAAAACTGAAGCCAGTTATAATGACCTATTACACGACAGTGTCGATCGCTTTAATACGACGATAAAATCTTGTCGCTGCTAAAGTAAGAGGAAAATTAATCTTTTCTAAGAAACGTCAGATAGCAATTGAGTCAATAGCTGTCGTTGAAGGTATTGGTGAAGGAAGAGCAACACGCTCTACCGGTAAAATTCACCAAATGGTCTTGAAATAAAATAGCTCTGTTAAGAGAATATGTATCGCCTGCAGGAAGGTGGGACAATCCTGTAGGCGATTTTGTTTGGGCACTATCTAGCTATCGATGTTCTCAATTACCATAGCCATTCCCTGGCCACCGCCGATACAGAGGGAGGCAAGGCCCATCTTCAGGTTTTCTCGCTTCATTCTGTTCATCAACGTCAATAAAATACGAGCTCCGGTACAACCAATTGGATGACCCAGAGAGATACCACTTCCCAACACATTGGTCTTATCCAGGCTACACCCCAGCTCGCGCATACAGGCTATTGCCTGTACAGCGAAAGCTTCATTGAGTTCGATGGCGTCAAAATCCTTAATCGTAAGGTTATGTTTAGACATAATTTTACGTACAGCAGGTATTGGTCCAAGCCCCATATACGCGGGATCGAGACCGGCTGTTGAGTGTGCTGTAATCCGTGCCAGTGGCGTGAGGCCCAAGGCGAGGGCTTTTTCTTCGGACATGAGGAGCAGTGCCGCTGCAGCATCATTAATACCCGATGCGTTTCCTGCCGTGACGGTACCGTCTTTTTTAAAGGCAGTACGAATTTTACCCATCTTCTCCACAGATGTTTCAATTGGACGTTCATCTGTGTCAAATATTTTCGGATCACCTTTTCTTTGAGGAATCATGATCGGTACGATCTCATCTTTAAATGCGCCGCTTGTAATCGCCGCCATCGCTCTCTGGTGACTAAGAGCACCAATTTCATCTTGCTCTAAGCGACTTATGCCATATTTTGTGGCAATGTTCTCAGCAGTCATACCCATATGATATTCATAAAAGATCTCATAGAGACCATCAAAAATCAACAAGTCGACCATTTTGCCATCCCCCATACGTTGTCCCCAGCGTGAATTGGGGAGGGAGTAGGGAACTCTGCTCATGGATTCCATTCCACCCGCGAGGATAACATCGGCATCACCACAACGAATGGCTTGGCTGGCCAGGGCCACTGCTTCAATTCCTGAAGCACATAATTTGTTCACAGTTGTGGCACTCGTCTCCTTAGGTATTCCAGCTTGTATAGTGGCCTGTCTGGCAATGTTTTGCCCTTGACCCGCTGCGAGTACGTTGCCCATGATAACCTGATCGACTTCAATGGGCTGGAGGCTGCTGTCATAATCGTCATATTGTTGTTCAAGGACAATCTTACCTTCACCTTGAATACTGTCTGCACCAAATTTGATACACTTTTCTCCGGTGACTGGTCGAAGGTTTGCATCTTTCAGGGTTTGTTTAAGTACGGCCGCACCTAATTCTACTACCGGAGTGTCTTTTAAACTTCCACCATAGGCGCCAATTGCGGTTCTTTTACCACTTACAATGACTACATTCTGCATCGTATTCTCCTTATAACCTGAATTTAAAAACTGGTAAGTTTAGGACCCGTTACGAAATAACCTGGCCATTTCCATCCGTTTCGTTACGGAGCCTTATGCCGTTCCGAGAGAGACCTCGGCCATGTTATTTTATGACAACGGCTTAACGTTATCTGTTATCCCTTTGAGCCTAAACGCAAGCCACCGTGTATAAAGACAGTTTCTCCTGCCATTGCCTCGTTTTGGTAGAGTTGGGCGACAAGGGAAACCACTTCTTCGGGCTCAACGAGTCTACCGATGGGAACCTGTTCAACAATCTTTCCTATGACTTTTTCGTCTATATTCTTCACCATGGGAGTTCCAACATAGCCAGGTGCCACGGCCATGCAGCGAATTTTGTCGGCTATTTTTTTTCTGAAAAATTCTGCCGTAAGTACCTTGGGCATTACAGCCATGGCAGCCTTGGTGGATGAGTAATTGATCTGTCCTGCAGTACCAAGTGACCCGGTAGATGAGATCAGACAAATGAGACCTCTGCAGTTATGGTTGATCATCTGTTCCACGCATTCTCTCACGGTGAGAAATACCCCCGTAAGGTTGATATCGACCACTTTTTGGAAGGTGTCCAGAGACATTTTTCCAGTAACTTTACCCGTTTCTCTATCCGTTTTTATGAGGAGTCCATCAGCGGTAATACCCGCAAATGGGGCGACGAGATTAATTGCACCAAACTTCTCAATAGCAAACTCAGCCAGACGACTATTGTCTTGCTCATTGGTGACATTACAGATAGTTGCTTCCACCATTGGGCTTATTTTTCGTAAGTCGGTTAATGCTGCATTTAGTGCCTCTTCTTGTACATCAGCGATAACTACTTTTCCTTCCTCTCTAAGCCAGTGTTCAGCAAGAGATTTTCCAATACCACCACTGCCTCCGGTAATTACGGCAACAGAATCCTTAATCTTCAGCATATTTGTCTCCAAAAAGATTTTCATTTATAAGGCGAGCAACCTGAGAACTGCCTTGAGTGAGTTCTACTGAGCAATCTTTATGCCAGTATGAACTGTGTCATGGTTGCCAAAGGATTTGGTTAATAACGTATATTGTGAACTCTTGTTAAACATTTCACAATACTTTGCTTCGTTCCCTTCTGCATGCTTGGCATATCTTTTGCTTATACTTGAAATAGCAATTGTGTTTCACCAGGACAACAATTGCGGGTTTGTGGTTCTCAATTCAATATATTTAAGCAGGTGTAAAGATGGTACAGAGTGTAATCGCTTCTGATGTGAAGGTCGTAAGAAAAAGTAAAGTCGTATCCGCAGCAGTAGCTGTTGCCGCAATAGAAGATGGGTCTACGGTTGCTACAGGTGGGTTTGTGGGGATCGGTTTTGCCGAAGATGTTGCGGTGGCTTTACAAGAGCGCTTTTTAGAAACTGGAGCTCCTCGCGCACTGACACTTATGTATGCTGCAGGCCAGGGGGATGGTTATGAAAAAGGGTTAAATCATCTGGGCGAAGAAGGTCTGGTGGCTCGAGTTATTGGCGGGCACTGGGGGCTTGTACCTAAGCTCCAACAACTTGCGGTTGCAAATAAAATTAGAGCCTATAATCTTCCCCAAGGTGTTATTTCAACGATGTTTCGAGATATCGGAGCGAAAAAGCCCAGGACTATCACCCATGTGGGGCTTGGTACATTTGTGGACCCGCGAAATGGTGGAGGGAAAATTAACCAGTTGACTCAAGAAGAACTCGTTGAGTTGATTGAGTTTGATGGTAAAGAGTACCTCGCCTATAAAACCTTACCAGTTGATGTGGCAATAATAAGAGGAACTACAGCAGATGCAGATGGTAATATTACCATGGAAAAAGAAGCTGTAACCCTTGAGGTGCTTGCAATTGCAATTGCTGCGAGAAATTCAGGGGGAAAGGTCATAGTACAGGTAGAGAGGATAGCGGCAAGAGGATCTCTTAAGTCTCGTGATGTTAAAATACCAGGGATTTTTGTGGATTTTGTGGTTGTTGCCCAACCAGAAAATCATTGGCAAACCTTTGGTGAGTATTACAATCCTGCCTATTCCGGGGAAATGAAGGTCCCTGTTGAATCTATTGAACCGATGAAGATGGGCGCAAGAAAGGTCATTGCAAGACGGGCAGCAAAAGAACTGAAACCAATGGATATTGTTAATCTTGGCATCGGTATGCCCGAGGGAGTCGCCAGTATTGTTACCGAAGAAGGGATGTTGGATCAGCTCGTTTTAACTGCAGAGCCAGGGATCATAGGCGGAATCCCTGCAATGGGCCTCAGTTTTGGGGCCGCAGCCAATGCGGAAGCAGTTATCGATCAACCGTATCAGTTTGATTTCTACGATGGTGGTGGATTGGATATCGCTTTTCTTGGTATGGCTGAGGTTGATGCATATGGCAATGTGAATGTGAGTAGATTTGGTGAAAAGCTCACGGGAGCAGGTGGTTTTATCAACATTAGCCAGAATGCAAAAACAGTCGTTTTTTTAGGCACTTTCACTGCAGGTGGATTCAAATCCTCTGTGAGTGATGATGGTCTCTGTATTGAGCAGGAGGGGATAACCCAGAAATTTGTCTCGGGAACAGTTGAGCATGTGACCTTTAGTGGAGAATATGCCCAAAAAGGTGAACAGAGAATCCTCTATATTACCGAACGTTGTGTGCTGGAGCTCACTCCAGATGGGCTTGAACTTATTGAGGTTGCACCAGGAGTGGACTATCAGAAGGATGTCATTGACCTGATGGGGTTTGAGCCAATTGTATCAAAACGCTTCGCCCAGATGGAGCAGAAAATATTTAAAAATGAGTGCATGGGCTTAAAAAATGATATTGCTGCAGTATAAAAGGCGAAGGATCTGTACGAGTTATCACAGGTGCGCAGCTGCTGAATAGACTATTACGGTCTGTCCAGTGGAATATTATATTTCTTTGCTTTCTTGTACAGTAGTGTACGGTGAATACCCAATATTTTTGAGGCCTTAGCCTTATTGTAATGGGTGAGTTTAAGGGCATCTGTAATAGCTGCCTTCTCAGCTTTGGCTACAACTTCTCTAAGCAGGGATTCTCCGCCACTTGATTCCGTGGTTTCTTGCCCCCTGTGGAGGTATAGAGGTAAATCCCTTGGATGAATTTCAGCCTCATCGATGGTGGCCAACGTGCGTTCGATCACGTTATTGAGTTCGCGGACGTTACCTGGCCAATCATGGGAGGTGAGAACCTCTTCTGCCTGGGGACTAAGAGAAACATCTTTGATTGTTCCCTCCATTGATTTTTCCAGAAGGTGGTGACTGAGGGGGACTATATCCTGAATACGCTCCCGTAGTGGGGGGATTTCAATGGGTACTACATTGAGTCGATAGTAGAGGTCAGCACGGAAAGTGCCAGCCTTTACCATCTCTTTAAGGTTCTGATTTGAGGCGGCAATAAGGCGAAAATCAGTTTTAATAATTTTGTTGCCTCCAATACGTTCAAACTCCCTTTCTTCAAGTACCCGCAACAGTTTTGGCTGCATCTCAATGGGAAGATCGCCTATTTCGTCAAGGAAAATCGAACCCTTGTCTGCGAGCTCAAATTTCCCTTTCTTCCCGGTGGTTTTGGCACCGGTAAAGGCGCCTTTGTCATAACCAAATAACTCTGCTTCCAACAGGTCTTTAGGAATGGCGGCACAGTTTACCCTGATAAACGGCTTGTCCATCCTACAGCTCCCGTTATGGATAGCCTGGGCAAAAAGTTCCTTACCAGTTCCGGACTCTCCGGCGATCAGGACTGGAAGATGAGATTTAGCTGCACGTTTCGCTTCAATCTTAAGATTTGCTAATGAAGTAGATTTACCAATTATGGAATCAAAGGTGTATCTCGTCGATCGAAGAGAACTAAGTTCTTTTTCGTAGCGCTTAACCCTGGTTCGGAGGTCAGAAAGAGTTGCCGCGAGGTTACTGACCTCCTTTATATCTTTAAACATCACCTGCCCGTAAACAGCAAGAACACGCCCATTTTCCATTACCGGGATACGCTGTACTATCATTTCCTGGCCATTAATCGCCTGGCTTAAGTTTATTTCACTCTTTCCGTTTTGGGCGACGTAGTGCATCCGAGAATTTTCGATGACATCTGTGATGTGTTTGCCAATCTGCTTTTTCGGGTCCACTCCCAGAAATTTCCCATAGGGGATGTTGAAATGGGTTATGAAACCATCCGAATCAACCACACAGGCACCATTGTCGATATGATCAAAGATACGTGTCAGTATTTCAAGTTGTTGTTTGGTGGAGAGAGAAATGGTGGGACGTTTATCCGAGTTTAGCCGGTTATTGGTGGAAATGGTTGACATAAATGTGTATCCCTTGGCCTACATGTAGAGTATTTGATACACTGATTGTACAAAATGGATCTGACAATAGCAACTTTTATGATGGTAAAAGAGGAAATCTGTACGGATCAAGGCTGATCCTGGTAGCAAAAGGTACACAAATAGACTGAGTAACCAGTGATACAATGGGTTGATGGATTATCATTCTCACAATGGTGTGCTCAAAGAGGGTAGAAAAACACCGTCCCCAAATAGCAGAAGGTGGTCTTGATAAAAGCCACCCTATATCTAGTAAGGAATTGCGTTTGCCGATAAAAGAGAGGTTTTGATTTTACAAGGAAGTACGGGAGTATTGAACCTTTAAATCTATAAAGATCTAGAGACTCCAGGTACTGATGAGGTGGGTGAGCGTGACATTTCTGTCCTGTATCAGGATGGCTACATTGCCCAGTTGTCAAGAACGTAACCGTGACACTGGACTCATAGAGTGTAATTAGAATTTGAGATACCGCAAAGCCGTAAACTCTTTATGGTCGTGCGGTGACATTGGTCTAGGTACTTTTTGAGCAATGACGCTATGTCTGGAAAGAGATGTTCTGAAAAAAACCATTATAAGTAGTTTTGGCACAATAAATGCTAGGTTTTCTGTTGTTAAGACTGTGTCACTAAGCAGTTCAAACTACCAGCGTTACCTTGCCTTTTGCATAATTGATGTGGGGTCGCCCCTGGTTAATCCACTTAATCGAAGTAGGGAGGAAAGAATGAAAAAGTTTAGACTACTGGTTGGTCTTGCGTTGATCTCAACCTTGACCATTGCACCAAACGCATTTTCAGCCAAGCGTGAAAAATTTGGTGCTGACAAACGCCACGCGGAAGTCAAGAAAGAACTGCGGACCATCAAGCCCTCCACAGAGGAATTTAGATGGAAAATGGTTATGCCATGGTCCAAAGGTTTGTTGTTTTACGATCTGGCCCAACATTTTGCCGATTCTGTAGCTCTCGCATCGGGTGGTCGTCTTAAAATCAAACTTTTTTCTGCAGGCGAGTTGGTCGGAGCCATGGAAAGTTTTGATGCAGTTTCTAAAGGTCAGGCAGATATCGGTCATGATTGGCCAGGTTATTGGAAAGGTAAGAATGAGGCATTTGTTGCCTTTGCTTCAGTACCTTTCGGTCTTGACGCTGAAGGCTACAACATCTGGCTCTATGAGCGAGGTGGCCTGGAGATGATGCAGGAACTCTATGGTCGTTACAACCTGTTCGCCCTCCCCGGCGGTAATGTTGGCCAAGAGATGGGTCTGTTTTCCAATAAAAAGGCTACCGTTATGGCAGATTTTAAAGGTATGCGCCTCAGAACTCCAGGCT
>JBLHNU010000063.1:0-31398 GCA_047622095.1 Desulforhopalus sp.
AAGAGGACAAACGTATTGAGCAATTGAAATTGTTTTAACAGTCACCTTTAGGTGACTCCAGGTTTTCAACCGCTTTGAGCGGTTCAGAGGCTTTCAAGCCACCGGCTTTGCCGGTGGTACATGACTGATGAGCTGCCATTGCATGAATTTGATTGGGTTATTACTCTCTGCGGCCATGCAAATGAGACTTGTCCTTATTTTCCTGGAAAGAAAGTTCACCACGGATTTGATGACCTTCCTCAACTTGCTTTACAGGCAAAAACAGACGAAGAAAAGCTTGTGTATTATCGAAGAGTAAGTGAGGAAATAAGGACATTTATTGAATCATTGCCAGAATTAATTTGATTCGTGAAAGGGGCCACAGACTTAATATGTCTCCTTTTGAGTTCTTAGAATCATAGAATATTTGGCTCTTTTGAAATTCAAGTGGCTAAAACAGCTCCTTATCTCTGATAAAAAATATAATAGGACTGTGCCAACACTACGCTATGACATTGTATCAGCATTTTTTATAGAAAAATCGTTTTTTATAAATATGATTTGCTGATGAGCAACGGTGGTATTTACCCACTCAAATTTCACAAGAGCCCTTTTAATGTTGTAGGAAATAACGCGAAAATCACCGGTTTATCCGGTGTATTTTTTGGTTAGAATGCTGTTTTGGTCCACAAAAAGGAGCTTTTAAGCACTGAAACGGCCCTTTTTTAGAATGTTTTTCGTATAAAAACGTCATGTTGACTTGGTCCGACCCTGTTCGCCCGCCTTGTCAAGATTTATAGATAGTTTGACTTTGGCGAAATCGACTTCGGAGAACATTTTACACTTGAGATGAGTCAAGTAAAGACAGGACCCCTTTTAAAACAGGGTATTTGAAAAATAACGGCTGCTTACACCTTCAGCAGCCGTTTACAACACATCAATCACTTTATGTTGGTTTAAGAGAGATGCTCTTTAAAGAATGATACAGTACGCTCCCATGCAACTTTCGCTTGGGTTTCATTGTAACGTGGTGTTGAGTTATTATGGAATCCGTGACGAGTACCTTTGTACGTATGCATGATGAAGCTCTTGTTATTTGTTTCTAAAGCTTTTCTATATTCTTCCTGGGTTGCATTTACTCGTTTATCATCCTCAGCATAATTCATCATGAGGGGAGCTTGGATTTTAGCAACATCTTCTGTGGCTGGAGCTATACCATAAAACGGTACTCCTGCATTCAGGTCTGATCCCATTATCACAGAAAGCTTGTTAACAACACCACCTCCATAACAGAAACCGGTTGCCCCAAGTTTACTAGTAGATAACTCATGGACCTTTAAGAGTTTGGCACTATTAAGCATATCGGTAAAAAGTTTGTCTTTGTCTAATGATTTTTGCATAACTTTGCCATCATCATCGTTACCGGGATATCCACCGATTGGTGACAATCCATCTGGTGCAAGGGCAAGAAACCCTTCAACTGCGACACGACGGGCTACATCCTCAATGTATGGATTTAAGCCTCGATTTTCATGAACAACGAGGACAGCTGGGAATGGCCCTTCTCCCACAGGCTGCACTAGGTAACCTCGCATCTTGCCTGATGTGCCGCCCGGAGAATCGTATTCAATGTACTGCGGTTTAATACGTTCATCCGTAAAAGAGATCATTTGAGCTTCAGCATACCTCGGCAACAGTGCTTCAGCCATGGCAAGTGCAGACCCACTGGCGACAACAAGTGCCGAGGCTTTATTGATAAACACACGCCGTGTCATTTGAGAATGGCAATATTCATCATATAAGTCATAGACTTGAGAATCAATATAGTCATCTGTCATATTCTGCCTCCACTAATAGTGTTGTACTTTTTAAGAGCTGACAATACACATTATAATCTCTAAGCCAACATCTCAAATTAAACATCCCCTGAAGATACGGCAAGTGTGCTGCAAACTATGTTACCTTCCTGTCTATCGTTTCTAGGAAATCGAACTATATGTATATTTTTTTCAGCAGGAAAAGGGGTCGAGTCTTTGCTTAACTCATTTTATCTGTAAAGTATCCCTAGATGTCGATATTGCCAAAGTCAACATATTTCCAATTAAGTCAGGATAGGTCGATAGGAGCAATATGGACCCAGTGCATTTTCTTGCTGATATTCGGTATTGTGTTCGATGAGTTAAAAAGGAGGTTATCTTTTTACCACACGATAAAGCACCAAAAGGATGATGGCACCACCAACGGCAAGCAAGAGACTCCCAAGATTAAATCCTGTTACTGCACCTAGTCCTAAGAAGGACCCAATATACCCGCCCACAAAAGCACCCGCTATTCCTATCAAGGTGGTAACGATAAATCCTCCAGGGTCTTTGCCTGGCATGAAAAATTTTGCGAGCACACCTACGATTAGCCCCATTACGATCCAAGATAGAATGCCCATTGTTATCCCCCTTTGTTATATTTATGGTGACTCCAAAGTCCACATATTCCCACTAGATCATAACCGAAAGAAGTAGTGACAGACAAGAGTATATTTGGGCAATTGCCTTTGGCAACGACAAGTCACCATCCATAGATATCTTGAAATTTTAAAACATATCTCTCCTTGTTTTCCTATACATCAACATTCACCTTGATTGCCTCTCGGTTTGTCATATAAGTCTTTATACGGCAGGGTATTTCACACCTTTTTAAGATTTGGTCAGAAAAGCGATGTCTACTGGCTGATACCCTGAGGTAGAGAGCAGATAATTAATATTTTTTTTGGGGGATACGATGACTGAAATAAAAAATGGAAAAGGAAACTGTCTTTGTGGCTCGATCCAAGTAACTGTCAGTAAATTTAAAAAAAACGTTGGTGCGTGCCACTGCTCAATGTGCCGTAAGTGGGGAGGCGGACCACTTCTGGCTGTTGATTGTGGAACAGAGGTCTCTTTTGAGGGCGACGAAAATATAACGGTATACGACTCATCGGAGTGGGCAGAACGTGGTTTTTGCAGTAAGTGCGGCAGCCATCTGTTTTATAGACTAAAGGAAGCTAATCAGTACATTATGTCCGTAGGTTTGTTTGGTGATGAGGAGCAATTTATTCTTGATCATCAAGTCTTTATTGATGAAAAACCACATTTCTATAGTTTTGCTGAGGAGACTTTGAATATGACAGGAGCAGAAGTTTTTGCAAAGTACGCTCCAAAGTGAGTTTAGTCACTCCATGATAGCGTTTTCCTCTGGCAAATACTGGTGCAATTCGGTCAATAGTGGAGACAGTCGGTATTGGTTCGTCGAAAGTGGTACCCCCGCATCTTCCGACTTGAAAATCATGATCAAGTTAAAAGATCTTCCTAATTACTTTTGGTAGGATAGGTCTATAGGAGAGATCTTTACTTTTGAAGATCAGAGAGTCAGTAATAGTATCAGTCAGCATCTCCGTTCAAAATGGAGCAATTCTTTTGATTGATGGTCTGGAATTATCTCGTACGATCATCAATTAAATACATGATAGGCATTATCCACAAATACATTTTTTAATGTAGGATTTGAAGTTTACGACTACATATGCTGTAATTTTTTTACGGCAGACCTGATAGACCTATGCTAGATTGTGTCTTGGAAAAGTTCTAATCAACAAAAAGGAGCCAAAAGATGCTTACCAAGTTTGAAGTAACGAACTTCAAAAGTTTTGATAAGAAAATTACACTAGATTTTAAAAATACAAACGGCTACCAATTCAACGCTGAATGTGTAGAAAACAACATCGTAAAAAAAGCTCTTGTTTATGGTCATAATGGTATCGGCAAATCCAACTTGGGCCTTGCTATCTTTGACATAGTTTCACACTTAACAGACAAGAACCACAGGCCAGAGGAATATAAAAACTACCTGAATGCAGATTCCAATACTCCTGATTTTGCAACCTTTGCATATGAATTTGAATTTCCTGAAGGAAAGGTGCGATATGAGTACACCAAAACTAATATAGAAACGCTACTTTCTGAAGAGATTTTAATAAATGATTCTCTTTACGCTAAAATAGATAGGTCACAAACTCCTATCGCTACCATCCAGGCCCCTGGTGCAGAAAATTTATTAACGGATTTAGGAGATTCGATAATTTCATTATTATCTTATATCAAAAACAATTCTGTTTTAGAAAAAAATAACAAGCATAATATATGCTTTAAGAAGTTAATGGAATTTGTTAATGAAATGCTTTTTTTCAGGTCTGTTCAATTTGAAATTTATATAGGATTCAAACAAGGAGAATTTAGTGTTGGGCCTGACATTATAAAACGTGAAAACCTCAAAGATTACGAAAGTTTTCTCAATGAAGCTGGAATCAATTGTAAGCTAACTACTATTGCACATAAAGAAACGAATTCAATAGCTTTTAAGTTCAAAGAAAAAACAATTCCTTACAGTGAAATAATGTCACAAGGTACGAAAGCTCTAACCTTGTTTTATTTTTGGTTTCAAACATTAAAAGATGACAAAGCTCCAAAATTTATTTTCATAGATGAATTCGATGCATTCTACCATCACTCCCTATCAGAATTGATAGTTAAAAAACTAAAAGAAGTTGATGCACAGGTGATATTAACTAGCCACAACACATCAATCATAACAAATGAACTATTACGTCCAGACTGTTATTTCATATTAGACCCAGAAGGGATTCAATCATTAGCTCACTGCACAAGTAAAGATTTAAGAGAAGCCCACAATATAGAGAAAATGTATCGAGCAGGTGCATTCGGTGGCTAATTATATTTTATTTGTTTTTGAAGGCGAAAAAACAGAACGGTTGATTTTTGATAAATTAAAGAGATATTTCTTTAATGACCCTACCAAAGACATTTTAATTTCGTACCATTGTGGTGAAATATATTCACTTTATCATAAATTGAAAAATGATCCTGGGCTTGATCTCTATGGAGTTTTACAAGAAACACCTGGGCATCAGGGCCAACTACATGGTATTTCTCGCACCGATATATCAGAAACTTATCTCTTCTTTGATTATGACGGACATGCCCCAGCCGCAACAGACACTAAACTGTTAGAGCAATTAAGCTTTTTTGATAACGAAACAGATGAAGGAAAACTTTATATAAGCTATCCGATGGTAGAAGCATTGCAGCACCTGCAAACAGGAACACCTTTTCAAGGCATAAGGGTGAAAGCTAAAGAAAATATTCACTACAAAGATATAGCCAAAGCTAACTGTGATGCATGTTTTGCCAATCTCGGTCGTTTGGCCTTGGTAAGTTGGAAGATTATAATTTCTGAGCACTGCAAAAAACTCAACCACCTTATGACGGGAAGCTTTACTTTACCAGTAGAAATCAGTGAACAATTAGATGTGTTCGAGCAACAACTAGATAAACATATCACACCAAACGGAGAAGTTGCTGTACTCAGCGCTTTTCCTGTTTTTATCCTTGATTACTACGGAGCATCGAAGCTTCCTGATTTAATATAAAGAAAAAGGCTAGAAATATACTCCGAGCTCTTTTCTTTTGCTTGAAGCGTTTACCTCAACATTCATTCCTATTTAAGGTGGCTAGAAAAATCTTACAAATTTAGGTATTCGTTGACAAAGTGAAGCAAATCCCAATGCACTCGGGAGTAGAAATTTCCTGAGCAGTTTGCCTGAAATAAGACCTAAAATATTTTCCCTAAATGGAGTGTTTTGAATTATTGATAATTCCAGAAAACATTTGATGTTTCCGTTGGAAAAGATGTTAGGATTCGTGCTCGACACCACAACAATATACGTAACAAATTCTCTTGGCCTAAAGTTCACATATTTCCACTAGATCATTACTGCTAACCTGGACGGCAAAGAATTGTAACATTAAGCCGATTGAGATTTTATCTCTATTTTTTGTTATGCTGATGCGGCGATTTCAAGACCTTTGCTGAAATCGGTTACTACTGTAGTTGCCCGGGCGGCCAGTTCACGATCCAGCATGAGCAGGCCATGAGGGTTATTTCCGATTAGGTTCAGTTGCTGGATAATCTCATTGTCATTATCTTCTTCCTCGACCTGTTCAGTTGCATACCATTGGAGAAAAATATGTGTCGAATGATCCTTCATGGATATAGCGAGATCTATAAGATCGTTAATGGATTGAGTGATATACTGTTCATGGGTCAAAGTCTGAGTAAACATATCGAGTGGCGACTCAAATGTACTGGGAGGTGTAGCAAGAGACTCAAGTTTGACGTCCTCACCCTGGCGCTGGATATATTCATAAATTTTCATGGCATGAAACATTTCTTCGTGATATTGAACCATAAACCAGTTTGCGAAGCCTTTCAGACCAATCTTATTGGCATACGCCGACATTGACATGTACAAATATGCTGAATACATCTCACGGTTAATCTGCTCGTTGAGGGCTGTGGATATTTCTGTCTTAATCATGGAATTCTCCTTTTCATGTAGTTGGGAAATTTTCTTCTTTGAAAGACTACAAAACACTCACTACTTTCATTAAAATTAATCCGCTGATTGTCTATCAAAGGCAATCTCTCATGCCATATGATTATCAAGTCCGCTTTTGGTTCTACCGAGCTGGCTCTAAAGTCAACTTCTTTCCACTATATCCTAACTCAAAAAACATGTCCCTGATTAAAAGATAAATCAAGATTATGTTTGTTGGTCTCTTTAGGAAGGTTGTTAGGGGCGATGCTGGTTGCCCACACAGTATCGTTCAGTGCCGGATAGAGCTTTCCATTGCCAATGAGAATAAACAGAAAGGTCCAACGATTCTCGCAACATAATTTTATATCTTCTCAGGGGTACGACAGGTAAGGAGACATATTGAATGGTTTAACGAAAAAAGATGAAAAAGTTATTGACCTTCCCCCATAAGGAACGTCGTACAATGGTCAACGAGATACGAAGTTTAGGCAATAGGTGAATAATATTAAGGCCGGTCGTTTGGAAAATAGACCAAAAGGGGAACGTCATCATGGGACAAATCATAACTGCAATAAAAGATTCAGAGACTCATTTGCAAAAGGCCAATTTACCAGGGCGTATTAAGCGGCTCAAAAATTCATATCTTAAAGTAAAACCAAGTATTTCCATCCACAGGGCTCTTGCTTTTACAGATATTACAAGGCAGTTCCCGGATCTCCCTAATAATCTTCGTAGGGCAATGGGGTTCAAGAAAGCATGTGAAACCGCGCCACTACTTATCCAAAATGAAGAACTGATTGTGGGGCACCCGTGTGGAAAGCCAAGAGCCGGATCTTTTTCTCCCGATACTGCCTGGAAGTGGATGCGTGATGAACTTGAAACTATAGGCAGTCGTGCCCAAGATCCGTATGAAATTAGTGCAAAAGATAAAAAGATCTTGCGTGATGAAATCTTCCCTTTCTGGGAAGGGAAATCTCTTGATGAGGCGTGTGAGGTAGCATTTCGAAAAGAAGATCTTTGGGAATTCTCAGCTGAAGCCTGCGTGAGCGATTTAACGTATCATCATACAAGTGGTGGTGGGGACACCAGCCCAGGCTACGACATTATCTTGTTCTCCAAAGGTGTGAGCGGTATTAAAGAAGAGGCTGAAGAAAATTTGGCAAATCTTTTAGCGGATTCAGAAAACGAGACTCAAAGAATCAATTTTTATAAAGCTGCCATTACGACCTGTGAAGGCATTCTAAGTTATAGCGAACGACTCTCCCTTCATGCCAAGCAACTAGCTGAAAATGAGCAGGATAGTAAGCGCAAAAAAGAACTCGAAACAATAGCTGAAATCAATGCAAGGGTACCTGCAAACCCTCCCAAAACCTTTCAGGAGGCGTTGCAAGCTGTATGGACAATACAATCACTCTTTTTGCTGGAGGAGAATCAATGCAGCACCTCCCTTGGAAGATTCGACCAGTACGTTTATCCATGCTATGAAGCGGATATCAACGCGGGGACGCTAGATGAAACCGAGGCATTTGAGCTTATGAGCTGTTTTATTCTCAAATGTTCTGAAATGATATGGTACACCCCCGGCGGTACAGCAAAATACTTCGCTGGATATATGCCTTTTATAAATATCTGTGTAGGTGGACAGAAGAGGCAGGGCGGAGATGGTACGAATCCTCTTACTTATTTGATAATGGATGCAGTCAGAAAGGTTGGGGTCTATCAGCCGTCTCTGGCTTGCCGTATCCATAATCAGTCACCTCAAAAATATCTTGAAAAAATAGTAGAGGTCGTCGAAGCCGGTGGCGGGATGCCTGCCTGTCATTTTGATGATGCGCATATTAAAATGATGCTTCGAAAAGGTTTTGATTTTGAAGACGCTAGGGACTACTCCCTAATGGGATGTGTTGAACCGCAGAAATCTGGGCGTATCCATCAATGGACTGCAGGAGGGTTTACCCAATGGCCCATTGCAATTGAGTTTGTATTTAACCGCGGGTTTATGCAATCGTTTGGCAGTAGACAAGGGATAGATACAGGAGAATTAGCTCTTATTACCAGCTATGAACAGTTTGATACAGCTGTGAAGAAACAGCTTGCTCATATTATGGAGTTGACCGCCAAAGGGACGATCATCAACCAGAAATTAGCAAGGGATATGGCACCAATGCCATACATGTCTCTCTTTGTTGATGGTTGTATGCAAAGTGGAAAAGATGTAACCGCTGGTGGTGCAGTTCTCTATGAAGGACCGGGTACAATCTTCGCTGGTTTAGGAACCTACGCAGATAGTATGGCCGCTATCAAAAAGCTGGTATTTGATGACAAAAAATACTCCTTGGCTGAGATGAAAGAAGCTCTTGATGCAGACTGGAAAGGGTATGACGAAATGCGACGGGATTGTGACAAGGCACCCAAATTTGGCAACGATGAAGACTATGTAGACTCTATAACGGCCGATATTATTGATTATACCGAAAAATCGATGAATCAGCACCAATCACTGTACGCACGGATGATTCATGGTACCTTATCGCAGTCTTTTAACACACCTCTTGGTGAGATGATAGGCGCTACAGCCAACGGACGATATTCAGGTGCACCGTTGTCAGATGGAATGAGTCCATCCCAGGGTGCTGATAGAAAGGGACCTACTGCAATAATTAAATCGGTATCCAAACTCAATGTAGAGTCAATGAGTCTTGGGATGTCACATAACTTTAAGTTACTCCAAGGTTCTTTGGATTCTCAAGAAGGAAAAGCTGGGTTAATAACTTTATTGAAAACAGCATCAATATGCGGCAATGCCCAAATGCAGTTTAATTATACCGATAATGAAACGCTCAAGCTGGCTCAACAAAAGCCGTTGGAATATAGGGATCTCATGGTAAGGGTGGCAGGGTATAGTGCTTTCTTTGTTGAGCTCTGTAAAGAGGTTCAGGATGAAATAATCAGTCGGACTATGTTAGATTAAGGCGTTTAGTTGTGCTGATGATTTTCAATTGAGCGGCTTGTTAATCTGTTGCCGGAGGAGGTCTATTCCTTCCCCGGTGATGGTGCTCGTTTCAATGATTTCCTTTACTCCTGCATTTTTTAGAAAGCGCTCAGCAAGACCCCTATTGGATTTTTCTGCATCTACTTTTGAGCTTAGCCCGATTATTTTGCGGTTAAACATGGAGGCGAAAAGAGGAGGGAATAAGCTGGTGTTTCTAGTGGTGTCTTGTACGAAAATAATGATATCACAATCAGCTGAGGATGTAATGAGAGCGTGGTAAAAGCGTCTGTTTTCAAGAAACTCACCAGGAGTATTGATAAACTGGCCGAAGTACTCGATAGCCATAGCCCTGTGGGGAGTGTAATCATCGTCTGAAAGAGCCCCAATGAGTGAGCTTTTGCCAGTAAATGTCTCCCCAATAAGCATTATCTTCTTGTTGATCTGCCTTTGCATTGGAAATTTTCTCGTTTAGGATTTTGTCAATTCAGAAGTATTGTATTCAAGTACACAGCAAAAGTATTTGAGGACCTCCTGGACTGAGGTCTCAATACTTGACACATCGCCAAGCAGTAGCAGAGAGCCACCAAACCGGTCAAGAAAACCAATTTCAACATCAGCTGCCTTGGTTGCAATGTCTGCTGCAATGATCACCCCTTCGTATGGGGTGATGGTCAGAATGCCGATGGCACCCGCAGATTCATCGTCTAACCCCAACTTTAGGTAAATTGATCGTTGGGGATTTGCGATAACGTGTGCGAGAGTGATCTGTTTCCCAGGAACGTACTCCTGGATTATTCGCTGTTGTGACTGACTTTTGAAATCAAGCATAGTAGTTTTTGATGTGAATTTGTCTACAGTAAGTGTGGTTTCAGTTCTTCACTTGGTGATGGAATAACTTTATAGCTATGAACAGGCCCTGAATCACCCACGCCTGCGATGCCAGCTTCCACAGCGGCGGTAACTGATCCCACATCGCCGGTCATGGTCACATAAGATTTACCAGCAAGCCCTGCAGCCATACGGATTTCAATGAGCTGGATTTCTGCAGATTTAGCCGCAGCATCGGCTGCTAGAATACATGCTGCCGTGGAATAGGTTTCAATAATACCAAGGGCATCGATTTTTGGAGCCAGTGTGGTGGAACTCATAGCCGGAAGAACGTCGGGATGAACGCTTGGAATAGTAAACCAGTCTACAGTCATATCTGCACCAAGTTCGCGACCAACTTCAACTGCACTTTGAACCGCTGTGGTGTCTCCGCTGATCACAACAATATAACGTCCCGGGCATGTTGGACGGGCCATAATAATTGTAACGTTGGCAGTTTTAACCATTTCATCAGCGATATGTATACCCCATGCTACGCTATTGAGTTCTACGCAACCTATAGTACGAAAATCCATTTTTATCTCCTTTATCAAGCTCTGATGATTACTTTACCATCAGTGATTGCTTCAACCACACCGGTAATACTTGCGTGAATGCGTGCGCCCATGGCACCTTCTGCTATCTCGCCAATCAGATCACCTTCAGTTACTCTGGTACCTACTTTGACGATACAGGTGGCTGGGGCTCCGATATGTTGAGAAAGTGGAATTGCAACTTTTGAAGTTGTTATTTCACCACCATATTCAGCATGGGCTTCGTAATGTCCTATCTTAAGTCGCTGGATAAGACGGCTGGTTGGGATTGCGCGATTTTTTCTAAAGCGATTGATTTTGAGAGGCTGTTCTCCCGCCTGCCAGGTAACTCCAGCTGTCATTAATACCTTTTTTATCTGTGCGTTAATTTCCCTTGGCGAGATCATCATGGGACATGCAAATTTTTCACAAATTCCGCATTCCGAACAGAGCAGTGCTTCTTTGGCAATTTCTGTGTCAAGTTCTTGAGACTGTAAAACGCGCATCAATTTGTGCGGATGCAATGAGTGTCCCAGGAGGTTTCTCGGACATAAATCGGTACAGTGGGTGCATTGACAACAGACAGTGTTGGTGATTTTACGGATTTTATCAGGATCGGTCACTTTACCAGTAATAACAGTGTGGTCAGATGGCAGTACAAGTAATCCACTTGTTGTTTTTGTGATCGGTTGATGAATGTCTGGCAAAACACGCCCCATCATTGGACCGCCGTCCACAACTCGGTAGTCTTTGATAGTAGGGCCTCCAGCAAATTCCAAAATCTCAGAGACCTCCATTCCTACCGGAGCCTTTACGACCATAGGATTTTTAATATCCCCGCTCACAGTTAAATATCGGTGGGTAAGAGAGGTTCCTTTCATCGCATGGGCAATATTGAAGAGAGATTCAACATTACTGACCACGGCCCCAACCTGAAGCGGAATACCACGCTCAGGAACAATTTTGCCGAGGACCTCATACACCAGAACCTGTTCATCACCGGCTGGATAAAAATCTTCCAGTACGAAAACTTCAAGACGCCCAGTTGTGTCTTTCTTCACCGCTTTTTCAACTGAGGCAAGAGCTTTGTGATGTTTGCCTTTTAAGCAAATGACACCTCTTTGAGCTCCCGTACAATCCATAAGAGTGTGAAGGCCTTCTATAACGGTATCGATTTCTGCTTCCATGAGATACGGATCACTCATGAGAAGAGGTTCGCAGGAGGCACCGTTCACAAGTACTGTATCCACAGTGGCCGCTGCCTTTACGTGGGCTGGGAGACCTGCACCACCTGCGCCAACAACGCCTGCTTCTTTAATTTTTTCTATTATTTGATTACTCATCAAATCCTCTTATCTAAAAAACTAACCGGGGTTTTACCAAGCCTGCTGTAACAGATCTACAATGTCACTATGAGATGGCCTTCGTGGGTTACCCTCTGTGCAGATATCATTTAATACGTTGCCGGCAATAATGTCGATATGTGCTTTAAATTCACTCTCTTGGATTTTAAGAGCTTTAATATTGTTGGGGATGTCCATACTCGCATTCATTTTACAGACAGCATCGATAAGACTTGCTGTACCCTCTTCAACCGTTGCCGCAGGAAGAGATAGAATCTGTGCAATTTTCTGGTAGTGGATACCAACGTCAAAACTGTTGAAGCGGATAACATGCGGGAGGATCACAGCATTAGCAAGGCCATGTGGTACATGGAAAATTCCGCCAAGGCTATGGGCTATACTATGGGTAATTCCAAGACTGCTGCTGTTAAAGGCCATACCAGCCATACATGATCCGAGAAGCATATTTTCCCTCGCTTCCATATCGTCCCCACACGTATAAGCGCGAAAGAGATACTTAAAAACGTAGCGAATGGCGTATTTTGCATAGATAGAGGTAAAAACATTTGCCTCTCTTGAGGTGTAAGCCTCAATTGCATGGGTCAGAACATCCATACCAGTCGCTGCAGTCACCGAAGGCGGAAGCGTTCTGGTAAAACGTGCATCAAGTATGGCAACATCAGGTAACAGCAGTTCATCACTGATGGGGATTTTTATTTCGTTAACCTTATCGGTCACAACAGCAATATTAGTTACCTCAGAGCCTGTGCCGCTTGTTGTCGGAATGGCCACAAGAGTGGGCTTTGCAACATTCTCTGAAGCTTTATGGGCAAAGTAGGTGATCGCCTTAGCCGCATCAATAGGAGATCCACCACCGAGTGCAATGATAAGATCGGCTTTGTGCTCTAAAAGCAGTTTTGTTCCTTTGATAACAGTGTCAAGAGATGGGTCCGATTCAACGTCGGCGAAAACCACGTGAGGGATTCCGTTTCGGTCGAGATAGCTTTTAACCCGGTCGACAAAACCAACTTTTACCATAAACTGATCGGTAACAATGAAGGCCTTTGTTCCGTTGAGAGTCTCAAGGGTATCCATGGCATCTACGCCATAGCAAATTTTTGTTTTGCCGTAAAACTGTGTCACCAAAATCTCCAATAACTGATCTTTAATTTCTTATAAGGTACTAACTTGTGGGGTCTACAACGAAAACAAAGGCATAGGTCAGAAGGGGGGCGACCTATGCCTTGTAGTGCCATCCAGTTTACCGATGGTACGTTCTTACTTAGCCAGTGTCTTTGGTAGAATAGCTTCTACATCGCTATGTGGGCGTGGAATCACATGAACGCTTTTCAGATCACCAACACGCTCAGCTGCAGCAGCGCCTGCGTCGGTTGCAGCTTTTACCGCTCCAACATCACCGCGAACCATAACGGTAACAAGACCACCGCCAACCTGCTCACGGCCAACAATCTCAACGTTTGCAGCTTTTACCATTGCATCTGCTGCTTCAATAGCTCCAACGAGGCCACGGGTTTCAACCATTCCTAGTGCATTCATCATTACATTCTCCTTAGTTATTACTCGTTAATTACGTTTTTCTGTGGTTTGTAGGCTTAGATACTTTTTCTGAGGGTATCTACTATTCTGGTACTGATGTCTTTTAATGTCTGCGGATCATCGATTCCTAATTCTTCTTTTGCCATTGCCGCAACACCGTAGAACAAACGTTCCATGTCTTCGTCGGCAGTTAACGTTGTAGAAGTTTCGGTTGTCTCTGGGGCAGTGGTGCAGACTATATCGGTTGGCGCTTCGCCATATACGATACAGATGTTTCTTCGCCTCAATTCATCTTTTGCCCCTGGAGTCAAAATCATATCTTTAGTGACGTAGATTGTTGAACAGGCTTGGCAGATGTATGAGTCGAGATTATTTACTTCTACGAGTTGTTTTTTCATGATTTATTGTATTCCCTTTATGAGAGATCTGACCACTGAATCATTGGGGCGTGGAATGACAATTGATTCAATAAGGTTTTTGCCAAGAATTGATTCGGCTGTTTCAGTTGCATTTTTTACAGAGGCAACATCTCCACCCAGTACAAAGTATGATTTTCCGTTAATACCTTGGCCAGTAACAAGCCGTAAAATCTGAACATCAGAATGTTTTACAGCACTATCTGCTGCAACGACTCCTGATGAAACATTGCGACATTCAACGAGTCCGAGTGCGCCACCTGTATGGGCAACGGAACCTTTTTGTAAAACATTGAGAACCTGGGACGAGATATTGGAGATAACAAAATTTCCAACAAGAGAACGTCCAGAATCTTTTGCGAGTTGCACGGAGGTAGCAACGGCGTCACGATCACCCGCTATAAAAATTACATATCTGCCGGAGCAGATAGTAGAAGCTCTGACGAGTTCTACATCAGCCTCTTTCATCATGGCATCAGCAAGTTTGACTCCTGACGCGATGTTTCTGGTTTCAACAATACCAAGAGTATCCATTAACAAGATTCCTCAATCAGCTTTCGCTACCATCGATGATGCCGATTATGACAGCATCAACGGGGATTTTTTGATTAGAAAAGGCTTCACGCGCAGAGCTACCAAGGGTGACAAGTACAGGTTCGCCAATTCCAGCTCCTACACAGTCTACTGCGACAAAACTTTCAAACTCTTTTTCTGTGGCTATATCTGTACGACGGACAATCATCAATTTAAGTCCGTTGAGACTTTCATCTTTCCGTGTTGCCCAGACGTTACCGATAACCTTGCAGGTAATCATGAGTTGAGATTCCTTATAAAGACTTTTGAATAGTGATGTTTAATGTTTTTGCTGTCTCTAGAGCCAGAGGGGTTATCTTACTGGTGCGAGATACAACCAACGTTGATGCTCCTTTTTGCTCTGTCTCATTGATGACCTGTTCTGTTACAAGTTCCTTCCAGCATCTGAAGAACTCTGGTTTTATTTCTCGAAAAGATACGAGTCCAAATGATTTGAGAGTATCCAGGTAGGACTCATATAATCGATACAGCGGGCCCGGTGCGGTCTCACTAAATTTCTTGTAATCAAAGTCTAACACCTCCACTTCCGTACCTTGGAGCAACAAGGACAACACTTCTTTGACATACAAGCCTTGTGCACGCCCTGCAGCAAGATCCGCCATGTTATTGCAACTGAGAGAGGGGAGTATATAGCGACCTATTGTCTGGTTCTGTTGTTCTTCCCCAAAATAGCAAATCCCCACATCTTCGCCAGTAAGCTGTTGGATCCTTTCAGTTATAAGAGGATTTCTTCTACTGAGGACCATGCAATATTCTCTGGTTGTAGAATGTTGCATCTGTTTCAAAACATTTGCTGTAATGGTGCGGACGAGATCGTCTATTTCCATATTCCTATACCTTACAGTTAAGTGCTATCCCGAGAGGAGTAACTAAAAAGGGATTTGCTGGCTTGTATACTGGCAGACCGAGCTCTTTTTCGATTATCTCTTCCATATTTTTCAAGCAGCAGGTGCCGCCAACCAGATAGATTTCAGAAATATCATGGCCTGCAATGTGTGTTTTTATAATGGAAGCCATTTTCTGGATAACCGGCCGTACGACGGTAAGTATTTCACCATGGCGCTCAACCTGCATTTTGAGATTTTCAGCCTCGGTGAATGGGATACGGTAATTGCCTGCGAGCACAAGAGATACATGTGTACCTCCGGTTGGTTCATCGGCGACATTTACCACCTTCCCATCCTTGAAAATTGCTAAACCTGTGGTTCCACCACCAATATCGACAATGACACCGTTTTCAAGTCCAAGAACAGCGTTTGCAGCTGTGGGTTCATCGAGGATGCAAGTGACTTCAAGCCCGGCACCTTCTGCAACATAGCTGTGGGTAGAACAGTCTTTTTCTCCGGTTCCAGGAGGAACAGCGATGGCGGCATGGGTCAATTTTCGATTGAGGCGTTGTTCCAACTGCTTAACGAGTTTTTTAACAATCTTTGTGGCACCCATGAAATCAACCACCAGGCCGTCTTTAATAACCTGAGCAAATTCCATTGCGCAGCCCACCGGTTCTTTACGGCTGTTAAGCACGACCACGACAATGTATGCTGTTCCGAGGTCGATCCCTACATGCAGTTGCTCCGCTGGATCAACAGCAAGGGTCTGTTCAAGACAGTTCTCAAGACTCTGTATGTTTTTATCAATTCTGCTAAAGTCCACGCCTACTCCACTACAAGCCATTACTATTTTTGTAAATCTATTAACAACCCTGAATTCGACCGGAAATACTCTTGTTCCAACCAGCACTATTTCCTTCATCCGGATCTATATGCATTGCAAGTCTGAAATCTTTGTTAACGCGAATGAGAACCTCGTTAAGCGTTATGGGCCGTTCTGTATCGATATGGACACTTACTTTATCCATATCTGCTACGCCTAATCGAGTAGCCTCATCAGGAGACATATGGATGTGACGGGCAGCTATGATAACTCCCTCTTCAAGTCCGACAATTCCTGAGGTAGATGCCAACACAATACCCGGAGTACCTTTTGTATCACCAGACTGGCGTAATGGGGCGTCAATTCCAAGATATCTTGCATCGGTTTGGGAAATTTCAATTTGTGAACTAGGGCGCGCTGGGCCAAGTACTGCAACGTTATCCATGACTCCCTTAGGACCGATAAGCCGCACTCTTTCCTTGCAAAGAAATTGTGCAGGTTGGGAAAGTTCACGGATAGGTGTCAGAGGACCGCCAAAAAGTTCGAAAGCATCAGCTTCACTAAGGTGTGCATGGCGTGCTGAAAGCTCAATTGGAATAGGTTCACAACTGGTTTTTTCAGGAGACGCCACCTGTTTGTTGCTTTCCAGTTCTGAAATAACGTTTTTCAGAACTAATTCTAAGACGTCGCTTATGGCTGTTTCGTTCATTTTCACTTTCTTTGTCTTACGTTTCCTGCCTTTACAGCGGATTGTAATGTAACGCGCAATAAAGGCAGGTATCTCAGCGAAGCACAGAGCTCACTGTTTGATACTTTTTATGCTTCTGTGGTTGGAAGAATGAGTTCAACCTCACCATGGGGACGTGGGATTACGTGAACACTGACAAGTTCACCTACTGTTGATGCAGCAGCAGCACCAGCATCGGTAGCAGCTTTAACAGCACCGACATCACCACGAACCAAAACAGTGACGAGGCCGCCACCTGCAAGTGATTTGCCGACGAGGGTAACGTTTGCAGCTTTAACCATTGCATCAGCAGCTTCAATTGCGCCAACAAGGCCTTTGGTTTCGATCATTCCGAGAGCGTTAGAAGAGGACATTGTATTTTCCTTTGTGTTTTGTATTAATTTTCTTTAATTATTGGTGATCTCAGAGGAGATCTAAGCCATGTTTTTGAGTTGTTGTATGATCATGTTGGTGATGGCATCCACATCAATAGTCGTAGCTTCAGTTTGCACAGGCGCAGGTTGAACACTGACATTACCTTTGTCGTATGCAATTCGTCTTATGTTCATAAGATTGAGCGGGGTAACGTTGTCTGAGGTAGAACTGCCACCGAGAGTACCGCAACCGAGTGTGAAAGCAGGGAAGAGAGAGGTCGAAATACCGACAGCACCGTGGGTCGATGGGGTGTTTACCAGCATTCTTGAAACCGGCTTCTTCATACCAAATTCACGGATCACTTCCTCATTGTTGGAATGAATTGCAAGAGAGTGTCCAACCCCACCGTTTTCAAGAAGGGCGTGACAGATATCGCAAGACTCTCTCCAGTCTTCTACAACGTAGAAAGCAATGAGAGCAGTGAGCTTTTCTTTAGAAAAAGGAAATTTAGGACCTACGCCTTTTTCATCCGAGACGAGCAGACGAGTTCCTGCTGGAATGGTTATTCCAGCCAGTCGTGCAATGTGAGCGGCGTCTCTACCAACGATATCAGGATTCATAGAGCCATTGGCTCGTTCCATAATTCGTTTAACTCTTTCAAGATCCTCACCCTGAAGGAAGTAACCGCCATTGCTTATGATGCTTGCTTTTACATTGTCGGCAATACATGCGTCGGCAATGATGGACTGTTCGGAGGCACAAACAGTTCCGTTATCAAAGGTTTTGCTCAAGAAAATCTTTGCAACTGCTTCTTCAATATTGGCACTTTTTTCAATGTATGCAGGCACGTTACCGGCTCCAACCCCAAGTGCAGGTGTTCCGGAACTGTAAGCTGCTTTAACCATACCTGGACCACCGGTGGCTAAAATAAGATCGGCAACCTTCATTAGTTCCTCGCTTCCCTGGACGGTGGGAACGCTCATAACACTAACGAGATCTTCGCTGGCACCACAGTCCACAAGAACTTTGCGAATCATGTTGACTGTCTCACCGATACATTTTTTTGCACTGGGATGTGGGGTGAAAACAATTGCATTACCAGCTTTTAAAGCGATGATGGATTTGTAGATAGCAGTAGACGTTGGGTTGGTGGAAGGAATAATTCCAGCAATAACGCCCATAGGGGCAGCAATCTCTACAACTTTTCGTGCTTTATCATCATTGAGGATACCGATGGTTTTCATATCCTTGATGGCTTCATACAGCGTTTCACTTGCAAGAATGTTCTTTGCTTTTTTGTCGCGTACGACACCAAACCCTGTTTCTTCAACTGCGAGTCGAGCCAAAGACTCGGCATTCACTGCTGCAGTTTCAGCAATAGCTTTAACAATGCTGTCAACGCGCAGTTGGTCATATTCACAAAAGTCTGCCTGTGCTTTTTTTGCTGCACGAACCAAAGAACGGGCTTCCTGCATTGACAATAAATCCTTGTCTACCATGTAATTACTCCTCTACCTATTTGGTAACGTTTAAGATAGCTTCTATCAGTTTTTTCTTGCTCGCCGTCTTAATTGCCTGCTTGCTAAGGGAGAGACCTTTGTGTTCCTCTACTAGCTTGCGTAACTTGTTGATCGGTAAGTTTTGTAGTTCAGAAAGAGTGTAGCTTTTCTGTTCTTGTTGTTCTTCTGGCTCTTTTACTTCAAGAGCCTCTTCTAACGCTTTGGCCTCACTGTCTTTTTGGGCAAGAGCAGGAAGAGACTCGGGCGCTAGTGAATTGTCTGGAGTACTCTCCAAAGAGGGCTTCGAATCTTTTTTATCCGCTACAATAAGAGCTGAAACTTCATCATAGGGCCTTGGAATAACGTGGCTGGAAATAAGCTGACCACCATCAATACGACCCACAGCCACAATCGCTGCATCAACGGCTGCGTTAACTGCGGATACTTCCCCCGTTACTATGATTGTAACAAGGCCACCGCCCACTTGATGTCTTTCAATAATCTGAACATCAGCGGACTTTACCATCGCGTCAGCGGCTTCAATGGCCGCGACCAATCCTTTAGTTTCAATTAATCCAAGTGCTGACATAGTTAAATTCGACGCTCCCTCGTTCGTTGCGTGTCTCTCCTAGTGACGAATGATAGCCACAGGAAAATTAAATTTCTTGATATACTTTTCTATATCTTCCAACTCTGCATCGCTTAATGTAGGATCGCCTTGAATTGGATAATCGACCTCAAGCTGATTGTACTTATTCACTCCCATTTTATGATACGGGAGGAGATCAACTCCTTTGAAGTTTTTGTGGAATTGATACTCTTTTAAGAATTCAACCAGCTCGCTGATCTCTTTTTCCCCATCATTGACATCTTTTAACAGCGGCATTCTGATTCGAACGTTGCACCGATTATCAAGGAGCCATTTAAGGTTTTCAAGGATCATCTCATTGCGAACACCAGTGACCTCAAAGTGTCGTTCTGAATTCATATGCTTGACATCAAAGAGAAAAAGATCTGTGCATTTCGCAACCTTTTCAAAAACTAACGGTCTTGCATATCCACAGGTTTCGATTGCAGTGTTGATACCTCTCTGTTTGCAGGCCGTCAGCAAGCTGACAGCTGCCTCAGGTTGCATGAGTGCCTCACCACCACCGATGGTGAGGCCGCCACCTGAAGTATCGTAGAACATCTTGTCTTCTTCTATGACTTCGATAAGTTCTGCGATACTTTTCATCTCACCCATGATGGCAAGAGCGTTTTCTGGGCAGGCTGCTTCACAAGCTCTACAACCGATACAATCTTTACTTCTATCAACAGTATGGATGCCGTCAGCTGAGATGCTATGGATCCCCACAGGACAAACTGGTACACACAGCCCACAGTTGACGCACTGCTTCTCTTTAAACATCACCTGGGGGCCGACGAGTTGACTCTCAGGATTTGAGCACCATTGGCAACGTAGAGGACATCCTTTAAAAAACACGATTGTTCGCAAACCAGGGCCATCATACATGTTATATTTCTGTATGTTGAAAACCCGTGCTTTTCGTTCAACTGCAGTTGTCGTAGTGTTGCTCATAGTCTCAAATCCTTAACCGTCTATACACTCATCTGTCATATCTACAGGAATTAGAGTTCTTCTAACATGGTTCGACTGATGATCTCATCCTGTACATCTTTGCAAAGTTCAACAAAGAAGGCACTGTAGCCAGCTACTCGAACTACCAGATCACGATATTTTTCTGGCTCTTTCTGAGCATCGATAAGAGTGGCATTGTCAAGGTAATTGAACTGCATCTCACCATTGCCCATCACACTTGCAGTACGAATCAGGGAGATAATTCCACTTTCACCCTCTGGAGTATCTAAAATTCCTGCCATCAACTTAAAGTTGTGAACCATACCAATGTTCATACTATCGGTAGGCATCTTAGATACAGACTTGATAATGGCAGTAGGGCCTTTGAAGTCGGCACCCTGTGATGGGCTGATACCATCAGATAGCGGTGTCCAGGCGTCACGTCCATTTGCAGAGGCTCCAAGGAGCTGTCCAAAAGGAGTGTTGTTGGAGATGGAAAGTGTACCATGGCTCAGGACAGAGTAGAGTGTTTTGAACTTGCGGTGTTCTTTCTCTGTGTAGTTAATAAGGTCAGTGACGATTAAATCAGCGTAATCATCATCGTTGCCGTATTTTGGTGCGGCAAGACAATCAGCCTTTAGTTGCTCATAGCCTTTAAATTCAGCCTTAAGGCCCTCGTTCATTTCAGTGAGGGTGTACTTCTTGTCGTCGTATACAAGTTTCTTGATTGCAGCCATGGAATCAGCATGGGTAGCAAGGCCACTCCATACAACACCAGGACCAAAGTTGTACATAGCACCACCTGCAGAAACGTCTAGCCCAGACTCCATACAACCCTCGTACATCATGGACATGAGAGGCTTAGGAGCGAGTTCTCTGTGAATACGTTGAGAAATCACGGTTCCAACACTGGACCACTTGGTGATGTGCTTGATATATTCTTTGACAGCATTATCGAATTTTTCATATGTGTCAAAGGCCTCAATAGGTCCCATATCTGGACAAACCTGCTTTTCATACCAGAGGGGAACACCGTGGTTAAGCGCCATTTCAATACAGATTGGCCATTGGGTGTAGGCGGTGGAGGTCCATTGATAGAGACGACCAGACTTCTGAGGTTCAACGCAACCCATGAGACAATAGTCTCTTGAATCTTCTACAGAGCATCCCTTTGCAAGCATGATCTTGATGTGCGCATCATCAAAGTGAATTGCAGGAAATCCCATACCAGCACGAATCACGTCTACAATCTTCCTCAGATATTTCTCTGGTGACTTGTTGTGAACACGAGTTGCAACGGAAGGTTGGTACACCTTTACGTGACGAACTGCATCCATGAGAAGGTAGGTGAGATCGTTGGTCGCATCAACACCTTCTCGGGTTACACCACCGAGGCACATGTTGACGAATGGTTGGTAGCCTGCAAAGAATTTAGATGCGTCTTCACTGGTGACCCACATCATCTCAGACATCTTAATCAGCATACAACCGGAAAGATCAAATGCTTCGTACTCTGTCATGCGTCCGGCTTCTAGATCAGCCTTAAACAATGGATACATGTATTGATCTACACGACCAATGGACATACCGGTCTGGTTTTCCTCTACAACGAGAAGAGACTCAACGGTCCAAACAGCTTGGATAGCTTCCCAGTACGTTTCCGGTTTGTTTGCAGGAACACGTGCGTTGATAGCTGAAATTTTTTCGAGTTCTGCTTTTCGTGCCGGATTGGTTTCTTTAGCCGCGAGCTCACAGGCATAATCAGAAAGCCTTTTGGCGTAAATCATTACACCTTCAGCTGTATTGATAAGGGACTTGTAAAAGTAAATCTTGTCCATGTCATCAGGATTTTCGTAATCCAGTTCAACCAACTTATCGTTGGCTTCTTTGACAATATCAAGCATACCCTTTTTCATCAGGATAACGTCATATCCAGGATTTGAATCGCCACCGCCATTGACAGCATGGTAGGAACAGTCTGTGACGTATGATTCACCAGAGAGCTCCCACATACCAGCTTCACGGTACTGCTGTTCGCAATACTCATCTACTGACTTGCCTTCCCAGAATGGAAAGAGCTCTTCTCTCATTATTTTTTTATCTTCATCGGAGATAAAAAATGGATCTTGGGATCTTGTTCCGATTGTTTCGAGTTCATCTTTTACCCAGCGCCATGCGATATCTGGAGAAAAAGCACCGGCACGTGGAGCACCACAAGGAGATCCCACGATAAGCTCATTGTCTTGAATCACGAGGGGAGCTGTTTCACAACAGTGCTTAAAAGCCTTACCACGGAGAATCGCCTTAGGCAGACCGGGGTTGTCTTTTGCAATCCTCGTAATTGCGCGTGCCCTGTGAGTGGTAACGGTGGGCACATGTGTCAAAAACTTTTCTTTGAGCTTTACCTGACGATCAGTTGGTCCATTAGGAATTCCTGTGGCAACAGGACCAATCGTGGTCTGCGGTTGAACTGTTTTCTTGGCAACTTCTGACGAAATGCCTTCGAATATTTTTTTTAAAGAAGCCCGTTCGTTAGTAGTCAGGTTCTTTGTTGCCTCTGCAAGCTTATTTGAAAAATCGTTAAGATCCACTTTGCTTCCTCCAGTTAAGAGTTACATTTCGTCTATTGATCAGCAGGGTCTGTCAAGGCATTGATTGCTTTAGCCAAGATGTCTTGTAGTGCCTGCGCTTTATCTGAACCCACGTTGTCACTGAGGTTCATGCTCCCAACAGGGGATGTCTTTGTGTTAATATTTTGCACAGCCAGAGTATCCAGCTGTCTAACCCCATATCCAACCTTTCGTATGTAGATCAGGTTCATGGGTGATACATTATCTGAGGTAATTCCTCGTCCGGCCGAGCCACTGCCAAGGGTCATAGAGGGAAACAGGTTTGTTGTTGCTCCCATTCCGCCAAAAGAGGCCGGCGTATTGACCAGCAATCGGCCCACAGGTTTTTTAAAGGCGAATTGTTGAATAACTTCCTTGTCTTCAGAATGGATGACCAAGGTGTGGGAATTGCGTTCGTGCAGCAATAGCTCAATACATTTTTCACAGGCGTGCATCCAGTCTGCTTCAACATATAAGGCGAGCACTGGAGCCAGCAGTTCTTTACAGTATGGGTCGTTTTCAGAAACGTATTTACGCTCAGCTATAAGAACCGTTGTGTTTTTAGGGATGTTCAATCTGGCCCTGCTCGCGAGTTCTTCTATAGAAAGGCCAACCATGCCTTTTTTACGCTGTCCTTCAGGGGAGAAGAAAAGTGCCGCGAGGTCGTTTGATTCCTCTTCGTTCATGAAATAGGCGTTGTTGTGACGGAGTACCTCTTTCACTTTATCGGCGATGCAGGCGTCAGCTATGATGGACTGTTCTGCTGATGGAGCGTTGCCATTATCAAAGGTCTTACTGGCAATTATGTCTTTTACCGCTTGTTGGATATTGGCTGTTCGCTCAATGAAGGCTGGACCATTTCCAGTCCCACCATAGATAACTGGTTTCCCGCTTGCTCGTGCTGTATCAAGCATACCAGGTACACCGGTAACCATGACAAGTGAGGTCGCCGGATGATTCATAAGCTCTTTGGTCCCGCTTTTAGTCACAGGACTCAGATACCCAAGACAACCCTCTGGCAGACCGCTCGCCTGGGCTGCATCAATCATAATATCGAGAACTCGACTTATTGACTTTGTCGCACTGGGGTGAGGGGAGAACAGGATTGCATTTCCAGATTTAAGTGCAATAAGTGTCTTGTAGATGGTTGTGGAAACCGGGCTGGTCATCGGGCAGAGGGCAACAATAACTCCTACTGGAACACCAATGTCGATAGTTTGGTCCGTTGGATTTTCATCAATCACTCCAACGCAACGCATGGAGCGGAGCCCTCGTCGAACCTGGCTACAGACAAACTGGTTTTTAGTCAATTTGTCCTGGCAGTTGCCTGCGTAGGTTTCCTCATGAGACATAACTGAGAGGGAATCTATATGCGTTTCCGCCGCAACAACTGTTGCCTCAACTATTATATCCAGTTCTTCTTGGGTATATGTTGCAAGTTTCTTCTGCGCTTCCATAGCATTTTCAGCCATAATTCTGGCATATTGCATGGAAAGGAGGTCGTTATCGATGATCATGATGTGCGTCCTCCTGTTTGTAAGCTTATTTTCGATCTTGTTGCCACGTCAAACTCCTTTTCCTGGAGATATGTAATTAGGCCAACAGCGTTTCGATGTCGTAGATTTGAGTAATCTTCTTTAGATCAGGGTGTGGAGTTGGAATGACGAGTGAACTATGAACTTCAGCACCCATCTCTTCAACAGCTTTAACACCTGCCTCAACTGCTGCCTGACATGCACCAACGTCACCTTCAACAAGCACAGAGATATAGCCGGATGCTACATTCTCATACCCAATGAGTTGAACGTCAGCTGCTTTGGACATGGCGTCTGCAGCTTGAAGGACGAAGACAAGACCAAAAGTCTCTATAAGGCCCATCGCTTTAGGTCTTTTTTGGGGCGTTCCTTCAGGGTCTTCTGGAAATGCGTGAACGGAGACAACATCGCCGACGGCTCTAATAGGACGCGGCATGACGTTTTGAGCGGTGACCGTACCAATCTGAGAAGCCGCAGCAGCACCAGCTTCTACGGAGGCCTTGACGGCTGCTACATCCCCTTTGACCATTACAGCCACCAGGGTGGAGCCGATGTTTTCATATGAAATGAGTTCTACATTGGCAGTCTTCAACATAATGTCAGCGCCGCCGATGGCAGGAACCATTCCAAGCGTTTCGATAAGGCCAAGAGCCTCTTCACCGTAATACCTCATGTTTTCTCCCAGTGTATGTTACTTAAATTATTTTATAATTTGTTTTATTGGAGCTAAAGCAAATTCTCTGTATTTGTACTGGCGCCACTCTACAACCTTTACCTAAGGGGAGAGTCAACACATTTTTTTAAACGAGCAATTATTTATTGCAAAGTATTAGAATTATGAAATAAAATATGGCTGTGTGCAGTGGAAGGTCGTAAAAACAGGTAGATAGGATTGATTACCATTGCTGGCTTTTAAAAAACCAACAATGATGTTCATCAAAGCGATACAATTCACGAAGTATCTGTGTGGTAAATGGATTTGAGATTGAGTTCTAATGAGTAAAAAGTACATTAAAATAATAATATAAAATAAATACTAAAGAGGAGGTAGAAGGATGGGGCTCATGATACATATCAGGAAAAAGAAGAATTGTTTTTGAGTCTTTTATGACCCAATGTAGTTCATATACTTTTGTATATTTGCGATGCTATTATTGGTTTTGTTTTTTTTAGTTAAGTGCCAGATAATAAAAATAAAAAACTGTTTTGAATTGACTGCTTCGATTACGGGTTTGAAATTTATTTTTAATAATTGACAAAAATGTCATTGACCTTCCCCCATAGGGAAGGAGGTATAAAAAGGCCAGCTTCCCGTACAGGGGAAGGGCATATTTGACATTCATCAACTCAGAAGCATCAGGCCGTTTTTGTGTTGAAAACTAGTATTAAAACCGTAAGAGGAGAGAAACATGGGGCACGCATCTGTTGCAGATAATAATGCAACCATAGCTGTAGAGAGAACAGGTGAGGAGACGATGAGTGGAGGTGGATACAGTACAGCATCACCTGCTGCTGTTACTGCGAAAAAGGCATTGGCATCCAGCTTTCGTCGTCGAGGAATAATGGTCGCACTGTTCTCAGGACTCTGCTACGGCTTTTATACTGCTTTTATGACACTTGGTATGTCCAAAGGCATGTGGATTGAGTGGTATGGAGCGAATTCTGGTCTTTCGTCGTTTGCAGTACTTTATTTCTTAGGTGCACTTGGAGCAGCAACAACTGATACCTGTAGTGCTGTCTGGGCAATTAGTATTGCGGTTATTCGAGGTCGTTTTGGAGATTTTACCCGTTGTATTAAAACCAAACCTGGAATGGTTATGGTCGGTGCTGCAATTATCGGTGGTCCGCTTGCAAGTACTGCTTATGTTGTAGGTCTGCAGATGGCAGGTTCTCTTGTTGTTCCTATTGCAGCATTGTGTCCTGCTGTAGGTGCGATCTTAGGTAGAGTATGGTTTAAACAGGAGCTCAATGGCAGGATGATGCTCGGTATTATTATCTGTTTTGGTGCCAGTTTTATGATCGGTAGCACTGGTCTTGGTGACAATGCCCCTGATAATCTGATGCTTGGACTGTTTTTTGGTTTAGTGGCGGCTGTATTTTGGGGAATTGAAGGTTGTGTCTGCGGTTACGGTACTTCCATGATCGACCCAGAGATTGGCATTACAATTCGTCAGGTCACCTCAGGTGCCTCTAACCTTATCATCCTCGTTCCTGTCTTTGGTATGATTGCCAATGTAGATGCATTTGGCATGGTTGTTCAGTCATTTACAGATCCTGAAGCGATGATCTGGTTTGCTCTTGCTGGGCTTAGCGCCTATGGCGCGTTTATGTACTGGTACAAAGGTAATGCAATGTGTGGCGCACCACTTGGAATGTCATGTAATGGAACCTTTTCCTTCTGGGGACCTTTCTGTTGTTGGATCGTTCTCGGTGTGGTCTTTGGCATAGATGGTTGGGTTGTTCCTCCCATCGCTTGGGCCGCTGCAGTTATCATGGTTATTGGTATTTTCATTATTGCTATGAACCCAATGGACTTACTCAAAAAGAACAATGATGAGGTAGCATAATATGATGGCTCTAAACTATGCAATTTTGAAGATGTTCACCAAAATTGACGAAGGTTGTGCAGACACCGTAATTGATGCATTGAAAGGTCAGTATGGCACGTTCAAAGCATTTAACAAGAAAGATATCATTAACGCTCTGATGACAGCGGAAGCAAATGGCCTCCTTGAAGAATCCAGATTTGATCTCGATTCAAACCAAGAATTGAGGGTGTTCTACCGTGCACACGAAGAGGGCGCAGCAACTATTAATAATTATATAAAGGGTTGACGGTAAGTAGTGTCGACGCTATAAAAAGGGGCCGTTTCTACTAGAGACGGTCCCCTTTTTTTAATAGTGGGTAATTATTGAATATTAACAGAAAGAGGATTGAGCGATGGAAAAAAAAGCACAATATTTCATCGGAGACATGAGCCGCCTTTGTAACATTTCAAAAAAAGCACTGCGGTATTATGACGAAATTAACCTTGTACCTTCCCAAAGAGACGACTGTAATAATTACCGTTTTTACACTGATGAGTCGCTCCTCGCTGTTCCCGTTATTAAATACTACAAACAGATGGGCTTTACCCTTGAACAGATGAAGGAGTTCATCGAAGGGAGCAACTTAAATGTGTTTAAATCTATCCAACAGTCTTTTAAGGATAAGCTCTTCGAACTTCAACAAGATCAAGTAAGTATTGAAAGAAAGCATGTTTCTGTGAAAGATTGGTACGAACTTATTAAAGAAGCTGAAACTGTAATTGAAAATGACATTCGTGAGGTGTCCATAAAGTTTGTAGAACCATCCACTATTCTCTTTCAGAACCAAGTTTTTGAAAATAATATTAAGTCCTCGATAATCAACCTCGCTTTTACCAAGCATGTAGAAGATTTAAATAATGAAATTACGGGGCCGGTAATAATCAACTATTCCTCATATAGAGACAGGATTGAAAATAAAGATCAAGACGTTAGATTGTTGCAAAAGACAATAATGCCTATTGAGCAAGAAAACGTATATGAGTTCGGCGGTCATCTCATGGTGTCTTGCTATCATATAGGGGCTCATGAAGATATATGTGATACATATGTAAAGATTGATTTATGGGCCCAGGAGAACGCCTATGTTCTTGATGGCGAATCCTTTGAGAGATATGTGACTGATTATTGGACGACCAATAATAAGTCAAAATTTGTGACAGAAATTCTTATTAAGGCATCTCGAAAAGGTAAGGGTTTGATTTGATAGTAACATACCGTTTTTTTTCGATATCCCCAGACAACACGAATAGGCAACCTTTTCTTTCCAACAGGCCTCACACCAATCATCTTATTGTTGTCGGCGGACAATAAAGTTTAACCAGTTACATTAAAGTTTGACCAAAATGTGATTGTGAAAATAAAGTCTGATCATTTTTACGAAGAATCTTGCCCCCGAGTGTGGACGATTTCACACTTCCCTCCTGGTTGATTGCAGCGTATTGTCTTGCATCTAGTTCGTCCAGACCATAGGCCTTACTGGTTATCAGGTTTCCATTTCCAATCCTCATAGTAATCCCAACTCACCATGGAATTGAGTTGTTTCAGATCTGCATCTTTTTCATGAATGACGCATTTCATGACGTCCCCACTAGAGACCAGACCGATAATGTTGCCGTCTTCTTCAATAAGCAGATGCCTGAGCCGGAGGCCCAGAAATTTATCCATGAGATTAAAGACCGTATCGGTGTGGGGCGCAGATTTCAGATCGGTGGTCATGTAGTCTTCTATCAATGCGCTATTAAGATCGAAGCCCACTTGAGTGACATCCTGCATGAGATCTCTTTCCGTCCAAATACCAATGATTCTTTGATTTCTGGTGACAAGAATGGCACCCACTTTTTCCTGTTTCATTTTTTCAAGTGTGGCAAACAGAGTTGTGCCCACGGGAACCGTCATGATCTCCCGCCCCTTGTCTGCAACCATGTTTTTGGCTGTTTCCATATTATTTCTCCGAAAGACTACGATCTCTGATTAAAAGTGCCCGTTTAAAAACAGGGGGAGGCTAAGTCTGGCCCAAAGGATACATTTTTTAATCGAAACGGTTGATTACTAAAAATTCATCCAGCGCCAGCTGACCGAAAGTGTGGTTATTGAATATAAGTCTGCAGAGGTCTAACCCGATTTTAATTACTTTTTCATATCAGAAAACCCAATACGGTCTACTGTATGTATCGGGAAGGCAATTGGCAATATTAATCCTTTTGTTAGATATGGAGAGTCCAATTCTTTTAGATAGCATAGCCTCAGCAACAGACTATTGAATGTAACAATGCCACAACGATGGTAACCCGGTTTTCTGTTCCATTACTGCCCAAACCCCGGTATAAAGGCAGGAAGCGCCCAATTATAGGTACGGAACCAATTCCTGCAATTGTTGGAGAACTACTAACCGAAGCCAGGATTGACAGCGACTGACTCGCAGGGCAGAATCTAATTTTCGAAAGGACTATCCACCATGAAGGAGCAGAATTTGTTCTGCATCGATCTTAATCAGCCGAGCCTGCCCGGCTTTAGCCGCTTTATCAGTAGCTGGTGCTGGCAGAGTGCCGGTTATTGGTTGTTGATCGACCCGGGCCCGCTTTCTACCATCCCCAATCTACTCCATGAACTGCGCAGGGCGGGAATCGATCACCTCGATTACATCCTGCTGACCCATATTCACATCGATCATGCTGGCGGAACCGGCGAACTGCTGAAGCACTACCCCGCCGCGCAGGTGATCTGCCACCCAGAGGGAATCCGGCATATGATCGATCCGACCAAGCTCTGGCAGGGTTCCCTCAAGGTGCTGGGGAAAACCGCCGAAGCCTATGGAGAGATCATTCCGATCCCGCAAGAAAAAATCTGTTATCTCGAACAGATCGGCAGCACCGGCATCCGCAGCCATAAGACACCCGGTCACGCCCAGCACCACTGTTGCTATCTGGCCGACGATCTGCTCTTTGCTGGAGAGGTTGCCGGAGTGCGCAGCGAAGTGAGCCGGGGAATCTACATGCGTCCGGCCACGCCACCACGTTTCATTCTTGAGGTCGCGCTCGACTCGATCAAACGGATGATCGCGCTCGCACCACAGCGGATGATCTTCGCTCATTATGGCATGGTTGAAGACGCCGTGACTCACCTGGAAATCGGCAAAAAGCAACTGAAACTATGGGTCAAGGGGGCAATGGCAACGGCGCATCTTGAGGGTGAAACACGCGTACAGGCCTTTTATGACTGGCTGATTGCACGAGATGAAAACTACGCCCTAATCAGCCAGCTCCCCCCAGACCAACTGCAACGCGAACGTGAGTTTATCGGCAATTCACTGCGCGGTATGGCCGAATATGTTGCCGGTCTCAGCGAAGCTGAACGCAGGAAACTGGCGTACTGAGCCTATGGACCAGTACGAAGCGACAAGCCCCTGGATATGTCATATCTTCGAAGCCAAAGGCAATGGTTAAAGTCTCAAAAAAGGATCAAATTTATTTAAGGAAATCAAAACATTTCTTATAGATAAAACCTACCGCCTTTACCATAAAGGCAAGACAAACAGACCTATCACGCCAGAGATTCACACGAATAATGTATACATCAGGAGGAAATGGACTCTCAAGAGCTTCAACACTACCAATACCAACCCTTCGTACAAAAGTTGTATCAGTCATCCGATGCCGGAATAATGGAGTAATTCTTTCGGTTGACAATTTGGAACCATCGCTTGTCTCTATATGCTTTTTTTGTCATAATATTTTGGTGTACTTATGCTCTACAAGGGTCAAAAATATCCTTTTATATTGGTAGGTTTTTGAGGTGAATCTACAATTACATTTACAAGAAACATCTGCACCGGCACTGTCTAGATATCGTTTTCTATTGGCAATAGAAATCTCTACATTTGAGAATACACGATCCTGCCGTGCTATCAGTCGTTGTACCTGACAACATTTACTTAATCAGAACGGACGAACTGGAGTCAAAGATCTAGCTTCCCTCCGTTTCATAGATACAGGAAACATCCTAAGTGCGGCCGGGCAAGGTCGTATAATCAAGCGGGTGGGAATCCCGTCCCGGAAGGTAGGCCAACCACTGGGTAGCGAGTCTTTGGAGACTTTATGGTAACGTAAAGTTTTAAGCGTAGGATA
>JBLHNU010000064.1:0-31256 GCA_047622095.1 Desulforhopalus sp.
TGCGGGAAATCCGCACGCTGGGTTTGTCGAGGCGGGGGTTGGAAACGGGCTCTTGAAGTACCGCGCCAGCCTTCGACCCTACCTGTGAGAGCCTGGGGGGGAGGTTCCCCCGGGCGACTCGACTTCTAATTTGCAGGTTTGCTTAAATGGTGAGCATTGCCAATGGCAGTCACTGTCATTGGCAATGCCATGTATCCCAGTATACATAACACTCGTAAGGTAAAGTGAGAGCGTTTGATTTGGTTCGGCGGGTTTTTACGGAATTCTCACATGATAAGACCGCGAGTTCGGTTGATACTACTGTGGAATAAGTGCTGGTAAATCGAAAGGGGGTCTGTCAGGACTTTGCTCATCTGGCCATCAGTTGCTTGCGGGGGCTCGGGCTTGCTTCAAGATATGATAGTGGTTACATGGAAACCGTCTCTCCACCTGGAAAACCCAAAATGTATGGCGCATATGTTGTCTGTGCTGGTAGACGTGAAGGCCGAAGACAGAGTGAAGTTGGTTGAAAAAAGTGGACATTAACCTTCCAGCTTTCACCTAAACAAAGTTGTATGATCCACCTCAACGCCACGCTCAACTATCATTTCTTCCAAGTCACGGTAACTGATTCCATATTTGCAGTACCAACGTACACATCCTAAAATTATCTCACCTTGGAAATGTTTCCATTTGAAATCATTCAAACCGCCTCCTATGGCTTGATGACATATAATGATGTCACAGCATATTTAGATTTTTGCAACAGAGCCAGATTGTGAGATGTGTTTTCTCCAAGCGTAGCTTGCCATGACTACCGAATCTGCTTTGTCATCTTCTTACATATTTGTAGACGTTGTCTTCAGTTTTTGCCCTTTTCGAACAACCCTTCGTTCCTTGGTCGATTCTCAATAAGCTGAATTCTTAGGGAAAATATCTAAATTCATAAACTGGAATAAAATTTGTAAGGATAATAGGAATATTTTTAGGTTGTTCTAATATTTTGGTGAGTAAACGCAGGCCTAATTGGATCACGATGGCCTCAAGATAAGAAACCATTGTTCTGTGATCTATAGCTGTTCAAGTTGTTGCCTGACTTCCAAAATTAATCAAACATTAGTTTCAACCATACAGAGCAACAGGGCAAACCGTTCCAGACCAGCCCTCACCTCGCAGAAATACTTCTGCATCTGGTCAGGAAAGTAGGCTGCCTACAATGGTGATAAAAATGATAACAATCAGATACGAGAAATGCGATGCTCAAGGAAACTGTACTTACCGTGTTCAAATTAAAAAAAATCTCATATGTAGATTCGAGCATAATTCGTCAGAGGGACCTGCAGAATGCCTGCAAAGAGCAGCCGATGCCATGAAGCTAACTGAGTGGGCCGAGTTTGAGATAATGAACGATTCTAAAGGTGGATGACATATATATTGATGATCGAATGAACACTTTCTTTAAAAAACAGATTTTTTCATGGCAGGAGGCGCTCTGGCATTATTTTAGAGCCACTCCTAACCGACTGAGGGCAATCAAGGCTACAATAACTATCGGTGTGCTTGCTGTACCGCTTGCATTGTTGGGTGAGTCTTTTTTTGCAATAACTCTCGCTTTAGGGGCCATGGCTGGAGCTCTTTCAGAAACCGACGATCACTTGAGAGGACGGATTAAGTCACTGGCACTCAAAGTGATCAGCTTTGCAGTATCTAGTCTGTCAGTAGAACTGCTCCGTCCTTACCCTGTTCTGCTGGGATTTGGTCTTTTTGCCTCTACCATCGCCTTTGTACTGATTGGTGGCCTTGGAGAACGTTATCGCGGGGTAACCTTTGGCGCCCAGTTGGTCGCGCTTTACACAATGCTGAGTGCAACGATGAGTCCTGCTTGGTATTGGCAGCCGATTCTGTTACCTGCCGGTGCTCTGTTCTATGGTTTATTTTCGTTTTATTTACTCTATCGCCATCCCTACCGGGCCTTGGATGAACATCTGGCCCGCGGCTTTGGTGCCCTTGCTAAATACCTCGAGGGTAAAGCAAGCCTTTTCCCAAGTGATAAAAACCAACAGGGAGAAATTCGTAATCAGCTTGCTCTGTTAAATGTGCAAGTGGTCGGTGCATTGGATGGCTGTAAAGAAGTGCTGAACAATTATGGGGATTCTCTTGAAGATAATACCCCCTTACAACCTTATCTGCGTTATTTCATGTTGCTGCAAAATCTTCACGAAAGAGCAGCATCGAGTCATGAACGATACGATCTTCTCAGTAGTAACCAAGCCAACCGGGTCTTACTAGAAGGAATAGGACATACCTTGCTCCAGTATTCACATGCTTGCAGAAAATTTGCCGACAGCTTACTTGTCGGAGTGGCGTATATCCATCCTATATCACTCGGTTGGATGGTTGAGGCTTTATACGATCAGTTAAAAAAACATGAAATTGCAACTGACCATCCGCTGGCTATGATAGTTCGAAACCTTTCCTGTTCCCACGTTTCACTGCTTCATTTACATGAAGATAATCAACGCCTTCTGACACCAAAACTGAAAAAAGATAAACGCTCAGTTATGCAGCGAGCAAAAGAATTGTTAAACTGGCGAAACCCACGCCTGCACCATGCTCTTAGGTTGGGGCTCTGCTTTCTTATTGGATTTGCTATATCGGAGGTTTTTAGTATTGCCAAGGGTGAATGGATCATTTTAACGAGTCTGTTTGTTTGCCAGCCTACATATAGTGATACACGACAACGCTTGTACCAACGTATTTTAGGTACCATTCTTGGTGTTATTGGCGGGGTAATCATTGTCCAACTGTTACCAACAGTTCCGGGACAGCTCCTCCTTTTACTTTTGTCGGCCTATGTTTTTTTTCTCTGGCAGCTCCGCAACTATTCTGTTTCCGTCGTTTTTGTAACCATATTTGTTTTGTGTGCATTCAATTTATTGGCGGGTAAAGGTTTAGCTGTCATGCTTCCCCGACTGGTTGATACTCTTATAGGTTCGGCCCTGGCTATTATCTCCGTACGTCTTCTTTGGCCCAATTGGCAGTACAAACGATTACCTGCTCTTATCACCGAGGCACTTTCAAAAAACTGTTCCTACTTTCAGGCAATTTTAGATGAATGCCTCCAATCAACAGGAGAAAATGATCTGCCATACCGAATCGCACGTAGAGAGGCGCATCGTGCTGATAATGCGCTAGTAATTGCCTGGAAGGACATGCAGTTTGAGCCACGAAACAAACAACGATTCAGGGAGCAGGCTTTTGCTTTTACATATCTCAATCATGCTTTACTCGCTTACATTTCAGCCTTTGGCGTGCACCGTGGTCAACAAGAAGCGCTCTATCCGGAAATAGTTCACCTGGCAAATGACATAGTTGAAGCATTACAGAAAACCAGCCTGTCTATAAATTCGGGGAAAACTTCAAGAAATCATCCGACAATCAACATATTGGAACAAATACGCCATCGTATACTAGAGTCCAGTCAACCAATTCCGAGGCAACAATTTACATCTCTCTATAATATAGCTGAGGTCACCGGGCAATTACTCGAGTTAGCAAACGATTCTAAGTCACCGCAGGTTGTAAACGTTGACAGATGACTATGCTGCCCCTGTCGGAGAGAAAAATGTGAAGACACCAAGGCCAAGATTATCCCTGGAAATGGCCAGATTTTATTGTCTGCCGACAATGGGCCAAGTTGAAAAAGAGAAGAGGCGTTACAGAAATTACCGTAACGCCTCTTCTTTTTTTATGAATAACTATAGAACGTGTTAGAGCTACGACTGGAGAAATACAATATCAAAACTATCACCGGCTTCATTGGCTTTCATTGTGTACGTTCCCTGTTCGCTGACTTCGAGATTATGTTTGATTCCTTCAAGGCGAACTGCCTCAGCTATTCCAGCTCGTTTATCCTTATCAGAGTCATCGTTAAAAATGATACTCACTTTCTCTCCCACTTCTTCCATCCGTAAAAGGAAGGCGTTGTGTTCAATGAAAATTAAATCTTCATAAGAGTGAGAAATCACAAAACCGAGGCATTCCATAAGGTTTTTGACGAGGCCCAGAGGTTTGTAGGGTACTGCTTGTTGAGATGGCAAGCTGTTCACCTTTTCTATGGTTAATGAGTGACAAGAGATTTTTCGCCCTTGAGGTAGGGGCATAAAAGTTCCTGAATGGCCTGTCCAATTGCGAGGAATTTTACGACATCCTCCTCGGTTGGAATCTGTATCTTAAATGAATCCATGTCACAAATCTCCTGAAAGGCATCAAGATATAGTAGTTGCTCAGCAGTACCAGGAATATCACCGAGATGACGCTGGAGTGCAAAGAGCAGGTCGCCCATCGTGTGATTCTCAGCCAGATCACCATGTTTCATGAGAAATGCCATGACGAGTTTTTCTATGCCCATGCAGGTGACATTATAGAGGGTATCGTACGAGAACCCTTTACTATGTTTAGTAAATGCACCGTTTGCAGCTTTTAAAAACTGCTCACCATCTCTATAATAATCCTGCCAATTGTCTATCTGTACAATATTCATAATGTGTTACTCCCTGTGTTGCTCTTTGTAGTACTTGCGAAGACAGATGAGCTTTGTCTGGGTCCAGCCACATTTTTTATAAAAAGAAAGAGCTTCTTTGTTACTTGTGTCAGCTAAAAGCTGCATGCGATGTGCACCTCTTTCCTCTGCCCAATTGCCAAGAGCCTGAAGGAGATATCGTGCTATTTTTTTGTTCCTGTGATGAGGGTCAACAACCAGATCCTCGACTACTAATGCGGGACCGCCCTCAGCGGTGGAGATAAGCAGTTGACCCGTTACCATGCCAACTGTTTCTCCATTATATTCCGCTATAAAAATTGCTGCTGAGCCTTGTTCTATGAGAAGAGTCAGCCCCTTTTGCTGTTTTTTAGCATCAAAGGAGAAATCTTCTTCGATGCTAAAGAGTAACCGGAGTAGCGGGATCAGACTCTGGATGTCTTCTCTTGTTGCACGTCGGATCATCGGCTGTGCCATTATTGCTTTATCAGATATTCTTCTGGTGGTTCACCGTCTTCCAGTCCATCAAGTACAGCGTCTATGGCATCTTCACTACTCATGTTTTTAAACCAGAGGTTGTCTGGCTGGATAACCATGATAGGACCTGATTCGCACTGTTTGAGGCAGCCTGTGGCGATGACTTGCATATCAAGGCCCCGATCGAGAATCTCTTCTTCAATATATTGCAGAAAACCATCGGTTTGTTTGTGACAGATGCCTTTAGGATCGCCTTTTGCTCTAAAACTTTGGCAGACAAGGATCTGTTTTTCCGGTAATGCCATTGTGTACTCCTTTTGTTTCTGGGTGAGTTATTATTATTTTACTTTGATTTACATTTTCCTTTTTTGCCGCCGCCATACAGCACGTCTACCATTCCTTCAATGGCGTCGTCGGTAACCAAGACGCTGAGACCTGTCTTGGCAAGAGTTGATCGCGGGGTTTCCCCTGCACTGGCGGCAAGTAAGACAAAACAGTCTTCAAGTGTTGTTGCCACTCTGAGCCATCTGTCCTTTCCACTACCAGGTGCCGGTGCGTCGCGGGTCTCAAGAAGGCAGGGCAGGCCGTCTTCTCTTGGACCATAAATGAGAAACCTGCCTGCATGGCCAAGGTGGAGATCGACCTCCATTCCACTTGAACTGACCACCGCAACATTAGGTCTTTCCTTGCTTGGCTTCGGATATGAAGAAGTTATCGCTATTGATTGTTCTGAGTCGTCTATGTTTTTTGTTTCCGCACTCAAGAGTGGGCGCACAACCTGCAGGTATTCACTGGCATCATCCGTTGCCTGCTGTATCTCTTTATCTGTTGGACTTTCAAGAAAGATCTCTGTTTCAGATAGTGTCGTGTGAGAAGAAAGAGCAATAGCATCTGCCCCAAGCTCCCGCATATCACGGGCAATCTTGCCGACTCTGTCAATGTTGTATCCAGAATAGAGAGTTGTGTGGATACAGACTTTGATTTCGTGAAACTTTAACGCAGGTACTCCATTGCGTTGTTCTGAAATGAGAAGTGGTGCCGCTTCCGAAATCTTAAGTGTCTTTTTCCCCGGTCTTATCCATGCGTACAATCTTTCGAGCATTTCCGATCGCATGGCGTCAATCTGTATCTCAACGTAGTCGAGGCCGGCACTGGCCAGTTTTGAGGCCAGTTTTTCACTTCCGATTCCGTAGGTCTTCAGTCCAACTTTAAGCTGTGGATAGAGATCTTTTATTTGTGAAATTGTTCGTAGGGTAATATCTGGGGTGGCTAGAGGATCTCCAGGGCCACTAATAGCTGCCATGGTAATGGGGTGTGGAGAGTCTTCCATTACTCTTTGGAGTATCGCAATAACCTCTGGAACTGTGGCAGTTGGTGTGCTCGTTGGTAGAAGTGGTGCAAATCTGCTGCGACCGACGACCTGTGGTGCCACCGGGAGGTAGACGATGTTCTCCTCTTTACAGTTTGCGATCATGGAGAATAACGGTTTTCTGTCGGCTAGTGATATTGCACTCATTGAGGGCCTCATTAATGAAAAATAGCGGTGGAGGAGTTTGAATCCCCCTCCACTACTACCTATGTTTATAAAACCAGTTCAAATTTTTCTTCAGGATCGTCACGATCTTTACGGTCAAGAAGTACACCAAGGATTTGTTCAAGCAGTCTTAAGCCGCCTTTGTAACCAACTGTAGGGAAGTGCTGATGTCCCTGGCGGTCAAGAATAGGAAAGCCCCATCTGACAAATGGAATATCTTCATCTCTTGAGATATATTTGCAGTAAGTGTTTCCCATGATCAGATCAACAGATTCATTTTTGATCCACTGGTGCAGGAGAAACATGTCGCCTTTTGCTTTAACGTTGACTTCACAGTCCATATCTTTGGTGATTTCTTTGATGCGTTTTTCAAACTTTTTGCCTGGTGTTCCTGTGATAATGTGGACCGGACACATATCAATTGCAACGAGAAATTCGGTCATGGCAATGAGTTGATCAGGATCACCAACCAGAGCGACTTTTTTACCGTAGAAATACTGGTGCATGTCGGAGATCATATCGACAAGTTTACCTCTTTCAACGGCTATCTCATCAGGTACGGATGTGCCTGCAACAGTGCGCAGAGCATCTATGAAGCGATCTGTAGCCTGGAGACCAAAAGGCATGTCGAGAATGGAGCACGGAACTTTACACTTTGTGTCAAGAAGCCTCGCTGCATCGGCTGAACACCACTCACCAAGAGCGAGAGTTCCCATTGCACTTCCGGAATCTTTGATGTCCGCAATAGAGGTCCCACCGTCGGGGTACATTGTGTACTCGCCAGTCAGGGGGCCATCTAGAACACCGGAGGTGTCTGGAAACATGTTGATTTTAGCCCCAACAAGAGATGATAATCTTTTGATCTCTTCCATGTCGGAAGGTTCAACCCAACCTGGAATGACGTTAATTGTGCCATTCTTTTTATCCGATGGTAATGCGAGAGCAGCCATTGCCTTTACCATATTGGAAAAACCGGTCACATGGGAACCGACGTAACTAGGTGTTGACGCCCCGATTACCGTTTTGCCTTCAGGTACTTTTTTTTCTTTTATTGCCTTGGCAAAGATCTGGGGTAAATCATCACCGATGGTTTCCGAGAGACAGGTGGTATGAACAGCAATAACCTCTGGTTCATAAACAGTGAAAATATTATTAATGGCTTGCAAGAGATTGGCCTGACCACCAAACACTGATGCGCCTTCGGTAAAAGAGCTGGTGGCAGCTGAAATTGGCTCTTTATAGTGTCTGGTCAAAGTTGATCTGTGATATGAACAACATCCCTGGGAACCATGGCTATGTGGTAGGCATCCTTTAATTCCAAGAGCGGCGTACATAGCCCCAATCGGCTGGCATGTTTTTGCCGGATTTATCATCAGAGCCTTGCGCTCTTTTATTTCTTTTGATGTGTGTCTCAGTAGCATTGTCTTACCTTTCTTATGGCTACCCTTAATTGAGTTACCTCTCTTAAGGGTAGTCTTATAGATTTACGAAGCGTGGGTTTAGTGCCTTACTCCTAAAAGTTTGTCATAAAAAACAAGAAATCCGGAGTGTGTTTTAACATTAGAAACTTCATACAAGTAGCAAGGCACTTATGCCGGCTTGCTTACCATTTACCGGTGCCTGTTATTCCCAGGCGTAGGTTGCAGAAAGTTCAGGGTTCTCCTGCCATGGGGCCTTCATGAAACTCCAGATCTTGCTGTTAACCAATCGGTCAATCTCTTTGTAGAAGTTGACAGCACCTTCAAATCCCGCATATGGTCCACCAGAATCGTAGCTATGAAGCTGTTTCATCGGTACGCCAAGTTTCTGGATGGAATACTTCTCCTTGATGCCTCCGCAAAAGAGATCTGGTTTCATCAGTGCAACCATTTTCTCAGCCTCATATTGGTTGAGGTCATCAACAATGATGCTCCCTTCATCCATCATGGGGTTCAGGCCCGCGTACTCCTTAAATTCAAGACCCGCTTCTTCAAGAGCTGCAATTTGCTCAGGTGTTTTCCTTGGTTTATAGAGTTCAGGATCGGCTGTAACTACAATCTCTTCGATGTTTCTGCTATCTGCGTCAACTTTTAGAGTTGGGATAACATGACGTCCTTCGTAATCATCCCTGTGACCAAATTCGTAACCAGCCGACAGTGTCTTCATTCCCAATTCTTGAAAGAGTTCCTGGTAATGGTGGGCGCGAGAGCCGCCCATAAAAAGCATTACTGTTTTACCTTCTGTTCGGGGGAACACTTCGGTAATGGCCTCTTTTACAGCCGGCATTTCGTCTGCTATCACTTCTTCAACACGGTCAATGAGCTCTTGCTCGTTAAAGTATTGAGCGATTTTTCGAAGAGACTTAGCAGTTGCATCAGCACCAATGAAGTTGATCTTGATCCATGGAATGCCATATTTTGTCTCCAGCATGTCCGCTACATAATTGATGGATCTATGGCACATAACGCAGCTGAGGTCAGCCTGGCCAGCTACTGCAAACTTGTCATACGTAGCGTTTCCTGAAAATGTTGAAATATTGGTGATGCCACATTTCTGAAGGATACGGTCAATCTCAAATCCATCTCCACCAATGTTGTATTCGCCAAGCAGGTTGATTTTATACTTCTCGGTATGCTCGGTTTCTGTATCTCCGACCACGTGGGTGAAAATCTGATTGTTTGCAATATGGTGACCTGCAGATTGTGAAACACCCTTATAGCCCTCGCAGCTAAAGGCAAAAACATTACAGTCACCAAACTTTTCTTTCATCTTACGGGCTACTTGGTGGATGTCATCGCCGATAAGCCCTACAGGGCAGGTGGCAAAAACTGCAATCGCCTTTGGTTTGAACTCGTCATAGGCTTCCTGTATTGCAGCTTCAAGCTTTTTCTCTCCACCGAAGATAATATCTGTCTCCTGCATATCTGTAGACATGCAGTAATTTATAAAATTGGCATCTGTGTCGTTTATGCCGTCAGTCTGATTTCGTCTGGTGAGCCAGGCGTAGAAACTACAACCGATTGGACCATGGACCAGGTTAACAACATCACTGGTGGGGCCCATGATAACGCCTTTGCAACCTGCGTATGTACAGCCACGCATGGTGATGATTCCTGGTATGGTTCGGACGTTGGCTACGATTTCAGGCGTTGTGTTTTCCAGCGCCTCATTTATCATTATTTGTTTGGCACGCTTGCGGGCAACCTTAGGAGGATACTTCTCCAGTAGTTTTTCTTTTATATTATGAGGGTCCCACTGCACCAATTTCTGTGCTTTTCCCATGACTTACTTCTCCTCTGGAGGGTTATGCTATTGATTTTTCGCCCATCTCTCCGGTGCGGATACGAACTCCATCGCCCACCGGTATGACAAATATTTTGCCATCTCCTGGCTTGCCTGACTGGTTTGTTGAAATAATGGCCTCAACAATATCATCTACCGCCTCATCTTCGACGACGATGGTTACCATTCTCTTAGGGTAAAGTTTTCCTTTTTCCCCTAGTAATGCAGCAGCTTCTTCGTAGCCTTCCTCTGCCCCCTCGATGAGGTGTTTGTTTACAAAACCAAGTCCTCGCCCCTGTGCTTCATGGGCAAAAAATGCGTCAACCCCGGCAGCAGTAAGAGCAAGTTTGGTTTTGTTCATCATGTTCATGCGAACAACCGCGATTACCTCTTTCATGCTGCCACCTCTGCGTCTTCTTTTACGCCAGAGCTAATGGTGTAGACGTCTTCAACTTCTGTTACAAAAATTTTCCCATCACCAAAAGCACCTTTGATTCCAGAGCGAGCAGCATCAGTTATTGTGTTAATGACAAAGTCCTTATCTTCAGCTTTTACGACGCTGATCAACATGGTTTTTGGGATTTCGTCATAGGTCACTTCACCAATTTTAATACCTCGCTGCTTTCCACGGCCGGTGACTGAATATTTTGTAACCGATGGAAATCCGTTATCCATAAGTGCTGCAAGTACGTCGTCTGTTTTCTCTGGTCGAACTATGGCTCTGATCATGATCATCATTTTTTATATCTCCTTATATAAAATATTTTTTATGCTTGTTCTAACAGGCCAAAGTCGAGCAGCAGCTGCTCTAATTCTTCGATCTCAAGTGGGGTTGGTATAGTGAAGTTGGTATTATCGTCAATTGCCTTGGCAAGGCCTCTGTATTCATCTGCCTGAGGAACATCACCGTTCCACTCGATAACTGTTTTTCTGTTGATTTCTGCTCGCTGAACATCGTTGTCACGGGGTACGAAATAGATCATTGTTGTGTTGAGCTTTTTCGCGAGCTCTTCAATCATTTCTTTTTCGTTATCAACATTTCTGGAGTTACAAATAATGCCACCTAGACGAACGCTACCGGACTGTGCAAACTTCATGACACCCTTACAGATGTTGTTGGCCGCGTACATTGCCATCATCTCACCGGAACAAACGATGTAGATTTCCTCGGCTTTACCGTCTCGAATCGGCATTGCAAAACCACCGCATACAACATCACCAAGAACGTCATAGAAAGCGTAATCGAGTCCTTCGCTTTCTTCATAGGCCCCAAGAGACTCCAACATGTTAATGGAGGTGATGATTCCTCGACCTGCACAGCCAACACCTGGCTCAGGCCCGCCGGACTCAACTGCCCAGGTTCCACCGTATGCGAGTTTTCTGATGTCATCGAGTTCTACGTCTTCACCTTCTTCACGTAGAGTATCCAATACTGATTTCTGTGCCAGACCACCCAGAAGGAGTCTGGTTGAATCAGCTTTTGGGTCACAACCGACGACCATGACTTTACGGCCCATTTCGGCGAGACCAGCTACTGTATTTTGAGTTGTTGTAGATTTACCAATTCCGCCTTTTCCATAGATTGCTACCTTACGCATAATGTTCTCCTTACGTTGTATGGTTATTGAATTTCGTTTATGCGACCGTAATAGTATTAAAATGCTTCAGGCTATTATGATTGCCGTCTGTTTGTGTTGTTTCTATAAAAGCAAGGCCCGTGCCATAGCTGGAAAGATGAAATATATTGCGTTTAAATAGGTAGATATGCTTTGTTGATGACGGCGTTGACGCAAATATGACATCCTACAAAAGCAGTCAAATTGGTCGGAATAATACAAAAACGTCTTGTTTGGCGAATCGTGCAATTTGCGTGAAAAACTGACGTGTGGACATAACAAAATTGTTTGAAACTGTTTTTTGATTGCAACAAATATGTAATGTTCTTAATGGTGGTGAGATGTTGAGATGGGTCTTGATCGTTGCAACAGGGCTGAGCCTCGCTGTTACTGTAGAATAATGAAGGTGGTACGTCTTTTGCTTATAGAATAGTTAGATTAAGTATTTTTCAAACGATTTAACAAGCCTGTGATGAGTGAGAAAGTAACCGCTTTTTTACTATAGTAAGGTAAACAGAATGCGCTGAAGGAGCTGAAAACAATTATGGATCCCAATACCCCCCCAGTATCAAGGGAAACAGCTCAGACCCAAGGGCTTGAGCTTCTCGCCTTGCACAGAATAACAGAATTAATAGGTAGTGCGGTCGATCTTGGGGGAACTTTGTCACGTATTTTTGGTGTGCTAAGCGATACCCTACGGATGGAGCGAGCGACCCTGGTACTTTATGAAAAGATCACACACAAACTCACTATAAAAGCTTCATGCGGATTGTCCGGGCCTGAAATTAACCGTGGCGTTTATCGCCCAGATGAAGGTGTCTGTGGTCAGATCTTTCAGACATGTTCTCCGTTTGTAGTACCTGATATCGACAGCGAACCGCTGTTTCTCAATCGCACCGGAGCCCGGACTAAGGTGAGGAAGAATAAAATTTCATTTCTTGGTGTACCGGTAATGGTTCAGGGGAAGCCTGAAGGAGTTCTCACAGTGGATCGTCTCTTTGGAGATGATGTCTCATTTGAAGAGGATATCCGCTTTCTTACTATTCTAGCCACTTTGATCGCCCAGTTCCTCACATTACATCGTGAGATAGAGAAAAAAGAGGCCAAACTCATAGAAGAAAATGCATCACTCAAGGCAAAGCTTCACGAGCAGCATGGAGGACATTTTATCATTGGTCATTCAAAGCCGATGCAGGAGATTTTTAGTATCATAGATAAAATATCTTCCAGCAATGTGACCACTTTGCTTCTTGGTGAGTCGGGAACAGGAAAGGAACTGGTGGCCAAAGCTCTCCATGAAGGTGGAAACCGAAAGGATAAATCCTTTGTCAAAATTAACTGTGCGGCTCTTCCTGAGACGCTTTTGGAGAGTGAACTGTTTGGTCATGAAAAGGGAGCCTATACAGGAGCTCATATGTCGCGGCCAGGCCGGTTTGAGCTTGCCCATGGAGGAACTATATTTCTTGATGAAATAGGAGAGATGCCCCTTTCGTTGCAGGCAAAAATGTTACGTATCTTACAGGAAAAACAGTTTGAGCGGATTGGTGGAACAAAAACATTTGCAGTTGATGTACGTATTGTTGCCGCGACTAATGTTAGTTTGGAAAAAGCTGTCGTGGATGGCAATTTTAGAGCAGATCTCTATTACCGACTCAATGTGGTTCCGATAGAACTTCCTCCTCTTCGCGACCGAAAAGAAGATATCCCTCTGTTGTTCAGTCACTTTTTGGCAAAAAGCAATAAGCGTAATGCAAAAACAATTAAACTCACGTCCGAGTTATTGGATTTTATTACAAACTATGATTGGCCTGGAAATGTGCGCGAAATGCAAAATCTTGTTGAGCGAATGGTTATTCTTGCAGAAGGCGATCGTCTGACTATCGCTGATTTGCCCACAAATATTTTCGGGCATGATCAGTTGAAACCAATTGCTCCGACCGAGGTAATAGGGTCGCAAACAAACAGGATAGGGCCAGAAGTAAATAGCAGAAGATCCTTGCAGGATATTGAACGAGAAGAAATTGAGATGTCTCTTCGTCGTAACGGATGGGTCCAGGTCCGCGCGGCAAGAGAGTTAGGCCTTACCGAACGGCAGATCGGCTACAGGATTAAAAAGTATGGCCTGAATCGCTATGAATCCTTTAAATAATTGCAAACAATTTCAGTAGACTACGTAGTGAGGAGCTGGCGCAGTTCCTCATCGCCGAGTGGTGATCTGGGCCGATATGATGAGAAGGAGTACTGCTGTCAAAGTTATTCAGGTCTCCCTGTATTCAGATGGGCTGAAGGAATGGTCGAAAATTGATCGTTATATAAAAAAGTAAGGCGTATCAGCTCTCACAATAAGTGGAGCGGATACGCCTTAAATGTACAGCAAATGAATGATTCAGGTGGCTAACTATAACTCACCAATATCTTCCAAGAACTCTTTCCATAGCGCAACACCTTTAGCAGAGCGGTCAGATTTTTCTGCAACCTTGGGCCATACATCTGATATTGCTTTTGCCCGCATTCTTTTTACTTCAGCTTCGGACATATGTATAACTGTACCGCCAGACTTCTCTAGAATCTCTAATGCCTCGTTTACACCTTGGGCATGCATTCGGCTGGTTTCAAAGTAGGTGGACATGAAGATTTCGTTGATACGATCTCTCTGCCACTGATTCAGACCCTTCCATTGGTCTAAATTAACATAGATCTCCTGATGTTGGGCAGGACACCAACCAGGCATACTCGCATATTGTATGACTTCCTGGAAAGCCATGTCATCAATTCCGCCAGTATCCCAGTAGGTACCGTCAATGGTGCCCAATTTGAGTCCTGTATATATATCTCCACCACCCATCGCAACCGGTGCGCCACCCATGGCAGCGTGAAAGAGGGCATGGGGTCCGCCAGCTCTCATTTTTTTACCAGCTAAGTCTTCCATTTTGTTTACTGGAAATTTGGTGAACATGGCATTGGGTCCCTGACTCGTCCAGCCAACCCACTGAAGATTTCGGTCATTAGCCGCTGCTTGGACTAAGTCACCAATTCGATATTTTGGATCACCAAACATTGCTGCCCAGGCATCACGGTAGTTGTTTGCGCCCATTGCCATCCCAAATGCCAACATACCTTCAGGCATGTCTCCACCATAGACAGTTGCCCAGCCGGCATATCCGTCAAGCATACCGGCAGCAGTAGCACCAAATGCCTCTGACCCACTTGTTATCGCACCAGATGGTTCGAGCTTTATTTTAATGGAGCCTTCGGTAGCCTTTTCTACAGCCTTTATCCAGGGAACAAGTCCATTTGCCCAGCCTGCATCTGATGAGTCAAAGCATGGTTGAAATACCCACTTTGTCACCTTGTCAGGTTTACCATACTTCTCGGCTGCAAGTACTGAACCCTGCAGCGCAAAAATGCTGGTAACGGCTAGTACGGCAATCATTTTTAATGAATGCTTTTTCATTACGTCTCCCTCCGGTTTTTACAGTTTATGTTGAGTGGCTTTGGTCTGTTTTTGTTTTACGAAAAAAAAGACTAAGTCACTTATCCCGATTATCGGGGTTAAAAACTAAGATGGTAAAACACTTCTAATAGCCCTCAAGGTACTAAATAATTACGAGGATTCCGTAAGTTCTATTTAAATTCTGGATAACAACTGCTTTCGGATTATTTGTTTTCTTTTGACACTATCATCCTAATATCATTTACGATTTTCTTAATCACGACGAGCGACATGAAGACAGCAGCAATTGGTATAAATATCTTTAGAGGATAAATTGGTATAGGAATACTTGTTGGGGTTACCTGGTTCATTTTAAGAGAGAGCATAGCAGCTGTAGTTCCCTTCCAAATTAAAACACCCAAAAACATACTTGTATACACAACAGTAAAAAGATCGCAAATTGCTTTTTTCTTAGGAGAAAAATTAGCATAAAAAAGATCTAACTTGACGAAGGCGTTATCGTTAAGGGCGTATACCCCACCCACGCACGCTAATAAAACCATTGCTACCTGAAGTGTTGCGGATATCCATAAGGAAGGGGAGTTTAGTACGTATCTTAAAAATACGTCGCTTACCCCAAAGGTCATCAAGTAAAGAATCAGAACCCAGCCAATTCGGCCCATCGATTCGGCAATAAAATCAATAACTTTTTCTATAATACTCCATAGTTTCATTTTTACCTCTCACCTATTATTTCTTGTATCTGTTTCTGTAAGTCGCCGGTCTTACTTTGGTGAAAATCTTCACCAGTATTCATAGAAACCAGCGTATCTCTCATCGCCTCGTGGATGTTACTTATTTTAGTAAGTTAGGAAGCCACAAAGCTATTTGAGGGAAAATGAAAATTAAGGCTAAACCAAGCAATTGAAGGAGGATAAATGGTCCAACTGACTTGTAGACATCTCCCATGCTTACATCAGGTGGTAAGACACTTTTTAGCCAAAAAAGAACAAACCCAAAGGGTGGGGTAAGGTAAGCAATTTGGATATTAACAATGAAAAGGACACCAAACCACAGCTTGTCTATACCTAACTCATTGATTATCGGAATATAGAGAGGAGTACAGAGCATAATAATTGCCCAGTCATCCATAACCATACCGAGCATTAAAATAATAAACATCATCATTAAAAGGATACCATTTTCACCACCTGGCATTCCCAGAACCATTGTCGTAACCAACTCCTGGCACCCCAACGAATTGAAGATGTTGAGGTAAATATTGGCACCGATCAAGATCCATAATCCCATTCCAGTGAGTTTGACTGTGGTCTCCAGAGAGTCACGTAAAACCTTCCAGGTCAATTTGCGATATATGATATTAATGACAAAAGCACCAGTAGCACCAAAGGCGGCAGCTTCAGATGGCGTAGCCACGCCTCCCCAGATTGCCCCGAGCACAAGAACAATGAGGAGCATGAACGGCCATATGTTTACCAATGCGTGGAGTTTTTCACGGGTGGAGAATTTTTCGTCGGGAGGAATTGGTGGTCCCATGTGCGGTTGTATTTTACATCTTATACCAATATATATGATATAAAATGAGGCAAGCATCAGTCCGGGCAAAAGCCCTCCTAAGAACAAACCACCAATCGATACCTTGGCGAGGAGGCCATAAAAAATGAACGGAACACTTGGGGGAATGAGAGCGCCCAAGGCGCCACCTGCCCCAATTGAGCCAATTGCAATTGCCTTGTTATACTTATACTTAATCATCGATGGATATGCTATTTGCCCCATGGTAATGGTGGCAGGCGGGGTGATTCCGGTAATAGCAGCAAATATGGTACAAACTTGAACTGTTCCCATTGCAAGCCCGCCGGGAATGTGACCAATTAACTTATATACTGCATCATAAGCTGCCTCTGCGATACCAGAAAAACGGATAAGACTGCCCATGAAAAGAAACAGTGGGACAGTTACTAACACCCCGTTCCACGGTGTGTAATAGAAGGCACTGGGGATGGCCAAAAGAGATCTGGGTTCGAAGATGGCGGCAAAAAGAACAGCAGTACCTCCCAAACCAAGTGCGACAGGTAGCCCTAAAAATAAGCCTAAAAACAGGCAGGCAAAATACAAAAAAGTCATAACCTCAATACTCATCGTTTCTCCGTTTGTTATTTTATCGATTTCTTCAAAGTGCTCAAACTTTGAACTTTATTAGGTGTGTTCCACTGCGCAGTTTTTTTTGCAGTTTGACGAACACGTTGAACCATTGATATGCCAAGGTCATCAATTGTTAGTTGAGCTTATCTGGTTACAACGATAGAGCAGAGCATTTTGGCCATTTTTACTGCCGTATATCACCTTTCTTTTGGTCTGGGCTCTTTCTGGGTTAAATGGTTCATAGTTTGTGAGATTCCGCCGTAACCCCAGGTGATGCTGACCCGTCTTGCAGCTGAATATACCTTCTCCGATCACTGACCTTGTATTACAGATTAATCTGTCAACAATTGAAGCGACATGGGTTGCTTGTGCTTTAAGGTGCTCCGGACTAGACAGTTCCGGCGGTTAGTCACTAATAATGATTGTCAATAATGCCCCTTGTGTCACAAAAGAAGCCTTCCTTTAACAATTTTATTGCAGAAGGAAGGCTTCTATACCAGAAAGTATCTCTAAATCACTAAATTGCGTCTTTTCCTCTTTCTCCTGTCCTCACTCTCAGGACATCTTCAACCGGCAGGACAAAGATCTTGCCGTCGCCAATCTTCTCAGTGTTCGCGGCCTCTCGGATGGAGTCGACAACTTTATCAACCAAATCGGAAGCCAGAACCAGTTCTATCTTGATCTTGGGGTTAAAGTCCACATTGTATTCAGCACCACGATACATCTCTTTGTGCCCCTTCTGCCGCCCGTATCCTTTAACTTCCGAGACAGTCATGCCGGTGATACCGAGTTCGGTCAATGCATCCTTTACCGCATCAAGCTTAAAGGGCTTGATAATTGCTTCTATTTTCTTCACGAGAAACCCCCTTATTATTCTTTAGTAAACTCAGGATATGCAGCCAGTCCACACTCCGCGACATCGACGCCTTCCAACTCTTCTTCCTCACTGACACGAATACCCATAACAGCCTTGAGAATAAACCAGAGAATAAGACTTGTTCCAAAACACCAGGCGAAAATCACTGCGATACCGGTAAGCTGGGCAATGAGCGATCCTTCCGGATTAGTGAAAGCGACAGCCAGCAAACCCCATATTCCGCAGACCCCATGGACCGAGATAGCACCGACGGGGTCATCAATTTTGGCTTTATCAATAAAGATGATTGCAGCCACGACCAGCAGACCACCTATTACTCCTACGAGTGTTGCCACCAGAGGTGTCGGGGTTAAAGGTTCTGCCGTGATTGCCACCAGGCCAGCCAGTGCGCCGTTGAGCGCCATAGTAAGATCAGCCTTGCCGAACCAGGCCCTTGAAAGTAGGAGGGCCGCCACAAGACCACCTGCAGCGGCGGTGTTGGTATTAACAAAGATCATTGATACTGCATTGGCTTCTTCAATATTGCTTATCTTTAACTCTGAACCACCATTGAAGCCAAACCAGCCGAGCCAGAGGATAAAAGTCCCCAATGTGGCCATTGGTAAATTCGCACCAGGTATAGCTTTAATCTGCCCATTAACATATTTGCCTTTCCTGGCGCCAAGGAGCAATACCCCGGCTAGGGCTGCAGATGCGCCACACAGATGGACAACACCTGAACCAGCGAAATCAAGAAAACCAAGGGCATCAAGAAATCCACCGCCCCACTTCCAGTATCCTTGTACCGGATAAATAAAACCCGTCATAACAATAGCAAAGGCCAGAAACGCCCAGAGTTTCATACGTTCTGCGACAGCACCTGAAACAATGGACATGGCCGTAGCAACAAAAACAACTTGAAAAAAGAAATCTGACAATGAAGAGTAATAAGTTTCTCCACCGCTCTTTAACACCTCATCGACGGTATGATCTGCGTCCAAAAAGAAACTGAGCCCCGGAATAATACCATTCGGTTCGCCTCCGTACATAATATTATAGCCGACGATCATATACATGATGCAGGCAATCGAATAGAGAGCAACGTTCTTGGTTAAAATCTCCACCGTATTTTTACTCCGGACAAGCCCAGCCTCGAGCATGGAAAATCCTGCAGCCATCCACATGACCAGTGCACCGGACATCAGAAAGTAAAAGGTATCTATCGAGTAGGCCAGATGGATGACAGTATCTGCCACACTCGTCTCTTCCGCTAAGGCCGGCACTGCTACGGCTGTGGTTGCAAGAAAAGCAGCCAAACCCCAATACTTACGATACTTCACTTTTTCGTTCATAATATTCCTCCTTTTAACTTCTCTTTGCTCATTGAAAACAATGAGTGTCGTATTGACCACGTTCCGATATCTGGCCTTTCTATTCCAAGATCTGTACCAAGTAACTCACTTCATGATTATTTAACGTTATATCCTGTACTTAGGGTATGTGTTGCTTTTGTTGCGAGAAATTCACATTGTACGAATGATTCATTTTTGTAGTATCAAACAATAAATGTTTACAATTATGTATATTCAGGAAGTGCGGTATGTCGATAGGAAGCCAATTTTCACAGGCAGGCTTCGATATAACAATTATAGCAGACACTTACTCGAAAGAGGCCCGAAGATATTGAGTGGACAGAGATTGAAACAGCCCTTTGCCGTAAGGTCTGGGTGCTGGCGCGAGCACCCAGAGAATTGGGATTGGCTGAACTGCAAATTGGATACTGAATTCATAGATGTGGGCTCAAACTTGATTAATCTTTTCGCCAGATAGACCTAGGAGGCTGTCCAAGGCTTAGGGTGCAATAGCTTAGATTGTTGTCAGGAGATGGACAAGCTCCGAATCATTGAGAGGTCGATGCAACTTGCTTGCCGTCTCTCGGATCATCTGGATCGTAGAGTCGGTAAGCTCGTCAGAAAATGTACTGTTCAGTTGCCTCATGCGCTGGAGAATTGCCCGTCGTCCGATTTTTTGACCAAAAAGAAGTTTACGTTCAGCCCGGACCCTATCCGGGTTAAACGGCTCATAGGTCTCCGGATTGTTCTGCAGGCCTTGAAGATGGAGACCGGTTTCGCAGGTGAAAATATCGTCACCGACAACTGGCCGGTTTCCCGCAATGTTCCTCCCCGTTATCTGGGCCATATAGCGGGCCAGTGGTTTGAGGAACTCAGCCTTGAGGGTATTTACTCCTTTTGCGAGACTGAGGTAGCCGACAATCTCTTCGAGTCGGGCACAACCGGTTCGCTCACCTAAACCTAAAACCACTGCATCGACCGATGAGGCGCCGGCTTCAAGGGAAGCTACTGCATTGGCCGTTGCCATGCCAAAGTCGTTATGGGTATGGACGGCCAGCTGACTGCGACTCAGTGCTTTATTAAGGGTCTTAATGAGTCGTGCCATCTCAGTGGGTGAGGCTATGCCCACGGTATCGGCAATACGAATTCTTTCAACGCCATGCCGCTCCGCAGCCTTTGCCATTTTAATTAAATAATTGGGATCGCTTCTCGTTGCGTCCTCAAATCCGATAGAAACAGCCAGCCCTTTCTGTCTCGCAAGATCAATACTCATCTCCATTGTTTTTTGAGCCCAGCTGCGATCTTTCTTCAATCGGTCCTGCAGGTGGATGTCTGAAACCGGAACCGAGAGTGAAAGGATATCCGGAGATAGCTGTATGGCGTGGTTGATGTCGTCTCTTATGCAACGACTCCAGAGCGACAGTTTCAGCTTTGGATGGTTCTTCCTGCAGTAGTTGATAAGCGGGCCGGTGCCTGGATGCAGGTTCGAGGAGATCCCAAGTTCCGCTTCAGTTACGCCGACTCTGGCCAAACCGTCAAGAAGATGTTTTTTCTCTATCAGAGAAAAACAAATTCCGGGAGTTTGTTCGCCTTCACGCAGGGTAGTATCAATTATGTTGTACGTTCTTCTCATTTGCATTTCTCCTTAAAGTATTATCAAGGATAGCAAAAAGAATACCATGTACGGGTGAAAGACTCTAAAGCTGGTAATAGGGTAGATTGTGAATGTAGAAGTTGTACCTGCAATTCATCAAACAGACACCAGGCGGCACAAAAATGTATTGTTCTGACAATTACGTGGGTCGGATCTGTATGAGGGGCTTGCCCGAGCTATTGCATCAGTTGTGAGGTCGGGGTTCAATCGGACACTTTTTTATAAACAGCGTCGACGATATCTGACGGGTGAATGATGCCCCGCAATAGATTTTATGGAACCAGTGCGCCACGGGAGCAAGCAGTCGATTTCCATCTGCAGTATCACCGAGCTAACTCTAAAAAAATACCATCAATACCTGTAGTTGCGTCTTTTTACGTTTTTTTACTCAGTTTGGCAAACGAGATCTAGGCATTATTTCTCAGGAAGAAGTACTGTCTCTTGTTTCTTATTCTTCGACGGAGAATAATAAACAGGCGACAAAGAGAAACCGCAATTCTATTCTTTCATCTTTTCACAACTTCAGCATCAATAACGCATTACCCGCTCTGATATTCCGACCAGTGACCTTGTGGGGGGAGGTCATGTCTGGCCTCCACCGCTGAATTACATCCAAAAAATCGGTGTGTATTAATAAATGACTTTCAGAAACCCCAGAAATCCTTGTGTGGATTGACGTTACACATAGGAGTAGGGTAAAATTGGCGTTGGCTACGGATTAGATCCAGTTAGGTTGGACCTAATCTAATATTTCTCACCCATGAACCATATAGTGAAAATATGGTCTTTTTCCTTGACTCTTCTGATCAGTAAATCTTCCTGATACTATTATTTTGTAAGTGCCTCTTAAGCAAACTCAGCTAGAAAATTAGTAGGCCCTTGTCCAATTTGGATCGACAAAGGTTTTCTCGCAATAACGTCTTGCAAGGCTGAAATCCAACAAAAGTCTAAGAAAGCCCGACTCCTAGCTGAGTTTCATGTAGAGCCACTATTTTTTATAATTGATGATTCTGATTAAGTTTTCGTATACGAGCTTGCAGCAATTCAACCGTAATTTTAGTTTCGTAAACTAACAAGACAGAACCAACAACTAAACCACCGACAGCCAGAAACACTGTTACAACTGCAGATATAGAAAATATATGGTTTAATAAGTTAATATTCATATTTATTAAACCGGCACCTACCAAAGAAAAAAGTGCGCCAAAGGCAAAACCACCTAAGGAAAAATAAAACGAGCTAATTGCTCTAAGCAAAAGAACTGCCCTTCGTTCCGTCAACAATAGTTCAGAGTTGAGTCGATCCACCAAAGAAAAATGGTTATCTTTTCTGGCCACTTCGAGCTGCCGCGATAAATCCCGGCCACGATCGATAGCTCTTGCAAAACGATTACTGGTACTCATCACCATCAAGGCGGAAGCATTCGTCAATACCGCTGGGGCAACAATAAATGTGAGAATGACAAATGGGTTAGATTGCATTTGACTAGCGCCTAAGATTACATCCATCTTTAGAAAATCCTGTTATTATTTTCGACCTGAAGTTAGGTTGGCAATTTCACATTTGAAATCGGCATCTTACTCAATTCATCTGAAACTGTAGCTTCAGAGGAATAGTCTTAGTTGGAAGGATTAGTGAAATATTCATACCTTCGAGTTGAGAACCTCATCAGAAACAATATACGCACCCATAGCGAACAAAATGGAGCCCGAGATATGGTCTTGAATCTGTTGCGCCATTTTATGTTTTACAAGCCAACTTGATATTTTGCTAGAAGAAACGGCAACAAGTACATCACATGGTAAGGCTGAAATCGTTACTATGATACCGAGAATGAGTAATTGTTGAGATACAGGCCTTGACTCGGGTACAACAAACTGCGGCAACAACGCAATAAAAAATAGTGCTGTTTTCGGGTTGGTCACTTCAACAATGATACTTTGCTTAAAAACAGAAAAAAGAGGCTTTTTCAGTTGGTTTTCTTTTCCATTGTCATGAGAATCTTTCGATTTCCAATAGGTTCTACCCAAATAAACCAGATATGCTGCCCCTGTTAATTTTACGATCGTATAAAGTGTGGGTGAATGGGCGAATATAGCAGATAAGCCAAGTGCGGTAGCGACAACATGCACCAAACTACCAACTGCCAGCCCCATTGCTGCGACAATACCTCCTTGTGTTCCTTGTGCGATAGCCCTTGCCATGACGTATAAATTTGATGGACCCGGAGAAATATTCATTAACAAAGCAGCGGCTGTAAATGTAATTAAGGTTCTTCAGGATTGAACGTACTTATCTGTATGTCCCAGTACTAAAGGATTGTGAATGAGGTGAAGGAGCAAAACGCTCTGCTTTGAAAGATTTTGTTGCTTCGCATATTTTTTATCTTCCCCTTCCCTCCCTTTGAAAAAGGGAAGGGAGAAGAAAATGCAAAACGAAAAGTACTTCACCTCAAAAAATGGAGGCAATTTACAGAATGCCTTCTCCGTAGAACCTTCGTAAATACAGGCCCAATATCAAAAGTACGCTTGAGTCGGAAGAACCGTAATTAATATTTCTAATGACGGCATGATAATGTCTCTCCATTGATTAAAATCTTAAATTGTCCAAAATTTAACTATCAACCACTGTATGTTTTTATAATACTCTTGGCAATGTCAACGTTGTTCTAAATATAGGACGAGAAGATTGTTCCTGTATCTATGAGCTCGTTGATTTACTGCCTTTTGCCCCGATATCTTCGTTATACGAAAATAACAATCCTCGGAATATCAATTATATGCCTGTGGTTGTTTTTTTCGTATGCCTAGATCTCGAACCAGATAGCGTAGACTTCGAAATCCTAGTAAATCAACAGACTCATCTATGAACCGGAGGAAAACCAAATTTTGACTCCGATTCGTTGTTCCTGGCTAAGGATATGTTGTCAGGCGTGATGTAAGATAGCACGGCATAATAGACGATCAGAGAAAAAGTGAAATGTAAAAAAGGTTAGATTTTATTGTCACTAGATTTTCTTGGAAATTGTTCTAAATGGGGAAAATGATCAAACTTTAATCAAAGATCATGTCGAAAAACACTAAAAATGGCCTAGTTTTGGTCAAACTTTATTGTCTGCCGATAATTGTGCACAAACCCGACCGACTTGACATCTCCTACAACTTTCTTTTTGTAAACTGACTTTCTTTTAATAAATCGCATCCGGATGTTTTGGTCGATCAGATCCAGCAGTTAGGTGCTTCTTTGCTGACCTGAAGTCAGACAGAAACGCTACTTGATGTCAAAGCCCCAGACTCTCCGGAAATCTATTCGACACGGCTTAAAGGTTGTGATATGCCTTTTAGGCAGCACTCAGCTTGAAAAACGGGTCGAAATCAAACTTAAAGTACAGGCTTCTTATAACTTGCTCCATTAAAGTTGGAATGGTTGACAAAACGCTAAACACAGACCGCAACAACTTCTAGCTCTTATTGAGTTTGTGGTTATCTTTCTGGCATTGTTATATTTTTTGAACAAAATGTAATTTGGACTTTCCTGGTCAACGATTTTCAAGGAGTTTGAAATGATAAAAATAGATGACACTAGCCTACTGAGAGAGCAGGCATTTATAGATGGAGAATGGGTTGATGCTGATAGTGGCGAAACCCTTGAGGTGCACAATCCTGCAACTGGGGAATTGGTAGCGACGGTTGCCCAATGTGGCACTTTTGAGACACGCCGTGCAATTGATGCTGCCCAGAAGGCCATGGTCGACTGGCGAGCAAGACCTGCAAAAGAACGGTCCAATCTCCTTCGTGCATGGTTCAACCTGATTATGGAGCATCAGGAGGATTTGGCCAGAATCCTTACGACAGAAATGGGTAAACCCCTGGCAGAAGCAAGGGGTGAGATTGCTTTTGGCGCAAATTATGTCGAGTGGTTTGCAGAAGAAGCAAAGCGTGTCTATGGCGATACTATTCCAGGCCCCGATAGTAATAAAAGGCTCGTATGTGTTAAACAGCCTGTGGGCGTTGTAGCCTGTATTACCCCCTGGAATTTTCCAAATGCTATGCTCACACGTAAGATAGGGCCCGCTCTTGCAGTTGGCTGTACGGTTGTCTGTAAGCCCGCTAGTGCTACGCCATTATCAGCCCTAGCATTGGCAGAACTCGCTCGTCTGGCAGGAATTCCCGCCGGAGTGATAAATGTTGTAACAGGCATCACTCGTGAGATTGGAGCAGAACTCACCTCTAATCCTATAATACGTAAATTGACTTTTACAGGATCAACTGGGGTAGGTAAAAAGTTGATGGCAGAGTGTGCTGCTACAGTAAAAAAGACCTCCATGGAGCTAGGTGGCAACGCGCCGTTTATTGTTTTTGATGATGCTGACCTTGATGCCGCCGTACAAGGAGCCATGATCTCTAAATTTCGCAATGCCGGGCAGACATGTGTTTGCAGTAATCGTATTTTAGTGCAGGAAGATGTGTACGATGAATTTGCCCAAAAACTTGCAACGGCGATGCAGTCCAGCTTGGTGCTCGGTAACGGCATGGACGAAGGTGTGACTACAGGTCCATTGATTGATGAAAAAGCAGCCAGTGATGTATTGGGAATGATTGATGATGCAAAGGCAAAAGGTGCCGAAGTTATGATTGGTGGAGGGCAGCCATCTTTGGGAGGTTCTTTTGTGCAGCCGACTATTCTAACAAAGGTCGACGATACAATGCGGGTTTGTCGGGAAGAAATATTTGGACCTGTTGCACCGCTTATTTCATTTAAGACAGAAGAGGAGGCCATTACCATGAGTAACGATACCGAGTGTGGTTTGGCAGCCTACTTTTATTCCCGTGATATCGGACGTGTCTGGCGAGTGAGTGAAGCTCTGGAATACGGTATGGTTGGAATCAACGAAGGGCTGATCTCCAATGAGATGGCACCGTTTGGCGGTGTCAAGGAATCTGGTAACGGTCGGGAAGGTTCCAAGTATGGAATGGACGATTACCTTGAGATAAAATATTTATGTATGGGCGGAATTGACCGCTAGATGATTTTTTAAAGGCCCTTCATCGGGCCTTTTTTAGCTACAAAATAGCCCCAGCACCGTGAGGGATGTCTTCTTTTCGCAGGTGATAGATTTTGCTTTCTTTATAGATATATGTATTCTCGGAAGTTTTTTCTAAGGGGAGATTGGGGAGTGCTAAGCCAATTTCTCCTGTTTCGTCTATGATAATGATGTCTTTTGTTTTTTGAGTTGAGGCAAGGTCTTCGATAATGGCTGAAAGAGTTCCACCTTTTTTTGTGTTGATTGTGTCATGTCTGACAAAGGCAGGTTTGAATTTCTGTTCTACAAGTTCTTGTATCTCTTTTGTCTCTGTGTCTATATTGCTTATGATGGCAGCTGATTGGGATTGTTGTTCTGTAATCTCAAGGTGGTCTCCAACTTTAATGTTGCCTCCACGTTTAACCACAGCAAATATACCTTCTTTTGGCATAACACAATCTCCAGCCTGGTGATAAATGGCGCACGGAGTATGACAAATTTTCCCAAGCTGTGAAATGACAAGTTCAGTATTACCAATGGTGACGTGGGTACCGACGGGAACTTTCGTGAGATCTACCCCTTCGGTTGTAATGTTTTCAGCAAAATTCCCCGCTGTAACATCCAAGCCTTTGTCGCGCATGGTTTGGATACTTTCTTCTGCAAGAAAACTTACCTGCCTGTGCCACTCTCCACCATGAGCGTCGTTTTCAAGACCAAAATTTTCAATCAGATTTGTAGAATTTATGTTCTTTTTGCGCATTCCTTTGCGCTCACTAATGGATATTGCTGTAACTGTTTTCAAAATGTACACCTCGATCAAAATAAATATAGAATAGTACTACAATGTCTCATTAGACAATATCTTGATTTCTATTTTTGTCAAACAGGGAATTGTGAATTTTACATGGTGAATTAAGATTTTGTTAAATTATTCTCAGTCAATACATTGATAGGAATTGCATTGGACAACGTCTTGTGAGATAATTATAGGTAAGTAAAGGAAGTTTCATTTCACTTAGAAAGGAGGAGTTATGAGTTTAATTCACGAGATACATAACGTAGTTACTCCGGTTGATTTTTCCGATAATTCAAGATTGATTGCGGAGTCGTCGGCCTATTTGGCAGGGAAGTTTGGAGCATCGATGCATCTTGTTTTTGTTGTACAAAATTTTGAAGATTATTCAGGTTTTTTTGTGCCGCAGATGACCTTGCCGAGCCTTGAAGGAGAGCTCGCAGAGAGTGCAGAAACAAAGATGGCTTCTTTTTGTGGAGAGATGCTTGAATTTAGTCAGGCGGCAGGTGTGAAAAATTTGGATTACAAAGTTTTGATGGGTGATGTCGCTGAGAAGCTCGTTGAGTATGCCACTGATATAGAGGCGGATTTGATAGTAATGGGAACCCACGGTTATAAAGGGCTTGAGAAAATCATGTTTGGTAGTGTGGCTGCTAAGGTCGTCCGAGGTGCACCTTGCCCGGTAACGACTATTAACCCATATACATGCTGTAAATAAGTTTTAAAGCCTCCCTAATTTCCCAGGGAGGCTTTTGTAATCATACTTAGTGTCTGAACGAAAACCTGCAAATTCTGTCGAGTTCAAGGCGAGCAATACTTATTCAACCACGACAACCATACCATTTTTACTTGGACGGTCTGTATCTCCCACTCCGAGTAGCTCATTAATGCTACAACCTGTAAATACAGTAACACTCACCTTCAGCCGTCCCCATGTCCCTTCAGGAAAAGTCTCCTCAAGCTGATTCTTCCATTTTGCAGTCATATCACTCCAGGTGTTTTGGGGATAATTTTCGCCTGCCAATAATATTGTCAGTATATTGGTTAACTCTAAAATGAGTTGAGAATTATCCTGTTTAAATGACTGTGTTGCGGTAACAGCTTCTTTTTCTGTCCAACCTATGAGTCCTGGTAGTTCTATTCCCGTGTATTCAATTGGACTGTTTCCGGTCGCTTTTTCGTAAGACTCTGTAATAGTATCAAGGACGTCTGCACTTGTTGTAAGAAATACGTTGGAATCGGTGTGTTTACTCTCGGTAAAAAGCTGGGTCCAACTGTCCAGGCGTTTTCCCATATTACCACTGTGTATTGCGCTGAAGTTACCCGTCAGTTGGCTGAGTTCTGCAAATGGACTATCCTGCTCGAAATCTTCATTATCGCCCCTGAGGGCATTGAATAATCCAGAGGTATCGTCATCGACCATAGATAAATTTCTGGCGATCTCTTCCTCATCTCGGTCGAGAATTTCACCGATAGCAAGAACAAGTCGAGCCTGCCATAGTTTTGCCTCATGGGCTTGTTGTTTTTCTTCGGCGCTTACGTCCCTTGGCGTGATAAATTCATTTATGATGGCCCGTTCTGATTCCTCTCCAGAATTTTGGGATGAGGACATGGCAGCTAAGGTAAGTGAGCTGAGTTGGGCTGCATAATCATCTTTTCGGGTTCTGATATCAGTTACCAGATGAAGGAAGCGGTCAAGATTTTCACCAAGTGGGCAGGGAGTATCTACTTGACATAAGCCTGAATTAATGAAAGTATCTGTGGATTCTTCTGGGGACTCTTTTTCATGGGATTCAACCGCAGAGATGATGTTAATTTGTGAAAATAAGAGAAAGATTGGATACTGGCGTATCGAATGGATTACGGTGGCCGGAAATAAAACAGTTTTAAGTGAGTTCATATGTCAGATATTCGAAGTAAAATTACCTTTATAGTTTCTGCTGCGCTCTATCTCTTCTTCAACCTTCGCTTGGGACCAGATGCTGGTTCAACCTTAACGGCAACCGGTTGGCAGATTTTACAGACAGCTCCTTATGTCGCCGGTGTGACCTATATCATTATCGCTTTATTACAATATATGGCAGGGGGAGAAAAACTCCCGTGGGATCGTCGCCTGCGCCTCTTTTTTGCAATAGGTATAATGGCTGGTCTTCTCTTTGGCATATATGAATATGCCGGTGTTGATGTCACTGGTCGTAAATAGTTTTCATCCTAAAATTCAGCGTTTTGACCAAGGTTGAGGTTGGGTGAAAGGGTCATTTTAGGACGGAACCTAAATAATACCTGCACTCTCTTCATCTGTAAATGTAAGAAATGATGTTATCGTCAAAACGGTTCATCTAGACTGAAGTTCCTTGCATTGAATGGCGCATTTGCATTGCAATATTAGCAACATATCAAAAAAAAAATAGCATACTCCTGTCTACACTGAGATTCCCTTCAGTAACTGAAACGCCTCCTGTTGCTTTTGTGTGAGCTGAGTATCAATGGTGAATGAAGCCTTACCTGCCTCTGCATCTTTACTCTGGCAAGTGTTTCGCACAATCGTTGCAAGGTTTCGCAGGAGTGACTGAAAGCTATGAGCCGTCGACCCATCGACCAGCAGCTTGCTCTGCACTTTCTCTTTTGCCTGGGGAGAGCGTTGAACCTGAGCAACAGGATCTCTTGTCTGTTTGGCTTGTAGGTCTTCATCTGCAAACAGGAGTGGGCGCCATGCCTCCATCATGTGCCACTTGACATAATAGGCAAGCATACAAAGAAAAAGATGCGTCCTAACCCTCTGTTCTAGATGATGATTAATAGGTCGAACTTCCAAGTCCATGGTTTTAATAGAGCGAAACGCTCTCTCGACCTGACTAAGCGACTTGTAATAACGAACAGCATCTGCTGCAGATAAATCCTCCAAAGAAGTACGAATCACATAAATGCCATCCAGCGCAGCCTCTTCCTCGACCTGCTTTTCATTTATCTCGAAGCTGATTTTTTGCTCTGTAATCTCGAGCTTGAAATGCTTGGCCATCTTGTATTTATTTATCACCCGACCAACTCGTACTCCGATTTTATCGACGTTGGTGAGATAGCCCCTTTCTATCATCCCCTGAATCTTCTCCAGTGCTTCGGCTGTTGCCTTGAGTAAATCTAATCGTTTGTGTTTGCGTCGATATGCAAGCTCGGGGTTATAACAGGCAGCAAGCATCTCTCCGGGAAAATCTGGATGTGTAAATTCAAATAGATTGAGTTTGTCAAACAAGGTTGGCTGAATTGCATTATCACTCATCAGCTTACGAATAGATCCTGTCTTCAATGCAGTGATCCACTCCATCCCGTCTAGTTCTTTAATTTCATCAATTTGTTTTTGAGTGATCATGCCACGATCTCCCACCAAAACCATCGACTTCAGATTAAAATCTTTTTGCAATTTTTGGACTTGAACCATTAATGTCTTAGGGTCGGAGGTGTTACCAGGGAAGACCGATATCGACACAGGGCATCCACGGTCATCGGTCATCAGGCCATAGTTAACCTGCAGTTTTCCTTTTTTCTGGTCACGACTATAACCTCTTGCCGCCAATGGACATTTCTGTCCTTCAAAATAGCTTGATGATAAGTCATAGAGTACACGGCCACCTTCCTGTAGATGCTTTGCTGTTAACCGTTTTTCAATCCCCTCTTGACGCTTATAGAGCCAATCCATGGCCTTATACATGTCATCTTCATTCGCCCCTTCAATCCCAAGAGATTCACTAAGTGTCGTATTTTCCAAATCTCGCGTGAAAGCCAGTTTGCTCTGTGGACATATGATACGAGAAACTATCACTGCAAGGACAAGATCCCGCTCTTTACAACGCCTATTGAAAATCAGTTTATCCAGACCGAGTCGACGGATGGTGAGTAGCACAGCCTCTACATGACCATGGGAACGTGAACTCAAAACACTAAAGTGTTCTTCTGGCTGAACAAGTGTTTCGCCTTTCAGGACCCTCCGAATGGCTTGAGCCTGGTCAATAGTGAGACTAGAAAGGTTTGCAAGAGTTCGTTTGACAATTTTTTTTCCCTGGCGAACAGATTCACGAAGGAGAATGGCGGGGGGCGATTTTCGATTAGGTACAATATCAATATACATGACCTGCACGTAGCATACTTGAATTTTTACCGCAGGTGTTAAAAGTCTTTTTACATGGGCACACTATATAGCTAAAATGAATAGAATCACTAATTTAAAGTGTGATATAAAGACGTTAGAGGGCAGTTGGGGATATTTACTAAAAGAACTTCAGCCTAGCAGTCTGTCGAATTATGACATCACACTAACGGCCAAACCTTAACTGTTGCAGTTTTTAAAAGATGAGTTTGATAAGTATTCTCAATTTATTATTGTGTTTTGAATATATTTACTCAAAAAGAGTTCAAATACACTTGTTCTTTGACATATCTTAACTACTAAGAGCAAACATCCGCTTTATATTCCACGCTGTGGACACAAGTGTCCACTCACCGGTGACTGCCTCCTTACTGCGCAAGAAAAATTGGCGAAAACCCAAGACGTGTTTGATGATACCGAATACCGGTTCA
>JBLHNU010000065.1:0-31099 GCA_047622095.1 Desulforhopalus sp.
TTTCTGATGTACGAAGAATTATTGCAGAAGCAGCATTGGATGAGGATTTTCAATCGATTTGCCCAGTGCCACGGCAAAGGCCCCAAAAATCTTTCGTCAAAACCTTGCTTCGCATGGTAGCATGAATGTCGCAGGATTTTGGCTGTAAAAATTTACAGGAAACATTAGCAGTAAAGCTGTCCCTTGGCTATTCCAGGCATGACCAGTTAGAAATACAACCTCGGCTTGACGTACGACTTAAATTGCCAAAACTTTCAAGTCGCGCCCATCTAATTATTGAAGCGGTAGAAGACTCTGATTTTAATGTGGATGATACCCCTGTCGATGACTACTCCGAACATGAAGACGGAGAAGGCGGAGAGATACGTGTTGCCCTGAGGTGGTTCTTAAAGGAAACCGATACAGTCAATATAGCCTTCGATGCTGGTGGATCTTGGGATTATCTCTATACGAGCCTTAGGTTTAGGTCTATTCAGGATTTTGGTAATTGGTTAGGGCGATTTACCAATCGTCTCCGCTATTATACCGATGATGGTTGGGAGAATCGTACAACCTATGATCTTGAATCACGTTTTAATGAGGATTTTTTCTTCCGTGCAACCACCGCAGTAAACTATTATGAAACTGAAGATGGATTTCCTCATTCACAGCATTTTCGTCTGTATCAGGTTTTAAGCTCAATTCGTGCTATCTCCTATGAAACGGGGATATATATGGAAACTGAGCCCAGTTATAAATTGTCTGATCTTCAGCTTATTGTCAGATACAGGCAGCGCTTCTACCGTGACTGGCTGGTTCTTGAGGTGTCTCCCAGGGTGACATTTCCTGAAGATCACGATTATGAAATCAATCCAGGGGTGATTTTTAAGTTGGAGGCCTCACTTGGAAACAATGCTAGCGAGGAAGGATTTAAGAAGGTTTTTAAATAATTGTCAGTTGTTTGGTTGCTACTTTACGTCTTACACTAAATGTAAAGATGAGGGACTAAAGTGCCCATCCCCAATAGGCGAGAAACCCTGGGAAATTCTTCATGTCTGAGTTGCCCCTTTGCCAAAATTTCAAACTGGTATAAAAGGGAGTGGTACTTGAATCACTCTTTCCGTAGGCCTTGTCTTCACCTACATGCCAGTCAAAAGCCCACCAGCTGATAAGTAATCTCTCCAAAATTTTACCATTGTTTTTCACATATCCTTCCCGTCGTCCTGCACTTTCAAAAAACGATATATTTCCGTCTTTATATGGGAGATGATATAGACTTTCCATTGGTTGTATCTTCATTAATGGAGTTATGGTCTGACTTGAGGAAGCTGTAGTAGTGTGAGATATATCACTGATACGGTGGGAGCCGCTTTCAAGTGTGAAGTAATATGGTTGATTAGCTGTATGGAGTTGCGAGGGGAAAACGGCTGGAAGAGTGTAACCAAATACTGTTTGGGTTTCTTCTGGCCAATTGGGTGGATACACCTCTTTTGCTAAATCTTCTGTAGGGAAAAAAGCAAGGTAGCATCCGCAGGTGTGTACCGTGGTGATGAGTACAAGTTTGTCCGTTGGGTCTATAGTATAAATAATAAGGAGGCCAGGATTCTTGCCCGTAGTAATATGAAGGTTACACCAGTCAAATGGGACTTCAGGGAAATGAATACGATAAATAAAGTTTGTGTATGTCTTCTTTGTAGTTGTGAAACTGGTTTGCTCAATATACATGGTTGGCGCAGTACTACTTACCAGAGCAAGAGGAACACCATTTTTCTCAGTAACCGTGGGAGTGCCAATTTTATTGTACGGCTTGTCTCCAGATTTTACATAAAAAGCTGGAGGGCTTATAATTGTCGATTCTGTAAGAAGGGGTTCTGCATTGTACAATAGTTCAGAGTGCAGGTGGGTGGGCGTCTTGGAACAGCCAGATAAACAGAGAACTATAGCCGAGAAAATAAAAAACGTAGAAAAGCGACTTCGGGAATTTGGCAGGAATAATAGAACCGACTGTGCCCAGTTAAGGACACAGTCGGACAGTTTCTCAGAGATCCATATTGGCAGGCTCATAGTACTCTTTAGGGTGTTTACAGCTAGGGCACTTTGGTGGTGGCTCAGTGCCAGTGTATTTGTAACCGCACACTGAACATTTCCATTTGATAGGCTCTTCACGTGTGAAAACAGTTCCTTTTTCTACCATTTCTAGAAGATGCTTGTATCTTTCACGGTGCTCTGCTTCAATTTTAGCGATTTGAGTAAAAAGCATAGCCGCTTCCATGTTACCTTCTTCCTCTGCTTCTTTTGCAAAGGTTGGGTACATGGTAACTGTTTCGTAGTTCTCGCCATCCATTGCTTCTTTAAGGTTTGCAGCAGTATCGCCAATGCCGTCGAGCATTATGAAATGATCCTTTGCATGACGCATTTCATTCATTGCGGTTTCTTCAAAGATATTAGCAATGTAATGATAACCTTCTTTTCTCGCAACCTTTGCGAAAAAGGTATACATATTCCGTGCTTGTGATTCTCCTGCAAATGCAGCTTTTAGATTTTCAATGGTTTTACTCATGTAATTCTCCTTTTTAATGTTTAATTGAACAATAAACTACTATCGAATAAGTATTATTAATAGATAATGATTCTTGTTTAACTGAGGAGCGCTCATCTGTCAAATAAAATATTCAAATTTTAGAATTGTAACTCAAGGCAAACTCCGGCTTCCTTGGGCTTTTAGTTTCATAATGAAGGCAATATATTTATAAAAACTCAATAAACATGTTAGCAGAGACAAGAATATTTTGGTATGCATGCCAAGGGAAATGGAGGAAGGGACGAAAAAATAATCATTTAGCAACAAAAAAAGACATTGTTGGATATTTTTGTGTGGATTTTTTCTGAATGTCAGGTTAGTGTACGCTGTTGTTCAGGTTATTTTTTGAGTGTGTGGTGGGTTCACCTTCACTTGATGTGATATCTTTAGTACCTTCTAAGTAACCTGTGTCAAACGTAGTGATATCACGAACGGATCAGTTGAGTAAGGGGTTACAGCATGCTGTGACTCCTTACTTTTTTATATTCATTCAGCTTGCATGAGCTAGGCCGGGAAGTTACCGGTTGGCACCGTTGTAAAGGACAGCAGCCATGAACACGGATTTATCAAAAGTAAGAAATATAGGTATCAGTGCCCATATCGATTCGGGAAAAACCACGTTGACCGAACGTATCCTGTACTACACCAAGAAAATTCACGCCATTCATGAAGTACGTGGCAAGGATGGTGTTGGTGCGAAGATGGATTCCATGGAGCTGGAAAAAGAACGTGGTATTACTATTCAATCTGCTGCCACATACTGCTCCTGGAAGGATCATGATATTAATATCATTGATACTCCTGGTCATGTTGACTTTACTGTTGAGGTAGAGCGCGCACTACGAGTTCTTGATGGTGCTGTTCTTGTTCTCTGTTCAGTTGGTGGGGTTCAGTCTCAGTCCATCACTGTTAACAGGCAGATGACGAGATACAATGTTCCACGAGTTGCATTTATTAATAAATGTGACCGTACTGGTGCAAATCCTGAGAAGGTTACAGGTCAGCTGAGAGATAAGCTTGATCTGAATGCGCATCTGATGCAGATGCCAATTGGTCTTGAAAATGACCTTAACGGTGTCGTAGATCTTATCACCATGAAGGCGGTATACTTTGATGGCGAAAACGGTGATGATATTCGCATTGAAGAGATTCCAGCTGATATGGCGGATGAGGCTGCTGAGAAACGTGAAGCGGTTTTAGAAGAAGTCTCCATGTTCTCTGAAGAGCTTATGGAAGCACTTCTTGATGGTGGTGAAGTAGATCCAGCACTCATTTACGACGCAGTTCGTAAAGGTACCCTCTCTCTTGAATTCACTCCAGTTTTTGTAGGTTCGGCATATAAGAATAAAGGTGTACAGTCACTTTTGGACGCGGTTGAACAGTACCTTCCTTGTCCTACCGATGTTGTCAATGTGGCGTTGGATCTTAAAAATGAAGAAAAAGAATTTGCTGTTACCAACAATCAGGAAGACCCTCTCATCATGCTCGCGTTCAAACTCGAAGATGGTCGTTATGGTCAGCTGACCTATGTACGTACCTATCAAGGGCTTCTGAATAAGGGTGATACCGTATTTAACAGTCGCACCGGTAAGAAGGTTAAGATAGGTCGTCTCTGTCGTATGCACTCCGCTGATATGGTAGAAATTGAGAGCGTTGGTTCCGGTGATATAGTCGCACTTTTTGGTGTTGACTGTGCCTCAGGTGACACCTTCACTTCAGATGCAATCTCTTGCTCTATGACCTCCATGCATGTACCCGAGCCTGTTATCTCTCTTGCTGTTATTCCAGCAGATAACAAAGCTCAGGTTAATATGTCCAAGGCTCTCAACAGGTTCACTAAAGAAGATCCAACCTTCAAGACCTTTGTTGATCACGAGACTGGAGAAACTATTATTTCAGGTATGGGTGAGCTTCATCTTGAGGTTTACATTGAGCGCATGAAGCGTGAGTATGAGGCCACTGTAGAAGTTGGTGCTCCTCAAGTTGCTTACAGAGAAACTATTTCTGAGATGGCTAAGTTTAACTATACCCACAAAAAGCAGACAGGTGGTTCCGGTCAGTTTGGTCGTGTTGGTGGTTTCCTTGAGCCAATCGAAGAAGATTACGAATTTGTTGATAGTATTGTGGGTGGGGTTATTCCACGCGAATTTATCAACTCTTGTGATAAAGGTTTCAAGAAGAGCATGATAAAAGGTTCACTCTGTGGCGCTCCTATTACCGGTGTGCGTTGTACCATCAATGATGGTGCCTACCACGCAGTGGATTCCTCCGATGTTGCTTTCCAGCTCGCCTCTCAAGGTGCGTTTAAAGAAGGTTACCTCAAGGCAAAGCCCGTCATCATGGAACCGATAATGAAAGTTGCTGTTGAAGGACCTTCTGAATTCCAGGGTTCGGTTATGGGTTCTATTAACCAGCGTCGTGGTATGATTATTGGTACAACTGAAGAAGGAAGCTACTCCGTTGTTGAAGCTGAAGTACCTCTTTCTGAGATGTTTGGTTACTCGACCACGCTCCGTTCACTTACCCAGGGTAAAGCAGAATTTACCATGGAATTTTCAACTTTTAAGGCTGTACCTAAAAGTGTGAATGAAGAGCTAGTCAAAGCGTATCAGGATGAGCGTAAGAACTCTTGATATTCTGAGCCGTAAAGACTAAAACTATATGAAAGTCCCCGGAAAAAACGTCGGGGACTGTTGGTCGACTGTAGGTAACGATCATATAAGGATAAAAAAGAGGTGAACTGCCATGGGAAATGATCTGGTTGTAAATAATCCACTCCGGGCTCTTGGGCTGGACGAAAAGGCGGAAGGAAGTGAGGCCATGGGTCTTGTGATGGCGAGAGCTGGTCTTGGTAAGACAGCAATTCTCGTTCAATTCGCACTGGACTGCATGCTGCTAGGCAACAAGGTTCTACATGTCTCTATCGGAGAAGGTGTAGACAAAACCCGTAGCTGGTATGATGATATTCTTGCTTTGCTCACCGATGGTGAGAAAATTGAGAGTATCCCAGAGATCATGCAAAATCGTATGATTATGACATTTAAAGAGAGCAGCTTTTCTAAAGCAATGTTTGAAGAGCGTCTCGAAGATCTGGTTAAGCAAGGTGTTTACCAGCCGGAATGTCTTATCGTCGACGGTTATGATTTTGAAAATAACACCAAAGAATCCCTTCAGGAATTCAGAGATGTTATGAAAGAGCAAGGGCTGAAGATGATCTGGTTTTCTGCCGTTTGTCACCGTGAGGATGATCGTGTCTCTGCTGCTGGAATACCTGCTCCATGTCATGATGTTGATGACCTGTTTGAGACAGTACTTATCATCAACCCAGAAGGTGACGCGATGAAGCTTGATATCGTCAAGTGTAACACCGGGTCCATTGATCCTGGTACATCCCTGTCGCTTGACCCATCAACTATGCTGCTCAAAAAAGCATAGTAGTTACGAATATCGGGACTTGCAGGTCAAGCCCCAGACAGAGTACAAAGGCGGGATGCTGTTATAGGCATCCCGCCTTTTTTTATGCGAGGTAGAAACCGATGAAACTGCGACCCTGTATAGATTTACACGGAGGAGTTGTAAAACAGATTGTTGGTTCCACTCTGTGTGATGACAACCCATCTTCTGTAAAAACAAATTTTGTTGCTACCAGTCCTCCTGCTTGGTTTAGCGGGCTTTATCGTAAAGATAATCTTACCGGTGGTCATATCATTAAGTTGGGACCAGACAATGATGATGCAGCTATCGAAGCACTTTCTGCCTGGCCGGGTGGAATGCAGATTGGTGGTGGGGTTTCTGCAGACAATGCTCTTTTCTGGCTAGAACAAGGTGCGTCACACGTAATAGTCACATCCTATGTATTTCAGAATGGTCAAATTAATATGGAAAGGCTACGGCGCCTTGTTGATGCTGTTGGCAAAAAACATATAGTCCTCGACTTAAGTTGTAGGAAGAAAGATGGTGACTACTATATCGTAACTGATCGTTGGCAAAAGTTTACCAATGTGAAAATCGATAAAGTGGTTATTGAAGACCTCTCACAATATTGTGATGAGTTTTTGATCCACGCAGCAGACGTTGAAGGTAAATGTAACGGTATTGAAAAAGATGTGGTCAATTTATTGAGAGACGCGGTTCAGATACCGACAACCTATGCCGGCGGAGTTCGAAATATTGAAGATCTGGCCCTGATAAAAGAGTTGGGTGGTGATCGTATTGATGTGACCGTTGGTAGCGCTCTGGATATCTTTGGTGGCAGTGGTTTGACCTACTTGGAAGCAGTAGATTTTTGTCGTTAGTCAGGGTATGGTTCTCTAATTATATAAATATTTTCTCTGTCTTTCTTGACCTAGGGGATTTGATTAGATACAATTATTTGTCTCTTGGATGTAATTGACTGTTTATTAACACATTGATTTTATAAATTTAAAATATGAGTCTAGATCAAGACAAGCAACGTAAAGATATCGAGAAATTTATTCGCAAGATGCCCAGTTTATCTACCACTGTAGGTAAAGTAATGGAGATCTGCAGTCGGACGGATGCCTCGCCTAATGAACTTAATAAGGTTATCTCCCTTGACCCTGTTTTAACGGGGCAGGTTCTAAAGCTCATCAATTCGGCCTACTATTCCCTTATGAATAAGGTAACGTCTCTTACGAGAGCGATTACCATGCTTGGGATGAATACGGTTAAAAATATGGCGCTGAGTACGGCCATTATTCGCAGTGTTGCCGGGTCCAAAAAGTCTAAGGCTTTGCCTACGCAGAAATTTTGGGCCCATTCCATTGGCGCAGGTGTGAGTGCCAAGTTGCTTGGTGAGATAAAAGGTATACCTGTCATGGAACGGGAAGAACTTTTTCTCGCAGGTCTGCTTCATGATCTTGGTAAGGTCCCATTTGGTGATGAATATATTGAGGTCTTGAATATTGCAAGATTCGAGCAGCTCCCCTTAAGAGATGTGGAAATTGACATTCTAGGTATTGATCATCAGGAAGTTGGGTTGATGATTGCTGAGAAGTGGAAACTCAACGATGTTATTACGACCTGTATCGCCAACCATCATGATGTAGATAATCTCAGCAAACATTCAGATCAAATAAGCCAACAGTTAGCTCTTGTAGCTCTTGGTAATTTGTATGCCAATATTCTTGATCATGGCTATGCTGGAAATCCTTTCCCAAGCGAAGATGATATTCACACGTTACTGACATTCGCGGATATCAGCATGGAAGATTTTTGTGGTATTGGTGGCAGGGTTGTTGAGGAAATAGATAAGGCTAAGGTTTTTTTACAAATATAATGGTTAAATGAAAACACTTCATCTTACGTTTTCATTTGATCAGCTCGCATAGTAAGCCGTTGTCATAAAATAACATGGCCGAGGTCTCTCTCGGAACGGCATAAGGCTCCGTAACGAAACGGATGGAAATGGCCAGGTTATTTCGTAACGGGTCCTAAATTAAAGACGTTGGTTGTCACATATAACTTTGGTGGATGTATGAAGGTTCGTTTTTGGGGAGTTCGTGGTTCCATTCCTAGTCCAGGCCAGATGACACAAAAATATGGTGGTAATACCGCCTGTACTGAGATCAGAGTAGGTGAAGAAGAGCGTCTTCTCATTGTGGACGCTGGTTCTGGTATCCGCAATTTAGGCAATTATATAATGGGACATGATCTCCCAAAAGGGCCGATAAAAGCGGATCTTTTTTTGTCTCATACCCACTGGGATCACATTATGGGGTATCCTTTTTTTACACCTATCTATATTCCGGGTTCTAAGCTGAAAGTTTTTGGACCAGTTTCTTTTGAGGATGACCCATTAGAAGAGGTTGTTGGCGGTCAGATGAAATACCGCTATTTCCCTGTTAACCTGGGAGAGCTTGCCTCTGAGGTTGAGTATGTGCGGTTGAAAGAAGATCCCAGTATCGATCTTGGCGAAGGGCTGCATCTATCGACTAAGCTTCTTAATCACCCCATCACAGCTCTTGGATATAGGTTTGAGTACAATTCGAAGGTGGTCTGCACCTGTTACGATACCGAGCCATTTCGCAATCTCTTTATAACTGATCCCGAACATCCTGATTATGATGAAGCTATGGCATTTGAAGGTGAAGAGGTGGCGAAAGAGCAAAATCAAGCCATTGAGGATTTTTTTAAAGGAGCAGATCTACTCATCTATGATGCTCAATATACCCAGGAAGAGTACAACAATGGTCGTGTAAATTGGGGGCATACATCTATGGAGTATGCTGTTGAAGCTGCCAATAGAGCAGGTGTTAAAAGACTCGCTCTTTTTCACCATGATCCTGACAGATCAGATGATGAGTTGGATGAATTTGCTAAAACGTATTGTGAGTCTGGAAAGTGTGGAACGACAGAGGTGTTTTTTGCTAGAGAAGGCGTAGAAATAGTCCTGTGATCTTTGTTTAGCAAACGCTTTTGGGCCTGATCACAGTTACACATTAGTAGCTGGGAAAAGAGTTTTTGAGCTGATCGACGATTTTGTTATCTGCTGAATATGGTAAAGAAGGTGGTTCAGGCCAGGCAATTGTGAGGTCAGTTGCAAAAGGCGTCAACATAACATTACGATTGAATGCCTCCACAGCGAGTCGTTCGAGATTGACTGTATCTTCAATATTGTACGCAAGAAGAGTGTCTAGTACGCGCTGATCACCTGTCTTCTTATACTCCCTCCAGAGAAGTACTGCAAAATAACCGTCAACACCGTCCAGGTTCCCACGGCTTAATCCCAACTGTTTTTCGCATCCCTTAAGCCCACCTTTAAACCCGAGCTTTGCCAGAATGTAACGAAGATCTATTTGGGCATGACCCAGAGACGTCTTGAAATATCTCTCTATAAATGGAACATCAAAACTTTTGCCGTTATAGCTGACGATCACCTTGTATTTTTGAATGTCATCTACGAAATCAGCGAGGTTTTGGCCGTTAACATAGGTGAAGATATCCCGACCATCATAAAGTGCGATGGTTGTGATTTCAGAAAAATCATCAAGACCTGTGGTTTCAATATCGACATAGGCTATAGAATCTCTAAAATCAGAGAAGATACGCCATGACTCATTCGCTGCAAGGCGGGAAGTAAAAAAAGAGGGGTCGTTATCTGTGAGAGCGGTATAAGAGGCCTCGATAGTGGATAAGGCCTCTTGGGTGCTATTGGCGGAGATCCTGACGGGTGCTGGGGATTGCCAGCCTTTCCAGGTTGTTACGCCAGCGGACCAAAGATTTTTCTCGATCTTTGGTCCGATACCATGGATATGGGAAAAGGTGTGTTGAAGCATTATTGATTATGCCGCAGGTCCTTGTGTTCTTTTAGTAGGACGTTTGCCTTTATAGCTGCTGTCACTTTTTCTAGCTCTATTTTGCTGTGGTGCTTGGCTATCTGATGCATTTGACTCAGCAAGTCGCTGGATGCGCATCATTCGACTACCAACCCGGGCATTTCGTAGCATATTTAGGGTCTTTGCAGGCATGCCAAAGGGAAGATCTACAGTGCTGTAATCATCGTAGATTGATATTCTTCCAATAAATTTACTATTTATATCAGCCTCGTTTGCAATGGCTCCAACAATATTTCCGGCTTTAACACCATGACTGTTGCCGGCTTCGATACGAAAACGTTCAAGGCCTTCATCTGGTGGAAGCTGTACATTATGTGCATTTGGTTTGCGTGGTTGTTTGCCTTTCTTGTTCTGAAAACTTTTTTCTCGCTCTGGCTGGTACCGGGGGTGTTTTTCTTCTGCAAGTAGAAGTGGCTTTTTGCCCTGGACCATTGAAGCAAGAGCAGCTGTTACCTGTGTGATATCACCATCAGTTTCCTGCAAGTAGTCTGCAATAACCTTTTCGTAAAAGGAGGTATCTTCTTGCATGGTTGCACTGATACGATCCTTAAAGGCTTGAACGCGTTTTATATTGATGTCAGCGACCGTTGGAAGTTGCATCATTTCGATTTTTTGTTTTGTTGTCCGTTCAATTGAGCGTAGCATGGATCGCTCACGTGGATTAATAAACAAAATGGCATGACCGGTTCTTCCCGCTCTACCTGTTCTTCCTATACGATGGACGTAAGCTTCTGTATCAAAGGGAATGTCAAAGTTGATAACATGGCTGATTCGTTCAACATCAAGTCCCCTTGCGGCAACATCTGTTGCAACGAGGATATCAATTTTTCTGGCTTTAAGATGCTCGATGGTTCTCAGTCTCTGGCTCTGTTGGATGTCACCATTTAAAGCTGTACTGTTGTAACCCAAGGCTGAGATCTTTTCGGCAAGTTCAACTGTTTGTAGTTTTGTACGTACAAAGATGAGAACACCATCAAAGTCTTCTGATTCAAGTACCTTGGCAAGCGCGTCAACTTTGCTGGCAAATCCGCCACTGGTGACGAGGCCACGTTGCTGCACGGTATTTGCAGTCATTGATTTTGACTTGATCGTGATTTCAACAGGGTCTTTCAAGTATTTATGTGCGATTTTACGTATGTTCGCAGGCATCGTGGCTGAAAAAAGAGCCGTTTGTTTGCGGTTTGGTAATTTTTCAAGAATCCATTCTACATCGTCTAGAAAGCCCATGCGCAACATTTCGTCAGCTTCGTCAAGTACAAGACTGTGGATAGAATCCATCTTGAGACTACCGCGACGAATGTGATCCATTATCCTGCCAGGGGTTCCAACGACAATCTGGACTCCCTTTTGGAGTTGACGGAGTTGGATGCTGTAATCCTGACCACCAAAAACAGGAAGTACGTTTACCTGCTTTAAGTGTTTACTGTAATCAGAAAAGGAATCAGCAACCTGGATTGCAAGTTCACGAGTTGGGGCGAGGACAAGAACCTGCGGAGTGCGTGGTCCGTTACCTTGAAGTTTGGCGAGCAGGGGAAGTGCAAATGCTGCAGTCTTGCCAGTACCTGTTTGTGCCTGGCCGACAACATCTCTACCTTCCAAAACGTGGGGAATCATTTCCTCTTGAATTGGGGTCGGTATTGTATAGCCGAGTTTAGTGACAGCTTGAATGAGGTGGTCGGGGAGACCGAGGTCTGCGAAAGTCGCAGGTGTTGCTTCGGGTGCAGTAGACATAGAAATCCTATAGTACTAAATGGGTTGATTCCGCAGATGAACTTGTTACGTAAAGCCTGTCTAGGAATGTAAAATCGACTCATTAACGGATTGTCCGTTATTATCTTGCCGATGTATACAGTGTCTGTCCAGTTTCGCGTAACTTTCCCAAAAATCTATGTTCTGGCCTGACACTATCGCATTGCAGCGACTACATAACAGGAGAAGAAAAATTATGCAATCATTAATTTCTTAAAATAATAGCAGAAGAACAATTACATATGAAATCAAGAACCGTAATCTCAGTCATTTGTGACCTTTTTACGCATATTTTTAATTTTTCCTCGTTGTGTCTTTGAATCCGTTCTTCGTGATTTTGCAGAACGACTTGGTTTCGTTTGTTTGCGGGACTTTGGAATAAATGTTGCACCCTTGATGAGAGATGCCAGGCGTGATAAAGCTTCATCTTTGTTTTTCTGCTGGCTCCGGAATTTCTGAGCCTTTATGATGATGATACCGTCGTCGGAGATGCGTGCGTCACGAAGTGCGAGGAGGCATTCCTTGTAAAAAGGTGGCAGCGACGAGCGTTTGATATCAAAACGTAGATGAATAGCAGACGAGACCTTATTTACATTTTGACCGCCTGCTCCCTGGGCACGTATTGGGATAAGCACGATTTCGTGTTCAGGAATTGTTACTGTATTGCTGATTATGAGAGCTTCCATATTGTTGCTTTTAGGTGTTTAATCCGTATATTTCACGAGTTGAGATTCCTTTTACCTGTCTGATGTTGCAACATATTAACTGATTGTCCAATTGTTTCTCATGAAATATCGGGCCTAAGACAGATTGAACTATTGTTTCCGTACTGATAAGATAGACAGATGTACTATTTTTGTCGAGAGCTCTGTACGCTGGAATTATAAAAACATGTTTGCATAAAGTAGATCCATTTTAATAAAATAAAGACCAAAGCTCTTAAGGAACTGAGAAATGCGCTGTCCCAAATGTAATCATGAACAGAAGAATGCGGTGGAATGTGAAGCATGCGGAGTGATATTTCAGCGGTATAAAAAATTTCAAGAAAAGAAAAAGGAAAAGGCCGCGGCTGTTGTAGAAGCAAAAGAAAAGAGCGGGGTGTTTTTAAAAGCGCTTCAGCTGATCTTGCTCGTAGTCGTTGTTGCCGGTACGACATATTATTTTACCGGATATAAAGCCTCTGAGCAAGGGCAAGCACCTGCTGTAGAATCAATCACTGATACTTCTTCTGCGGTAATTGTGCCTAAGAAAAAAGTCACACAGAAACAGCCTCCAGAAAATATCAATACTCAAAAAACATTTTCATATAATACCATCGAACAGGCCAGGAATGCCACGGTATCCATTGAGACCCCATGGGGGACAGGATCAGGCTTTTTTATCAGTAAAGATTACATTATTACGAATAAACATGTGGTTGAAATAGATGAAAGAAAAATTGCCGATTTCAAAGATAAGGTTTTAAAATCTAAAAGACTTATTGAACTGGAACGTCAAAAGCTAGCCGATCTTCGACGTCGCATGAAACAGTTACCAAAAGGCCCAGCTCGAAGTCAGCTCTCGATTATTCTACAAGATCGCCTGCAACAAATAGAAAGAGTCACTCCTCAGCAGCAGGAGGCGGAGGAAAAACTCTATAGAATGGAAGACAAGATGGGGCCATCTGATATTAAGATAATAATGGCTGATGGGACTGAACATGTAGCTAATTACCTCCTTGTCAGTGCCGATCATGATCTGGCCCTTATGTCTCTTTATGTTGAAGAATCAAATTTTCTCAAAAAACCTCCACAGAAAAACTCTTTGCACCAAGGAGATAAGGTATTTGCCATTGGTAGTCCAGTAGGGTTAAGGCATACCGTTACTTCTGGGATATTTTCAGCTTATCGGCGTCAAGGTGACGATGGCCCTATTTACCTCCAGACTGACGCAGCAATAAACCCAGGCAACAGTGGGGGGCCACTCATTGATGAAAACGGCTATGTGTGGGGTGTGAATACAATGATTTTACGTGGCACTGAAGGTCTTGGATTTGCAATTCCTATGACCACTGTGTACGAAGAATTTGGTTCTTCCCTCTATTGAATATGGGGTGCTTGACTTTGATTGTTGCTTCAACTATGTTCGGTTAGTGACACTTGCAGGGGTGGCTTATGGCCTGAGATGATACCCGTTGAACCTGAACTGGCTTGAACCAGCGTAGGGAATTGCAGGAACTAACTTTCTTCTGATTGTTTTTCTCCCACTCATTCCCAGTTTGCCTCCATCCCCTGTTTACTTGAAATTTATTGTAGAAAAGGGGGCTGTTTTATGCCTAATATTGTCGAGCAGACTGCTAAAAATCTCACCCGCATCAGATCAAACAAACCTCTTGTTCATAATATCACCAATTTCGTGGTGATGAACTATACCGCAAATGTACTTCTTGCAACCGGTGCGTCTCCTGTTATGGCCCATGCACAAAATGAAGTTGAAGAGATGGTCAGCTTTGCGGGCTCTCTGGTACTCAACATTGGAACGTTAACCGATTCCTGGGTTGATTCCATGGTTATCGCCGGTCAGAAAGCTGGATCTATCGGGACACCTATTATACTTGATCCCGTTGGAGCTGGGGCTACAAAGCTTAGAACAGACGCTGCCAGAAGAATTCTGCATGAAACAAAAGTGCAGGTCTTAAGGGGCAATAGTTCTGAAATTTTAGCACTTGCCGGAAGTAATAGCACCACTCGCGGGGTCGATGCAGGTAATTCTGTGGCTGAGGCTGCAATTGTTGCAAAACAACTTTCCGAAGAGTTGGGTACTACCCTTGCTATTACGGGACCTGTAGATCTTATAACTGATGGAACACGGATAGTGGAAGTATCCAATGGACATGAGTTGATGCCTTATGTTACCGGGACGGGGTGTTCAGCAACAGCAATTATAGGAGCATTTGCTGCTGTTGAAAAGGATATGGTTATTGCTGCTGCAGGCGCACTGGCATTTTTTGGATTGGCCGGCCAACATGCCGCGAGTAAGGCGGGAGGCCCAGGCACTTTCATGATAGAACTCCTCGACGCATTATACAATATGTCCCCGGAAGATCTTATCGCTGGCGCTCGTATTCAGGAGAAATAGGTAGATGATACAACCTGATTATTCCCTGTATTTAGTCACTGACAGAAGTCTATCCTGTGGCAGATCTCTGGTCCAGGTGGTGGAAGAGGCCGTGGCCGGCGGTGTTACCTGTGTGCAGTTGCGGGAGAAGAATTGCTCCACAAGACAATTTGTTGAAGAAGGACTTGCCTTGCAAAAAATCCTTACCCCAAAAAAAATTCCACTCATTGTAAACGACCGGATAGATGTTGCGATGGCGGTTGGTGCAAGCGGAGTACACCTGGGACAAGGCGATATGCATATTAATCATGCAAGGCGTATTCTCGGACCTGATTGTATTATCGGGATCTCTGTTGAATCTCTTAGTGATGCAAGAGAAGCCGCAGCTGCAGGTGCTGATTACCTTGGTGTGAGCCCTGTCTTTGCAACACCAACCAAAACAGATACAGCTCCACCTCTTGGCCTTGAGGGGGTGAAAGCAATCAGGCTGAAAGTGGATCTCCCCCTTGTGGCCATTGGTGGAATTAAGAGTGGTAATTGTGCGTCAGTTATTGCGGCTGGTGCCGATGGGCTTGCTGTGGTTTCTGCACTGATGAGTGCTCCTTCTCCGAGACAAGCGGCGGTGGAGTTTCGCCTTGTTGCCGGACTATCTGGAAAAAGGATGGGATAATGGAAAAAAAAGTAAAAAAAATACAAAAAACATATAAACGGGTTCTCACTATAGCTGGTTCTGACAGTGGTGGAGGGGCAGGCATACAGGCCGATCTTAAATCTATAGCGGCAAATGGCTGTTATGGCATGTCAGTTATAACAGCACTGACCGCTCAAAACACCGAGGGTGTTTTTGGTATTTATCCTGTTCCTGTGGACTTCGTACAGCAACAGCTGCAGGTTGTGCTGTCCGACATTGGTAGCAATGCCATAAAAATAGGCATGTTGTTTTCATCAGAACTCATCGAGATGATAGCGAGTGAACTGCGGGCTCACTTGGCAAAAAATATTGTATTAGATCCTGTAATGATAGCTACGAGTGGAGATAAACTCTTAAAAGATGAGGCGGTAGAAGCTCTAAAAACACATCTTATTCCTCTGGCACATCTCATTACCCCAAATCTTCCTGAAGCGTCTGTCTTGCTGGGACGAGAGATAACCACTCTTGGGGAGCTTAGAGATGCAGCTGTCGAGCTGAGTGATCTTGGGTGTCCTAATGTTTTGATTAAAGGTGGGCATCTTGAGGAAGGGGACTGTGATGATCTGCTCTACATGGCAGAAACTGGAAAGGTTTGTACCTACCCGGTAAAGCGAATAGAAACCAATAATAACCATGGGACAGGTTGTACTCTGTCATCGGCTATTGCGGCGGGTCTTGCAAAGGGGGAGTCTGTGGAGGACGCTGTGACTGCAGGAAAAGAATACATTACCGGGGCAATCAGATCCGGGGCTGATTACAAAATTGGTGGTGGTCATGGACCCGTTGATCATTTTTATAAGTTCTTTTAACCGTGTTGTGCTGGGATAAATGAGTCTGTTGATTTACTAGGATTTTGGTTCGAGATCTAGGCATACGAAAAAAACAACCGTAGGCATATAATTGATATTCCGAGGATTGTTATTTTCGTATAACGAAGATATTGGGGCAAAAGGCAGTAAATCAACGGGCTCATAAATAAGGTTATTTAATAATGTCGGTTAATTCCTCGCAGGTTGGATCGGTGGGCGTCTATTGTCGCAATATAGATATGTCTTATGGCAATAAGCCCCTTTTTGAAAACCTTTCAATTGATTTTGAGGCGGGTCACTGTACCTGTCTACTCGGTCCAAGTGGTTGTGGAAAATCTACACTTATTCGCATGATCTCAGGAGTCAAGAGCATTGTCTATAAGGGTGAGATTGGTTTTCAAGAGGGAGTAAACGAGCGAGAATCTATTGCCTGGATGAGTCAGAAAGACCTTTTACTTCCCTGGTTGACGGTTATTGATAATATCAATCTAGGAGCAAAACTTCGTGGAGAACTAACAGAGGAAGTGCAAGATAAGGCACGGCAGATGTTGGTTGATGCAGGAATGGCAGATTGTGAGAAGCAGTATCCTTCTGTGCTCTCTGGTGGCATGCGTCAGCGCGTAGCTCTTTTGAGAACCTTACTGGAAGAACGACCGGTCATTTTGATGGATGAACCATTTTCAGCACTTGATGCTCTGACCCGACTAAAATTGCAAGACCTTTCGGCCAAACTTACCCGCGGAAAAACTGTTATTCTTGTAACTCATGATCCTATGGAAGCTCTGCGTCTTGGAGATAGAATCGTTGTTCTTGGCGGTAGTCCTGCATGTGTTGTTGCAGATATTAAACCCGATGGAGAGGTTCCCAGAAAAAGCGGTGGCTCCATTCTTCTCAAAGAATATCCTCGTCTCTTGCAAACCCTTATGTGTGAGGGTGTTGCATGAAAGTTGTCAGATTTGTTGTTCTTTTTTTATCGTTTGTTGCCTGTTGGCAGTTACTTGTGCAACTGACTGGTGCACCACACTACATATTACCTGCACCTGCAAAGGTATACCACGCTCTGTGTAATGAGTGGTTGGTTCTCGTTGGCCATCTTGGCGTGACCATCACAGAGATCGTTTTAGGCCTCATTCTTGGTACGATTCTCGGCTGCCTGTGTGCACTCACCATGATTTTATCCCCCCTACTCAAAAAATGGTTGCTGCCGGTTCTTGTTATGAGCCAGGCAATACCGGTTTTTGCACTGGCTCCTATTCTGGTGTTGTGGCTTGGCTATGGTATGGCCTCAAAGGTTGCAATGGCGGTGTTGATCATTTTTTTTCCAGTTACTTCTTCTTTTTATCATGGAATGCAACGAACGGAAGGCGATCTACTCGAACTTGGTCGTATTATGGGAGCAAGTAATTCATCGATTTTAAGGTTTATAGTCATTCCAAATGCTATGTCAGCGTTTGCAGGTGGGCTTAGAGTTGCTGCCGCAGTGGCACCTATTGGGGCCATTGTGGGGGAGTGGGTTGGGTCGAGCAAGGGCCTCGGGTTTTATATGTTGCACGCCAATGCAAGAATGCAGGTGGATCGAATGTTTGCTGCACTTTTTTTACTGGCTGTTGCTTCTGTTTGTCTTTATTATTTTGTCGATTTTTTACTATTAAGAATAATTTATTGGGAAAAACCCAAGGAGCTTTACCATGAGTAAGCGGTTTCTACAAATGTGTTGCATTGTATTTCTTAGCCTCTTTTGTGCCTGCCAGTCATTTGCTGCAAAAAAAATGACGGTGCTATTGGACTGGTTTGTAAATCCGGATCATGCACCTCTTATTGTGGCGCTGGAAAAAGGGTATTTTAAGGATCAGGGCCTTGATGTTGAATTCATTGCTCCTGCAAACCCCAATGATCCTCCAAAGCTCGTTGCTGCGGGTAAGGCTGATATTGCTGTATCCTATCAACCCCAACATCACATGCATGTAGATCAAGGCTTGCCTCTGGTGCGGATTGCAACCCTTATTGCTACTCCTCTGAACTCTCTTGTTGTGCTTGAAGATAGTGATATTAAAAGTATTGCTGATCTTAAAGGAAAAACTGTTGGTTACTCTGTCGGTGGCTTTGAAACGGTACTTCTGAAAGTGATGCTCGAAAAAGAAAGCCTGTCTCTTGAAGATGTAAAACTAATTAACGTAAACTTTTCGCTGTCTCCTTCACTGTTTACTGGTCAGGTAGATGCAGTTGTAGGGGCTTTTCGTAACTTTGAGTTGAACCAGATGGACATAGAGAAGCGGGCCGGAAGAGCTTTTTTTGTAGAAGAATTTGGTGTTCCGGCGTATGACGAATTGATTTTAGTGGCTCACAAAGACCGGGTTTCAGATGAGAACATGCGAAAATTTGTAGATGCAGTTGAAGCTGGAGCTCAGTTTCTGGTCAACCATCCGAAAGAGAGTTGGAAGCTCTTTGTGAGTGGCAAGAGAAAAGAATTGGATGATGAACTGAATCGCCTTGCCTGGAGAGATACTCTGCCACGATTTGCTCTTCGTCCAGGTGCTCTGGACCAAAACCGATATCGTCAGTTTGCAGAATTTTTAAAAGAACAAAAGGTGATTGAAAATACGGGTAACTTAAATGACTACGCTGTAGAGCTGCCGTAACGAAATATCCTTAGTGGTGCTTGCTTTACTATGCATAGGAGTAAAAACGGGGCAATCTACAAATTGCCCCGTTTCGTTACGTAGCGTTAAAGGTACTTGATTACTTGTGCCAGTAGTTAAACGTTGCGTGGATTCCCGCTGATTCAGCTGTGCGATAACTCGATGCTTCTGCTTCACCCAAGCCATCTATTCGCTCTGGAGTTGGTGCAAAAGCATCCTTCTCCTCTAGCACCTCCCAAAGCTCAGTCTTCAGAAAATGCGATGCGGTATCTCTGGCTTCTTTTATGTCGGTTGAGAACACCCAGATATGAGTAATTGCCCTGGAAACATGGGCACCCAGTAGATTTCCATGCTGTGGTTCAACTTCAATAATAAAGCAATAGGGATTCATACAAGACCTCAAATATAATTGTCGCCCTCTGTATACACCAGGGCATTGTGATTGATTTTGGATGCATCTTATCAGGGGACATTTAATTAATCAAAAAAAGTTTGACGGTGCATGTGCAGGTTGCTGTAGAAACCTCGGCATGTATGTTTTTGGAGGTATACGGTAGAAATCTTCCATCTCTAGGGTGGTTATTGATAATAACCCATTTTCAGGGTTTTAAAGAAGAATTCTTGAAATCATATCTTCCCTATTATACAATTCAGTATGGACGCTGTGTTACGTGTTTCCTATTGAAAATTCTTAGTACAAGTGTGAAGCAAACTTTATAACCAGTGAATTTTGCGTCTTTTTAGGAGAGGCTGCTTGAAGTTGACCCCATGGCCATAAGCGAGGTGATTAAAGCCGCAGAGTTGATTGAAGAGGCAATGACAGCGGCAATTGACAAAGAGCATGTGGCGACATGGCCCGATCTCTATGAGCGGCTTTCCCAAGAAGAAAAGAACTGTCTTTTTCATAGTATGCAAAGCAATCTGATACCGGAAAAGCGGGCACTACTTCAATACGGTGCGCTGAATAATCGATTGTTTTTTATTGAAAAGGGTACGGTCGTGGTGGCCACCCCCCAAGAGGGAAGTAAAAAGCTCAAGGTTTTTGCCCAGCTAGGCATGGGCGATGTCCTGGTTTTTAATGGAGAGGTGGGGGAAATATCTCGGTCAGGGTGTTCTTTTGCTATTCATTGTAATCAAAAAGAAACCATCAGAAAACTGTTAACCAAATCATTTTCTTTGAACTTTATCTGCATAAATAAAGGAAAAGATGTCGTCTGTTCAAGTGTTGGCCGGGTGGTTCGTGTGTCCGTACTCCTCCACGATGACTATTTGATCCATATAGGTTTTGATACTCTTCTTTCTAAAGAACTGGATAAACAGTTAGCGCCTTGACTCTTGAGCATTTAGGTGTCCTCTGCAGAAAACAGCTATTTGATGTTAATTGGGATACTATCGGAAATATTTCCGATAATAACAAGAAGGTCGAAGTCATCAGAAAACTTGTGGACGATATCCGTTTTGAGGATGACAAGTCCGGGTTATATTTTGTTTACGAAAACACAACATGTGTTGCGTTTCCAACTTAAAAAGAAGCCCAAGGTAAAGATCTGGGAGGCACTAAAGACAAGAATGGTTCTTAACTAGAGGTGTGAGGAAAATAGTATATACCGTGGGTTGTTTTTCTCTTCAGTTTCATTCATCAGCTGGTTTTTCTATGCTGATTCTCTCTTTAGTTGCTTTCAGTGCATTAGATCCTCTTGTTACTGTGGCAATTCCCACTCCGAGAATGTCTGCAATTTTTCTCTGTGGTACTCCATCTTCCAGCATCTGGAAAATTTTAAGGCGGTTACTCAATTCAACGAGCTCACTTGAGGTGAGTAAACGCAATAGAGCTTTCTCCATCTTTTCAAAGTTTTCTTGGGCAAGCAAATGATTGACTAAATCTTTCATATTAAGTAGGTTTGTATTTTTGTACTAGTACGATAGTACGTTTTTGTTTTTTGTCAATTAAATCTAGGAGAACAAGTCCATGAAAAAGTATTGCATTATACTGCTTGCCTGTTTACTGGCAACCCCGGCTTTGGCGGTGGAACCTGTAAAAATAGGTATGATAACCACTCTTTCCACTAAAGCTGGCTACCTTGGAGAAGATATTCGGGACGGTTTTCAGTTAGCCATAGATCTGGAGGCAGGTACGCTTGGCGGTATAGCGGTTGATTTAATGGTTGAAGACGATGGCCGTAAACCGGAAAAAGGAAAGCAGATTGCCGAGCGCTTCATTAAAAAAGATAAAGTCCAAATTCTTACAGGTATTGTCTTTTCCAATGTGGCAATGGCTGTTGTTCCTAAAGTAGTCCGCCAGGATGTGGTTTACCTGAGCACAAATGCCGCTCCGTCAAAACTTGCTGGTAAAGGATGTAACAGTAACTACTTCAGCGTATCTTACCAAAATGACAATCTAGACGAAGTAGTGGGTAAATACGTAAGTGAAGCAGGACACAAGAGTGTCTACCTTCTCGCCCCTAATTATCCGGCTGGAAAAGATCATCTGGCAGGTTTTAAACGCTTTTATTCAGGCGACATCGTAGGAGAAGTGTATACCAAACTCGGTCAGTCAGATTACGCTGCGGAAATAGCTACATTACGGGCTGCAAAACCTGAAGCGGTATTCTTCTTTTTGCCTGGTGGTATGGGTATCAACTTTCTAAAGCAATATGCTCAAGCAGGACTCTCAAAAGACATTCCAGTATATGGACCAGCTTTCTCTTTTGACGAACGAATCCTTAAGGCCGTAGGACCAGCTGCCCTTGGTGTAAAAAATGGTTCCCAATGGACCCACGATCTCAATAATCCTGCTAACACTCAGTTTGTAGAGGCATACCAGAAGGCATATGGACGGATGCCAACTTTATACGCGAGCCAAGGTTACGATACCGCTCGTCTGATAGGTTCGGCTCTTAAAACCGTAGGCGGGGACCTCACAAATCTTGACGCCTTTAAAGCTGCCATTAAAAGTGCGAACTTTGATTCTGTTCGGGGTAATTTCAGTTTTGGTACTAATCAGCATCCAGTTCAAGATTTGTACATTCGTGAAGTTATAGCCAAAGACGGTGGTTATACCAACAAGACGGTACAGAAGGTGTTTTCTAACCACGTTGATGCGTATGCGTCCGAATGTAAAATGTAGGAGTAAAGGGGCCCTATTGACACATGGGCCCTGTTGTCATGTTACTTTTTTTTGAACAATGCCTTAACGGCCTCCAGCTTGGGGTTATGCTTTTTCTTATGTCAGCAGGGTTGACTCTGGTCTTTGGCATAATGCGAGTGATAAACCTGGCCCACGGTTCTTTCTATATGATTGGCGCCTATGTTGGTGCTACTGTGGCTTCAACTACCGGTTCATTTCTTTTAGGTATTGCAGCAGCACTTTCTGCTGCTGCAATTATCGGAATGGTAGTGGAGTGGACTGTACTCCGTCGCCTCTACCACCGTGACCATCTGGATCAGGTGTTGGCCACCTTCGGGCTTATCATGTTTTTTAATGAACTGACCCGTATTATCTGGGGACGTCAACCACTGTTCATGGATGTCCCACCGGGGCTTAACCATGGAGTACTTCTTTTTCCCGGACTCACCTATCCTGCATATCGATTGGCGGTTATTTTTGTCGGTCTTTTTGTAGCACTGTTTCTCTGGCTGCTCTTTTCTAAAACCCGCTTGGGTATGCAGATTCGTGCCGGAGCGGTTAACCGGGAAATGGTAGCGGCACTCGGCGTAAATATAAAGCTACTCAACACTTTAGTTTTTGGTCTTGGAACCCTTTTGGCGGGTCTTGCCGGAGTTATGGCCGGACCAATTCTCGCTGTAGAGAGTGGTATGGGAGAATCAATTTTAATTCTGACCTTTGTTGTTATTGTAATCGGTGGTATCGGATCAATTCGCGGAGCACTTGCCGGAGCTATACTGGTGGGCATGGTTGATACATTGGGTAGAGCCTTTTTACCAACCTTGTTTCATATAGTTTTCGGGTCCTCAAATGCAGATGCCGTGGCGGCCTCTCTCTCCTCCATGGCAATATATATTCTTATGGCAGTTATCTTGGTATGGAAACCAAGAGGCCTCTTCCCTGCTCATTCCTAATGACAAAACAACAACGCACACGACTCGCTTTAGTTTCAGGCGTACTATTTCTTGTGGCTCTGCCACCTGTTGCTCTTTTTCTAGATCAAATTTATCTGGTCTCTCTCATGAGTCGAGTATTGATTTACGCACTGGCTGCAGTCAGTCTGGACCTTCTCCTTGGTTATGGAGGTTTAGTCAGCCTAGGACACGCTGCCTATGTAGGCATCGGTGCCTATGTCGTTGGAATCGGATTTTTCCATGCTTCTGAAATGGAACCCCTGATCAAGTGGCCTTTTGTGATAAACGGTTCTGAGAATGGGTTGATTATCCTGCCCCTTGCAGCATTGGTGTCTGCTGTTTTTGCTGTGGTATTTGGTGCTATGAGCCTGCGAACTAAGGGAATGCACTTTATTATGATAACCCTCGCCTTTGCTCAAATGCTCTATTACCTCTTTGTTTCCATGGGAAAATATGGTGGAAGTGACGGTCTCTCCCTCTACTCCAGGTCTTCAATTCCAAGTATGGATCTTGGCAGTGATGTACAGTTTTATTATGTTTGTTTTGCTCTTCTCATTGGTTTTCTCATCTGTGCAGAGAGGCTTGTTCGCTCACGATTCGGTCTCATTGTTCGTGGGGCAAAAGAAAACCCGCGTCGTATTCAGGCACTTGGCATCCACGCTTTCCGCTATCAATTGGTTCTCTTTATGATAGCTGGCGCAGGAGCTGGTCTGGCTGGAGCCTTACTCGCCAACCAGACCGAATATGTGAGTCCTGGACTCTTTCACTGGACTTTATCAGGTGAGTTGATGGTCATGGTCATTCTCGGAGGACTTGGAACCTTATACGGGCCTATACTAGGAGCTGCCGCATTTTTACTAATGGAAGAGACACTTGCCATGTACACAGAACATTGGATGATATATATGGGCCCCTTCCTCATATTCGTCGTACTCTTTGCCAAAGGTGGTCTGTGGCCTCTGCTTGTTGGACGAGGTGAGCATGAGTAGACCTATCTTGGAAGTACAAAATCTATACAAAAATTTTGGAGCCATACAGGCAACCAGTGATGTCAGTTTTTCTATCCAGGAGGGACACATCCACGCACTTATAGGCCCTAACGGGGCGGGCAAAACCACTCTAGTCAACCAGTTAAGTGGGGATATATTTCCTGATACAGGTACTATTTATTTCAAATCAACAGATATCACATATGTAAAGGCTCATAAAAGGGCCCAACTTGGTATAGCGAGATCCTTCCAAATCACTCACATTTTTGAACAATTAACTATCGCCGAAAATATGGCCCTTGCAATCCATTCTAAAAACGGCCACAATTTTCGTTTTTGGCAGCGAGCACTCGATTCCTCTCAGATAAAAGAAGATCTCTCCATTGCTTTAGAAAGAGTCGATCTTGCAGGTAAAAGTAAACTACCTGCAAGGTTTCTCTCCCATGGAGAGAAACGTCAGCTGGAAGTAGGGATGGCACTTGTGGGAAACCCTGAACTCTTGATTATGGATGAGCCCATGGCAGGAATGGGTGCTGGTGGAACCCGTGAGCTGGCTGGGCTCATTGAAGGATTACGAGAAGATGTGACTATTCTGCTTGTAGAACACGATATGGATATTGTTTTTTCCCTGGCAGATACGGTGAGCGTACTTGTTTATGGAGAGCACGTGGCCACTGGGACACCGGATGAAATTCGTGCTGATACGCAGGTGCGTAGCGCATATTTAGGTGAGGAGGAGTAATGAATGCTCACACTTAAAGATATCTCAACCTTTTATGGTGATAGTCAAGCCCTCTATGGCGTTTCACTTAAGGTGAGGGAAGGGCAGGTCGTTACTCTTCTTGGTAGAAACGGTATGGGGAAAAGCACCACAATCCGCTCCATAATGGGTCTTACTCCAGCGGCTGCGGGATCTATTAATTTTGTCGGGGAAAACATAACAGAGAAACCAAGCTATTACATTGCCAGAAAGGGAATTGGACTTGTTCCCGAAGGACGTCAAATATTTCCAAACCTCACCGTTAAAGAAAACCTGTTTATGGCTCAGGCAAATCACCGCAATGTTAAAACGCCATATACACTTGGTGATATATTGACAATCTTTCCACGATTAAAAGAACGGTTAACCAATTATGGTAATCAATTATCAGGTGGAGAACAGCAGATGCTCGCGATCGGCAGGGCATTAATGATTAACCCAAGGTTAGTCATACTCGACGAGGCAACAGAGGGACTCGCTCCTCTGGTTCGCAAAGAGATATGGCGTGGCCTCAATGTTCTAAAGGACAAAGGTCTCGCAATTCTTATTGTGGATAAGAATCTGGGCGCACTAATGAGTATCGCTCAGTATCACTACATACTAGAAAATGGGAGGGTAGCCTGGGAGGGCTCGACAAAAGAACTTCAGGATCAGCCGGAAATGCAAAACCGTTTCCTCGGAGTGTGAACTTTTTTTACCTACCAAGCATCAACGTATCGATGATCCTGCAAGCCATCCTGTAGAAAAAGCAGCCTGCAGGTTAAACCCACCGGTATCTGCGTGGAGATCAAGAAGTTCCCCAACGATAAAGAGTCCTTTGATACGTTTAGACTCCATAGTGTTGGGATTAATTTCTTTCAAACTGATTCCACCAGATGTCACAATTGCCTCATTCCAGGAACGATAACCGTTGATTTCAAAGCGAAGGTCTTTGCACCAGTGAACTAATTTTTTCCTCATTTTTCCAGGGAAGTTACTGGTGTCAACATTCAGCGGGATGTTACATGTTGTGAGGCAAATAGGTATGAATTCTTTTGGCAGAAGCCCACGGATTATACTGTCAATGGGTTCTCCTCGTCTGGTCTCAAGATCTCTGATAAGTCTTGCATCCAGTTTATTTTGGTCAAGAGCAGGTTTGAGATCGATAGCTATGGTGACCTGTTTCCGAAGATTAAGGGCGATCACGGCCTGTTCGCTGAGGCTGAGAATAGTAGGGCCCGTTAAACCATGGGCGGTAAATGTAAGCTCGCCAAAATCCTGATCTTGTTTTTTGCCGTCAATAAAGAGGCTAACCTGGATGTTGCGAAGCTCTAAACCTTTGAGGGCTTTAAGGGATGGATCAGAACTTACCAGCGGTACAAGTGCTGGGAGGAGAGGTGTGATTGTGTGGCCAAGTTTTTTAGCCAGTTTATATCCGTCACCGCTGGATCCGGTCCGGGGATAAGATTGTCCACCTGTTGCCAGAATGACGTTGTCTGCTTTGATAATTTCATTATTACATACAACTCCGGTTACAGAACCATCTTCTACAACGATTCGACTGACGTGTGATCTTTTTCTAAGATCTACTCCCTCTTGTACTAACCACTCATTGAAGACCTTAACAACATCAAGAGCACGTCCACTTTCAGGGAAATATCGACCACCACGCTCCAGTGTAAGGGGAAGGTTGCGGTTATTGAAAAACGCGAGAATTTCTCCTGAAAAATATTGCTGAAAACATTGTCGCAGGAACTTTCCATTTCTACCAAAGTGATTCATGAATTCTGTGAGTTGAGCACTGTTGGTTACATTACATCGACCCTTGCCACTGATACCAATTTTGCGCCCGTTCTGTTCCATCTTTTCAAGAAGGAGAACGGTGCTGCCCATTTGTGCAGCTCGACCAGCCGCCATGAGGCCTGCGGCACCTCCGCCTATGACTATAGTTTTTCCTTTGTTCATCGCACTGTTGGGATTCATAATATAATATCCCCACTCCATCATAAAACGAAGGAGCAGTTTCTTTTTGGGTATAGTTTTTCTGAAAAATGATCTTAAAATTATAAGACCTCGTTACTTTGCAGGAGACACTACTATAGTGCTGATGAAAGCAAAAGAGTAAACGGTTTGAGAAACGAGTAACGATAATTTATTTGTCTGCGGTAAATGATACCGGTAACCGTTTAAATCTGTGCAAATATGGTTGTATATTTGCTCATGATGTTTAATAGTACCGCCTACAATTGTTGGTTTTGGGTTTTCTGCCGCTGTGTATAGGAATAGGGCAGACATATTATATAAATAACATGAATAAGGGCTTTCTAGCCTGGAGGAAGAACATGACGGAAGTTAAAAGAGGCGATAATGTGAAAGTTCACTACACTGGAACCCTTGAAGATGGTTCTGTTTTTGATAGCTCTGACGGTGGTGAACCGCTCGCTTTTGCTATGGGTAGCGGACAGGTTATCGCAGGTTTTGATGAGGCGGTAATGAGCATGAAGGTTGGGGAGACGAAGACTGTTAATATTCCCTGTGCAAAGGCCTATGGTGAGCGAAACGATGAGATGGTTATTCAAGCACCTATTGATCAGGTACCGCCGGATTTAAATCCTGAGCTTGGAATGCGCCTTGAAATGGGTGGAGCCAATGGGGAAGTGCTTCGTGTCGTAATCGTTGAAATCGAAGAGACCCACCTTACACTTGATGCCAACCCACCTCTTGCTGGAAAAGATCTGACTTTCAAGCTTGAGCTTGTTGAATGCAGTCCTGTATGATGTACAAATAACAAAACGCCCTCTGTAACAGTTCATGTTACAGAGGGCGCTTCGAAATCAACAGTTTTTTATTTCTGCTTAAGCGTTTTCCTCAGCCTCTGCTTCTTTTCTTTCCAGGTATTGATCAAAGGTCATCATAGCATCAGTGCATCCATCCGGCTCAAGTTCGATAATACGATTGGCAATGGTTGTGACAAACTGGTGATCGTGGGATGCAAAGAGCATAACCTCTTCAAAAGCCATAAGGCCGTTATTAAGAGAGGTAATTGACTCAAGGTCAAGGTGGTTGGTTGGCTCGTCCAGGATAAGAACGTTGGCATGGGCCAGCATCATCTTGGAGAGCATACAACGAACCCTTTCTCCACCGGAAAGAACTTTAGTTTTTTTGGTGGCTTCTTCGCCTGAGAAAAGCATTTTACCGAGAAAACCACGGATAAATGATTCGTCAGATTTGGGTGGGGCAAACTCACGTAACCATCCGATGAGGTCAATCTCGTCTTTTTCGAAATAGTCTTTGTTTTCCAGTGGAAAATAGGCGTTGCTAATGGTGACACCCCAGCGAAAACTACCACTGTCGGCATCCAATTCTCCAGCCAAGATTTGAAAAAGGACAGTTTTGGCAAGACTGTTTGATCCTAAAAATGCAATTTTATCCCCTCTGTTGACTGTAAAAGTGAGGTCTTTGAACATCACTTCACCTTCAATTGTTTTAGAAAGACCCTCTACTTCGAGAATTATATCTCCACAAGGGCGCTCAGCGTTAAAAACAATATAAGGGTACTTTCTCGATGAGGTCGGCATCTGGTCGATGGTGAGCTTCTCAAGAAGTTTTTTTCTGGAAGTTGCCTGCTTTGCTTTTGAGGCATTAGAACTAAAACGTCTGATAAACTCTTTGAGTTCTTCAGCCTTGGCTTTGGATTTTTTGCTTGCAGTTTCTTTTTGTCTGAAATGAAGCTGGCTTGCCTGGTACCAGAAATCGTAATTACCGACATAGACCATGATTTTACCAAAATCGATGTCCGCCATATGGGTACAGACCTGATTGAGGAAGTGTCTATCATGGGAAACGATGATAACGGTGTTGTGAAACCGTGAGAGAAAGTGCTCAAGCCATTGGATGGATTGGATATCTAAATGGTTAGTGGGCTCATCCAAGAGAAGAATCTCAGGATTGCCAAAAAGAGCCTGGGCCAGTAGGACCCGAACTTTTTCGCCACCTTCGAGCTCTTTCATCTTTTTTTGAAGTAATTCTTCTGTTATGCCAAGGCCGTTAAGAAGAACCGCCGCTTCAGCTTCAGATTCGTAGCCATTCATTTCGCCGAATTTCACTTCGAGATCACCGGAACGAATACCGTCTTCTTCTGTGAAATCTGGCTTTGCGTATAGTGCGTCTCTTTCAGCCATAACCTTATATAGCTTTTTATGGCCCATGATAACTGTGTTAAAAACAGTGTGCTCATCAAAGGCAAACTGGTCCTGGTTAAGCATTGCGAGGCGCTGGCCTGGTCCCTTGCTGACTTCACCTTTGTCAGGATCGAGCTTACCGGCAAGGATTTTTAGAAAAGTCGATTTTCCAGCACCATTTGCACCGATAAGACCGTAGCAGTTGCCCGGGGTGAATTTGATATTTACATCTTGGAAGATAACTCTTTTGCCGTAGGAGAGCGCGACATTGGATGCTGTAATCATGACATTTATTCCATAAAAAAAGCCATAAGGAGATAACCCATGGCAGCGACTGAGAAACCTGTTTTTCTGAAATATCTCATTGAGGAGATATTAAAAAGCAGGGAAAATAAAAAAGCCCCCGCTAAAAGCGGGGGCTTAGAACGATCAAAAGCGGGTCTTACTGCTGAACTACGTTCGCTGCAGCAGGACCTTTAGGACCATCAACGATTTCGAAGGTTACGCGAGCACCTTCTTCAAGAGATTTGAAACCATCTGCTTGAATTGCTGTGTGGTGAACAAATACATCGTTTCCACCATCTTGCTCGATAAAACCAAAACCTTTCGCGTCATTAAACCACTTCACTGTTCCTTCAGCCATCTTGTACTACTCCTTTGTGCTTGGCTCGATTTTCGAGCCACTTTGTTATAAAGCCGAACACGTCTTTTTGACAGTTCGACGGGTCATCTGGTTATCCAGAAAATATTACTATAGTTGTTTTCTACTGTTATTAATACCAAAATCGAACGAATTACTCTTATTTTTGGTAGTTTTTTTACGTGGCCTTGAAGTGGCCTTCCTTGTTGGGGTATTTCTACCTCGATCCTGTTGCCCTGCTGGTTGTGTTTCTACAGACGTAGAGCTAGATAGAGACGATTGACCTTCCGGCCTCATCATCTTTTTCCCAAGATTTTTTTCTATTTGAGCAATCATCTTTAAATCATTACGATCAGCAAACGTTATCGCCATACCACTTTTTTCAGCACGACCTGTACGGCCAGTTCTGTGGGTATAGGTTTCCGCAGTGTCTGGGATATCATAGTTAACAACGTGTGAGATATCAGAGACATCAATACCACGTGCTGCGATATCTGTTGCAACGAGAACAGAAAAAGTGCCGTCACGGAACCCATCCATTGCTCTTTGTCGATTATTTTGTGAAAGATTGCCCTGCAGCGATGCAGCCTTATGTCCAGCTTTTTGTAGTTGGAGCGCAAGACTTCTTGCTTTATGTTTGGTCCTAGTAAAAACCACAGTGCTTGTCATTTCCTGCTCTACAATCAACTTTTTCAAGAGTTCGGTCTTCTGTGGTCGACTTACCTGGAAAAGAGTATGTGAAATCGTAGGTGCGGGAAGTGTATGGTTGATCTGCACTTTTACGGGTCGGTATAGTATTTCTTCTGCTAAGTGACTGATTTCATGAGGCATCGTAGCGGAGAAAACAAGGGATTGGCGTTTGCGTGGTAGTTGTTTGACTATTCTTCTGATGTCAGGGAGAAAGCCTTTGTCGAACATATGATCTGCTTCATCCAGGACCAGTGTTTCCACAGTATCCAGACTGACGCCTTTTTCTGTTAAAATATCCAGAAGGCGGCCGGGACAGGCTACAACAATCTCTACTCCCGAGCGGATAGCTTTTATTTGTTGGTTACGACCAACTCCACCATAGACCACTGTACTCTTAAGACCTGTTTCGACGGACATCGTTATGATGTTCCCGTGAATTTGTTCTGCCAGTTCTCTTGTCGGTGCGACTATGAGTGCGCGTAATTGTTTTCGTGGACCATCTAGTAAGCGTTGAAGTATAGGAAGTACAAACGCTGCGGTTTTTCCAGTTCCGGTCTGTGCAAGACCTAAAATGTCATTTCCGGCAAGGATTTGGGGGATGGTCTGTTCTTGGATTGGGGTGGGGCTAGTATAACCGCAGGCAACTACGCCCGCTTCAATCTTGGGGTGAAACTTAAAATCTTTAAAACTCATTAAAACTCCGTTGTAATTCAAATAAGTAATCTGAAAAATGATTACTTAGACTGCACAATCAAAAACGATTCTACATTTATAAAATACTGCTATGTAAAACAATTTCTCATATATGGAAGCTATATTGACTTCTATGGAATTAATGACGCTCGATAACGATGCTGTTAATGAGGACAACCTGAAGG
>JBLHNU010000066.1:0-30880 GCA_047622095.1 Desulforhopalus sp.
GCCGCCTGTCTCCTGCTGAGCTTGAAACCGTCTCTCAAGTGAGCCGCGTTTAAATACGGAGCATAGCTGAGGTGGTTGTTTCGGGTATTCCTTTGGTGTACTCCTGTACTTGCTGCAACGCTTACGTAAGTAGAATGGTGGACCTGAGTTAATTGCTGGAGATGCTACACAGGTTTATATGGAGCTTGGGTATACAATAGAGAGACTCCTGAGTAGCTTCTGCTTAGAGAATGAGCCTGTAAAGGATCTTACTGTGATAGAGGATGATTCAAAATTTTTGGATTAATTTGATGGGATTGGTTGCAGTAGTAATGCAATATGCTTTACTTTATATTGGTCATGGTGAAGAAAAGGCTGTCTCCAAATTGTTTTTGCACTTTCCAAGATACACTAGCGAACCAACACTTGGCTCACATAGGAACACATAAATCAACATACAATCACCCAAAATACCGTCCCATTACCGTCCCAACAAAAAAGACCCTCAAGAGAAATTCTCCTGAGGGCCTTGATTTTACTGGAGCCAGCAAGCGGAATCGAACCGCTGGCCTACGCTTTACGAGAGCGTCGCTCTACCAACTGAGCTATGCTGGCGAATAGATAGTGTTAAAAATTGTAAATGTTTCAAATTTACAGTAGGCCTATATATCAGGTAATTATTGAAAGTTCAACAATAATACAATATATGAAAATCACAATTGTGACAATTTCTCTTCCTTCCATCAGATTCAACTACTATAATATACTTCAAGAAATTAACTATAACTTGAGGTACAGTTTATCACTATATTGATTCGAGTCGTTTGTCTACTATACATGGCGTTAACACTCTGTGGTTGCAGTTCAAATGAAACTATTGATGCTACATTTGGCAGATGCGTATCGTGCCATACTATGGACATTGATACAAACCACAGCTTTCAATGTACTACGTGCCACCGAGGGATAGATACAGCAGAAAAAAAAGATCGGGCCCATCAAGGTCTTGTAGATAACCCTGCCGATCCACAGCAAATGGTAAAAACGTGTCAGCCATGTCACGAAAACATTACCAGAGAGGTTCCTCAAGCAATACACTTCACACTCGCCAAAAGCACGAACATGTTTCGTAAGGCCTTTGGAGCCACAACAGATTTGGACACATTTACTGATACACCTATAGTGAGTGAGCCCTCCAATCCTCTTGAACTTGCCGACGATTTACTCAGACGTCGTTGTTTTAAATGCCATCTGTACGACTCAGGGCAACAGTACCCATCAACATCACATGGCCAGGGTTGTGCTGCATGCCACTTACCATTCTCCGAATCAAAACTTGAGAGCCATAGTTTCAGTGCTCCAACTGATAAAAACTGTTTATCGTGCCACTATGGAAACTACGTCGGCTTTGATTATTATGGTCGTTTTGAACATGATTTCAATGTTGAATACCGAACACCCTTCACCGCAAAACCTGATAATGTCAGACCCTATGGCATTGAATACCATCCACTGAGTGCAGACGTACACCAGCAAAAAGGCCTTTTATGCATTGATTGTCATTCAGGCAAAGAACTCATGCTACAGGGACAAAAAACATCTTGTAGGGACTGTCACGACACAAAGGCGCTGGAGCTCCAACTACCTGCAAGAGTATCCAAGAGTGAAAACAGCTATGTATTAACCTCCCACACTGGAGAAAAGCACTTACTCCCTACCCTTAAACATCCTGCTCACTTTAGAGACGATCTTGATATTTCTTGCCAGGGTTGTCACGCCCAGTGGAGTTTTGACGATCGAGGGAAACATTATATTCGCATTGACAGTGACGAATTGGAAAGCTTTTCCGCCCATACAGTACAAGGAAACTATGAGGTTGAGTCGCTGTTGACTAACAATTTGGATTATGAAAAAGACGAATTGCCAATTACAATGACAGATTCGATCACAGGAACGTCTTCAATAGGAATCTGGCTCAAAGGCTATGTTACCAGAAGATGGGAGAACGTCACTCTTGGTCGAGATAACGATGGAACTATTAAAGTATTCCGACCTATTCTCGACTACACAATCTCATGGGTTGATGAAGACGAGACAGTACAACTTGACGCAGTACAAGCAAAAGTGGATAATAATGGTTTACGACCTTATACACCACATACGACTGGCAGCGCCGGTCTTTTTTATGAGGCACGTATACAACAATTCCTCAATGAAGAGAAACGGGATCAAACCAAAACCTCTTTGCTACCTGTTACAACTGAGCAATAATAACTATGATCCAATCTTTAGGGCCCATCCCCTATTACGAAAAATATAGTCAGTCAGGTTTGCGTTACTTATGCCTAGCGCTTTTGGTCTGTTTCCTCTCTACAGCTCCCACCTCAGCTGAGAGTGCTGGCAAACGCCCAGCTACCCAGGCTCCTTATGTTATTAAAAACAACCGTTATTTCCCCATCCCTTCTGCCCATGGTTATAGCGAAAAGGGTATAGCCTCCTGGTATGGCCCCGGCTTTCATGGGAGACGTACATCAAATGGTGAAATATACGACAAACATGCAATGACCGCAGCACACAAGACGCTGCCAATGAACACCATGCTTATGGTCAAAAACATAGACAATGGGAAAAAAACTGTCGTAAGAGTAAACGATAGAGGCCCTTTTGTGAGAGGTAGGGTGATAGACTTAAGCTATAAAGCAGCACAAATTATAGGTGCTATCCACAAAGGTACTGCTCGTGTACAAATAGTAGCTCTTGCGGAAAGAAATAAGGGTACAAATGGCAGGCCGGGCGAGCTCATTTACAGTGACTTAAATGCGGGGGAATTCTATGTACAGATTGGTGCTTTCGGTCAAAAAATTAATGCACTTAAATTACAAAAACGCTTTACCGAAGCGGGCCATACAACGGTAATCCAAAAGCATTTCGGCGCAGAATCAAGACTATACCGAGTTCAGGTATATGCCGGGAAAGATATTCATCTGGCAGAAAGAGCAGAAACGGCTCTTCTTGACCATGGGTATGTAGGTGCTTTTATTATTGCCAGATAGTACTAGGTAAGATCGTTTACGCAGCCGCTACACCCTTCACAATAGACATAAGTTGTTCGATTTTTTCATGATCTTTGACACCAGGGGAAACTTCCACACCCGAATTCACATCAAAGCAGTAGCTTTGAGTTGATCTGATGGCCAGCTCAATATTTGCTGGATCTAAGCCCCCTGCAAGTAATACTGGCCGCGCTAAATTAAGTTTGTCGATAAGAGTCCAGTCAAACACCTCACCAGTTCCTCCCTTTGCACCCTTCACATAGGTATCCAAAAGAAAAGCGTCTACAACTTTATTATATTTGGAAAATTCATCTGCGGTACTTTCATTTCCGACACGAAATGCTTTTATAAGGCTACAGAAAGGAAGTTGTTCTTTTAATTCGCTACAGTAGTCAGGAGTTTCACTGCCGTGTAATTGAATGGAGGAAAGACCAATGGTGGAGACTTGCTTTACCTCCTCAATGGTTGCGTTGACAAAAACTCCGACTTTATCAATAAAAGGGGGGAGGAATTCAATGATAGTCTTAGCAGTAAGCAGGTCTATACATCGTGGGCTTTTCTCGTAAAAGATAAACCCGAGAGCATCAACACCAGCACTAACCGCAAAACTGACATCTTCGGCTCTTGTCATACCACAAATCTTAACTCTTGGACGCCCCATCTGCATATCTAATATATCCCGATTTACAACTGATCTTTACATAGCTATAAAACTATCTAGTGTTTGACCGAAATCCTGAAAATTTCTTTAAGTACAAGGCGGATTCAAATTTTAACCGGAGGAATACATTAAGTATTTTGAGGATTAAAATTTTAATCCAACGCAGTAATTGGAGAAATTAGCGGTTTTCAGTCGGGCACTATCTACGAAGCAAGCTCAACAAATTACTATTGTCACCAGCACGCATTAAGGTTTCCCCAATAAGCGCAGCCTCAATACCTTCGTTACGTAGACGTTTGAAGTCGTCTTCGGTCTTCAACCCTGACTCACTTACCACAGGGATATCATCTGGAATCATATTTTTAAGTCGAAAGGTCGTCTCCAGATCCATTGAAAAATCTTTGAGATTGCGGTTATTGACACCAATCAGATCACTTCCAGCTTCCAGGGCTTTTTCAGTCTCCGCTTCGTCATGTACCTCGACTAAAGAATCCATCCCCAGCTCTGCTGCCATATGCTTGTATTCCTGCATCTGGTTTGTATCAAGGATGGCCGCAATGAGTAAAATAGCATCGGCTCCGTGTAGATGTGCTTCTTTTATCTGCAACTCATCAATAATAAAATCTTTTCTCAATACTGGTAAATCTATGGTCTCACGAACCTGCATCATATACAGGAGCGATCCTTGAAAATAATCCACGTCGGTTAATACCGACACAGCCTGAGCACCATTTTCCTGATAATTTTTAGCAATTTCAACGGGATCAAAGTCGGCACAGATAACACCTTTGGAAGGTGAGGCTTTCTTTACCTCTGCAATGACGGCTACTCCATTAAATTTCAGTAAAGCGCTTCGAAAGCCTCTTGGTCCATCAATCCTTGCTTCTTTGTAGCTATCTGGAAGTTGAATGCCACGATTGCGAAGAAGTTCTACTTCCTTTTTTTTCGTTTCAACAATTGTATCTAATATATGTGCCATGCTCGTTATTACCTTTTTATCTACCACAGACTGATTTATTGCTGGGCACTAAAGGCCACAAGCTGATTGAGTTTTTCTAGCGCTGCACCTGACTCCACCACAGTACGAGCAAGTTCAACACCTGCCTGCAATGATTCGACCTTAGCAGCGGCAAAAAGAGCCGCTCCTGCATTGAGTAGGACCATATCCAGCTTAGCACCTGGCTGGCCTCCTAAAACGTCACGAACCTGCTGAGCAGCCTCTTTTGGTGATGCTCCACCTTTAATATCTTCTATGTTCGCACGCGCAAGTCCTACATCTTCAGGTTCTATACTGTAATCAATAACCTTCCCGTCCCGCCCTTCGGCAATATAAGAAGTGCCAGTCACCGTGAGTTCATCCATATTCCCCTCACCCCAGACAACGAGGGTATGCTTCATTCCAAGGCGAACAAGAACTTCTGCAAGAACTGTAGTGAGTTCTTTTGCAAAGACACCGGTTAACTGAACATTTGCTCCTGCCGGATTGGTCATGGGACCAAGAATATTAAAAATAGAGCGTATACCGATTTCACGACGTGGCCCAATAGCATGTTTCATCGCACCGTGAAGCATAGGAGCAAAGAGAAAACCGATCCCAACATTCCGCACACAGCGCGAAACTGCTTCGGCATCAAGGCTGAGATCGACACCCAATGCTTCAAGAACATCTGCACTCCCACAATTGGATGAAACTGCGCGGTTACCATGCTTTGCAACTGTTACGCCAGCACCAGCCACAACAAAAGAGGTCGTAGTAGAAACATTGAAGGTCCCAGAACCATCTCCACCGGTTCCAACAATATCCATCAAAACTTCACCACTTGCCGTGTCTACACCAGTATCAACAAATGTAGCTTTCTCACGCATTACACGAACGGCACCAACGATTTCATCAATTGTCTCACCTTTCATTCGAAGAGCGGTGATAAAACTGCCAATCTGTGCCTCGGTTGCAGCACCGGACATGATCTCATCCATCACAGAAATCATTTCTGTTTCTGTCAAATGCTTTCCTGTGACGACCTTGCCAATAGCCTGTTTGATATTCATGTTCTACGCCTTACTTATTATGTTCAAAAATAAATATTTACCGATTTTATGGTCTTAACATCTGTGGATAGTCACTACTCATAAAGTTTTTCAGAAGTGTAATCCCAGCAGGCGTCAATATAGATTCCGGATGAAACTGGACACCTTCAATTGACAATTCTTTATGCCTAAGCCCCATTAGCTCACCCTCATCTGTCCGACAGGTAATCTCAAGACAGTCAGGAAGGTTGTCTTCTTCCACAATAAGCGAATGGTAACGCATGCCGTCAAAAGGATCAGGCAATCCGGTAAAGACCCCTTTACCATCATGACTCATAGGACTCGTTTTGCCGTGCATGATACGCTCTGCTCTTACAACAGAACCACCAAAACATTCCGCCATTGATTGATGCCCAAGACAGACCCCAAGGATTGGCAATTTTCCGCCAAAATGGGTGATCGCCTCCATTGAAATACCAGCCTCTTTAGGAGTACGAGGACCAGGTGAAATAAGCAGTCTGTCCGGTTGCTGCGCTTCAATTTCAGCAATAGATATTTTATCGTTACGATAGACCCTTATATCTTCAACCCGACCATCATCCCGAGCGTTTGAAGCAATAGTCTGAACAATGTTATACGTAAAGGAGTCGTAGTTATCTATAATTACAATCATATCAAAAGCCTTTCTCTGCAAGTTCAACAGCTCGACGTAAACCAAGTGATTTATTGACCGTCTCTTCAAATTCTTTTTCCGGATCAGAATCGGAAACTATACCAGCACCTGCCTGAATCCAAAGGTCATCCCCTTTCATAACAAAGGTTCTGATCGTAATACAAAAATCCATGTTTCCAGAAAACCCAAAATATCCGACCGAGCCCGCGTATGCGCCTCGCTTGTCAGCTTCAAGTTCATCTATAATTTCCATGGCTCGGATCTTAGGAGCGCCACTCACGGTGCCAGCAGGAAAGCAGGCGGACATCACATCAAATTGATCCAACCCATCGTCAATTATTCCGTGAACACCAGATACAATATGCATAACATGGCTGTATTTTTCAATGACAAGCAGATCTTTAACCTGTACATGCCCACCCTTAGCAATGCGGCCGACATCATTTCTGCCAAGATCCACAAGCATCATATGCTCAGCACATTCTTTAGGATCAGCAAGCAATTCTTTTTCCAGAGCCAGATCTTCCTCTGGCGTGGCCCCTCTTTTTCTCGTTCCGGCAATGGGTCTGAGTTCAATATTTTCCCCATCTTTTCTCACAAGAATTTCAGGAGAGGAACCTATCTGGATAAGATCCCCTAACTGGAGATAGAAGAGATATGGACTGGGATTAATATGTCTCAGTGCGCGATACAACACAAGTGGAGAAAGCTCAGTTTTTGTGTGAAAGCGCTGGGAGAGTACGACCTGGATAATATCGCCAGAGCGAATGTATTCTTTTGCTGTTTCAACCATCTCCTCAAATTGTTTCTTTTCCATATTTGAGGTGAAATTGTGGGGAGTCTCTACGCCCTTAATGCTTTCGTCAAAAAGTTTGCCGTCAACCGGCTTTTTGATTTTTGCAATAACTTGGGAAATCAGATCAGTAGCTCGTGCATACAGGATCTCGCTTGCATCTCCCCCTTCTGTCTGCACCCAACACACTACAGTGACAGTCTGCTTGAAACTATCATGAACCAAAACAATGCGGGGTATCATAAAAGAGGAATCGGGCAGATCACCAGCTGGCCTATCGTCCGGAAGATTTTCCATGAACCGGACCATATCGTAACCGAGAAAGCCTACTGCACCACCACAAAACCTGGGAAGTTCCTCATACTCGGCGGCGTTATAACCTTCAATCATTTCCTTTAGAGCAACGAGAGGGTCGGTGGTGAAGGTCCTGGTGTTTTCCAGACCTTTACTCGCATCTCCAACTGTAACTTGGTCGCCAAAAGAAGAAAAAGTCACCAGTGGATCGTAACCAATAAAGGAATATCGACCCCATTTTTCTCCTCCTTCCATACTCTCGAAGAGAAAGATGTGTTCACCTTCTTCTGCAATTTTAGAGAACAAGGTTAATGGGGTATCGAGATCCGCTACGATCTCAGCACATATTGGAATTAACTTAGATGTAGCTCTATCTAGAGCAAATCTATCTATATCGGGGAAACATTTAACTTTTGACATATCTTCTCGGAAAGGCTTGATAGTTCCATCTCATCTATAAGCCCTTTGATTTACTGTCTTTTGTTCCGATATCTTCGTTATGCGAAAAAAATAATCCTCGGAATATCAATTATATGCCTGTGGTTATTTTTTTCGTATGCCTTAATCTCGAACCAAAACCCTAGTAAATCAACAGACTCATCTATCGATTCATCATCGGCAAAACGGGCAACATACCAGTTTCTGGTCTGTTTTGTCCAGTACCTTAGTGCCTTACTCCAGAAAGGCTGTCATAATCAACAAAAAATCTGGGTGGTGGATTAAAATTAGACACTTAAATTAACCAGCAGATAGCGCTAGACCTTCGAGGCACTTATGCCCCCTCGGAGTCAAGCGCTTACCTGTGGGGTGCTGGCATATTATATGTACATATTCCAAAAAGCCTTCCTTCTAGAATAGAAAACATCTGCTTTCACAAGCCGTAAAACGCAAAAAGGCCATGAAACATATTGTTTCATGGCCTTTAATTCTTCGTAGTTGAAAAAACTTCAACTATTCTGCGATAATCGTATAATTATACAGCAGCAACAACACCGATAGCATTTACACGCTTTGTGAGGCGTGAAATTTTACGGGATGCGTTTTTCTTATGGATGGTGCCTTTACTTGCAGTCTTCGCGATTATGATAGTTGCTGCATGAAGAGCTACTTTTGCATCATCAACGGAACCAGCAGCAACAGCCTCATCAACTTTACGAATTGAAGTCTTCATTTCCTTTCGGTTCATCTTGTTGCGTAAACGACGAACCTGTGCCTGACGATTTCTTTTTTCTGCGGATTTATGATTAGCCACGAAAATACTCCTCCTGTTATTACCTTGTCTATTCGAATAGTTAGATATATTGTATCATCAATGCCCGTCTTTTCACGCGTCGTAAAAACAATAGATAGACTGGACACTTGTAGTTATAAAATAAAGAGGGTGATTTATAATGCAATATCTTTATAAAGTCAACAGTTATCGTCCCACAAAATTAAGGCCACTGATTCGTTTTCTTCGTTGATGATATTTGACACGGAATTGCTTGGTACGATATGCTGTATACACGACAATCACAAATATAATTGTGACATACAAGCGTAGAAATTGAAACACTTAGTTATATAAAGGCATACACATGGGATTTCCCAAGATTATCTTTACCATTACTGAAAACAATAGCTGTCCTCTCTATGAATTCAACGACTCTTTTGAACTTTCAGGACTCGCAATCCCACTAAAAGATGCCGACAGTAACAGTGTCATTACCACGACTGTTATTACTCATCCACTGGGAAAGAGAAACTGCAAAATCCTTGACGGGGACCTGAGTAAACTCATTATTAATTACGAGAGAAGCGACAAAATCCCTGTCTGTATGATGACATGTTCCGGTTGTACTGGTTCGGTTAAACTCGAATACACAAAAGAGAACTCACTTACAGTAAAAGACCCCAACACTCTCTCCGATGAAATCGGATCAATGATGCATCTGCTTACAAGTTTTCCATTCTTTAAAAATATTGACGAACATAATCTTGACAAGGTTGTCGGTTTTTTCAAAATGAAAAAATATGAGACAGGCGACATTGTTATTCGTAAAGGTGACCCGGGTGGAAAACTATTTATCATAGTCGCAGGCAGCGTCAATGTACTCAACGATGCAGGCATTATTATTTCAACAATCGATAAAGGAGAAGTATTCGGTGAGATGTCACTTATCTGTAATGATGCCGTAACCGCAACAATTCAGATCAAAGAAGCAGCCACGATTCTGGATATTGACCAACCTAACTTCCATAAAATCCTCAACATTTACCCTGACATTCAACTTTATTTTTCAAGAATCATGGCCGAGCGTCTTAATCGTTCAAATACTATCCGTGCAGAAGATCTCAGCTCAGGAATAGTTGGAGATTTAAAAGAAATACCTGCTGAAGCCCTTTTCCAGACTTTGAATATGAACAATAAAACCGGTATTCTGACGATCTCAGATCTCAGTAAAGGCACGGCCCGCTTTTCTTTTCGTCAAGGAGCGCTCATCAAAGCAAAATACCATGATTGTGCAGGAGACATGGCTTTTTATGAAATACTAAAAGAGAACTCAGGTAGATTTAGATTCACTCCAGGAATCGCCAAAGAAGACTTCGACACACCTGAGATAGGTTTTTTCATGAAATTGCTTATGGAAGGCATGCGACGTCTTGACGAAACCAAGGGACCAAATACCAATTAAGCCCTTGATGGCGTCGTAAAAAGTCCGATCTACTGCGTTGTAGGTTTTTTACGAAGACAAGACATACCATATGTATAGTCCTGTCTCCGCAAAAAACACTACGCCTCGGAGTCTATCGCTTACCTGTATATCAAACTTTTTGCCTTAGCCATCTAAAGCTTTGAATGACCTTTTTACGAGTTCATCAGCCCTTGGTTTTTCAACCTAAATCATTAGAAATGACAGGTTGATTACTCCAACACACCCAGATAGTTAAATGTGGGTAACTTAGAATATCTGCCATTATTCATAAGTCGGTCTCCCAGTTCTTCAAGATCTCGTTTAGAACTATGGCCGCAAACATCGACTATCGCATACCTGACCCCGGCCTCTTTAAGCTCTACGAGATAAGGGAGTATAGATAACGGCTTTTCAGGAAAGGTTTGCGTGTAGCCTTCTTTTTTACGAATCAGATATGGTTCTTTTTTAGGACTCAGGATCTGCTGTTCATATTGAAAATGTTTGGCAGCAAGTCGCGATGTATACAATGCGGGAGCCCCATATACATACGAACCAAACATCATTTTCTTTCCACTTTTATTCTTTTCATATCCACTTAATAATTCGTGAATAGATTTTTTATCTAGCTCAATCCCTATTTGGGTGGACTCAACTCCCATCGAAGCAAGTTCTAATGCAGCCTGACTGTTGTAAATATTCAGGCTGTAATCGCCATACAGATGTACTTTTTCCCCTCTGAACAAGAGAACCTGACTTGCGTGACCGAGTTGAAAAGATTTAAAGCCTGAGCGTATCAACAACTTAATCTGCTTTCTCATCCGACCAAGATCATTTTCCATGATAAGCGGAGGTAAGGCCCAGGTGACTACTCTGGAACGTCTGCCTAGCCCTTTTTTAATTTGACCGACCTGACTGAGCAATTGTTTTTCAAATGGCAACAAATAACGATCCGGATTAAATCCCCCCTCCCCAAGCACCATTTTAACTGAATCAGTTTTCAGCCACCACTCCATACCAACTTTTTTCCTGGTCTTACGGTGACTTGCATATGGTCCGTAGCTTGTATCACCTATCGGCTCAGCATCGATTTCACTGCTATCACCACAGACCGCATCTTTTACGTGATCTACATACTGCTGCATTTGTATTTCTTTCTCACGTAGCTCTTCGGCCACTCTCTTTACGGGCAGTCTTTTCCCACGTAATCCACCAGATGCGCCATCCACCCGATACACTTCTACTCGCCCACCTGCAGGTATTGCAAAACCATCAGGTAGACTAATTGACACCTTGTCCCCGCTATTGCCTTTGTCACATTTTTCACCAAGAATAAAAAGAGACTTCACTCGGAAGGCAAAACGCTCCCCTCCTGGCTCTACGTGGAGTCGCAGTCTGTCTCCTAAACCGATTGGTGATTTAACAACGAATCTACATGTCAGCTCAGCACCAACCTTTTTCACCGTGCTAAAACGCCCGAGATGAGTACCCATACTACCTGATTGGTAAGGGGTAATAGCCTCGAGCGGTTGAGGAGTGAAAAAATATCCTGAACTGGTCTTCCTGCTCATTGCCTGTTCAGCCATGGCTTCAGCTTTAACAAGAGCGTCTTCTGCATGATTCTCATCTGCATCAATAACTGTCCTATACGCTTCGACAATAGATTGCACATAGTGCGCAGAACGCAGACGGCCTTCAATTTTAAGAGAGGAAATTCCCATTCTCTTGAGCTCTGGAACGACTTCAAGTCCGCTAAGGTCATTCATTGAGAAGAGATACTTGTTTGAGTCATTGCTCTTTGACTTTCCTCTCGCACCCCCCTTACCACCACCGCTATAAGCACGACGACATGGCTGCACGCACTTTCCTCTCAAGCTACTTTTTCCGCCAAGGTAAGAGGAAAACAGGCACAACCCTGAAAACGAGAAGCACATAGCACCGTGGATAAATACCTCCAGTTCAGTATTGCCTCTTTTGGCTGCAACGGTCTCAATTTCTTTTAAAGTAAGTTCACGCGCAACAACCACACGATCACAACCTCGTTCTCCTAAAAACTTTACACCGTCTGAATTGTGTACTGTCATAAGAGTAGAGCCATGAAGCGGAATTTGAGGAAAAAATCTTTTTACAAGTTGTAACAAGCCCAGATCCTGAACAATCAACCCGTCTGTTCCAATCTCCTGAAGAAGACTTAATTTTTCGACCACGTCCCCCAGTTCTCTTTCAAAAATAATCGAGTTAGCAGCAATATAGAGTTTTTTCCCTAGACCGTGGCAATGCTGTGTCATGGCTCCGATCTCTTCAAGCTGAAGCTCCCTTGCAGGATTCCTCGCATTAAATCCTGGTGCTCCAACATAAATAGCGTCCGCCCCACCATCAAGCGCTGCATGAAATGTCTCGATGGTACCCACTGGTGCTAATAATTCAATATCACTCATTACTACTATACTCCTGAAAACCTGTTATAAATCAGGTTATTTAAAAAAAAAGAGAGAACTACAGACAAACATTGATCCCTGAATCTTGCATATCCGGCAGGTAGCGCAGACTCCGAACTTGCCAGTTGCAAGATTCAGGTGGTACTACAAGAAATGTCTCTACGAGGTGATTCTGTCCCAAAAAAATTCCACACCCTTGTCATCTACTCTGTTAATTGCTTCTGGAAAAGCTTGACACTCAATTTCAAAAACCTTGGCTGCAATGGTATCAACATCGTCTTCATAATCAATATCCACCGCGCGTTGTAAAATTATAGGACCCTCATCATAATTTTCATTTGCAAAGTGTACGGTACACCCTGTCACCGTGCACCCACGCTTTTTGACATTACTATGCACATGATGGCCATAAAAGCCATCCCCACAAAAACTTGGAATAAGTGAAGGATGGATATTGATAACACGCCTGAGTAAATTCTGTGGAGGTGTGTATAATTTCAGATAGCCAGCAAGGCAAACAATATCGACATCATACTGTGATATGATTTCGTTTATTTTCTCATCATCGCTTGCGTGGAAGGCGGGATAGCCGTAATTTTCCGCCTTTTCCAACCCCAACACACCAGCAACATTTGAGATAACTACCTCAATTTTTGCCTGTAGACGACCATCAACACTACGTTCATGGAAGTTATCAAGCGTTCTACCACTACCCGATAACAATACGGCCATCTTTAACATAATTACTCCCCGTCAAAATAGCTATTAGCGTCCACGTCCACACTCTCAAGCCATGCAGAAATTGCAGTATCATAGGCTGCTGTGAGCGCATAAACCTTCTTCATGAGATAGAACCTGGTTTTTAGCGTGGTATTACCTGTGGCCTTAATTTCTTCAAGAACTTTTGGGTAATCTGCAGGATCAACAATCACAGTTACATCATGAAAGTTTTTAGCCGCAGCCCTCAGCATAGTTGGGCCACCAATATCAATATTTTCAATTGCATCAATAAGCAAACAGTTAGGATCCTCGACAGTTTTATTAAATGCATAGAGATTAACTGCTATAATGTCGATATTCTTGAGGCCATGATCAGCACACTGGCGCTGATGGCTCTCATTTGCTCTCTGGTTAAGAATGCCACCATGCACTTTAGGGTGCAGTGTTTTAACCCGCCCATCCAACATTTCTGGAAAACCGGTGAAATCTGAAACATCCATGACCGTAAGCCCTGCATCCCTCAACTTCTTTGCAGTACCACCGGTTGAAAGCAAATCAATTCCAAGAGCTGCAAGTTCACCTGCAAAACCTTCAATTCCTTCCTTATCTGTCAGGCTAATCAAAGCCCTTTCAACTTTTCCCATTAGTGACTCCTATTCGTCTTTTCTTGTAAATGTTATTATTTTTCTTCTATCACGTTTGGTTGGCTTGGTTCCAGGTGCGGCATAGCCATTATTTGACATTCGGCGCAGATCGCTTTCTTCATGCCTTGTCTTTATGCTCTCTTCGGATTCAACATAAAGCAGCTTGGCCTCTTTTGCGGGCCTTCTATATTTTAATATTCCAAGTACTGTTATATGAAACGTCATAACTCCAATAGTGATAATCAATTGATCATCAATTGCAACAACCCGAGAAGCCTTTACCCGGGAACCATTCAAATGTACCTTGCCACCATTAATAGCTGTGGCAGCCATTGACCGAGTTTTAAAAAACCGGGCAGCCCATAACCATTTATCCAATCGAATAGCTGAATTATCTTTTTCCATACATTTATTTCATCGAGTTGATACCTAAATATTGCAAACACAAAACAAGAAAACATTCAAAAGTTGCAAGATTTAGATGATAATTAAAACAGCACCAAAAGCCGCGTCAGAATACACTGATTTTCCATGAAACGCATGAAATTTCAGGAGACATCACAGCTACAAGTAAAAGAGTATTGTTTAAGATCTATAAACAGAGTAATTAACAATCGTCTAGTCATGATCGTGAAGGCTATACAAGTTGTTCTAGGAAGAACTCCCAGGTAAACAAAAAGTCTTTATCAAACACAGATATAATAAAGTGAATAAACCTATGTATATCCAAACAGTTGGTTTAAAAGACCTCAAGACCCCAATTCGCGTAAAAGAAAAGGGAGGCGGGTTGCAAAACACCATCGCCACCATTTCCATGCAGGCGAACCTCTCTGAACAAACCACAGACAACTGTGCAGATATATTCACATCCATCCTACAAGAACATCTTGATGAGTTATCTGTTACCAGTTTTTCTACAATCCTGCCAAAGCTGCAAAGTGAATTACGCGCCAAAAGTGTACGGCTTGAAATGAGCTTTCCCTATTTTATAGACAAAAAAGCCCCAGTCAGTGACACCCATAGTCTCATGGAATATGACTGTACGTTTTCGGGCGGTATTGGTGAAGACGAAGGTTTTATACTTTCAATCCGTGTACCTGTAACCACTCTGTGTCCCTGTTCAAAGGAAATTAGTTCAGGCGGCGCACATAATCAACGCGGTGAAGTTACCCTTAACGTGACGTTTAACAACTTTATTTGGGTAGAAGACCTCATAGCACTTGTGGAACAATCCGCCTCATGTGAGGTCTACGCACTCCTTAAACGCCCGGATGAAAAATATGTTACTGAAAAAGCATATAACAATCCGATGTTTGTGGAAGACGTTGTAAGAAAGGTGGCTGTACTCGCTCTTGATCATCCTGATATCAACTGGTTTTCAGCAAGTGTGGAAAGTTTTGAGTCCATCCATAAACATAGCGCCTATGCCTATGTGGATAGTGACGAAGTGCGCTAGGAGGCTGTCTGAGAATGGCCTCTTGGAGTCTGCGCTTACCAGCCCAAACTCCTAGCCTACAGAGTTAATATTTTTGTAGGCTAGACGGAATGGGATTCTATTCGCTTTTAGAATTCCATGAGGCATTAAAAAGACTTTTTCGTCATTCCAAAACCATCAAAGCGTTTACGAAATTCGCCTGATTCTTTTTCACCATCAAGCATCCGGCGAAGCATATCCCGCTCCTGAATTACTACTTTGAGCTCAATCCCGAGAATAGTCTTCTCCGTCACAGAAGAACCATCATATTTTTTTTGCAACTGATCAACATTCTGCTGGGCTTTATATAAATCTTTGGCTATCAATCGTATCGACATCTATTTCCTTCACTAACCAACTTCGTCAGTTATATCAAAAGTTCTCGCAACAAGGCGGTTTCGACCTTCATTTTTAGCCGTATAGAGGGCCTTATCCGCTATTTTATAGAGCAGATCCACAGAAACTGGATCGTCAGGGGCTATGGTTTGCATACCAATTGACACCGTTACGACATCCGCAACCGCACTCCATTTATGTTCAATAGCACGCTCTTCGATTGCTTTACGAATTAAGTCCACAAATTCATAACTATTACCTGATTGCTTATTGGAAAATAAAATACCGAACTCCTCTCCACCAAGTCTAAAGCAATAGTCACTCGCTCTCGATAACTTATCCTTCATGATGGAAGAGACCTCTTTTAAGACCTCATCACCTTTTTGATGTCCATAATTATCATTGTATTGCTTAAAAAAGTCGATATCTAACATGGCAAAAATAAGATTGTGGCGTTCACGCCTGACTCTTCCAAGTTCTTTTTTGATAATCACATTAAAATACCGACGGTTATGTAACCCCGTCATTTCATCGGTAATTGAGAGCTCTTCGATCCGTTTCTTATCGGTAATATCCTGATGAATAACAGAATAGCCGACCAAGACACCCTCTTCATCTGTCTTTGGCAATACAACGGTGTCCGCCCAATAACATTCACCATTGCTCTTGGAATGCTGCAACTCCCCTCCCCAACTACCGTCACGTTCCAGAGATTCCCATACCTCATCGTAATACTCATTAGGCCGCATATTACAGTAGATAGTATCGTATTTCTTGCCAACGATACTGCTCTTTTCAACACCTAATGTACTTGCAAAAGCACTACTCACCTCCTGAAAATTTCTTTCCAGATCAAGGGTTCCCCTAAGAACATTCCTGTCAATGACATCTATCGATTCAGATAATCGTCTATTTTGGAGAGAAATTTTCTTATGTAATTTTGCAGGTCCTCTGGATATTAAAAGAGCTAAAGGAACCGACAGGAGAAAGATTATAGCAACGATGAAGATCGCGGCTTTCTGCCGTTCTTCCTTCATACTTTGTACTATGCTGTCGTCCGCATGTAAAAGTAGCATTCCCCCATCTTTTTCAAGTAGGTTCCCAAACGAACCGACGAAAAGGTTCCCAATTTTCTGCAGTTTTCCACCTGTTGTGTGATGTAGAATTATTTTCGCATACTCTGGATACACGGTATCAATAGACAAACCTGATTCTCTATACTTTGACCAGGAATGTTCAGCATTATAAGAAATTAAATAGTAGCCATCGCTGTCAATGAGGGAGATATCAAAAACACTGTTGTGTAAAAAATTATTTAAAAACGCCTTCACGTGTACATTAATGATCACAATGCCACGGAATTTTTGTTTTAGGTATACCGGAGAGGCAACTCGTAAAACTGGCTTCTCGGGGCTCTCAATTTTTCCGTTTTCCATGTTGAGATCAACCTTTGAGTACCAGAACGTAAATGGTGGAATTTGAGAAGCTTCTTTGTAATAATACCTGTGTTTTTTATCCTGCAACTGACCTGTAGATACGAGCGAGGCTCTCTCCCTTCCGACAGGCCAATCCGCCCTCACCTTCTCCATTCCAAACTCATCGATATACCTCACCTGCATAAGTGAAGAGTTACTATTTGCTACAGTTCGAAAAGAAGCAGCTACGTCTTCATAGTTATCAATACTTGGGTCTTCTAAATATTGGTACAACAGGGAGGTGTCCCGAAGTGCTGCAACGATATCCTCCAACCCTCCGGTATAGCTTTCAAAATCATTAATTTTAAGATCAAAAACCTCTTCGGCATTTAGGGTAAGATTTTTTTCCAGGGATTCAATTTCAAGACGATAGCTGAGTATTGAAGTACAAAAAGCGATCATCAATCCAAAAAAAACAAACAGGCCTACATAATACAATCGGTTTGCCTTATCTCGCTTACTGCGCCCCATAATTCACCTAAAGTCTATTATTTATAATTCCCACCTTATAAAGGCGTACAACGGTACCCAAAACCTCAGACTTATTTTTTACTAAGAAGCTGATCTTTTTCGAGAGCTGCTTTGACGATGCGAAACACTTCCTTATAATGGTTATGAAATCTTGTCTTCACATATTGATGTACTGTACGACGCAAGTCTCCGCTATCAATAGAATAACGAACAATCATATCGTCAATTTCGACCCCAACCCAATCAGGCTCCCATGGCTTACGATCCTTCAAGCAGAGTTGTTGTTGTTCAATCGCTTCTGTAATTATAGCATCTCTAAGACGTTCTGCCTCATGGAGAAGCTTATTATCTTTTAACTTTGAACCTTTTCTGGCAGCAAGAAAATCGAGAATATCAGATACATTCTCATCCCTCATCAGTTTGGCCATGTACTTCACCTGTCGCTTGCGAGAACCACCTTTCACGCTACGACACAGGATAATTTCCTCTTTAAGCCCCTCACTCACTTCTAATTTTTTAAGATCTTTATCCGAGAGCAACGCCAACTCTGAGGCCGCTTCTTCTTCCTGCTTAAAACGTCTCTTCATTTCCGATTTACTTATTTTTTCAGTCATATCTAATTTTGTCTATTTTATTTATGTAATGTTACCAGAGTCGGTTCAAAATCAGCTGGGGGTTCAAATCCAAGTAAACAGCAAAGAGTTGCTGCAACATTTGCAAGCCCAGGCTGCTCTACTTCATTTAATTCAAAATTATTAACGCCAGAGTAGTTTTTAATAATGAATGGTACCGGGTTTAAAGTGTGTGCGACCATTGGGTTCTTTTCCCCGTTTTTCATGGACCACATACAGTCAGCATTCCCGTGATCAGCCGTAACAACAAGTATGCCTCCCAACTTTTTCACCGCTTTTTCAATTCGCTTCAGACATATATCTACCGTCTCAACGGCAACACGAATTGCAGCTTCATCGCCAGTATGTCCTACCATATCACCATTGGCAAGGTTAAGACGGATAAATTTATAGTCACCACTCCCCACAGCCTCTATAACCTTATCCGTTATCTCGCCAGCCTTCATCCATGGTTTTAAATCAAATGCAATCTTATCGGATAATACCTCATCGTATTTTTCATATTTCTCATCTATATACCCTGACTTATTACCATTCCAAAAGTATGTAACATGTCCAAATTTCTGTGTCTCAGAGATTGCATATGAGCTCACCTTACTAGCACAGAGATATTCTCCCAGGGTCTTATCAATGGCAGGGGGCTGAACCAGATATTTTTTTGGGATCATGGCATCTCCATCATACTGCATGATGCCAACATAAAAAACGTCTGGTCTTCTTATGCGATCAAATGCCGTAAAATTATCTTCATCAAATGCCTGGGAAATTTGAATTGCCCGGTCTCCCCGAAAATTGAAAAGAATAACCCCATCACCATCTTCAATAGTACCCACAGGACCTTTATCATCTACGATGACAAAACTTTCCATGTACTGATCTGTCATCTCGGGGTCTTCATCGTAATATGTCTGAACGGCCTCAGCAGCCGAAGAAAATTGACGCCCAACACCTAACACATGAGCCTTCCATCCCCTTTCAACCACGCTCCAATTGGCATTATAACGATCCATAGTGGTAATCATCCGCCCACCGCCTGAAGCAACCCTATAATCAAGAGACGAGTCAAACTCTTTAATCTTCTCTTCGAGGACTGCTATATAATGTAGTGCGCTTTTCTGGTCGACATCACGACCATCGAGCAGAATATGAAGACGAACCTTTGGCAATTGGTCTTTGGCACAGCGATCGAGCAGCAAGAACAACTGCGCAATGTTGCTGTGTACATTGCCATCTGAAAGAAGACCTATAAAATGAAGCGTCTGACCCGTGAGACCTCTTTTTTTCAATCCCCCCCACACCTCACCGTTAAACACATCTCCAGATGAAAGGGCATCATTGATCAGTTGTGCCCCCTGAGCAAAAATTCGCCCGGCGCCCAGAGCATTGTGTCCTACTTCCGAGTTCCCCATATCACCGTCAGAAGGTAAGCCTACCGCGGTACCATGAGCCTTCAATTTGACCATGAGAGGTTCTCTTAACATCCTGTCCAAAACTGGTGTATTTGCGACGAAAACACCGTCTCTCTCATCTTTGGACCCTATACCGACCCCATCCATTATTACTGTGACAATTGGACCATTAAATGGTTCATATCCCGGTGTTGGCTGCAGCACGTTAGATGTCATCTACTGTTCCTTTAAGGTATTTTAAGAAAATATATTGTATTTTTCTATATCAGAAAAACAAAATTCATTGTAAACATATGTTAATCCAATACGGCAAAGACACTGGTTTATTTTGCAACTACGCAACATGGCTCCGCCGCAGAAATGACATTTACATTATAAGCTTTTAAAATGGAAGAACAACTCCCCTCAGCGGCTGTTACGTTACACGTATTACCTGAATCACTTCATCTTTTTACCACTGTATTACAATCGGGTATAAAGATAAAGACAGACGCAACGACAGACATGGGCACTTTCATGTGCCAAATACCTGGATTTACAGCTGACTATATCAGCTCCACCGTTGAAACTATCTTTTTAAACGGTACTCCGGTGGATGATATAACCCAACCCTTTACTGGCAACGCTCCTGTACTCGCTCTTTCTGCTGCTATGCCTGGGCTTGCTGGTGCAATTTTCAGAAAAAACAGTATCCACTCTACACTACGAACACAAACAACCTCGCAAGAACCTTTAAGTGATAGCACAAAAGCCATAACAGTTACCTTAAAGCTCTTTAACTCTATTGCAAAAGAATGTGGGCCTTTTCTTCTCGAAGCTGGAATCACCATAAAAGCATCCAAAGTTTTAACTTTTCTTCGTCCAGGTACTGGTCTTTGTGATAATATAACTGATATTGAATTGAATAATGAAGTTGTAAACGTTGCAACTTTACTAAGCAATCTTTCAGGATTTCAAACTATATATCTCAAGGTTAAGAATTCACATGGTTGATATCAGACAAACAAAAGACATGCTTGGACGTGGTGAACTCTGCACTGTGAGTGATGCCCAACAAGTGCTCGCCGAATATCTGAGCAACATCCCCATCACCACTGAAGAGATACTTCTTTCAGAAGCATTTGATCGAGTCTTGGCTGAACCAATTTATTCCAGCGAAGACCTGCCCGCCCATCCCAGGTCTACGATGGATGGCTTTGCAGTCAGAGCATCTGATACTTTTGGCGCAAGTGAGTCCATGCCTTGCTATCTCAATATTTCAGGTGAAGTACTCATGGGGCAAGCACCAGAAGGCGAAGTAACAAAAGGAAGCTGTCACAAAATCCCTACAGGAGGGCTCTGCCCTGAAGGTGCTGACAGTGTCGTCATGTTTGAACATACTGTTCCAGTAGACGAGACAATGCTCGAAGTGGTTAAAGGCGTTGGAGCAGGCACCAATCTTGTCCAGACAGGAGAAGATATTGCTAAAGAAAGTAAGGCGTTACCTGCGGGATGGCGTCTTCGACCACAGGATATTGGCCTTTTAGCAGCTATTGGAACGTCAACGGTTACTGTGACTAAAAAGATTCGAGTCGGTATTCTGTCTACAGGCGATGAGATCATTGCCTATACAGAAAAGCCAGAACTTGGTCAAATTCGAAACATCAACACCCTCGCCCTCTCCGGCGCCGTCCGAGAGGCCGGTGGTGTCTTTGTCGATTACGGGATAGTTACAGACCAAAAAGATATTTTTCTTCCTACACTCAAAAAAGCCGTCGCTGAAAATGACATTGTTCTTTTTTCCGGCGGTAGTTCTGTTGGTGTTCGCGACCTTGGAGAGCAGGTAATAGAAGAGCTCGGGCCCCCGGGAATACTTGTTCATGGTGTCAAACTCAAACCAGGCAAACCTGTTATTATCGGTCTCAGTGGAAACACTCCGATCTTTGGCCTACCAGGGCATCCAGTATCTGCAATGGTCTGTTTTGATTTTTTCATCAAACCAGCTATTAAACAACTCTCGGGACTGCCACCATTTGATGAACTTTCTTTATCTGTGATTCAGGCAAGACTGACAAGAAATATAAATTCCGCGGCTGGCCGCCTCGATGTGATACGTGTAAAACTCGAAAAAATCGATTCGATCTGGAATGCACAACCAATCATGGGAAAATCCGGGTCTATCTCTACACTCTCACGCGCAAGCGGTTACTTCCTTATAGACGAAGATAGCCAGGGCGTTTCTGAAAATTCAATCGTAAAGGTAATATTGTTCAAATGAGTAAGCGAAACGTATACGTAAACAATAAGCCTCTTAAAGAGGCTAAAGACTTATGGTTTGCTGCACTTGAAAAACACGGTTTTTTCACCAACAGCACTGTGGAAGAAATTGCCGTAGATGATAGCCTTGGGCGTTTAACCGCAGAACCCGTCATAGCAAGGCGTTCATCCCCTTCATATAATGCAGCAGCAATGGATGGAATAGCCATCCACTTCAATGACCTTGCAGGCGCCTGTGAGGCCTCACCTCTTCGTTTAACTGATGACAAGTACATTCCGGTGAATACAGGAAACGCCATTCCCCTAGGCTTTAATGCAGTGGTGATGATTGAAGATGTTCATCAGGTGAGCCCGAGCGTTGTTGAACTGCACGCACCAGCGACACCATGGCAACATGTCAGAACCATTGGAGAAGATATTGTTGCAACAGAACTCATCATCCCGGAAGGCCATACCATTCGTCCCATTGACCAGGGTGCAATGCTCGCGACTGGTGTAACAACAGTTACGGTGCAAAAAAGGCCTAAAGCGCATGTTATCCCTACAGGTAGCGAGCTCATCCAACCAGAAGACGCGCCTCAGCCTGGTCAGATTATTGAGTTTAACTCGCGTATTCTTGCAGGTTACTTAAATGAATGGGGAGCAGATACCACTCGTGGACTGCCTGTTAAAGACGACCCGGAATTGTTGAAACAAAACCTGCTCAAAGCAGCAAGTGAAAACGATCTGGTTGTTCTCAATGCAGGCGCATCGGCTGGAACCCGTGACTATAGCGCCAAAGTACTTGCCGAAGTTGGCACAGTTATCGTCCATGGTGTTGCTATAAAACCTGGCAAACCTGTCATACTCGCTATGATTGGGGATACTCCAGCAATTGGTCTTCCGGGTTACCCGGTTTCGGCCCTTCTCACCATGAGAATATTCATACGAGAAATACTTTCCAGATATCTAGGCAAAGGCACTCCACAAAGTGAGTTTGTCACAGCCACCCTTTCACGCCCCATCCATTCCTCTATGGGTGTTGATCAATTCGTCAGGATCACCTTGGGCCGCGTTGGCAATAATTTAATGGCAACACCTTCTGGCAAGGGTGCAGGGGCTGTGATGTCTCTTGTTAGGGCTGATGGTCTTCTTACGATTGGTTCTGGCAACGAAGGAATTGGAGCAGGAGAGCAGGTTGAGATTGAACTCTTGCGTCCACAAACTGAAGTTGACGCAACTCTTGTCTGCATTGGCAGCCACGATAACATTCTGGATTTACTTGCCAATCAGCTCTATAAAAAACGCCCTATGGTTCGAATATCTTCTGCCCACGTAGGTTCCATGGGCGGCATCATGGCGATCAAACGAGGTGAAGCACATATTGCTGGAAGCCATCTGCTTGATGAGAAAACGGGAGAATACAACGTAAGTTTTATTCAACGCTTTCTAAAAGACATACCTTTACAACTCATCAATCTCTGCTACCGAGAACAAGGGCTCATAGTTCCCAAAGGAAATCCCAAAAACATTCTCAGTTTTCAAGATATCGCAAAAGAACAACATATCTTTATTAACAGACAAAATGGCGCCGGCACCAGACTTCTTACAGACAAGGTTCTCAGTGACGAAGGTATTAACCCAAGCGACATCCCAGGATACGACCACGAAGAATACACCCATATGAGTGTGGCCGCATCAGTTGCCAATGGCAGTGTCGACACAGGTCTTGGAATCAGAGCTGCTGCAAATGCGCTGGGCCTTGACTTTGTCCCTATTGCAGAAGAGCGATACGACCTGATTGTGCCACAGCCATTTATGGACGACCCAAAGGTTATAAGCCTGCTTGACCTCATTGGGAAAGACGAAGATTTCAAAAACAGTGTACTTGCCCTCGGCGGATATAATCTGCGAGATTGCGCCAAGGTTATGTACGAGCAATAAAATTTCAGAGAATCAGAAACAACGCACCACTTTAATTAAGCAACGAAGCAGCAAATATATAATCAGAAAAGGAGACACCAATGGCTGATAAGATTTTTCGTGTAAATATGACGGACCTCTCTACTTCGGTAGAAGAAGTTCCAGAAGCATGGGCAGGACACGGTGGTCGAGGTCTTACCTCTACTATCGTATCTGAAGAAGTAGAACCTACCTGCCATCCACTAGGCAAGCACAATAAACTCGTTATTGCTCCTGGTTTGCTGTCAGGTACCGTGGCTGCAAACTCCGGACGTTTATCCATTGGCGCTAAAAGCCCTTTGACCGGAACCATTAAGGAATCCAATGCAGGTGGTACTTCTGCACAACTTCTTGCAAAAGCCGGCTGTAAGGCCATCATCATTGAAGGCCTACCCAAAGAAGACAAATGGTACAGCCTTGCACTGACTCCTGCGGGAATCACCATCAGTGAAGAAACGGAACGTATTGGTAAAGGTAACTTTGATGTCATAAAAAGTATCAGCCCTGATCATGATAAGAAAATTGGCATACTCACCATCGGCCAGGCCGGTGAGATGAAAATGGCCTCTGCTAATATCTCCATCCAGGATCCTGATGGCGGTCTGCGTTCATGTGGCCGTGGTGGTCTCGGTGCTGTTATGGGCTCCAAGAAGATTAAGTTCATCACCATCGATCCTCAAGACGGTACAGTTGCAATAGCGAATCCGGAAAAATTCAAAGAAGCAAACCGTGCCTTTGCAAAAGCTCTGGTAGGCCATCCTGTAAGCCAGGCACTTGGTGCCTACGGAACCAACGTTCTTGTTAATATCGTCAATGAGTCTGGTGGTCTGCCAACCAAGAACTTCACCCAAGGGCAATTTGAAGGACATGAAGCCATTTCGGGTGAAACCATGGCCGACACCATCACCCAGCGTGGTGGAAAGGTGAAGCATAACTGTCATGCTGGTTGTGTTATCCAGTGCTCACAAATCTACAACGATGCCAAAGGCGAAAAACTCACCTCCGGTATTGAGTACGAATCAATCTGGGCCATGGGCGCAGACTGTTGTGTTGATGATCTCGATCTCATTGCTGAAGCGGATCAAATCATGGACGATCTCGGTATTGATTCCATTGAAACCTCAGTTGCCATGGGTGTTGCAATGGAAGCGGGTGTTCTCGAATTTGGTGACGGTAAAGGCATTATTCGTATTCTCCGTGATGACGTTACCAAAGGAACTGGCCTTGGAAGAATCATTGGAAATGGAACCGGTTCTGTTGGACGCGCCTTTGGGGTGACCCGCGTGCCTGTTGTAAAAAACCAGGCTATCCCTGCCTACGATCCACGCTCAATTAAGGGTATGGGTATAACCTATGCGACCTCTACTCAGGGTGCTGATCACACTATGGGTTACACCATCACAACCAACATCCTCGGCGTTGGTGGACAGCTTGATCCTCTTTCAAAAGAAGGACAGATTGAGCTTTCCAGAAACCTTCAGATAGCTACCGCTGCGATAGACTCCACCGGAATGTGTCTCTTCATCGCTTTTGCAGCACTCGATGACGAAACCTGCCTACCTGCACTCATCGACCTGCTCAATGCACGTTTTGGCATAAGCCTTAACGGTGATGACGTGGTAAATCTTGGGCAGCACATTCTGAAAATTGAAAGAAAATTCAACCAGGGTGCAGGTTTTACTGCAGCGGATGACAGACTTCCTGAATTTTTCTACGATGAGCCACTTCCACCACACAACGTAGTGTGTGATTTCACTGGTGAAGAAATTGATTCTTTCTGGAATTTCTAACGGATATTTAATTCTATGAAAATCACAGTTAAATTATTCGCCTACTTCAGAGATAACCGTTTTATTATTGAAGAATGGGATATAAAACCAAGCACTACCGTTGGTAGTATTGTTGACTCCCTGGATATCGACAGAGAAGAGGTTGGGGTACTTATGATAAATTTTAAGCACACCCAGTTTGAGGTGGAACCCCAGGAGGGTGACATCCTTGCTATATTCCCTGTAGTAGGTGGAGGCTGATAGTCTTTAAGCCTATGTGAGAAAAGCCCGATTCGTGATCCACGATTCGGGCTTTTTTATTCTCATCATCTTGCCCTATCTTTTCTTTTTTGCCAAAACTTCGTGTTTTCGAAAAGTCTCCATGGTAAAAAAAACAAATCATTAAATTATCATATACTTTGAATCTATACGGGCATAACCGTAAAGCCCAACAATTTTGAATCAATAAAAAACAGATGTTAGACTTGGACATATTGTGGTGGGGCAGATCAGACATTAATTACTCTAGAAATCGAGTAATCCGTAAATGCCTGCTGCGTCTAGGGTGTTCTCTGACTGATTTCAATCCACTCTCTTCCCCCTTTGCTTTACTGGAAGCACATCTTCGAAATCTGAAAAAACCGAGCCTTCTCTGGGTACCCTGCTTTCGACAGCGGGATATGCATTCCGCGTCTAAGTGGAGCAGAAGACAACAGGTTCCCCTTGTATTTGACCCTCTTATAAGTGCTTACGACAAGCAGGTCCTGGAGAGGAAAAAATTCTCAGCGACAAGTAAACAGGGGATCAAATTACTGAACTGGGAAAAACAATTATTTCAAAGTGCTGATCTCGTCATTGGTGATACACGTGAACATTGCTCTTTTTTTAACACTACCTTTGGAGTACCAACCTCAAAACTCATAGACATCCCTGTGGGCGCTGAAGAATCAGTCTTTCACCCTCTCTTAGCTGCTCAGCCTCCAAAAAATCCATTAACAGTACTTTTTTATGGAAGTTTTTTAAGCCTCCAGGGGCCTGAGGTTATCGTCGAGGCTGCAAGACTGTATCAAGGAACAGATGTTCAGTGGAAGATGATTGGTAATGGTCCACTGTTAGAGGAATGTAAAAAGAATGCCGCAGGAATAAACAACATCGAATTTATTCCATGGGTCACCTACGATGAACTCCCAAAACATATTCAATCTGCGGACATTCTCTTAGGTATCTTTGGAACTTCTGAAAAAGCACACCGCGTTATCCCCAACAAAGTCTACCAAGCACTTGCCTGTGGTAAACCTCTTGTTACTATGCGCTCACCAGCCTACCCAGAGACTTTTTTGAACGACCCCAACCTCGGGATTTTTTGGACAAAACCTGGATGCGCAATAGAACTAGCAGACACTGTAACAAAACTTACCAAACAACCAAGTGAGCTACATAAAATTGGAACTCAGGCCCACCAGACCTTTACTCGCTATTTTTCAGAGGCAGATATTGAAAGACGCCTTCTAAATGCTCTGAAACAATTCATCACATAAATAAGCCCTTCTTGCTCACTGCATCCCATTTCATTAATTCTAATAATGTAAAGTATTTCGCTGGCACAAAATCAAATCTGTTTTACCTGTAAGTAAAGCGTTTTACCGAAATCTTGCAACTGGCAAGTTCGGAGTCTGCGCTACCTACCGGATATGCGAGGCACCGGAGCTACAGACGTATACTGAGTTCAACATTCCAGTAACAAAGAAGATTCGGTGGAATTGCAATGGTAAATTATTTTCTTATTTTGCGTATGCAAGATTTAGGTTTCAACTAAATCAATACTTGGAGGCCTAATATGGCTGATTTACAGCAGCGTATTCTAGATATTATTCACAAACCCCAACTTGCAGCATTGGCAACAGTAACAGACCAAAATAATCCATGGGTAAGATATGTCGTAACAGTAGGAGGAGGAGACCTTTCGCTTCGCTGTGCCACTTTCGTAGATTCTCGAAAAACAACTCAAATTAAAAACAACGACAATGTCCACCTCACCTGCGGTGTGAACAGTCTGACAGAAATGAAGCCATATCTTCAGGTTCAGGGTAAAGCCCGTATTACCACCGATAAAGATGAGCTTCACGCCTTCTGGAATGACATGCTCGCCCCCATCTTCGATGGCCCGGACGATCCCAGATATTCTATCATCGTAGTTGAACCGTACCGAATTGAGTATTGTAGTCCTGGTTCTTTTGAACCAGAAGTCTGGACAAAATAACTATTTTGCACATACAGACCTTCATGACAAGCTTCTGCTTATCATGAAGGCTGCCTTTCTTGTTGGAGAAAATTGATTTTAAAGATGTCAACCTGAGATCCTATAACACCATTAATCAAGACCGACATAAAACGAATGCCAACAAATTCAGGACTGTTATGAGAAAGGCTGCAGAAGTCGAAATAATTATCATAGGCAATGAGATATTAACTGGCGATATCTTAGACACCAATACCAATTGGTTATGCCAGCTCGTTCATGGTCGTGGTGGAATTGTGACTCGGGTAACAGTTATACCGGATGTTCTTAGCGTTGTGGCTGAGGCTGTTCGTGAAGCTGTTTCACGTAAAAACGGTATTGTTTTCACCTCAGGAGGGCTGGGTCCAACTTCAGATGACTTAACCCTTGAAGCAATTGCAATGGGCACTGACAGGAAGGTTGCTTTACACGCAGAAGCTCTAAAGCAAGTGAGGCAACAGTATGATCGTTTTTTTGAACAAGGTATAATGTCACAGGGAGGACTCAACCCCGCCAGGCAAAAAATGGCCTGCTTGCCACAGGGTGGAGAGCCAATTCTAAATCCCCTCGGAACTGCACCCGGTGTATTTATTCAGGTAGAACAAACAACGATTATTAGCGTCCCTGGTGTTTCCTCTGAACTTAAGTCCATTATTGAACAATCCCTGCAAGAATTTCTCGATCGTATTTTTGGCGAAGGTGAGGCCCTATCAAGATGTGTTGCGGTAACCTGTAACGACGAATCTCTTCTAGAACCTGTTCTTATTGATATTGTGAAAAAATATCCCGATATTTACACCAAGTCTCTGGCCACAACGATTGGTGAAAACCCTGAAATGGACATTATCATGACTCTTTCCGGTATAGGTGAAAAACAGGTTATTCTTGAAAAAGCATTTCAGGAACTTTGCGACGGTATCGTTGGACTTGGTTTTTCAATTACCAAAAAACGTTTTTCGTAACCTTACCAAGTAAGCTACAAAGCTTACTTTATTCCCACCTCCCACTACATCCTCACACCTTTAGCATTTAACATAACAGTGCTTTTAGTACTGCTTTTTACTAATTGCAGATTCAACTTGTTTTATGCAGACATTTCTTCTATAGTCTGCCTCCATTTGCACTATTTCGACACAAAATTAAGGAGTTCTCTTTCATGAAGATAGGAATTGTAGGTTTACCAAATGTTGGTAAATCAACGTTGTTTAATGCTCTCACCAAGGCCGGTGCTGAAGCCAGTAATTACCCTTTTTGTACCATTGAGCCAAATATCGGCATTGTTAAAGTGCCGGATGAACGCCTTGACGTACTCGCTAATCTTGGCAAATCTAATAAAATCATTCCCACCGCCATCGAATTTGTAGACATTGCAGGCCTTGTAAAAGGTGCTTCTCAAGGTGAGGGATTAGGAAATTTATTTTTAGGCCACATCCGCGGTGTAGAAGCCATTGCCCATGTAGTCAGATGCTTTGACGACGATAACATCACCCATGTACATGGAACGATTGATCCTGTCAGCGATGTTGAAACAATTAACCTCGAACTCATTCTTTCTGATCTCGAACTTGTAGAGAAAAAAATCTTCACTGAAGAAAAGAAAGCTCGGGGACAAGATAAAGAAGCCAAAATTAAACTGGCCGGCTTGCTAAAGCTCAAAACAGTTTTAGAAAGTGAAAAACCCGCTCGATTGGCCGATCTCACCGATGACGAGAAAATTCTTATTGGTAGGGAGAGTCAATTCCTCACCAACAAAAAAGTCATCTACGTTGCCAACGTAAGCGAAGATGATCTCGTTTCAGATGAAGACAATGATTATGTCAAAAAACTCAGAACATATGCTGAGCCTCAGGGCGATGAGATAGTATGTGTTTCTGCCAAGATTGAAGCTGAGCTCTCAGAAATGGACGATGAGGAAGCTATAGTATTTCTTGCAGACCTTGGTATTAAGGACTCAGGTCTTACACGCCTTGCAAAAGCCGCTTATTCCCTTCTCGACCTTATCTCTTTTCTCACCACAGGCGAAAAAGAGACGAGAGCCTGGACCATTAAAAGAGGAACCAAAGCGCCTCAGGCCGCAGCTGTTATTCATACAGATTTTGAAAAGCATTTTATTCGTGCCGAAGTCGTTCCATATGATGACCTTGTTACCGCCGGTTCATGGTCTGCCGCCAGAGATAAAGGGAAATTGCGCACAGAAGGAAAAGAGTATGTTTTTGAGGATGGAGAAGTCACCGTATTTCTCACCAGTGCCTAAAAATAACTCGCTGTATTTATGTTTTAGTCGGTAAGGTTGCTACACATTAGACCTTACCGACTTACCATTCATTGTTTTTAAAAAATGACATTCTTAATCGATCTGGAAAGTGTGTAGCAGTTGAAAAGCAAGCCCTTGCTTGAAGACTCCTGACGACAGATTGCACCAAACAATTAATATGAGATCTCATATTAGTTTGTAGATCGGCATGTAAATGACCGGCCCATCTGAACGTTTTCTTATTTCATTCAACACAACATTCATCTGAATATCCACGTTACAGGCGTTACTGATGTCGGCAGACAATATAGTTTGACCAAAACGGGAAAACGACAATAAAGTTTGACCATTTTGTATAACTGTTACTGCTGGTATGAAAGTAGTATCAACGCCTGGTATGCCCATAAATGGAGCAACTACCCCTGTTGACTCTCTGGAAGAATTTTGGGCTACAACCTGCTCCATTTTGGGGGAGATTTTCAGGTAGGAGTATTTATGAACTTCACAGGAATAGGTGTGCCACGAGAGCAAGCAGTTTTTGCTCGTAACTACACAACAGATGAGGGTAGGCCCCTCGGAGTCGGCTTGCAGGAGCGGGCTTCAAACCACCTTAAGCTGCTGTGGTAAAGA
>JBLHNU010000067.1:0-29383 GCA_047622095.1 Desulforhopalus sp.
CTAGAGCTACTTTCGCCTTGAACTCAGGAGCATGGAACTTTCTCTTCTTTGCTTCACTCATTTTTTCAGGTTCCTTGTGATTGCGTATAGCTTAAACTGTTGTCTTAATACTGGGGTCCACTATAAAAGGCCATTCTCAGACAGCCTCCTAGCGAGTACAACACTCCACTTAACTGACCAGTTATCAACCACCTGGACAGAATCTAACCAGTCCATCGACACATTTATCGTCTATTCTCCTTCTTCGCACCTGTCTCTTTTCATGCTCTTCAAAGCTTAACGAGTATCTATAACTAAAAGTTTGAACTGGTCCATCTATTGCTATCCACAACACATTGAAAGATTAGATAGACCTGGAATATATTTTCCAGACCAAACTCACAAACCACATTTAAAGTTAAACAAAGCTGGTGAGCGAATGAAAAGAGTACTGGTTGTTGATGACGAAGAAGATATGCTCTGGATGCTCCAGAGAAATCTAAACAAAGGTATGCAGGATGTTGAAATCTTAGCAGCCAAATCAGGTGAAGAGGCTCTGGCTGTTTTAAGTGACACAAAGGTCAACCTCGTTATCACTGATATCAATATGCCTGGCATCAGTGGGCTAGACCTGCTCGTTGAGATAAATAACAAGTTTCCCAACACTGGTGTTATTATCATGACGGCGTATCCTTCCAATGCCTATGAAAATAAAGCAATGATGAGCGGGTCTCTACGCTTTATTGAAAAGCCTTTTGACATTAAAGATGTGCGCGCCATGGTTGAAGAGATCCTCCAGCCAGAAGAACGATTCCAGGGCACCGTTGACGGTGTCGACCTCATTGACATTGTTCAGTTCAATGGTCTCTCCAGAGCTACTGCAGCGCTCAAAGTTACAACCGGAGACCTTGAGGGGATGATATTTTTCAAGGAGGGTGCTGTTGTCCATGCTATGTGTGGTGACATCACAGGTGAAGATGCATTTTTCACAATTTTAGGCTTCAATGGCGGCTCCCTACAAAACATTAATGGCGTCCAGCCACCAATTGTTAGTATTGAAAAAAGTCTTGAGGCCCTCCTTTTCAAAGCAGCTGTTCAAAGCGACGAAAACTCGGCAGAAGACGATTCTATCACTGACCAGCTGGCGGAAGCAGAAGAACTTGTCGCCCAGCGCTTGGAAGAGAGATTTGATACTCACGCCCAGGAGGTCACATTTGAATCTGTCACCCAAGAACGAGAAGAGACTGCTCACGTAATAGAGGACATCGACACAACTGAAGAAACCACAACGTTAATCAAGGATTTGAAAATGACAGAGATTCAAGATATTTTAGCAGAGTTCACAAATATAGAAGGCGTTCACACTGCATGTCTCGTAGGTCGGGATGGATTTTTACTCGACAGCCTGGCAAGGGCAGGTCTTGATGTAGAAATGATTGGGGCAATCGCTTCCTCTGGCTTTGGCTCAGCTGAATCCTTGGGCACCCAACTCGGTCAGGGTACCCTCAGAATGACTATGTTTGAATTTGAGAATGGTCCTGTCATGTTTGCTCCCGTAGGCGAAGAAGCTTTTTTAGTGATTGTTGCCGATCAAGAGACAAACCTGGGCTGGATAAGAATGAGCATCAAAAAGAACTCAGCAAAATTACAGGATGCAGCTTCCCTGTAATTGCAGATCCCAATTCCAGATTTTTTTGTAGCGCTTCAGACTATTTTTGTCATTCTAGTGTGAGGCGCTTAACAAAAAGAAGTTCATAGACAAAGGAGTATCCATTTCAATGGAAACTGGCCTAGCCCGCATTTCTCATGAACTTCTTGATTGACGATTCAACAGATTGATTTAATAGGGAAAAGACAAATTCCGCGTAAATCAATCTGTTTTTCAACTCAAATCAAAAAGTCCACCCTTTCGGGTCAATAGATTTTTCCGCAGACTCTGCGTTACAAGCCGCTTGCGGTAGTTCACTACGGCAGTGCGGCTTGTGTCTTGATCTGCGAAAAACTTTATTGATGAAAAATACGGGCTTGAATCAAACGATCTACAAATGATTTCCTTCAAGAAAACCACTAAATTGGGTAAACTCTTCTTCATACTTTTTTATTAGCTTTCTCGCTTTTCCCAGCCATTCTTCTTTCGTTGTCATGAGGAAAACAAAAAAAGGTTCCCCAGCTACATGACGAATAATAAAGTGATATTTACTCGTGGTTATCAAGATATCGTCTACAACTTCATCGTCAGCAAGCAGGTCAATTGCTTTGGCATTTGATTTTACAATAGATGCGAGATATGCCGCGGCCACAGCTGGTTCAATATCATCCCTCCGACTCACTTCAGCGATTGACATTCCATCCTCCACGGTAACAACCGCGACCGCAAGTATTCCCGGAAGTTCACCTGAGAGCTGAGTAATAAGTTGTTGCAATTCATTTATCATAGAAGTTCCTGCATTCTTTTAGAGACGACACTAAGAATAAAAGTAATAACCATAAATATTTAAAATCATACCATTTGAAATACTTAAATTGAAATATTTTCTACATATTAGACGAACTCATCCTACTATGTGGAACATAGCATACTATGCGTTAGGAAAAAAACAATGAGAACAGTCATCCAAAGAGTCAGCCACGCTCAGGTAAGTATTGAAGATAAAGTAAAAGGATCTATAGGAAAAGGCCTTGTTGTATTTGTGGGTATTTCCCCTGAAGACAGCCAAAAAGACCTGCAGTGGCTTGCTGAAAAGATTGTCCATTTACGTATTTTTGAAGATGATGCTGGAAAAATGAACAGGTCCCTTACAGACATTAAAGGGGAAGTGCTTATTATCTCTCAATTCACGCTATATGGAGATTGCCGTAAAGGGAGAAGACCAGGCTTTTCAGGTGCTGCGCCTCCTTTGAAGGCTGAACCCTACTACCAGCAATTTGTTGAAGAAGTGAAAAGCAAAGGTATACAGGTTGAAACTGGCACCTTTCAGGCTGAGATGCAGATTGAACTCATTAATGATGGTCCTGTCACCCTGCTCCTCGACTCAGAAAAGAAATTTTAGCAACGAATTTAATAACAGAAGGATTTTATATGACTTTTACCCAAGGCTCTACGTACTCAGGTTTTACTCTCAAAGTTCATAAGCATATTAAAGAAATTGACTCCGATGTCTACCTCTTTGAACATAAGCTTCTCAAATGTCCACTTCTCGCAATAAAAAACAGCGATACCAATAAAACCTTCTCAGCAGCCTTCAACACCATCCCAACCGATTCAACAGGGGTAGCTCACATCCTTGAGCATTCGGTCTTGATGGGGTCAAAAAAATATCCGATCAAAGATGTCTTTGGCGAGATTAACAAGGGTGGGCTAACGACCTTTCTTAATGCCATGACCGGTGGTGATATAACCTACTATCCTTTTGCTACGAGAAATTTAAAAGAATACTACAATATCATGGATGTCTACTGTGATGTTGTATTTAATCCACTTCTTGAACGATCTACATTTGAGCAGGAAGGATGGCATTTCCATCAGGAAACTGAAGAATCACAACTTGAGTATCAGGGTGTTGTATATAACGAAATGAAGGGAGCTTTTTCCGACCCCATTCGTTACATCTTTCACCACGTGTACTCAGGCCTCATGCCCGGATCAACCTATGCCCATGAATCCGGTGGAGATCCTAAAAACATCCCAGATCTAAGCTATGAAGAATTTTGTACCTTCCACCAAAACCATTACCATCCATCCAATGGTATGTTTTTTCTCTATGGTGATGCGCCCTTAGATGACGAGCTTGAACTCCTCCAGTCTAAATTCTTTGCAAACTACGATGAACCCGTCCCAAGAGTTGCTATTACCGATGGAGAATTACCCACAGAACCGGTTTTTATTACTGATCGTTATGCTGTAGATTCCGACGATCTCACTGAAAAAACCTTCCTTGCTGTTGGAACAAACATTTCAACTGTTGTGGAGAGAGAAAAAAATACAGCCTTTCAGATCATTGCCAACATCCTCTTTAACTCCGATGCATCTCCACTAAAAAACAGAATTGTTTCTAGTGGCATATGTAAAGATTTTGGCGGACTCTACCTTGCCACATCCTCATATAGGACTTTGATGCTCACCTACCTGGTAGGGAGTGAGACAGAACACAGAGATACCTTTTTAAAACTGTACAATGAGGCTCTAAACGAAATGGTCCACAATGGACTCGACCATGAACTCGTTCTCTCTGAGCTTAATAAATTTGAATTCAGCTTCAGAGAAGAGGCTTCTAAAGCCCAACGAGGCCTTGACCTCATAGGAAAGTCCATGACTGCTATGAAATATGGGACAGATCCTCTGGAATATCTCAGCAGTGAAGAGTTGATAACATCCCTTCGCCACAAAGCTCTCAACGAAGGTTATTTTGAAGAACTCATTAAAAAGTATCTTCTCGACAATCCTTCCCGTGTCACAGTAACCCTCACCCCGGATCCGAGCAAACAGGCAGAAAACCAAGAAGAAGAACAAAAACGTCTTGCCCACGCAAACGACATTGCCTCAGAAGAAGTACAACAGCAAAGAATTGCCAGAACACAAGAATTAATGGCCGGGCAACTCGAACCAAATAGTATTGAGACACTCTCTCTCTTGCCACAACTCTCCTTGAGTGACCTTACTCCCAACATCAAGTTTCACTCCGTCGAACCGACTACGATGTTTAATCAACAGGTCCTCGCAAGTGAGCTGCCTACGAACCATATCAGTTATATCGATATCGGTTTTGATCTCGCAAGCCTCCCCGTAAGCGACCTGTCGCTCCTCGATATCTTTGGAACTATTATCACAGAGATCGGCACAAAACGACTTAACTACCAACAGTTTGCAAAAGAGGTCGCCACCTGTACCGGTTCTCTTTCATACTCGATCACCAGCTATACAAAAAAAGCAAATGGAACGGCAACCAGACCCGTATTTTGGCTCCATCTAAAATGTTTGCCTGATTACTTAGAAAGATCCATGGCACTTGTTGCTGAAATATTCTCCTCTGTTTCCTTTGCAGACAAGGGCCGCATCAAAGAAATTGTTGCAAGAGAGTTTGCGTGGTCAGAGCATTCCGTTCAGAGTGAAGGTTATTCTCTCCCGGCTGCAAGGGTATTTGCCCACCTGAGCGACGCAGGTGTATACAATGAAGTGTTCAGTGGAGTAACAGCCTACCTGGCGTTAAAAGACCTCGCTCTTGACTACGACAAAAAAGAAGAACAATTTTTAAACAGCCTGCAGGAAACAGCAAACCTTCTCTTCAACAAAAAGAATCTTATTCTCGCAAACACTGCAGACCGAAGAGAGCTGGACCATTTTGCAAAACTAGGCAACAATATCGTAGACAGCCTTGGCGACAGGGACGTTAAACATAACGCCGTGCCGGTACTTGACTTTAAAAGCCATGAAGCCTTCGTCACAGCGGCTGAGGTCGTATTTGCCGTTCAGGGTGGAAATCTTTTTAAAGATGGGGCTGGATACAACGGCCATTTTGAGGTTTTGAAAACCTATCTGAGCCGGGATTATCTCTGGAACACCGTGCGACAGATGGGAGGTGCCTATGGTTGCTTTATTCAATTTGGTCAAATAAGCGGGAACCTGGCATTTGTCAGCTACCGTGATCCACAGGTGAAGAAAACCTACGATGCCTATAATGAAGTCCCTGATGTGGTTGCAAAACTCGACCTACCCAAAAAAGTTATGGACCAGCTCATCACAGGAACATACGGCAACTTTGATCCGTTGCAGAGCACAGCTGGAAAAGGTGCCACCGCAAGAAATGAGTATCTCAATGGTATTACACCGGCATTTAAGCAGCAGCGATTAGAGGAAATTATCGCAACAAAACCTGAAGACCTCCGTAGTTTTGCGGATCACTTTGCAGCGATGACTCCTAAGAGCCACCGGGCAATCATTGGAAATCGCAAAAAAATAGAGCAGGATTCCGAACTTTTTGAGAGCGTTACTAATCTTTAAACGGCTCGTAGCGTGACAACCCCCCTGATCAGTGAGCTCTTACCATTGATCAGGGCTTAAAAGGAAATATCCGTTTAAGCGAAAGAAAATTTGGGATTTATTTTGCTCCATAACACCATGCATCCTAAAGATATTTATGAACCCGTTGATTAACTGCCTTTTGCCCCGATATCTTCGTTATACGAAAATAACAATCCTCGGAATATCATTTATATGCCTGTGGTTGTTTTTTTCGTATGCCTAGATCTCGAACCAAAATCCTAGTAAATCAACGGGCTCATTTATTTGCCAGTTGTTTTTTTTGCAACAGAGCCATCAAACTACCTTATGTGTAGAGGTGCTGGGATAGTGCTGATAAAAGGACGGTGAAAAGATCACCAAACCACTACAAAACTCCCCAAGGATTTCCCAGGGCCTGTTTGACAGCAATGGCGAGTTGATTAACGGTGTATGGTTTTTTCACAAAGTGCGATACGCCGAGATTTCTAATTTTTGCTATTTCGTCTTCTTCTGCAAAACCACTGACGACAATAGCCTTCTGGCACTGATTGTTATGGAGCATTTGTTCGTAGATCTGACTGCCGCTTATTCCCTGCTCCATTACCATGTCTAAAAGAACGACGTCAACGGAGGTGTTTTTACACATTTCGACGGCCTCTTCTCCCTTAGTTGCCTGGATGGGTGTGTACCCCAGATTTTTGAGCAAATTACTGGCAGTTAAACACTGGTCCATTTCATCATCAACAACAAGGATAACCTCTCCATCTCCTTTGAGGGTATTCAGCAAAGCAACTGGATTGTCAGTGGTTTCTGTTTCTGTCGTTGAGGGAATATATACTTCAAAGGTAGTCCCGCTTGCTCCACTTATCACGTTAATAAATCCGTCATGATCATGTATTCTGCTCCACACAATTGCAAGTCCAAGCCCGGTACCGCTTCTCCCCATCACTTTCTTTGAATAGAAAGGCTCAAATATACGCTCGATATCAGTTTGAGAGATCCCAGCCCCATTATCTGAAATAGCTATTTTAACGTAATCACCTTTTGCAATGGTTTCGTATGCCAATAGCGGTTTTTCGAGGTGTACATTTTTAGTAGAAACAACTATGGAGCCCCTGTCCTTCAAAGCTTCCATGGCGTTGCCCAGCAGATTCATCAGAACTTTTTTGATATGCATATCTGAGCATCGTATATTCAGCAGGTCGTCAGAACACTCTAGTTGTATGGATATTCCAGGGAAACGTATAATATAATCCATATGTTCTAAGGACGACAAGTGATCGATGATGATTGTGTTTGGGTTTTTTACGATCTTAGACGTTGCTCTGTCCCTGGCAATGGAGATAAGGTCTGAGACGACTGATGCAGCTCTTTTACCGGCATCCTGAATGCCTTGGATAGATTTCCTGTGTCTGGCAGAAAGATCCATATCCATGAGAAGGATTTCCGGATAACTGACGATTCCAGAAAGTATATTGTTCAGGTCATGGGCTACAGAACCAGCCATCAGGCCGAGGGCTTCCAACTTGCTCGCTTTTGCCAGATTTTCCTGAAGTTCCAGTTTTTCAAGCTCTGCGTTTTTTCTCTCTGTTATATCTCTAATTGTACTGACAGTTACCTGTCGCCCATTGAATTCTATTTCGTTGGATCTGATTTCTAGTGGAAAGCTTGAACCACTGTTTGTTCTTGCCTCTGTTTCTAATGTGCTGAAATTACCTTCCTGGACTTTTTGGATGACTTGAAAATATGCATTGCCCCGGAAAAACATTTCTAAAATATTTGCGCCAAACAGCTCACCTTTATGATAACCAAACATATCAAAAAATTGTTGGTTTGCTTCGACCAGCAGACCTTTATCGTGAATGACAATTCCCTCACGGGAAGCCTCGGAGAGAGTTTTGAACCTTTTCTCACTGGCCTCTAACTCTTTTTCCAGTCTGCAGTAGTCTAGTGCTTTCTGGATGGTAACTTTCAGCAGTTCATGGACAATTGGCTTTTTCAGATAATCGTAGGCACCAATTTTCATAGATTCAACAGCAGTTTCTACAGCCGCATTACCTGTCATCATAATGACCGGCAGCATGGGAAATAATTTTTTGATGTGCGATATCAGTTGAACACCATTCATACCGGGCAGGTCAACATCAAGTAGAACGAGGTCAAAGGTTTTTTGTGTTAATAACTCCAGCGCAACAAAACCATCGTTGGCAATGGTACTGGAATAGTCTTCAGCCATGAGGATCAATTGTAAGCTTTCTGCAAAGCGTTGTTCATCATCAACTAAAAGGATATGCGGAGATGTTTGCATGATTAAGTTAGACCTGAGCTGTCTGTCAGGAATTGTTTAAGAGGGAGTGAAAGGGTAAAGCAAGTACCTTGTTCTTCGGTTGTTTCACACTCAATTGTGCCGCCAAGTTCCTGGGTCATTTTGTGTACAACAGAAAGACCAAGGCCTGAATGCCCATGACTCTTTGTCGTCATAAATGGTGAAAAAAGGTTGTTCTTGATCTTCTCAGGAATGCCGGGGCCGTCATCACGGACGTCTATTCGTACACCCATGACCTTATCTCTGGCTACTATATTGCTTGTGATGATCGCAATGGATCCGCCTTCCACCATTGCCTCAGCTGCATTTTTGACAAGGTTGATAATAATCTGCTTCAATTTATCCTTCTCTGTATCGATTGCAGCAAGTGATGGAGCAAGAGTGGAGATGAGTCTGATACCTCTTGGCTTAAGAAGAGTAGCATCTAAAATTCGCAACATCTGTTGTAGGATATCATTCACACTCAGAGTCGCAATGTGTGAGGTCGTGGCGGTAGTGGAAAAGCTATTGAGTTGCTCAATGATGTTTGAGATGCGACTGATTTCTTCGTTTAAAATCTGTAACTCTTGTTGAACACCCTGCTCTTTTGGTATTTTTATTTCTAGCAATTTTAAATAATTACTTATTATCCCAAGGGGGTTATTCACTTCATGGACGACCTTTCTTGCAGCAAGAGATGCTGTGGCCATTCGTTCAGCCTGTATTTTTTGTGCCTCTTTGCGGCGTATTTCATTCATATGCAAGGCGATGGCTGTCTGATTTGCTACCAGCTTCATTTGTTCGCGCTGTTGGCCCGAATCATCTATCGAATCGGCTTGATGGCTGAAGACGATAACACCAATACGTTCCTTTTTAACGAGCATTGGCAGGTATTTAATTGTTGAACTGTTAATAATATTGAAAATTTGTTCATCAACAAGATTGTTGATTGGCTTTCCAGAATTGCCACTGGCTGTAAGAATTCTCTCTGAAAGTAATGACCGTACGGCAAGGCTTGGGCGACCACTTTCTGGAATGACGAGGCCCTGAAAGAGGTCTTTTTCAGGATTTTTTGAAGAAGTTCTACCTACCATTGCTTTATTTTCTGTATCGTAAAGCAAAAAGAAAACAGTTTTTGATATCCAAAGTATGCGTACTATTTCTTCAGTGGCAGCCAGAATAGAATCTTGATCATCTTTCTCGACCAGATTTTGGCAAAAACTTATCAGGAGTGAGCTGTTCTCCACATGCTGGATGAGTGCCTTATTCACATCAAAAGTCTGTTCCGACTCTTCAGGTGTACTGAGGATACTGTCTCCTGAACGGTTTTTCTTATAGTTATTTGTTGTTTCGTGGGGGGTTGCTCCCTTGGAAGTGTCTATGCGAATCTCAAGGTTTTTTGCTATTTCAATGACGTCTTCTTTTGCACTTTCCGTAACTTCCTTTATCTGTTCTGGAGTCATTCCTAAAAGATTATTAGCGAAATTGACAGCATTTACATGTTCGCCATTTTTTTCCTCCGAAAGCTTGCCAGCCAAGTAGGTTACTTTAACCAGTGGAAACCCTTCCTCTATGTAATCGGTTGAGTGGTGATGATAGAGAGTAGCATCCGCTATGAGTGGGCTAATTTTCCAATTTTTGAGTAACCAAGAGCCAAGTTCACAGTGTGTGATGCCAATGAGCTCTTCTTCGTAACCACACTCGTCGGCCCCAAATTTTTCCTTTTCCTGGAGGAGTTCGTATTCTGTGGGGAAAGCATTAAATAGGATGAGATGTCCAATGTTATGTAACAACCCTGCCATATACGCTTCTTCTGGATTGCCGTGATTTGTGGCAAGAGCGAGTCTTCTTGCAATACTGGCGGCCAAGAGTGAGTTGTACCAGAACAGGTCAATGTTAAACTCTTTACCATTCTTGAGTCCTGCAAAAACCTGTTGTACTGAAGCTGTAATTGCGAGGTTTTTTATGCTACTTGCCCCTAAATACACAACAGCCTGATTTACATCTGAGAAGGTCCTGTTGAGACCAAAGCAAGAAGAGTTAACCAGCCGGAGAACTTTGACACTTATGGAACTATCCTGAGCAACAAGGGGAGCTATGGCACTAACAGGGATATTTTCGTCATCACATGCATCGATGAGTTTTATAAGAACGTGGGGTAGAGAAAGCAGTGGTGTTGAATTTTGGATTTGAGATAATATGTGTTCCTTACTCTTCATTGGAGCGACCCTCTCTCTAACAGACCTATATCCCGAAAATTGCGTATAAACATAAGAATAATTTCACAATTTAAAATATTTGTCAAGGGAGATGGTGCTGGAAGTAAGTCAGAAGATTGAGCAACAAAATTGAGTTTACCACTCTTCTATACTACATATGCGCATGCGCACCTGCAGTGAGTACTACGTCTAGTATGTAAATACACCTACATGATAGGCCCAAAGAGAGCTCAAAAAATTTCAAATAAAACAGAAAATCTAGCTCTACTCTGCTGGAGAGGGTGGTGTTTAGCCAAAAAGATCTTTTTTGATATCTCTCATTTGTGCTGAAGAAGATTGGGATTTGGTCTCATCCAACCCCGAGATTCGTTCCAGGGCGAGTAGGTTCCTTGCTGATTGAGCTCCAAATTGCACAAATCTACGTTGTAATTCCTTGGATTTGACCAGTTCGTCTTCTTGAAAGCCCAAAATGATAACTCCCACACTTTTACCGCTTTCAACCATAGGAACACAAACCAATCCACAGGAACCAAAGTAGCTGAGTAATTGTTTGTCCCCAAGTGGGAGCTTTTTAGCGGGATCATTTGCTGTAACGAATTTCACAGTTCCAGTCGAGAAGGCCTCTAAAACGGCACTTTTGGCGGATTGAAAAGAGAAGGTAATATCAGAGAGAATTTCTTCGGCCCAACAATTCGGATAGCCTACAGCTTGCAGACAAGATAACTGTTCATCTGGAAGGAGGCAAATTGCTTGCTGAATATTAAAGAGGATAGATAGGCCCTGATGAATACGGGTAATAATTTGAGAGAGACTTCTCTTTGGCACAGGGGAAGGGAGCATTCCCTGCAACAAAGAGTATTCCATTGCCTGATCTCGGAAATCGTTTTGGGTCTCTATTATAGTCTTTGTGTCAATTTCACGGGTAAGTGGAATCTTAAAGTACGCAGCAGATTGTACAACTTTTGCTTCAGATTGTGAGAGACAAGATTGTAATTGCGATTGTGACAGCTGCAGCAAGGACAAACCAAGTTCTATGGTAGCCTCATTCCTCTCTGGTGCGAGTTGCGTCAATCTGCTGGCAACATAGATAATTTTAACAAGATCAAAGGCGGTCTCTATTGTCGCAGGGGATTCGGTGTGATACTGAACAGCATCCGAGATGAAACTGCTTACATTCCAGTCACGCAACGTAGCCGCTCCTAGCTCTGCATGGTGCACTCCGAAGGCTTTTTTTTCGGCTTCTAGGAGCTGCTCATTCTGGTGAAATGAATCAGGGAATTGTTTATACAATTCTGGGGAGTTACTTTGCAATGAAAGCCGGCCTATGTCATGGATGAGGCCTGCGAGAAACGCCTCGTCCGGATAGGGATATTCTATAGCACGAGCGATATTTTGTGCGATAAGAGCTGTTTTGTAACTATGACACCAGAACTGGTTTGCAAAATCTGTGTCTGCTGTTGCCTGGTTGTTGAAAGCTCTTTGTAAGGTTGCCTGGGTTAATAAACTGGAAAGCGTCTCTGGCCCGACTTCCTGCAACACGTCAAGGATACTTCGTAGTCGTTGCCCCCGCCGCTGTTTTAAGGAACTAAATATTCGCAAAACTCTGAGCATAAGGGCTGGATCACAAGTGAAAACATTCATAAGGTCACTTTGCGATAAAGCGCCTTTCCCCAAGAGCTCTAGACATTTTACAAGTATAGGAAGCGGACTGGCAAGGCTTGTCATTTCAGGATTTGCCGTTGGGATATCTTTGTCTAGATCAGGACTCGAGAGGGCTTCTCTTTCATCCTCTCTGGGTTGTTCCATTTTGGAAAGATGTGTAACATCTTCGGCCGTATTTTCTCTAATTTCTTGCTGCGCTGGTTGCTCAATACTATTTTTGGGGAGTGTTTTGCCTGAAAGAGGCGGAGTAACCAATTCCTCATCTGCGTCTATTGCTTCAGGTTCGGATTTTCTGGAGGCCTCATGTGATTTGCGGTTTTCATCTGTTTCGGCAGCTGACGCTGGTTCACTTGCCTCAGAGTTGTCTTGAGGATTTTCTGGAATGGAGAGATTTGCCGAGGATAAATCAAAATAACGTTTCCAGAATACACCGAAATCAACGGTGCTTTGTTCAAGAGATTTATTACTCAAGAGAATTGAAACAACTGATCGAATGCATTGAGAAGCTACAGAGTCTGGAAATCGTAACAGCAAGGGTTCCTGGTCTTTAAGAGCTTTTTCAATATTTGGGTCATGCAGAACAACACCGGCAAAAGCAATTTTGATTTTCAGATAGGTATCCACCGCCTTTTTAAATCTGCCATAAGTCCGTTTCGATGTGGGGATGTCTGGGCACTTGTTCACCAGAATTTTCACCGTTCCCTGGTAGCTATTTGCGGCCATCACTTTTATCAAGGAATAGGCATCTATAAGCGAAGTGGCCTCAGATGTTATGACGACAATGGTTTCTGTGCCAGCCAGACAAAATGAGATGACGCCCTTGGAAATACCCGATGATGTATCAATCAGGAAATAGTCGTAACCAGTAAGCTGTGAAAAAGCAGAAACGAGCTCGGAGATTTTTTCAGATGTAAGATTTGCTATTTTTTCAATCCCGGAACTTCCTGGAATGATATCGATTCCAGCTTCCGAGTGAAGGATGATGTCCTCTAGGTTTTGGTCTCCACAAATGACATCGTTGAGAGTCTTTTCCGGCTGCAGACCAAGAAGGATGTCCACATTAGCCAGACCGAAGTCAGCATCAAGAAGGCAGGTCCGAAAGCCTTGTCTGGAGAGTTCCAGTGCGGTGTTCACGCTGATGTTAGTTTTACCAACTCCACCCTTCCCGCTGGTTATAACGATTGTTTTTGTCACAAAAATTAATCTAGAAGATAAGTTTTCATCAAGTGATGAGTTCAGAAGTTTCTGCTGACAGCAAAAAGATAAAGAATAGCATATCTATGGCCTCAACTCTAGCCTATTTTCAGATTTCGTATAAATTGAGCAGGTGGTTGCCACAGCAATGAAAGAGGAGTATTTCAGTGGGGAAGACCTCACCGAAATTGGCGAAGATGACCGAATAGACCATATCGATCTGCTCTCTGATAAAGGTTGGTCCACCGGCAATATTGTTCATGGAAAAGTTAAGTGCGATATACGTTTCGGAACCTGAATAATAAAGACAACCTCTGGTCACCGCTTGGCCCTTTGACTTGGTTGTTCTTTCAGGCTGAGAAGTAGGTCAGACTTTACAAGGATGTTGAAATTTGCAAACTATAAAAAACCGTGGTTCTTCATCTTCTCCCAAAGATTTTTTCTACTTATACCAAGTAACTTTGCAGCTTCTGTACGATTTTCCCCACAGTGATCAAGGGCTTTTTGCATACACTTTTTCTCAGTGGCAAAAAGTTGATCGCCAAGATTGAAAGTAGGTGGTTCAGCTTGAATCTGACAGTGTATTTCCGAAGGAAAGTCCTTTAGGCCAATCTCCTCCCCACCACAGAGAACAAAAGCCCTCTCAATCAAATTTTTCAACTCTCTTGCATTGCCGGGGAAATTGTACTGTTTTAGAACTGCGACAGCGTCAGTCGTGATCGCTACATTTTTCCCATGAACAAGGTTGAACTCACGCAGAAAAACATGACACAGTTCATCAATGTCTTCCTTATGCTCTCTAAGGGGTGGCATCTTCAGAGGAATCACTTGAAGACGGTAGAGTAGATCCTGACGAAAACGTCCCTCCTCAACCTCTTTTTGTAGATCTTTTGAGGTACAGGCAAGCATTCGAACATCAACAGAAATTGTTTTTGAACCGCCAACCCTCTCCAGCTGATTCTCCTGCAACACCCGGAGTAGTTTAGCTTGCAAAGGACCTGGAAGGTCACCTAATTCGTCTAACAACAACGTCCCCTGTTCAGCCAGTTCAAATTTACCTTTCCTACTGCGATCAGCACCTGTAAAGGCTCCGCGTTCATGTCCAAAGAACTCCGATTCCATCAGACCTTCAGGAATCGCCGCACAGTTAATTGAGACAAACGGCTTATGACTCCTGTCACTCGCGTTATGAATTGATCTCGCGGCCAGCTCTTTCCCTGTGCCTGATTCCCCGGTAATTAAAATAGTACTACTGCTGGGGGCAGCCTGATCAATCAATGAATAGACCTCCTGCATTGCGGGGCTCGAGCCATAAAGAGTATGTCCATGTTGACGTGCACAGGTTTCCTGCAGAACCTCACACTTTGCTACAACCTCCTGGTTCTCTAATATTCGAGAGATACGGATAATCAGATCATCCATATCAAATGGCTTCAATATATAATCCGTCGCGCCCTGACGCAGACAATCTATTGCTGCATCAACAGAGCCATAGGCGGTCATGATAACGATGGCCGTTTCCGGGCTTTGCTGCCGCACTTTTTTAAGCAGGGTCAGCCCGTCCATACCGGGCATCCTGATGTCAGAAATGATCAGATGATATTGATGACGCTCAAAAAGTGCCAGCGCCTGCAACCCATCTTCAGCCTCATCCACTTGCCAACCCTGTTTTTTTAGGCTGTCACTTACGGAGATGCGCATTATTTCATCATCTTCTGCTAGTAGAATTCGTGGCATTGTCGTCTCTTATAAAGTTTGATGGCATCGTAAAAAGTCCGATCTACTGCGTTGTAGGTTATTTACGCACATTCGACTGGAAAAAATATTTTAAAAGTAGTTCCTTGATCAATCTCACTATCTACAATAATCCTGCCGTTCATCCGTTTAACCAGCGAATAGGTAACAGCAAGCCCTAGTCCTGTTCCTTCTCCAACATCTTTTGTTGTAAAAAATGGATCAAAAATATGGGGGATATTTTCCTCTCCAATACCTGACCCACTGTCTTTAAACAACATAACCAACTCATCTCCCTCTTCAAAACAGCTAATATGTAATTTTCCACCACCTTCCATCGCCTGGATTGCGTTTAAGCCAATATTTATAATAATCTGCTTGCACGCCTCCATATCAAGAAAATAATCTTTTTCAATTGCAATGTCGGTGATCAATTCAATGTTACTCAGTTTATAAGAGAGCAACACAATACATTCTTCAAAAAGTAGTTTCAGATCAACATTGCTGCTGTTGAGAGGTTCTGTTCTTCCAAAGTTAAGTAATTGACGCATAACCGTCTCTATTTGTCTAAGCCCCTTATCCAGAAGCGGCAAATAACGTTCAGTCAACTCTATATCCTCGGGATTTTCCCGCATCGACTTTACACAGTTCAACATCCCTCCCAAGGGATTGTTCACCTCATGTGCAATCCCCGCTGACAAGATGCCAAGAGATGACATTTTTTCATTCTGATATGATAAAGCCTTTGTCTTGAGCAACTCACTCTGGGATTTTTTTAATCGATCGCAGAAAACAACAAAATTTTCGTTCACCACATCTAGTTCATCATTGAAAACCGATGGGAGCATCTTCTGGTCCGGCAGATCTTCCGGAAACTTATCCATAGCTTCAGACAACCTGTGAATTCGGTGAACAATAAGCGATTCAAACATTAAAAAAAGAGCAGCTGTGACAAAGAGAATACTGGCAATCCCCGTAAATATGAGTGAATGAATATTACGTTCAATCATCTCATGCGCCCAATCAATGGGAATAGTTATAGACAATCCTCCCCGGATATCACCTTCTCTATAGCCATGTCGGGCATGACAGGTCAAACAAGAGGATGTTACCTTAAGAGGCGCGATAAACCGTACAACTCTTCCCTCCTCGGAAGTGTTTGTACTGATAACTTCTTCCTTTCCCTCATTGAACTGACGCAGAGCGTGCCTTTCAAATTCATCAGGTTCATTATTAGGGTTCACAGGTCTCAGACTTGTCACTCTAAAAAAACCCAAACCATCTCTTTTTGCATAGGCAGATAACTCCCTTGTAATCATGGCAGGATTTCTTAAAAAGTAGGTCTGCCCTGCCATATCAGTTACAGTCGGTAGATCAAGATGTGGATTAGCCTCAACCCCTTTACGTTTTAAAATAAAGAGGCCATTATGATCAGAAGCCCACTGCCGTGTGAGGAGTATCTGCTGATAAAGCATTCGTGCCTGCTGCTCCGCCTGCTTTAAAATCATCGACTGGTCAAAAACTGCCGTTCGATGAAGCATGTAAAAATAAAATGCTGAAATAATAGCACCTATAAAGATGACAAACTTCGTTCTCAGGGAAACTGTATTTGTAAACATACGTGCCATACATCATTCCTTTAGCATTGGATAAATTTTGTATTCCTTACTGCTTGGACTCTCATTCAACCATGGAAGGTTGCTATAAAAGCTAGGCAATTTCCGCACCATCCCGATCACTCTCGTGAAAAAGCACCTACCGTGGAGAGGTAAGGCCTTATTCTCCACCTAAAAGATCTCTGAAAATTGTTATATTCTCCCTACGACAAACCTTCCACCACACTCTAACACACAACATACGTTACTGTTTAGTAACACAACAGCCCCAAGCATGTAACCATAAGGTAACACAATCCCGTTTCCTTTGATAAATAAACAGAGAATTACAGAGTAAATCCTATGGCACAAAGTTTGCTACCAAAGAACCGCATACAGAACATAATCCCACGACTCATTCATATAGAGACAAGTACACATCTTTCAAGTTGCATAACCATAAAGAGGAGGTAAGGGGTGAACAAACAAAGAGGAATTCGCTGGATCAGCATAACGCTGTCAATGATGGTGCTACTGTTTGTATCTGTTTCTGTTATGGCAGATAACACCGAAAAAGCTGAACATCCAGAGCTCTCAGAACAAGAAATGTATATTGCATGTTCTGATTGCCATAAAGAGACCACGCCTGAGATAGAGAAGCAGTGGTATGACTCAACCCATGGAATTGCCATGATTAAGTGCTATCAGTGTCATGGCACCTATGAGACGTTTAAAGTTACTCCAACCAAAGCTGATTGCGCCGTCTGTCACCTAGACCAATTGGAAAAATGCTCTAAAGATAAAGCCTGCTGGGATTGTCATGTGCCCCACGTATTCAAAGCCAAAAAATAATCGCAGGACCATAAGCTATAAAGGAGAATATAATGGCACAAACACGACGAGACTTTATTAAAAAAGCCGCAGCTCTCTCAGCTGCGTCTTATTTAGGTATGAGTTTACCAATAGACGATATCAACATTGCTCGCGCCAACGAAGGCATTGTTTGGCATCGCGGCAGTTGCAGACTTTGTGGTGTCGGCTGCAGAGTTGAACTTGGCGTTAAAGATAGCAACCCCATGGGAATCAGAGGAGTAGCTGAATCCCGTACAAATTATGGCTATGTATGTATGAAAGGTATGCATTTCTGGAAATGTATGCGTCACCCAGATCGACTGACCAAACCTCTTTATCGCAAGAAAAAGACCGATAAATTCCAGGAAATCTCCTGGGATAAAGCCCTCGATATCGCTGCAACCGAATTTGCCAAAGCCCACAAAGAAGGTGGTGGTGAGGCAGTGGCCTATTACGGCTCAGGCCAGGCTCTGACAGAAGAGACCTATTTCTTTCAAAAAATCATGCGCGGTGGTCTGCAATCAAATAATGTTGAAGGTAACCCTCGTCTCTGCATGGCTTCCGCTGTTGGTGGATACCTAAGTTCCTTTGGTGCTGATGAACCTATTGGCGGTTATTCTGATCTTGAAAAAGCTCACTGCTTTTTCATCGTTGGTTCAAACACAGCCGAGGCCCATCCAGTTCTCTTTAGACGGATCATGCGTCGCAAGCTTGATAACCCTGACACCGTAAAAGTTATCAACATTGATCCACGCATCTCCCAAACTTCAAGAATAGCGGATAAGCATCTACAGTTTAAGCCAGGTACCGATCTAGGCCTTCTCAATGCAATGGCCAACGTTATCATTGAAGAAAAGCTGTACGACGAAGAGTTCCTTAAAAATTACGCAACGTTTAGAAAAGGTAAAAAAGAGGCCACATCCTTTGACGACTTCAAGGCCCATGTTGCCAAATACACTCCAGAATCCGTAGTAAAGACCTGCGGAGGTACGTTTACAGCAGAAGATGTTCGAACTATCGCACGCTGGTTTGCGACCTCTAAAGGCACTGTCAGTCTCTGGTGTATGGGTCTTAATCAGCGTAAGCAAGGGGTCTGGGCTAACAACCTGATGAACAATCTCCATATCCTCACCGGCCAACTCTTAAAAGATGGTGCTGACAGTTTATCTCTTACTGGTCAACCAAATGCCTGTGGTGGTGTCCGTGAAGGTGGTGGACTCTGTCATATTTTACCTGGTCACAGACTGGTAAAAAAAGAAAAGCTTCGTAATCAGGTTGAAGCAGCCTGGGGTATTCCAGCCGGCCGTATTCCTCCAAAGCCAGGTCTTCACACCATGGCTATGTTTTCAGCAGTGAACGAAGCTAAGGTCAAAGCGATCTGGATCAACTGCACCAGCCCTGTCCAGAGTTTACCTAACTGCAATCTCTATAATAAGGGAATGGATAGAGAAGATGTGTTCATGGTCACAACCGATATCTTCCAAACCCTGACAACTCAAAAATCCAACCTTGTACTCCCCACCGCTTTTCACTTTGAAAAGACCGGAGTCTACGGTTGCACTGAACGTCGCTCGCAAATCACCAAAAAGGCGATCGATGCCCCAGGTGATGCAAAGCCAGAGGTATGGATCATAAGAGAGTGGGCAAGAATACTCGCAGAAAAGATGAATGATCCTGTCATTGCCCAATGCATCAAACCTTTTGATGGTCTTGAAGAAGACTATGAACTGCCAAAAGCGATCTGGGATGAATACACCCAGAAACTTACTGCTCACCGTGATAATGATCTTCGCGGAGCGACTTATGAAGTCTTAGAGTCTATGGCAGATGGTGTACAATGGCCAGCGCCAACCACTGAGTTTGCTTTAACCGGCGGCACAGTGAAAAAATTCGTCAAAGGTCGTGATCCAATGGCGGACAGCGAGTCAAAGAACGATCTCCCCTACCAGTTCTATGGCCCTGCTCATCCTGATCGCACCCTGTGGATCTGGCATAGAGATCAAGCGGATCCGGATGAGATTCCAGATGCGGAATATCCATTCTATCTTTCAACAGGTAGGATTATCGATCACTGGCATACCATGTCAATGACCGGAAGGATTCCTGAGCTCTTGAGAGCCAACCCTTATGCTTATGTCGAGGTCAATCCAAAAGATGCTGAGCGACTTGGAATCAAACCAGGTGATATGGTTGAGGTAAGATCCAGAAGAGGAGTCAATCTCTTACCCGCTAAGGTGTATGAGGGGCCAATTGAGGGAATGGTCTTTGCCTACTGGCATGATCAACATAAAGACCGTATGATTAATAAGGTTACAAAAGATGCCATCGATCCCGGCTCAAAAGAACCTGAGTTTAAAATCTGTGCTGTCCAGATTAAACGGGTGTCTGGTCCCCAACCACTCAGACCATATATTGTTTAAGCCTACATCACTTGGGGCTGCAATTCTTTAAGTGATGTAACACCAGGGTCAGAGCATATTGTAAAAGCGATAAAGCTGGCAGAACAGTGCCGGCTTTATCTATGAGCCAATTGATTTACTGCCTTTTGGCCCGATATCTTCGTTATGCGAAAAAAATATTCCTCGGAATATCAAATATATGCCTGTGGCTATTTTTTTCGCATGCCTTGATCTCGAACCAAAATCCTAGTAAATCAACAGACTCATCTATATAAACAGTTCTACATTTTGGAGTTTTTATAATGCCGATTAGCGGGATCATTATCACCAGTACACCTGACAAGCTTGACGCAGTCCTCTCTCAGCTCAAAGATATCTCTGGGGTAGAAGTTCATGGAGCTGACGAAAAAGCCAATATTGTTGCAGTGCTTGATACAAAAAGTTCAGAAGAGATGGAAACGATCATAGACCGAATCAACAAAGACGAAAAAGTACTCAACGTCGGAGTAACCTATCTCAACACAGAGGATGAAGCGGAAAGAATGGCCCAGGGAGAAAAGCTTCCAAAACCATTTGGTTTTCGAAAGCCTTCGTGAATCTCATTTAACCAGGTCTTCATCACCCAATCTACAAACGGCATCTCACATTGAGTCATCTATGTATTGTTCCTACATCCCGTTGGCAATGTAGGGACATCGTGAGCCACTCTCCCCCCTCTCTTTTATAAGCTCAAGAATATTGAACCGCTCTGTCAAAAGAGAAACGAAAATTCAACCTCCACTTACAATCCCACAGCTTTGGTTTTTCACCATACCGAGCGTTACCAAACAGTAACAAACACCCCCGTACAACGTTACCTCTTGGTAACTTCACCAAAAGCACGCCAACATAACCACTTGGAATAACACTAGTGTTCAACTGGTCCCTAATTTGCATTTGTCTTGCCTAGCGGCCGTAGTTTAGCGAAGCGTTTCTCCCAAATGTTACACCTGAATAGACAAATCTAAGGAGGCATTACGTGCACAAGGAGTCGAAATCCAGATACAACTCCCACCTCATCAAACTGATCATCGCGTTTGTGGTCTTCGGAGTTGCAGCGTTTTTTGGTCGGCAGTTTTTTATCCCGGAGAGCATGGGACAATACGGTCACTATCGGGGGACTGATATTGCGGACCAGAAGAATGTCCCCATTAAACTGCAATCCAATGAAGCTTGTTTTGAATGTCATAAGCCTATTCGAAGGATCCACAAAAAGGGTGTACATAAAACCGTTTCCTGTGAGATATGCCATGGTCCTTATGGCAATCATATAGAAAATGGTCAGAAGATAGGCACGCTCCCGGTTAAGCGTAATAAAGAAATCACTCAACTATGCCTACGATGCCACAACAAGATTATCCAGGCGAGACCACGTGAATCTATAAAGGTCATTGGTATGCCGGAACATCTTGAGCAGAAACAGGTTCGGATTACCCATAACTGCAATCAGTGTCATATGGTTCATGACCCACTTCTCTGGGTTACGCAGGCAAAAGAAATGATTGGTATAGTGGAGGCGAAGCAGAAATGACACCAGACGAAATACAAAAAGAAATTCAGCAGGACAGACGTGGTTTTATAAAGAAAGTCCTTGGCGGCACTATCGCAGGCTCACTCCTTCTTGTTCTCCCGGCAGGTGCTAAAGAGATTGCTGAACAGATCCCCGGTATGCGGGCAGAAGAATCTGTGTTCACTCAAAAAAGGTTTGCCTTTGTGGTCGACATTACAGCCTGTATTGGTTGCGGTTCTTGCTGTATCGCCGATAAAGCTGAATATGATGTCCCAGATGGCCACTACAGAACCTGGGTTGAACGATACATTATTGACGATCATGATGATGTTTACGTAGACTCACCTAATGGCGGTCTCGGTGGATACACGACACCACGGTTGGGTCTGCCAAACCCAACACGGGACACCTTCTTTGTCCCTAAACTTTGTAACATGTGTGAAAAGCCATCCTGCGTTCAGGTCTGCCCCGTTGGTGCAACATACAAAACTGATGATGGATTTGTCCTTATTGATAAAGATCGCTGTGTCGGTTGCTCATACTGTATTCAGGCCTGTCCATATTCAGTGCGCTTTATTAACCCCAGAACCCATACAGCTGAAAAATGTACATGGTGCTACCACAGGGTAAGAAAAGGGTTACTCCCTGCCTGTGTAAGTGTCTGCCCTGTACACGCCCGTAAGTTTGGCGACCTCAATGACAAGAACTCTGAAGTCTGGAAGATTCTCCATGAACCCCATGTAATTTCAGTGCTCAAACCCGACATGGGGAACAACCCCGCTCTTCACTATGTCGGCTTAAGAAGGGAGGTGGTCTAATGAGTGCTGCTATTCAACATGGCGATACAATTGCTGCTTTGACCAACTTCGTGTTTCCCAATGATCTGCATGTTCACTGGGGTCTGATGATCGTACTGTATCCATATATCACTGGTATTGTTGCTGGAGCATTCATTGTCTCGTCCCTCTATCATGTTTTTGGGATCAATGCACTCAAACCGATATCCAGATATTCACTGGTCTTCGCACTCGCCTTTCTCTGCTGTGCAACCTGGCCACTGCTTTTACATCTTGGTCATCCGGAACGATCCTTTAATATGTTTTTCACCCCTAACCCTACTTCTGCAATGGCGGGTTTTGGCTATATCTATTCCGCATATTTCATTCTCCTCATCCACGAGATTCTCTTCATTTATCGCCCCACCATGGTGGTCCAATGGAAGAATTCTTCTGGGATTAAGAGAAAGCTTTACGCCTTTCTCGCCTTTTTCAATGACAACCTATCAAAGGAATCTCTGCAGCTGGATCACAAGATCATCAGCTTCTTAGCAGGTATCGGCATTCCCATGGCGTGTACCCTTCATGGCTATGTGGGTTTTATTTTTGGCGGTATTAAGGCGAACCCTTTGTGGGCAACACCACTTATGCCTGTTATTTTTCTTCTGTCCGCCTGTGTCTCTGGAATTGCTGGTATCATCTTCAGCTATATCCTCATTAAAAAGTTCACTGGTCAGCCAATTGACGTCGACTGCGTTCGAACAGCCCTCAAGTTTTTGTGGGGATTTTTCATTCTCGATTTTGTTTTTGAAATGCTTGAAGTTTTTAGCCATTTTTACATGTCTACACACCACTGGCACGTACTTGAAAACTTGCTCTGGGGACCACTCAACACGACGTACTGGCTCCTCCAGGTTAAAGTCTTTTCCATTATCCCGCTCGTTTTACTTGGCTTTCTCTGCCTCATAAAATTCAAGGATAAGCTTATCCTCTTTTTTGCCCCCATCGTATCTCTGATGATTTTACTTCAGGTCTTACTCATGCGTTGGAATGTTGTCATCGGGGGGCAGTTAATGTCCAACTCCACCCGAGGACAGGTTTCATTTTTACCAGCGTGGGAAGGTCGTGAAGGCATCATTGTAGCCATTATCGTTATGGTGGCTCCACTCATCATTCTCTTTATATTAAGCAAGTTTTTTCCACTCTGGGTAACTGAAGAAACAGATAACGGATAAGATGTTCTACGTATTTTTTTAGTTAGAATACTTTTTATACAACAAGTCAAAAAGGAGGGATATGAAACGAAACGAAGGGCTGGGATCACTGGCAAAGAGTTTTTTAACTTTTAATCAAATTGGAGGAAATAGAATGCAACATTGGCGTAAGGTGGTTTCGCTGGCATTCATCGGATGTTTTATTGCTGGTTCTGCTTTTGCTACAACCAAGCTATCCATGGATGTGACGAATGAGAAAAACAAGGAAATTAATGTAAAATGCGTTAATTGCCACTTAAAGGAGAACAATTCACTGGTTCAGCAGTGGAGAAACTCACCCCATGCTGCAGGTCAGGATGGCTCAGTAGCCTGTTACAACTGCCATGCTGCGGATAAGGACGATATTATGGGTTATACCCATGAAGGCGCTTTTATCAAATCTATTCAAACCCCTAAAGATTGTGGATACTGCCATGAAAGAGAAGTAAAAGAGCAGCAAAATTCACATCATGCAGCCGCAGGCCAGATCATGGCTTCACTGGACAATGTTGTTGGCGAAGTTATCTGTTCCATGGAAGACAAAGCCGATGCAGTTAATGGTTGCTGGCAGTGTCACGGTTCTGAGCTTAAAGCTCAGATGGGAGCAGATGGTAAAACACTTAAAAATGAGTATGGTGCTGTAATGCTCGATCCTTCGACCTACCCAAACTCTGGTGTTGGTCGTCTGAATCCTGATGGAACAAAAGGTGCTTGTAACGCATGTCACGGAAAGCACAGCTTCCGCGCATCTACAGCCCGTCAACCTGAGAACTGCGGCAAATGTCACCTTGGACCTGATCATCCACAAATGGAGATCTATAATGAGTCCAAGCACGGTATTGCATACAATTCAGCATCCCGCGCTCATGGCATGAACGGAATGAATATCATGAAGGCTGGTAAATGGGTACTCGGCAAAGATTATTACACCGCCCCAACCTGTGCCACCTGTCACATTGGTTCTTATCAAAAATCTGATGGCTCAGTTGTTCAAAACACCCATAATGTTGGTGATAGAATTTCCTGGACTCTCCGACCTAAAGTATCTGCAAAGCTGAACAGAGTTATCTTTGCTGATGGCACTCAAAAAGATATTCCTGGCGACATTCCACCACAGGCTGGCTCTGAGATTAAATACAAAGAGTTCAAGCATGTTGACGGTGCCTGGAAGAAAGTACCTGTTGAAAAAGAAGCTGTTGAAGTTGTTAGTTGGGAAGACCGTCGTAACAACATGAAAGGCGTCTGTAAACAGTGTCATGGCGAGCAGAAAGTCAGCAGCTTTTATAAGCAATTTGACTCCCTCGTCGTTACCTATAACGAGAAGTTTGCAAAACCAACTAAGAAGCTCTACGGCATGGCCATGAAAGATGGTTTAATTCACGGATCTACCTTCCACACCGAACTCGGTTGGCATTGGTGGGAGCTCTGGCATCATGAAGGACGTCGTGCTCGTCACGGTGCCGCCATGCAGGGACCTGATTACACCCATTGGCATGGTATGTATGATGTCGCTCATAACTTCTATTTTAAATTCATCCCTGAATTGATGCATCTCGCAGAACTGAAAGGTATGACTGAGAAGTACGAAAAAGAAGTAGGAGCAATCCTCGCAAGACCGGAACACGCTTGGTACAAAGAAGGGTTTGACGCCGACTTAATGAAGGAAATCAAGGCCGAAGAAAAGGATCGTTACAAGCAATAAGCCTCTATAATTAGAGAACTTATTATTGTATGATCTTTTGTTCAAACAACCACCCCGCCACTCACCATGGCGGGGTGGTTTTATTCTAGTTAAGGTTAAAACAAGACTATGAAAAACGTGTATCTGTTGCTACTGAGTCTATTCATCACCCTGATTCCTGCCAGTCAATTACTTGCCGAAGATAGTGCTACCGCAATGCAACGTCTTGGAACTGACATTGCTGGGCTCAAACTCGGTTTTAGCGACTACTTTCTCGGTCAAAAACTAACAGAACAACAGAAAGACAATGCTAAAGAAAACACGATTGCAAAAACGATTAAGGGAAGCTACAAATTCCAGGACAATGGAGTCTTTATCGTAGCCAGCAGTAAAAGTGATATGGTTATAGGCCTGTACAAAGAAAACCCCACAGCTACACAGCAAGATATGAAGAACATGGTTGGTGAGCTGATGATGCAGTTTGAAGAGCCTACAAAAATGGCCCACGACAAACTGATATACTGGGCCTTTGGCAAAGATGGTCTTATCCCACAAGATCTATTTAACATGGCTAAGTCTACTGATTCAGAGATACTTGCAACTGTTAAATTTTCAAGCGATCAGCCCATACGACCTTCTGAGAAACCAGAAGAAGGTGCTGAAACGAAGACAAAAGAAAGTAGCGCTCCAGCTTCAATTTACGTTATCATTACTTCGGACCAGCTTTCAAATATTTTTCTTGCCCAAAACAAATAAAGAACAGTCAAACAACCGCTCAGGATATTATATATGACTAAACAATTACTCATCGTCCTTGCTCTCTGCCTGTTCCTTATGGGGTGCGCCGAGAAGCAGCAGAAAGTGCCTATCTATGGAAGAAAAGCGGCTGACAACTCAGAAAGAAGATCTGGCCCCGCGATGCTACTTTATGAGCAGGCGGAACTCGATCAGGATATAAATGAGACTGTCATAGTCATCCCACCTGACGAAAAACTCAAAAAAGAATCTATTCCCAAGAATTAGCGAACAACGACACTTTTATATAGAGGCCTGCCACGCAACTTCATTCTGCGAGCCAGGCCTCTGCTGCTTCCTTGTCATCGTAGTCAAAGGCTTTTATTTCAAGACCAGGAATGAGCATCCCCTCGAACTCACTTACTTTCTGAACCCACTTCTTGTTACACAGTACAGCCGCACGATCAAACTGTCTCATCAATTTTAACAGCTCAGGCAGACGGGAAAGCTCAATACCTATCGCTCCTAAAGTGGGAATTTTGAAATCTCCAATTTTATAGAGCATACGCCCCGACTGAATACCTTTGGATTGTTCTACCAGCGCATCAAGGGCTGCCCGCATATCATCGCTATCGAGTTTCCCTTCAAATTCCAGATCAAGTCGATTTGGTCCGTTTTGACTTACCTTAAACATAATATCACCTCAATGACTCTGGTTAAATGCTACCTACCAAATAGTTTACCAGCAAGCCCCAATGCGCCCTCAATACCACCAATTGAATCAAGCAGCGAGCCTCCGGTACTTCCCTGATCCATAATCTTAGGCAGCGCTTCAGACAGTCCTCCTGCAGCTTCTTCATTGCTCAAGCCGAGCTTGGATGCAAATTCAGCTATTTTATCAGGTCCAAGCATACTGGAAACCTGATCAGGTGAGATACCTTCATTAGCTCCATCACCCAGCCATGATTTTGCAATATCGCCAAGGCCACCGGAATTAAGACTGCTCATCAAAGAACCAAGATCAAACCCTTGCCCACCTGTTACTCCTGACAAGGCCGAGACAATAGAACCAAGATCGAGTTTGCTTCCAGCATCGCCGCTTAAGTTACTTTCACTAAAGATCTTTGCACCCACTTGAAGTAAATCATCCATATTCATAACAGCACCTTTCTTCAGATTAATGAGAGGCGAAATATTGTTTCATCGCCCACTTGAGTAGCTCATACTCTGTGTCTCTTTATGAAAAAATCCAGACTTCTTCCGGTAAGTATTTGGTGTCTTTTTTTATCCACAGCGTAGTTAGGATAAGAATGATAGGCTCTCAGTAGAATTTACTGATCATCTGCCAAGATTAAAGATTTAATCCTATCCCCACATAGACGAAAGGGGCGGAAACAGATAAGCTGAACCTAACGCTGATAAGACCTGCTCTCTACTCTACCCAGGATATTCCAAACATATTCTTTAGTCATCAACAACCTGACCAAACGAAGCCAACTTTAGATATTTGGCAGGTAAAACCCCAGGTGGAATCTTCTTTTTCAGTAACTCATGAAAATTCTCATCATGCGTTGAGACAATGATTTGCTTATCAAACACCAGGCAGATCGTCCGCATTAGATCGATAAAGCTCAAAGAATTGATAGAATCTACAGACTGAACGGGGTCGTCAATGAAGATGCAATCGACGTCTTCCCTATTATCATCTTTGGTCGTGAGTGCCTGAGCCAAGAATATACTAAGCGCTAACACATTAATCTGAGCAGAACTAAAGGTGAGTGTTGGGCACACCTGATCAATAGCTTCCGAGTCTACCGCGAAAATGCGAAGCTGAGGCCTATCACCATCCATATTGCACTCAAATTTAATCCTCTTAAATTCTGGGTGAGGATCAATCGCGGTGTACAATTGATTGATTAAATCGGTTCTAAAATACACATCGGTAGTTTCGCGAATATAAGTGCTGATTTTTTCAACGTCCTTTTGCAGAGCATCAATTATTAGTTTGTGTGCTTTTAGTTGAGTGGTTAACTCGTTCAGCTGCCCCTGAAGCATCTGTGGATCACGAAATTCGACGGCCATTTCAGATATCTTCTGTATTGAACGCATGGCCGCTTGAGCTTTTGACATTTTGGCAGTGCCATCAATTTGCTGATTGATGTAGCGCTCAATTACCTCTTTGCAACAAGTCCACTGCAATGAATCTTCAGGAATAGGTCGATCCATTTTTTTCATGAGGACCTGAAAGGAAGATACCTCTTGATTGAGCATTCCAATTTGCTCAATAATACCCCTCCTCTTCGCTGACAAATCATCAACTGATGCCGCACGATCTTCAACAGCACAACGTTCTTTTAAACTGGCGATCTGTTTCTCAAGCTCAGTTCGCTTTAACTTTTGAACTTCAAGTTTATCCGACCAATTCGCCTCCTGTTTCCCCAAGAACTCTTTGAGCGCACTCTCCGAGCCATCTATCGAAGAGTCATCTATCGAAACAGCCAAAGATTCGAGATAACGTTGTAGAACTATAAAAGGCTCGTCCAATCTAACCTGATCATCCTTACGAACTCTCAACTTTGACTGCTCAGCAACAAGAGACGCTATATCTGATTCCGAAGTGACTTGCACCTTCTCTATAGCAGTAATCTTACCACTCAATTCATCATTTTTTTGCTTAGACCGAGTGATCACACCACCAATAAAAAGCTGATATTCATTTTTTGACTTATTCAGAAGCACCTCACTCAATACTTTAATCTGTTCCGCATTCTGGCTTAATGATTTTATTGCGTGTTCATGTTGGCTTTTTTGTTCTCTTTGGTCGCGCTCGGCGTTCACAAAAGAGCGCTCTAAAATTTCTTTTTGTTCAATTAGAATTCTTTTAAACCTATGTACATGCTCATTCAATGTCTCATCAAAAGAACATATCTGGTTTTGTAACCCCTGTATGCTTTGAGTGAGTTCTTTTTCGCGTGCCCCTAAAACAGGATTATCTGCAATACGTTGCTGAAGTAAATGTGCAGTCTTGTAATCCTGTTGACATACAGGACATGCAGACTGTTGGGTATTTGCAATAATATTTGAAGCCAGCTCGATTAAGGAGCGAACCTCTCCCGCTTGATCTTGTGTCTCATTTAGCTGATTTTTCGTGTCTTCTAGTTTCGTTGCTGATGTAGTACGATTGGTTTGGATTTTTTGATATAAGCGCTGATCTTCCAGCAGAACCTCGTGGTCGGACTTTTCAAATTGATTTAAGACATCTTTCTGGATCGGGGTGTTAATTTGTAACGCAGACAGCTGCTTTAGCTTCCAGCTTAAAGCATGATATTATGTGACAATTAGCTTGGCCGGTAAATGACAACTATCTTGTCCGGTTCACTATGGTAAAAACCTAACTCAAAAACCCACTTTCAACAAAGGAGGATTTTGGTGTCAGGTAAAACCATTAATTC
>JBLHNU010000068.1:0-29364 GCA_047622095.1 Desulforhopalus sp.
CAGTATTTTTGCTTTGATTTTGAAATCGATTCCTGTGATGGTTCCATGTACACCTCCTTGAATTTGAAAGTGCTCACGGGAACATAGTTTATGGGGTAATGCTAGAAGCGGTTTGTGGGGCGCTTACCCTTAAACCGCATGGCCGATTGTGCCGCGATAACTGAAATATCCTGAAAACGCGCTAGCTCGGACGTCAACTCCTCTGTCAGGCCATCGACGAAATAATCTTGACTCTTTTCTCCAGATAGATTGACCAGAGGTGTGACTACTATTGAAGGCCCAGCAAAAGGATTTTGGTGACTTGAAGCTGATTGTGTCTGAGTATCATCCTTGAATGATATAGAAATATCTTTGAAGAGAGGAATATACCCACCTTTGGGGATCGTTATACTTACGAGGTCTTCTCCATCTGATGAGAGGTAATAGTTTTTTAGTGCACGACGGAGCCTCCCCGCTTCCACTCTAACAATTGGGTCTGATTGAGGATCAAAAGTTGAGGGTCGATCGTATACTGCAATTGCCACAGTATAGGCTTTGAGTTGCGTGGTCCTGCCCCCAAAGGTTTCGTCTACGATAAATTGCAGGAAACGTTTCTGTTTCTCCGAACAATTGAATCGAGAGCTTTGGATTATACGTGCCACCTGGCCTCGAACGGTCTCTTCCGGCACTTCGATATGAAAGATATTGTTATTCATGTTTGATACTAAAATCTGCTTACCACTAAAGTTCAGCTAGTTTTTAGTAGGACGCTATTTGTCCTATCAGTTATGGAATAATGCCGCTAAATTCACAAGGAGGACTTTCCCATGGCTAAAAATAAAGTTCAATTTCAAAAAGGTTTGAGTTTAGGAGTATTTCTTTCCATGTATGGAACCGAACAACAATGTTACGAAGCTCTTTTTCGTTTACGATGGCCAGAGGGATATATTTGCCATGAATGCGGTCATTCTGGTTCCTGTTATCTTGAGAGTCGCAAAGTATATCAATGTCATCGTTGTCATGCACAGCGGTCAGTGATCAGCAATACAATCTTTGCTTCTACTAAACTTCCTCTCAAAGTTTGGTTTCTTGCCATTTACTTCATAACACAGTCTAAAGACGGAATTTCCTCTCTTAAACTTGCTCGTACCCTTGGTATCTCAGCCAATTCTGCCTTACGGATAAAACATAAACTACAACAAACGATGAAAGAACGTGATGATCTCATCCCTCTGAGGGGATTGGTTCTTATAGATGATGCGTATTGTGGTGGCAAAAAGCAGGGTGGCAAAAGAGGCCGTGGTGCTTCTGGAAAAACACCTTTTGTCGCCGCTATTCAACTATCGAAAGAAAAGCACCCAATATTTATTAAGTTCAATAAGGTAGCAGGATTTACTAAACAAGAAATCGCTGCATGGAGCTCAAAACATCTTGTTCCTGATAGCTACGTTGTATCCGATGGTTTAAATTGCTTTCCGGGAATTGAAGATGCAAAATCAAATCATTTGTCGATTCCAACCAACAAAAACAAGGGCCTATCACGAAATATATTCAAATGGCTCAATACCGTTATCGGGAATGTTAAAACTGCTATACGTGGTGCGTACCATTCGATAAGTGATAAACATGTCCCGCGATATTTGGCAGAGTATTGTTATCGTTTTAACCGTAGATTTAACATGGGAGCAATGATTGGATCTCTCCTTAAACATTCTGTGAACACACCGCCGATGCCCAAAAAACTTTTGAAGTTGGCTGAAGTTCGATGGTAAGCAGATACTAAAAAGTCAATATATTCAAGCTGACATGTGTTTCTGTAACATGTACGTAACATGTACGTAACATGTACGTTCTAGTCGATATCACCTGGATGATTGTATACTGGTTTTAATCGACAAACTCTTGGTATTCATGAACTGGAATTGTCAAACAACGGGTCTCGACATGAAAGCTCTATTGACGGTACTGCAACAACATTTTCCTGAAAAGGATAACATTATTAAACAATGGTTGGATGTTGACCCTACACTCCAGGAGATAGCAGAGAATTACCTCGACTGTGAAAATGCTCTTAGATATTGGGGCCAGTCAAAATCACCAGAGGCCAAGACCATAATTGCAGAATATCTTACTATATCCAAAGGACTTGAGCAAGAGTCAATAGAGGTTATCGAAGCACTGGTAATGCGGTCCACGGTTTGATTACATTTTAAAGGATATCTTTGATCGTATTCAGCTCAACAAATATTCGTTTTTACTTTAGTTTGGGGGGCACGATGAACAATAAGACAATCGGAGGACTGCTATAATATGGTTGATGCTTCTCTTTGATATCTCGGCAGTGTACGGGCAAGAGCAAAAGGCAAGCGAAGACGATTTAGCTGCAAACACTCGAGCTGGTCAGGATTCATGATCAAGCCCTGGTTAGGTCCATGTCCGCCATACCTTCATCCAAAACGGAGGATGGGATGTTTAAACAGGCCCAGCCGTTTTTTTTATCGAGGCACTCTTAATGGTTGAAAAAGCAAAATGCCTATCAGTAGTTATGCTGCCCTATGGAAAGATTTTTCCTACCAGACAGGGTGTAACCAGCGTCACACGGCAGATGATCCTTATATGCATTGTCGTGCTACTGATTGCGGGTGAAGGTTCTGTTGCGGCTCAGAATGTTCAGACCGGTCATTACGCCCCGGGCTGGAACGGCAATTTGAAAGCCGGCATGATGGCGCAGGACCCCGGTTTTTACATGCAGAACACCACAATGTATTTCAATGCGCGCAATTTCAAGGACGGATCGGGTGACACGGCCAGTTCAGACGAGACAGATTATCTGCTCACTTCCCTGGCACTGGTGTGGCGTCCGGATTTCAAGCTCTTCGGCGGTGATTACCAGGCGGTAGTGACGCCTGCGATTGGAAACCTGTCAGGCGTACCGGTGCTGGTCGACGGCGCCCCCCAGGATGCCCCGGTGGGTCTCACCGATATGTTTTTCTCCCCGATTGGCCTCGGCTGGCATTGGTCGGAATTTCATCTGGTTACCGCACTTGGGGGATTTGCCCCTACCGGAAAATATAATTCCGGTGAGAACGACAATACCGGTTTAGGCTTTTGGACCGTCATGCCCTTCGCATTGGGAACCTACCGTACCGAAAAGGGCATTTTCAGTGATCTGCCCCTGCTGGCCACCGGTGGTTTGTTTTATGAAATTCATTCAAACCAGCAGGGGCGTGATTTCCGGCCTGGCGATAGCTTAACTTTTGAGTGGAACCTCGGCCTGGAATTTACCGAACGTACCAGTTTCGGTTTTACCGGTTTTTTCTACCGGCAGGTCAATGATCCCAGCGGGGTTGATGCGGAGCCGGTGGACAGGTACCGGTCCAACGGCATCGGCTTGACCCTTTCGCACGGCATCGGTCCGGTTAACCTAAATTTGCGTGCTTACCAGGATTTCGATGTACACAACGGGCCGGAAGGAACACTGGTCTATTTTGATATCGCTTGGGGATGGCCCAGAAAATAACAGCAATTAAATTGGAGGATTTTCTTTAAAATATCAATTTAAAAGAAAGGAGCTGTCGTTATGGATAATGAAAATTTACCCGAATGGACCGAAGAGCGCGCCATCGCTGCGCTGGAAGAAAACAAACAGGTGATGATTCCGGGTCTGCGGGAACAGGCCGAAGGACAGAAAGTATACGTAGAGCATGAGTTTGCCCAGATTAAGGGCGTCATCCTCGGCAACCCGGAGTCGATGTATCTTCCCGACCCTTTTCATCCCTCGTGGTACACGAGCTTTCGGTCGCTGCCCCGGGAAAAACTGGAATGGATGGCACGCAATCGCGGCAAGCACGTCCGTGATGTGGACCGGGAGCTTTGGGAGAAAATGGTGAAAGGACTCGAAGCGCTGGCCGATGTCTACCGCCAGGCCGGTGCCCATGTGATCCAGAACACCCAGACGCCTCCGCCGGAAGTTATAAATTACACATCCGGTTGGTTGGGCAAGTACGGAAAGCATTGGGCGTTTCACGCCCAGGCATTTGGGGAGACGTTTGGAAACGTGCTGGTGAATTTCCATGAAACCCAGCCCAGTATTCGTTATAACTGCGTCGAGTACATTGAAGCCTTCATGGGCCTTATTGAAGGCGATACCAATGCAGTGTGGCTGACCATGCCCAACCAGTTGCCCATGCCTACCGCTTTTGGCGTCGGTCTTTCCCCGGGCGACATTCGGATCTTTCCTAACAAACTTGTGGTCGTCGGCCATGGTGTATTTGACAAGTCTCACATCGCCGATACGTCCAAACCCCGATCATCTGGCAACGAGTTGGGTGCGGAGGTACTGCGGCGCATGCTGAAACCATACGGCTGGCGGGTTGAGCAAATTTACTTTGACGCCAATTACGGTTATCACATCGACACCCTGATGCCCGTGATCCGAGAAGGGCTCATCGCAATCAACAAAAATGTGCTTTTGACCCAACTGCCGAAGGAAATCCGGGATTGGGAGCAAATAAACATCGATCCGGACGAATACGTGATCGGCGCCGGCAACTCGGTGGCGCTCAGCAAAGATGCCCAGGCCATCACCTCTGGTGCGAAGAAGTATATTAAAGAAGTTGAAAAACGTGGTGTTAACGTAGTGCCGGTTCCCTTTGACGACGTCTATCACGCCACCGGCAGCGGTATGCACTGCGCCACATTTTCTTATTGGCGTGAAGATTAAATGGCAACCATATTTCCTTCCAAATATTTATAAATTTTAAAAGGAGATTTATTATGAGTAAAACTAACGTTGTATTGACGATTCCCGAACCCAAAAAATTTGAATTGGTGGAAAGGCCTTATCCCAAGATCAAGGCAGGTTATGCCATTGTGAAGAACGAATATGCTGGTGTCTGCCTGGAGGGTAGCCGCATCTGGGTTAAGCATGATTTTGAAAAGTTTTATGGCGGCGGGCAAAGCGATTACCCCGACGGCCTGGGCCATGAAAGTGTGGGCATCGTTGAAGAGGTTATGCCCGGATCTAACTTCAAGGTTGGTGACCGGGTCATTATCTTCCAGGGCGACCATTGTGGTCACTGTCATGCCTGTCATAACGGGCTGTCACCCACATATTGTTCTTCGAACACCTATCCGCCCAAAGAAGGTATGACACGGGTCGGCATGGCGGGAATTCAGGACTGGAATGAAAGTGAGTCCGGCGGCTGGGCCATGGCTCACTATCGTATTGCCCATGAGGCAAACATGTATAAGATACCCGACAGTCTGGATTTTAAATACGCCCAGGCCGGCACCTGCTCGGTGGGTGTTGGCTGGAGCAACCAGGAGCTCATGGACTTGCGCCCGGGTTCCACCGTACTTGTAGCCGGTGTCGGTTTCATAACCATGGGCCATGTTATTGCGGCCTTGCACCGAAACTGCACCGTTATCGCCCTGATCCGCAACAAGTACCGAGAGGATATTCTGCGCAAAATGGGTGTGGAGCATTTTATCGATCCCAATGACGAAAATTGGCTGGAAAAGGTCAAGGCACTCACTCACGAGGGGCAGGGTGTAGACTACTGTATTGACGGTTCCGGGCACCCCTTTTACCAGTTAAAATGCCTGGAGGCTACAGTTCCCTATGCCAAAATCAACTTTTGCGGTCACATTCCCGGACAAAATATTCCCCTGGAAAACCTCAAGCACGTTATCGACCCGGGCAACGCCATAATGGGACAACACGATGTCAACGCACGGGACCGTGAGACCCTGGTGCGCATGTTGTGCAACCCGCAAGTGCAGAAAAACATCGATGCCATGGTCACCCATATTTTTCCGATGTCCAAGGCCGGAGAAGCTTTCGAGGTACAGGTCAGCAAAAAATGCGGAAAAATTTTCATGCGTCCATGGGAATAAAACAAGGAGATTCATTATGCCAAACACCAAAAAAGGCGTCGTTCTGACCGGCGCTAAAAAAATTACTATAGAGGAACGTCCCCTGCCCTCTCCCGGGCCGGGCGAGGGGGTTGTAAAGATTGAACTTTGCGGCATCTGCGGGTCGGATCTCCACGGCTGGGAGGCCGGAGGATCCGTCTATGCCATAGGAACCCTGATGGGCCATGAGGCCGTCGGTACCGTGACAGAGCTTGGCGAAGGCGTTTCAGCCTTGAAGGTCGGCGACAAGGTTGCCATCAATGGGTTTTCGCCCTGCGGGTACTGTGTGGCCTGCCGCCGGGGACTGGCTAACGCCTGTGTTAACAATCTTGACCGGACCATCGGCAACAGTGATAAGCTGGACGGGGCTTTTGCCGACTACATCTGGCTGCCGGATATCGAGATCATGGCAACCAAGATGCCGGAAAACCTCGGATTTGAGGATGGGACCTTGACGGAACCTCTGGCCACAGGAGTTCATGCCGTTCGGATTTCCCAGTTTCAGGTGGGAGACACCGTGGTTGTGGCCGGGGCAGGACCTATCGGTCTGCTGGCCATTCAAGCACTTAAGATTGGCGGTGCGGGCCGGATCATCGTGTCCCAAAGCCCCGGACCACGGCGTGAACTTGCACTGGAACTCGGCGCGGACGAGGCGGTCAATCCCCGTGACCCCGACAATCCGGTCGGCGATCAAGTCCACAAGATTACCGACGGCGGAGCTGACGTGGTAATTGAATGCGCCGGTGTACCGGTTTCTTTCCAGCAGTGCATCGACATGGCCCGTCCCGGCGGACAGGTGATTCTTGTCGGGGTGAATGAAAAGGAAACCCCGGTATTGCCCATGAAACTCATACTGGGTGAAATCCAGCTCAAGGGGTCGTTGGCATGGACCCATCATGATTTTCAGATCGCGGTGGACATGTTGGCAAGTGGGAAGATCCAGACCAAACCGTTGCTGTCCGACACGATATCGATGGCGGACATTGAAGAGCTTGGTTTCAAGCGTCTGAAGACCGACAAATCCCTGATCAAGTTATTGGTCAAGCCCTAAGAGAAGATAGAATTCTTCCGCAGACCCGCGCAGACCCGCGCAGACCGGCATAGACAAAAAGGAGTAAAATGTCTGCGGTGGTCTGCGATCAAAAAAGAATATTTTGGAGACATTAAGATGATACTCGCATTCGCACACCCGGGAATTGTGGTGCCTGATCTGGAGAAAGCCATCGAGTTTTACGGTAAAATGTTCGGGTTCAAAGTGATCGGAAACGAAGGCTGGGAAGACAGCGAAGCCTACGATCAAGCAATCGGGCTCAAAGGATCCGCTGCCAAGGGTGTCATTATGGCGGGGCAAAACTGCCATATCGAACTCTTTGAATACATCGCGCCGGAGCAGACGGTTGCTCCGCCGGAAACATTTCTGGCCCATGAAACCGGCATCCGGCACATCGCCTTCTATGTGGATGACTCCCAAAAGGAATTGGACCGGTTAATATCCCTGGGCGGCAGCGCGTTAGGCAGTTTGCCGGAGGGCGGTGGGGCGGTTTATGCCCGTGATCCCTTCGGCAATATGATTGAATTGTGTCAGATTCCGACACCCGAAGAAAGTCCGCTGAATCTGCCCGGTGTAGCCAAGCTGGGCGACTATGAAGGCTGAGTTTGTATTTTCCACCCCGCTGGCCAGTGAAAGAGGGGTTTATTCAAAATAGTAACCCTTGTCCTCTGGGCTCAGATTTTTTACTTAATAGGTAAGAGCAATGAATGACGATAATGCAAAAATAAGCTGGGTCCCGGCCCTGGCGGCAACTACCTGCATGGTGCTCGTGACCATGGACATCTTCATGAAGCCGGTTGCGAAAACTGCGCTGCAAAATGAGTTCGGTGTCGATGCCGCTGCCGTCCAGGCCGCCATCTCCATATTTGCCATCATTTTTGGAGGACTTTGTATCCTGGGCGGTAAGCTTGGCGATATGCATGGCAAAAAGAAGATATATATCATCGGCCTGGCTCTGTATGGGCTGTCAGCGTTGGTGACCGCGATTGCCCCCACCTTCAGCATCGTTATCCTGGGATTTTCCGTGATTCGTGGGTTGGGGGCATCATTGGCTCTTCCAGCCTCCGTCGCACTCATCATTGTCTATTACACCGACGATGCCCAACGCGCTAAAGCCTTTTCGATATATGGGGTTGGCGCCAGTTTCGCAGGACTCGTTGCCCCCTTGCTCATGGGATATATGGCCGACAATGTTTCCTGGCGGGTGCCCTTCGGTCTGGAGGTGGTAATTGCCACGATCGGTATTTTTCTCACTCTGAAAACAAAAGAAACGCAAACTATCAAAGCTAAACTGGACTGGCAGGGAATTTTCCTGACGTTTGTGGCCATCGCCGCGGTTATCCTGGCCGGAATGCTGGGCAGCCGTTATGGTTGGTGGGATACCCGCCGTCCATTTGAACTGGTCGGAGTATCTATCAACCCGCTCAATCTAGCACCATCGGCTCTTTTGTACGGCATCAGCATCCTTTTCGGTGTTCTTCTTCTTAATCACATCTCGCGTTCCGAAGAAAAGGGAAAGCCCGTCCTGTTCAGCTTAAAACTGTTTGAGAACGGTGCCTTTTCAGTTTCATCGGCCATGGCTCTCCTGTTTTACATGCTGGTGGGCGCCTTACCGTTTATTGTCCCCATTTTCCTTCAGGATGCCGTTAGTTTCAGCGCCTCCATGGCCGGTATGGTGATGACCGCTTTCATGATCGGATCCATTGCCGGTGGTATGTCATCGGGTTTCCTTATCCAAAAAATCCAAGCCCGAACCCTCATGCAAATCTCCATGGTGCTCTGTGCGGCAGGCATGCTGTGGCTAATGACGGCTTCCTCGCCAACCATGAAGGCAGCAACGGTTTTACTGCCCATGATTGTTATCGGCCTTGGCTTCGGGACGGTGACCACCCAGATCGGAAATATCCAACTTTCAACCCTCTCGCCGGAACTGCAGGGCGGTGCCAGCGGCTTTGCCGAAATGATGAAAGAAATCGGCGTGGGATTGGGAACGGCCGTCATCGGATCGATCATGTTCAGCATTGCCATCGGCGGAATGGTTGACAAGGTGGCCCTTCAGGTGAACGAAGATCTGTCACCTAAAGAGCGGACCGAGCTTATTTTGCAGGTTGAGGATAATGCCGTTCCGGACGCTGTGGATAAGATCGTCCAGGAGAAAGTACCCAACTTCGAAGCGTTAAACCGGGCGGCTTACGTGGATGCTTTCAAGGCGACCATGGGGGTTTTGATAGCCCTGATTCTGGGCGCGCTGTTTGTGGTTTCCTTTCTGCCCAAAGTGGAGGTGAAGGCCGGTGCGGGGCACCATTGAATTCTAAACGTAGAGATAAGAACAATAAGATAAAAATGACAGTATCTTTGAAAGAAAAGATCGTCAGAATTCCCCGGGGTACCAGAGGCATCGGTCGCGCAGCAAAGGTGGTCTATGCACGTGCCGGGGCGAGGTAGTTGTTTCCGGACGTCGTGAAGCCGAGGGATCGGAACTCCTTACACTTATCAAAAACTTTGGTGATGAAAGCAAATTAGTCCAGAGAGACATCACCGGCGAAGTCGATATTGCACCATTGTCTGGATGTGTTCTCCCGGAGCTTCGTTTTAACCGGACACAATTTGGTAGTGGATGGCGGTTTGACCGTTTAGAAAGTGCAAACAACACCGTTGGGAGAAGGATATGTCAATCATTCGAATAGCCTGTGTTCACTCTGGCTCAGTAAAGGCAAAGCATAATTTTGAAAGGCTTGCCGGTGGTTACGACTTTGTGCCACCGGAACAGAGCGATGCAATTGTCGCTTTGGGAGGTGACGGTCTGATGCTGCACACTATCCACAACTACTTGTCATTGGGCAAACCTATCTTTGGCATGAACTGCGGCACAGTCGGTTTTTTGATGAATGACTTTCGTCTCGACGAGTTACCGAACCGCATCGAAGCAGCGAAGGAATTCAGCCTTACCCCTTTAGCCATGGAAGCCACATTGGAAGACGGGCGGGTGAAAACGGGACTTGCCTTCAACGAAATATCTGTCACACGACACTCCGGGCAATCTGCCAATATGCGGATCACTATCGAAGGAGTTGAACGACTCGAAAAATTTGTGGGAGACGGTCTGATTGTCTGCACCGCTGCCGGAAGCACGGCCTACAACTTATCTGCCCACGGACCGATCATTCCCTTGGGGTCTGAACTGATTGGGCTGACACCGGTTAGTCCATTTCGACCACGACGCTGGAAAGGCGCCCTGCTTCCGCATGCTGCAAAAGTGACCTTCGACAACCTTGATCCAGGCAAGCGTCCGCTGGCAGCCACAGCTGATTTCAGGGAAGTTTTCGGTGTGTCGTCCATCACTATAGGCGAGAGTATCCAAAACAGGGTCACCCTTCTCTTTGATCCTGATCGTTCGCTGGAAGAACGAGTCATTGGTGAACAGTTTGCACTTTAACGGGGGGCACAGGCTGTTTGATAACAGCAATCAGGATTGCCGATTTCACAAGTGAACAGGAGGTGGCTGATGGCTAAAGACTCAAGCTCGTTCAGATCCTTTTTATATGCGGCTTGACTCTGATGTCCGCCGTCACTGGGTGGGCTGATGGCGCCGCCGACTGGTCGGTAAAGCTCACGCAGAACTTGCTCTTTCCGAAGTAAATGTGGGCGACTGACGAAGTCGAAATCCACTCTACCGAAAAATGTCAGCGACTTATCATTGAACTTAACATTGCCAAAACGAAGATAATCAATGTTGCTGAATGCTTAGATTAAAGGTGCTTTCTGTGAATTTCATAAATACTCCTGCCTAAAAATCTTCCCCAAAATGGAGCAGGTTGTAGCCAAAGATTCTTCCAGAACATTTCCAACATTGTCTGGAAGAATTTTTTACTGAACTAATCCGTCAAAATCCATAGGAGATACATTGACTATTGAGATCTGAGTATAAGTATTTGAATGACAGACTGTATAGACAATGTCTTCGGATGCTAGAATCCGAACGATTAGAATGAATACTTTGTTAATGGTAATTGAGTTACTTCTACGTTATTTTTTAGCCGCTCGAGATTAACCATCGCAATTTTTGCGTCTTTATTTGGTGTTTTTCTAGTTTTTTTCACAAACCCATGCAATAGCACAATGTCGTCGTCTGGTATTTTTACAAACAGTACTCGGGCTGACTCTTTACCGCAATCTACGCGAAGCTTATAAATAGTACCTTTATAACCCCATATCTTAGGGTTCAGAATTTTCAAGCTGTTGCAAATATAAATGTCATTAAGTTCAGTATACGCATGAAATTTTTTACATATATTAGCTGCGAGTTTGTCAGAAACTTTATTCAAAAATACTTCGAACTCTGATAAGCAATCATACTCTTGTATACTTAGTATTTTCATGTGACAAACCTCACACTCAACTCAACAGGGGAGCATGTCTCCCTTTGGCTTTCCTGAGGGTTTCATAGTCAATAAATTTTCAATCAGTCTTTCCAGGTGCATAGGAGCAATATGGACCAAAAAAAGTAATAATCACTGGATTATGAACCCGGTGCATTTTCTTTCTGATATTCGGTATTGTGTTCGCTGAGTTAAAAAAGGAGGCTATCTTTTTACCACACGATATAGAATCAAAAGGATGATAGCACCACCGATAGCAAGCAAGAGACTCCCAAGATTAAATCCTGTAACTGCCCCTAGTCCTAAGAAGGACCCAATATACCCGCCCACAAAAGCACCCGCTATTCCTATCAAGGTGGTAACGATAAATCCTCCAGGGTCTTTGCCTGGCATGAAAAATTTTGCGAGCACACCTACGATTAGCCCCATTACGATCCAAGATAGAATGCCCATTGTTATCCTCCTTTGTTAGATTTATGGTGAGTCCAAAGTCAACATATCTTCATCATATCCTAACTTATAAAACATGTCTCATGTTAAAAGATAATTGCAGATAATCATGATGCTCTGGAATTATCAATCATTTGTAATGCTCCATTTGCAGCTGTTTTTATGTAAGTAAATTTGATTTAAATAACGTACCAGGATGCTCGTTTTCGGGCTCTTTTTTGGAACATGATCAAATTGGAACTTCACAGCATCCTAACCGGAGGCGAAAATTCCGGCGTTTATTATAAAAGTAACAAAAAGGACATTTGATGAATAATCAACATGTTATGGAATTTGTTACTTAGAAGGAAACACCTTTAATTTTAGCATGCAGCAACATTGATTATCTTCGTTGTGGTAATGTTAACTTTCAGTGATCAGTCGTTGAGAGCACCTTCACAGGAATAGTGTTCAATTGCAGTTTTGTTTAAATGGATAGGCTTGCCAATGGATATCTTCTTTTTTGGATAGCACAGATAATGGACATGGTGATATCCTTAACAGCTCCTGGTATCTGCAGTGACATATAGATGAGTCCGTATTATGTTTAGTCACTCAGTCAGCGAGGATTGGTCGAGGAAAAAGGGCTCCAAATGTATACCTTTCCGCGGGATTTCATTAATCGTTTATGAGCTTCAATCGAGACGGTTGACCTTGAATTTGCTGAGAATTACCAGAAACTTAAAGTGTTGAAAGATAAGCCTACATCGACTACTCGTAAGAATTGAATGTGAAAATAATTAATAACAGACAATAGAAGCTGAAACATTTCCAGGAACTGTGTTTTAATCAGATGGTTACTTTCTGACATTTCTCATTAAAATGGAGAAACTATGAAAAAAGTATTACGAAGTTCGCTATTGATAGCCCTATTATGTGCCGCTCCAAGCTATGCAACAGAAACAGTTAAAGGTTCAGATGAAGTCAGTTCAAAACAGCTTTCAGAAACTTTGAATAAAGCAGCAACTGAGGCCGATGCTCTAGCCAAACAGTGGGTTGCCAAGGAAGGAGTGAAGCTTGAAAAAGAGGTCGGCAAGACCAAGAAAGCACTCAGCGGTCTCAATGACAAGATCAACGTTGCTCTCGTTAAAACCAATGATGAAATAAACCAATGGATTATCGAAAACGGTTCAGCCCTTGAAAAGAAAGCTGAAGAGTCAAAAGCCGAATTGACCAAATTGAATGACATGCTGAAATCTGAGGCCGAGACAACTCAGGCTGAGCTAACCAAATGGTTGAAGGAAAATGGTGAAGAGTTAAAGGTCAAAGTGGCCGAGAACAGTGAGGCTATTACCAAGTTCAGACAGAAACTCAAGAAAGCCGCAGAACATGCAAACACTATGGCTAACAAAGAAGTGGCAAACCAGGCTACGAAGTTGAGCACCATGCTTGATGAGGTCGCAGTAGTTCTTAATTCCGTCAGCAAAGAGTTGGAAAAAAAGTAGGTGACCTCTCCTTGAAAGGCTGGCGAAGAAGATCATTAGGTGATTGTTTTTGAGATCCACAGCATTGGCAAAGTGACACTTTTTCTTGCAAAAGAGATGAAGGGTGAAGATATGCTTTGTCGTTTTCCAGAGAGGAGATATGTAAATGAGTTTAGGACTGTTCGCTGTTATAGCATCTATCATGCATGTTCTTGGCATCTTGAGTGCGGTTAAAGCAATTATGGAGTCTCGTACTCCACAAGGTGCAATCGCCTGGGCTTTAGGGCTTGTAACATTCCCTTATATTGCAGTACCAGCCTACTGGGTGTTTGGGCGCAGTAAGTTTCAAGGATTTGTAATGCTGCTTCGAGAAGACAAAGCAGAGACAGGACAGATGTCTAGTAAATATATTGAACAGCTGAAAGAGCACAATTTGATTCTTTCTCCTGATCGGCAGGAGGCTATGCCAGTTGAGAAGCTAGCGATGTTGCCGTTTACGGTAGGTAATGAAGCAGAGCTCCTGATAGATGGTGAGGCAACGTTCAATTCTATTTTTGAAGGCATTGATCGTGCTCAACATTATATACTTGTGCAATTTTATATTGTTAAAGCGGATGGTTTAGGTAATGAACTCAAAGATAAAATGATAGAAAGCGCCAATAAAGGAGTACGAGTATATTTTCTTTATGATGAAATAGGCAGCATGGGTCTTACTGATCAATATGTGTCGGACCTGCTGTCAGCCGGGGTAAAAGCTCATAAATTTAACACGACAAAGGGCCGTACCAATCGTTTTCAGGTAAATTTTAGGAATCATCGTAAGATTGTTGTTGTCGATGGCAAAGAGGCATGGGTTGGTGGCCACAATGTTGCCGATGAGTATTTGGGAAAAGGTGAAATAGGGAAATGGCGTGATACACATGTCCGGATCGCTGGGCCTGCTGCGCAATCAATTCAGGTTTCTTTTGTAGAAGACTACCATTGGGCAGCAGATGAAATGCTCCATTTGAATTGGATACCAGAAAAATTTGCAACTGATAAACCTGTTGCCGTATTGGCGTTGCCCTCTGGCCCTGCAGATGAGTTTGAGACCTGCACACTTTTGTTTATGAAAGCCATCCAAAGCGCCAAAACTCGTTTGTGGATAGCCAGTCCATATTTCGTTCCTGACGAGCAATTTATAACTGCACTGCATCTTGCAGTATTGCGGGGTGTGGATGTTAGAATTCTGATTCCTCGAAAAACAGATAACCCCTTAGTCAACCTTACCCATTGGGCTTATATTAAAGATCTAAAACGTATAGGTGTCACTCTGTTTTGGTTTGATAAGGGATTCCTACACCAAAAAGTTGTTTTGATCGATGACGACACAGCCACCATAGGTACCGCCAACTTTGACAATCGATCGTTTCGGCTAAATTTTGAAATTACCCTTTTGGTTGTCAATAAGGAATTTGGAGAGAGTGTTTCACGGATGCTTGAAGAGGATTTTAGGGGGAGTCCCGAGATTTTTGACGAAGAGCTATCTAGCAAAGGAGCTGGGTTTCGATTTCTAGTTCGTGCAGCCCAACTGACAGCACCAATTCAATGATATATCTAGTTTAGGCAGGAACGGACTGTTGTAATTAAAAATCTGTTCAATGCATGACTAGTGAACAAAAGATTTGTATAGAATCGAAGAGTCATTAAAGGTCCACGGAATGCAAGTCAACGTGCAAAGTACCTACTACTTATTGAACTTGTCGCCTCAAGGTAAACGAATCCGTAATGATAGACCTATTCTCTGGAGGTAGACTGCTCCTATTTAATAAAATTCAATCTTAGTTAAATCATCACCTCGAATCGCAAGGTTCACGAAGCTAGCCTATTGCACGATACTCATATGCAATGAAAAGCACATACACTAGTGGGTAAGAGATCAATACAAATTTATCAATTAATGAGGCAAGAGCCATTTTTCCCTTTGCTTCGAGTCTCTTTTGAAACACGCTGATAAAAACAACAATTGTGGCACAGCAGAAGCTGGTGATAATGACTCTGTCGAAAAATGTAAGATATCCAAGACGAGGGAGATCATCAGAAATAGTAAAATTAAAGGCTACAAATACAAGCAGATTTCCACTTGCGACATCAAGCTGTTTTGAAAAATCCTTCAGAAAAAAGATAAGCCAGGATATGCTAATTATGAGGGCTAGGGGGAGAAATATTCTGATAATATAAAAATTGAGATGGCGGCTCATTGTTAGTGATGTTGTGAACCGTGAATGCTTTAACTCATCGCCAAATGGCATATCTTTAACTGTTCGAGAGATATTAACAACGGACCATTCTTCTTCGCCAAGTTGGTCACTTAGTACTTTTTCCGGTTTAGGTATTGGTTTTAAAACGAAAGACTCTGTTGGAACATTCAAGTCGAGAACGATGTTAAATTTCTGAATATCAAAAGGGTAATCCGCAAAATCAAAATCGGGGGCCTGCATGGTAGCTGTGAACCGCTCTAAATAGGCAACAGATCCATTGGGCTTAATGGAAACTTGCTGGTCTTGTGCCCAGCGTTTTCCCTGTTGATTATAAAAAGTAACCAGAGGTAGCTGTATATTCTCCTTTATCGCCAAGCTGACGAGACCATCAAGTGTCATATTCTTAACAGTGCAGTCGCATGAATCAGGCGAAAAGGCAAGGAAAGGATCTTGCCAGGATAGCTCAAAGGAACCGACGATGGTGAAATTTTCGCTCTTCTGATCAACCCCGACTATTTGGTCAATCTCTAAATTAACGTGAACATCTCTGCTCTGTTCAAGCACTGGCCCGCCTTGATTCTCTCTTTTATCAGAAAAAACGCCATTCATGTTAACTCCTAGACCAAGTGTAAGGGACATCGGGTCTTTTAGAGTAGATAGAGAAATACCGTTCACATGCAGATAGGCCACTTTTTCAGTTTTAGCGATATAATTGAGGTCAATTACACCCAATGTTTTGTTGATTTGACCATAGGCAAGAGGTTTACCTCCAGTGTCGCTCAAATAAATGTTTGGTAGCTCCTGATTGATATCTCCAAAGAACCTTACAGATAAAGCATCTCCCTCTTGTAGAGGTTTAAGTTGATAGAAGAGAACTTTTTTCTCCTCGGTGAGTCGTGTACTAACATATTGAATGCGAGATGGCTGTGAAAGGCTCACAGTATCGAGCATTGCAAAAGGAGAACCTTTCGGCTTGGCTTCAGCGATTTTTAGATCTGGTTCATTGAGGCTGAGAAGTAGCCGAAAGGTTCCGGAAGTTAATTCAGGTTTAAATTGAAGAAGAGATTGATTTGTGACTGTACTTCCAATCAAGAGATAATAATCCCCCGCGGCAGGTACTGTGAAAATAAATCCTGATGAGTAGTGGGTTTGAAAATCATCGTTCCAAACAAGGAAAAGTTCATCTGCCATCCTAGAGAAACTCTCAATTGCGTCTATACTGCCTCTTTCTAATTCTTTTAGAATTGCATCATTATATGAACTGATATTTGAAAGATCCTTTAAAACTCCAGCCATGGGGTCAAGATTACCACCGGTGCTTGCCAGGTTAACAGTAAGAACATCACCTTTCTGCAAATCTTTCAATCGAAATATAGTCCCTGATCTTCCATCAATATATCCTTGAATCTCTTGGACTCTTCCAACATTTGTTTCCGTTACCTCTATAGCATATGAAATTGTCACAGAAAAAAAGCAAAAGAGTATGAAGGCTACTATCTTTAATAAAAATATTTTATTGGAAGAACAATTCATGAAAAATCCTCTTTTGTATAATGGAGATGACTGTATGCGATACATGACATAGGAGAATGAATTGTTTCGCAATTTTATGCAAATATGCCGCTGATAGCCGATTTAGCATTATATTTATCGCTAAGTAGCTCCGCACATGCCAATGTACTGCAAGTACCTGACTGTACCTGGGCAACTTCTGTCTTCACTACAGTCGGTGGCAGTCACGCCAACAGCAGATTACAGCTTTTGCTGGCTGTATCCGCTCTCTCTCTTGAGATTCTTTGTCTAAATAATTGAGTCTTGCTATGCAACTGTTCAGCATCTATGATGAACCCCTGTCGATACGAGGTATAATTACTGAACAATTGACGCATTCTTGCCTGTGAGCCCGAGCGACAGTTTGTATGATATAAAATATTTATAAATATTTGCTACATACTGTACTGTTTCTCTCCCTATACGATCTGCAACAACCACTTCTACGTTATGAAACCACACATTAGGATCAAGACCTCTTGAGGCAGCTTCTTTTCTTAATTTGTTGATTTTGGCGGGCCCTGCATTGTAGGCTGCAAAACTCAATAAATACTTATCCAATGTGCTGATCTCTGGTGATGAAAAATATCTGTCTTGCACAAACCTGAGATATTTGTGACCTGCATGAATATTGTTTTCCAGAATTTCAAGATCAGGAATCCCAACGTTTTTTGTCCGCGGCCGTTGAAGGGAGCAATTGCATTATACCTACGGCTCCCACATGGCTTTTTTTATTATGATCAAGTTGTGATTCCTGGTAGGCCAGAGCCGTTGTCATAAGAAAATCAAAATCATAAATATCTGAGTAATTTTAAAACATATCAGACACCTCCTGATAACGCTTCTGGGACTCTTTGTCCAAAGCGTTTCTTGCCCACTTATTGTTTTTCAAATATCTTTTATAGACAATATTCCCAAGTAGAGTCCCTTTTTTTGCTGTTTTAAGAAAATCGTTAATTTCGGCAGCGAGCTTTGGGCTGTCTTTTCGAATTGCCCAGCCAATTTCACCGCCGGAATGTATTGCAATCTCCGGGTGTAGGGAAATGTTCTCAAATATTTCCCCCCAGAACTGCGCTTTATGGTCGTCAACTGCTACAATTGGAATAAGATCAGCATTGACCATTTCAAGCAAATCCGAATCTTCCAGGAATTCATTAACCGTAATAACAGTTACTGGTTGAAGGCCCTTGTTTATAAATTTTTCATTGAGTTTCAAAATATGCTGATAATAACTTGATGATTTTCTAAGATGAATTTCTTTTCCTGCCAGGTCTTCAAGGCTGTTTATCCCCTTTACCCCTGGTGCAGTAATGATTATTTCAGTCACCCCGGTCAATAGAGGTGCACTGAAATCGACAAGCTCTTTTCTCTCCCAGGTAATGGTAAGATTGGCGGCCGCAATATCCCCCCTTCCATCGGCCAGGGCAGGCAACAGCTGATCCCGTTCGACAGGCAAGAAAAGGAACTCTGTTTTCAGTACTCCTCTCTTATATTTTTCACTGAGATGTTTGGCAAAAGCGGCAAAAAAATCAATATTCACCCCTCGATGTTGTCCCTGATCTACGAAATACAACATTTTGTTGTAGGTCACCAGAACTCGTATAACCCGACGTTCCTGCATACCATCAAAATCTCCACTCCATTGTTCTGCAAGATGAAGATCACCAAAGTCATGTTTCTCTTCTGCTGCCGTGCAAGGTATGATCATCAAAAGCATCAACAACCAGCAGACATAGCCAATAACGATATTTCTGTTCACAATTTTCCCTTATATTTTTCTGTCTAACAGACTAAACCCTTAAAAACGTGTGAAATACCATATCCGGTTCGTCAGAACTAGAGCCTCCCTCGATCACTGATCTATTCAAACATACCCGGTTCCTTTTTAGTTTCGCCCTCTGGCGGCTGATCCTGTACCGTTGCAGCTCCGGCTTGCAGCACCTTCTGTTTAATGCTTTCAGGAGCCTTAGCCAAATCACTTTCCGGTGGAAGATCAACGATCACTTTACGGTGAGCGTAGTATATGCCTTTTGCGTTTAATGCCTCTGTAATTCTCCTGAATGCTTCGCGCTTAATCACAAACTGCTTACCTGGCTTTGAGGTGAATTTTACCCGAATAACCATCACAGAATTTGTAATCTCATTTACCCCCTGAGATTTAACCGGCAGGATGAAGTCATCGCCTATCTCTTCATCCTCGAGCATAGCTTGTCCGACTTTCTTTATTATTCTCCGTACCTTATCAATATCCGTATCATAAGGGAATTCAAGTGGGAATTTAATAACCATCCCTCCCCTCATGCAGTTTGTAATGGCACCAAGATCACTATGAGGGACAATCTGAAGCATGCCAAGATGGTGCCTGAGCATTACGTTTCTCAGCGTGATTCCTTCAACAGTTCCCTTTACTGTCCCTGCCTGGATATACTCACCTACCCTAAAGGCATCATCTAGCAGAAAGAAAAAGCCGGAAAAAATATCAGAAACAAGTTTTTGGGCTCCAAAACCGACCGCCAGACCAACCACACCAGCACCAGCAAGCAGAGGAGCAATATCGACGCCCATGGATGATATGACAATCAGAACCACCATTACCATAAGAATGGTCCCCAGAACTTTTCTTAACATTGGTAGCAGAGTATGGCTGCGGCCTCTAGCAACAGCACCGCCGAACTCATCATCATTATCCTGTTCATTTTCATCTATCTCAGGAGTTGCCTCTTCTATTTTCCTTTCAATATATGATGAAGCAAACCTCCAGGAAACAAGAGCAACTGCAATGATAACTATAGATTCAAATAAGGCTTTTATAACCACAGAGGCAAAAGGAATTTTATAGCCCCACAATGCCATAACCCAGGCCAGCAATGCAGAGATAATAAAACCCTTAAAGACCGTATGGGATTTCGAAATAATTGCTTCAAGCCTTTCGGCAATCTCTTCTTCAGTGGGGGCGTTCTCATCTACAAGAGTTGAAGTTGTGTCAGTTGTATTTACAATACCGAGAGAATCAACAGTTGCTGTAATGAGAATTTTACCAATACTGCTTAAAATAAAGTATATGGGTACCAACATCATGCTGACCAGGAATGAACCACCGCGCCCAACTTCGCCTGACATCAGCTGACCTACCCAGAGAAGCCAGACAGACAGAAGATAAAAAAGAGCTGGAACATGCCAGTACGTATAGAGTTGCTGCTTCAACCAGCTTTTCTGCTTGTCAGCCTTTGCTAAAAGCGAATTAACTACTGGTTGTTTAAGATTCAGCACAAGCAGGGCATAAACTGCAATAACAGCCGAGCCAAGAAAAAGAATACACCATTGAAGAGTCAATTGCTCAAGACCAATTACAAAAATAAAATTGCCGAGGAGAAAAGCAAAGACAAGCACTGTCATTGAGATATAAACCGCTCTGGCAAGTGGCACGGCAAGCTGGGTGTCAATTGTGACAAACCGGATCTGCTCATCGTCTGGTGAAAGAAGCAATTTTGCTATTATCCTGCTTAGCTGAAGAATGAACAGAAAACCTAGGATGAGCTGAAATAACATTCGTCCCTTTCCTGAAATATCACCTGCCAGTAACAGAAAAACAAGAATGGATGATACAATAAAAAATATGAGAGTAAAAAGTTCTGGCAAACTCTTGATGATATTAAGGATCAGCAGCGATTGTCCTTCACTATCAGGTGGCGTAAGGTTATTAAGAGATTCGGCTTTTTTTCGGCTCACTTTTACTAAAAAAATGGTTATTAAAAAACCGACAGCAAGGGCAATTATTGAGCGCAGAAGTACTATTATAGGACTGTCTGTTTCTGCTGGTCCGCCAATTGACCTAAAAGCCCGACCAAGATCTTTCGGCACCTTGCTAAAATGTGCAAACAGAGCCTGTTTTCCTGAATCATTGCCACTATCTTCATCAAGCAGACTAAGCCACGCCATGAAAACTATCCTGTCAGGTTCCATACCTTCCTCACCCTTGACTTCTACCACTTGTTGCTGATCAGGAGGAGTATCGGATACAACTCTTTCATTCCCTTTTACTGACGCTGTAAACAGTAACAAACTCAGTATTGCTAATAGCAGTGACAAACCTGTCATTCTTGATTTCATACATATATCCCATTATTAAAATTCACTAATTGCAATCTGTATCTTCCGCCTGGTAGCGAATTTTTTTTAACAATAGTTCCTCAATTCAGCATTCTGCGTACCTGTACAATCGAGGTATCATCTTTAGATCAGCTAACTTTTTTTCCATGACTTACATCACAATTTATCGATAATCCATTCTTTAACTGTCTCACCAAAATTGTTACTTAATCAAAGTTTTCTCCGAGAGAATTAATACGAAGAGGAGCAGAAGGTAAAAAATGACAAAAAGATAACTAGACTGATTGGGTAATTTCTGAATATTGATAAAGAATTCGGTGAGTGGCACATTAAGTGTGCCACTCACCTTCCAAGCAACTATAATCTACTGCCTCGCTGCTGGATTTGAGAGTTGTTTGAGGACACCATCAATTCCGAGTGTTGTTCCACCTGAGGGGGGGGGAATTCCTCAAAGGACTTTAGCCACTGCCTTGTAAAGGCCTGAGCCGGTACAAAAAGCCATTGAAGCCATTTTCTTTTATCCTTTACTCGTTTGAGTAAAAATTCTCGCTTATGGCATCGATGATTTAGATGTCATATTTGATCAGGAATGTAATGTCTTTTTGCTCTGGCCATAATATATTTTGTAACCTATTTTGCCAATTTTGCATCATGTCAAATGTTGAGCGTGGCCCGACCCCATTGCGTTGCGCATTTTATTTTTTCACGCAAGCCATTTCCCAAAAACTTTCATCCAGCGTTCCCGGCGCAACCGGTGTTAACACAGGCGGATCCGGATTAACAGAAACGGTTTCGCCCGTTGCCCTGTTCCCAGCATGCGCAGAACTAGCAATAGTCTGATAACACATAGTAGCCCCAAAATGTATCAGATTGTTATTATTATAGTGTACTACAAGCACTAGTCAAGCTACCTGGCGGTATCGATGACACATCATTTTGTGTTGATATTTTTCCAGTCCATTACTTCAGATAATTTGACAAGAGAGTGGGCCAGATTGGCCATATCGCTACGGAAGAGGCTATTGTTGGCAATGTTAACCATTTAAGCAAATCTGAAAATTTACACTATTCCTGTACATGTCATACGTGATCATACTCTAAAATACCACCCGAAATGGAGGATTCTGAAGGCAAAGATAATTCCAGAAAACCATGGAGATGAGACAGTCTCCTGCTGCGCTACCTAGTCACAATCCATAGGAGATATGTTGACTTTTTGGAACAGGAATTAAATAATACTGTCCCCATTTTCACTCCTGCGACCAGAGCTACGTAGGGTACTGTCAATACCGTCCGCAGGAATATATTGTGCAGTCGATGTGCTGATGAGAACCTTTTCATGCGAGCCTTGGAGGGAAGTGTAAATGAGCATTTGCCCGTTTCCTACAACGTTGCCCATTGTATCTTATCAAGTATCACCGGTCAATGCCCTATCACTGCGGGCGCGGGGGGCTCAACTAAAAGTGCCCCGGGCAAAGCTGAGAATTTTAGACCGGTTTGAAAAATATCAGCTTACACAAATTTAATTATATCCATATTTCATTCGTCTTTTGTTACACTGAAAAAACCAATCGTTTGTCGGAGTGCAACGTAGGTCAACATAAAAAAGAGTAAGGAGACTCGAAATGACTGATTCGGTTCCTAAGCACAGCACGTATTTGTTTAAACTATGGTCGTTTATTATTGGTTCAATCCTGGTCTGTATCTTTTTTCTGTTTTTGCTGCAGAAGTTTGTAGGACCTGGGAAAGTCACCAAAATAGCATTGCAAGCCGATCTGCAAACTGCCTCGGCAGAGATTAAGACAAAAGATAGGGAGATAAACCGTTTAGCCCAGGACAATAAACTGCTTCAAAATGATCTTGAAACAACGCGCTCAGAATTAACAGGTAAATGGCAAAATATTGAAAAGACGCTCAATGAACGTGAAAAGAACATTACTGATTTGCAAGCAGACAGAGGGCATTTAAAAGGCCAACTAACAGAATACGAGGCAAAGACAAGCGCCCTCACTACCCAATTAAGTGATGCGAAGAACATGCTCACCGAACGGGATGCGTCCATTGCCAGTTTCACGGAAGATATCAAAAAACTTGGTACAGACCTCGAAGCCACCCGGCTTGAGTCCAAATCGGCCCTCAACCAGGCAAATGATGAGTTGCAGGCCGCATTGCTGAAAATTGAAGAAACAGAAAAGCCCCTCTCCACTGACGAAAAGTTACAGGCTGAACGTAACACCAAATTAGCGAGATTAGAGAAAGAACTTAAGGATAAAAATAGTCAGTTGGAACAGCTCCAACAACAGGTAACCCAGCTTGACAATCAGCTAAAGACACCCGGTTCCGAGCTCAACCAGAAATTAGAGTCCACAAACCAACTACTCAACCAGCGAGATCAAACCATCGTCTCTCTTGAAGAAAAAATTCAAGAGATGGAAAATAAACGAACAACTCAGCAAAACGAGGCGGATACACTGAACAACCAGCTGAAAGGAGCAACAGCTACACTTAGTGAAAAAGAAAAGGAGCTCATTGACTACAAGAAACAAGTAGGGCAGCTTCAGGAGCAAATAAAACTTACCGGAGGGGAATTGGGCGCCAAATTGCAAAGCGCTGGGCAGGCCCTTAGCGAACGTGAAAAAGTTATTGATGAAATGAATGTGAAGATCGATAACTTTAAAAACGAGTTGGAGACCCAGACAAAAAAAATCGACGAATTAACGGCACAACTCGGTAGCGCGGGGACTCTCATAACCGAACGGGACACCCAACTTAAAGATCTCCAACAAAAAGTAGCACAAACCTCCAATGAGCTAAGAAATGTCAATACCCTGTTCAATGCTAAAGATAATAATTTAGAGGAACTGAAGAACACGTTGACAGACGATTTTGGAAAACACTTTGACGCCTCTGATGTCTCCATTAAAAGTCATATGGATGGATTGGTTGTCAGCTTCAGCAGCAGAGCATTGTTTCGCTCTGGAAGCACCAGGATTTCTACAGAGGGAATGGACACTCTAAAACACGTTGCTCAACTGTTAAAAGGTGTTTTAGAGAATCATCGCATTCGCATTGTTGGCCATACCGATCCAATTCCCTTAAGTGTAAAACTCAAGGAAAAATATCCTTCCAACTGGGAATTGTCCACTGCAAGAGCTGCGGCTGTTGTTCGCTACCTGATCCTCCATGCTGAGGTGGACCCGGCTGTACTAGAGGCCGTTGGTGCTTCCAGTTATCAACCTATCAGTACAAACGAAACGCCTGAGGGACGCGCCAATAATCGCAGGATTGAAATGGTCCTGATGCCCCTTGCTAGATGATATACTAATGTAGAATTGGTTATCAATACGCCACCTCATGTCTGGGGGTGGCGTATTCATTTCATTGAAATCTGCCTACATACCGTACGCCTTTCTTCCTGGAAGTTCTTCTGAAACCAACACTTTAAGGGAGGTTGGCATGCACATCACTTGTCCTGTCCAAAAGACCACAAGAAAGTTTACCTCCCTCTGGACTAGGTTGATTTTGACGCATCCCGACTACAAAAAGAAAAAAATGCATCCATTATAAAACGAAAAAGGGACAGATTTATTTTATTTAAAGACAATCTCTGGCCTATCTAGTTGATGTCGCCATATCGAAGTTCACACCACCTGCTTTTTTCGGAGATTAAGGGCTTCTGCTGTGAAGGTTGCTGACCAGTATATGTAATAAAAGCCTCTCTGCCAAAGTCAACATATTTCCACTATATCTTTACCTTGATCATGACAACTCATGAAGCAAAGATGTCACAATCGTTTTTGTCGAATCTCCATGACCTCATCACACAGAGTGCATCAACGAACCTCAGGTAGCACACTATGATTAATGAAAAACACCGTCACTGCTGACGTACCGACGGTTCCCCGTCGCCATGACGGCACCGTCAGTAAAATTCCTAACTTATGTAAAAATGAGTAACCAGCGTGGACTCAATCACTTAACTCATAAAAGAGTTTACACTAGACAAATCTTAAATTCTACAACACTCTCATTTAAGCTATTGAAATCATGTACCAATACACCACAACGTAGGACAGGAAAAGACTGAACATGTTTTGGTAAAGTTTTGAACTGCAGGCAGCTACACGACTACTAGCGAGTGTTTTTCAACGAGTTGCCACAGCCACGCCCCCTTGTAATAAAAAAAACCAAGGGGGCGTCACGTCATACCCACGTCTACCCCATCATTAAAAGGTTGGAAACATAGAATGTTACAGTTAGATGTGCCACACAGTAGCATGTCTTTAGGCACGCTAAAATAGGTACTTACAACTGTTGAAACAAACCCATTTTAATGGTAGTTTGTAAGGTCAGATTGAGTAATTGGGATTTATAATACCCATAATCATAGCGTTGTTGAAGATTTAGACGTCAATATTCCACCTTTTGTAAAGAGGAGTACGTCATGGCCAAACGCATCCAACCGATTCATCTTCTTCAGATAGGAACAGCTTTTTTTCTCTCCGTTACTATGACAGGCTGTATCGGTATGCAGATGGGTTCACAGTCCGCAAAAACTACTGCCACCGGATCAGCCGCTGGTTCATCATCACAAAATGTTAATCCTGCCCTGCAAAGATGCAACACTCCGCTAGGTACCCTAGCAGTTGTCGAAGACACTCGCTCGTTGTGGTATGTTCATTTGACCACAGACTGGAGGCTAGGCCCCACCACTCCTGTTTTAAAGTTGCTGGCACAGCAATCTGGTTGTTTTGTTGTAGTTGAGCGTGGGCGGGCAATGGATAATGTGATGCAGGAAAGAGCTTTAGAAGATTCTGGTGAACTGCGCAAAGGATCAAATTTTCAAAAAGGTCAGATGGTAGCAGCAGACTATTCGATGAGTCCTTCCATCACTTTCAATAATAACAACGCAGGTGGCATTGGGGGTGCACTTGGTGGAGTCTTTGGAACAGTTGGGGCACTCATCGGTAGCAGCCTGAATTTTAAGGAAGCAAGCACGTTGTTGACCCTGATTGATAACCGCTCTGGTGTGCAGCTTGCTGCTGCAGAAGGCAGCGCAAAAAATGTTGATATGGGAGCACTTGGTGGTATTCTAGCCAGTGGTATCGGTATTAGCGGAGGAGGGTATTCTAACACTGCTGAGGGGAAAGTGATCATAGCTGCATTTACCGATTCCTTCAACAATATGGTATCTGCGCTCGGTTCTTATAAAGCCCAAAATATGAAAGGGGGCCTTGGAACCGGAGGGACTTTGAAAGTTCAGACAGCCAACTAACTATATTTGACGAATACTAGATAAAGCCAAACCTGCAGTAAGGTAGTGACGGAAAGCCATGAGTATATAATTATATGAGCAAAAGATCGCAAAGTATATAAGAGTGTTAATACGCCTTGTTCAACAAGGCGTATTTTACTTTGACGGCATCAGAACAGAATATATTATTCTTGCTATTCACTTTAGGTCGCTTCGCTCCCCTTCTCAGTACCTTGCTCCAAAAAGTGTTTTGCCAGCCTTTTTCAGTAAAGAGCTTAAATGCCGTTGTAATACAATTTTACCCTCAAAGGTGCAGTGACAGAGGCCCTTTGCAATACGATGAGATTACGACGAGTAGCGGACGTTTTTCATAGTGAACTGCTTAGGCATCTCAAAGTTATCAGCAAAAGGGAGGTTTTTGAAAACAACAAAAGCCACTCGTAACTGAGAAAATCTGGAAGTACCTCCCAAAGTAATAAGGCAGGGCCATCTCTGATCTTACTATTTTAAACTTTCAGATCAACGTGATCTAGATTAATCAGCTCAAATTCGGGTTGTTTGAGCTTTTAATAAGCAACACTCATAATCGGACCCTAAAGAGACATTTATTATACATTAATATCTAAACTTTCTTTAACTTCAGATACGGTATCGTCAGTGCCTTCTACGGTAGAACCTTGCAGTTCCTGGTATATTTCAAAAAATTTTTCATAAGCCACACCGTTCTCCGTCGACTTGCTAGGCGGCGATAAACTCATCATCTCGTTTATTTGGGTCTCTATTAATTGTAGTTCACCACCAAACATGTCTTCCAACCCTGCGAGTGCTTGCTGAAATTCAGTTTTCTCAGGATCTACTTCATTTGCACTCGGCTCTTCCTGCTCTGTTGTAATTGTAATAGGTTCAGGATTTATAATAGAGTTCATCTCCCCTGAACTATCCTCCAAAGGTTGAGAAGGAAACTGATCTTCACTTGCCACAACAGGTTCAAGCTCTGAGAGAGTCTGGATAAGTTCACCAAAGGCTTTCTGGTAAACGGAAGGAAAATTCTCAATATTGGATTGAGTCACGACTGTATTCGGGGCATCCGTATCCAATTTTTCTTGAAATTCATTTACTGTATCGAGGATTTCTTGCTCTCCGACATTAAATTCCTGCCCTATCAATTCTACCTCTGCCATGACATCAGAAACCAGTTTCTGACCTTCGGTTTCTAGCATAGCACCTGCCGCCTGATTTGCAGCTTGCTCAATTTTTTCGGGATGGACAATCCTGAGACGCACATCGGCAACTCCTTTGAAATGTTCCTCCTGAAGAAGCCCTGCAACACCTTTTGGCTTAGATGTAACTTGTGATTCCAGGTTGGTAGCTGTCGGTTTAGTTTCCGTGTTTTTAGTGTTTTCTGGCTTTGCCTGTTCAACCTGGGGTTGTTGACGCTTGAGCTGCCCGAATGCGTGTGCATTTCGATTATTGATACCATGTATATCCATAGCAATTGCCTCCTGAGATAAGTTTGCCACTGGCAAAGTGTCACCAATCTCTTATCGGCAATTTGAGCCATATCCTTTAATTATACACGTGTGCAGCTGTTTACTTATGATAATGTCTGAAATGGAGCACCATAACTTATTGATGCTAAAACAAAATTTTGTGAAAAAATATTTGATTGGGATATTTTGATTACTCCTCTAACGGTTTCATCCACAGACAACCTCTTTTAAAGAACCGCTGTCATTGCTGACATAACTTTTGACCCTGCCGTCAGTTGAGTCGGTAAATTTCAAGATATTTCCTCGTAGTATTCCAGTGCCATCAACATCAATCAGCCCATGTAGGAAAATTGTCAGAAGCCAAATGTACAACTTAGCTTAATGAAATATTTCTCTCTTCTGTAGGCAAATCTTAATGGAGGTACAATATGTCATTACTGCAAGAAACCATCGTTTACATTTGGCTAATCCCTGTTGTCGCACAGATTCTTTTACCACTCGTGATGTTGGTGGGGGGGCAATCAAAAAAGTGTTGAATATCCTTTTTGCTAAAAAATCAGTTTCAGCAGCGTTTGCTAGCAGTGAGTTGACACATACGGAGAGTATGGCTTAAAAACTACGCTGCTAATAGTACGGGGTGTTTTTCTACTTTATAAATTTACCGTCATTGCCGTCACTAGCGTCGATAATTTTTTGGTATTGCTTTTTTACTTGCAGGTGGACTACGCCTAATTGGCAATTACCATCTGATTGAGAAACCACCTTGTATCCAGCAATATGTCAACCAAGCATAAACTCAACCCTTGGTCGGCTTTTATGAGAACACCAGCGTTAGTCCAAAATACATACTTAGAACAATTTGATGGTGACCGAAGGAGAGAGAGTCTTTTCATTCTTTGGTAGTGTTGTGCTATCGTGCACGAATCCTAACAGTTCCCTTGGTATGATTACAAAAGTGGCCCGGAATTATCTTCTGTCGAGAGATCGGTGGTTTTGAATGTGATCAGGATATTGATAAGAAAGTAGAACTGAACCGCTACGCGGAAAAAAGCCACCCCATGCATAAGCAGTCTGTTCAGCTAATACTTCAGATTATATTTCCATTTACGCACGTGCACGTTTTTTTGGTGTAATATCTCGCTCCGAATTTCATTTTCAACAGTATCACCTTTTTGGTCGATAAGAACTTGTAGGATCATTCTTATTCACTTAATCAAGGAGGTATACCATGAGTACCCCGATCAGAGCCAAATTCATTGAGCACATGGAGTTTTTAGGTCTATCAAAGCATACGCAGCGAAGCTACATAAATGGAGTCAAAGGATTGGCCAAATATCACAACCAATCCCCTGAGAAATTAACCGACGATCAAGTACGGTCGTATTTTCGGCATCTTATCCTAGAACGTAAATTGGCACGGACATCATGCGGATCATACTTGTCCGGCATTATGCATTTCTACAGACATATCTGCAATCGTG
>JBLHNU010000069.1:0-29105 GCA_047622095.1 Desulforhopalus sp.
TGAGCCAGGATCAAACTCTCCAGTTTGTATCCTAGACTATCTTCCTAAAAAGATAGTTACTTATATAGTGCTTAATTATATAAGAGCTCGGTTTTCGAATTACGAAAACTTGCTCCATTGTGACCGAGGTCACGTTGGGCTCGTTTGCTTATGTGTTGTTATTTAGTTTTCAAGGATCGATAAACGCTTCGTTAACTCTCGAAGTGTCTCGCGGCTTAATGTCCGCGACGAGCTGGTTATTCTAGTAAACTTTAAAGTTGTTGTCAACTAAAAAGTTATTTTATTTTCGCTGTTTAGCTACTGGTGAAGATCAACATCTGGCCGAATTGGCTGTTTGTTTTTCCCCGTGCTCAACAACGAGCGCAAAACTACAGGAATTCTTTTGATACGTCAACAATAAAATTGCCTGTAGTGTCTCTTTTTTGATTTAGATCAGTTTCTCACGCGTTGTTAAAATTGGTAAAGGACAACCATTCAATATTTTACTTCGATTCCTCTACCCATGACTCCAGGGTTGCAATGATCTTTTTAGCCTGCTCTGCACTAGAAATATTGAATTTGGATTTCATTGTGTACTCACCCTGGCGTTTTTGATAGCGTCTAATCGTAAACATATCCTTTCCATATTCTTCAGTCTTACGGTCTAGATTGTTATAACGATAGAGTATTGTTGTCCAGGCTCCTTTTGAAAGTACTTCTTTACCTGTCTCTTTAACGACGAGAACATCGTCTTCTTCATAATTTATTGTAAGCTCTTCTATTGTAGCACTCATGTATAGTCCTTGAATTGTATGGAGTGTTAAGGGTGATTTTTGTATTATTGCAGCAATTCGTTTAGCTCAAATGATATTGTTGCAATAATAGTATGGTTTATGTAATGCAAGTTTGATCAAGAGTAAAGTACTTCTCGAACAGTTTGCAGCTGCACTGTATAAAGGCGCTGGTTAAGATTTTTCTACAGTGGTGAACTGTAGCCCTCCGCTGGATCCCTCAATTATTATATGAGATTGTTCTTCAAAACTACCTTCTAATATCTTCATAGCTAGCGGATTCTCGATTTCCTGCTGGATCGTTCTTTTCAATGGTCTTGCACCAAAAGCGGGGTTATATCCTTTTTCCACCAGAAAAGATTTAGCACTCTCTCTTATATGTACTTCAAGGTTTTGGGCCTTCAACCTGGTGGATAGTTTTTCAAGTTGGATATCCACTATGATCATAAGATCCTTTTTAGTAAGGCTGTCGAATATGATGGTTTCATCTACCCTATTTAAAAACTCCGGTTTGAAATGTTTAAGAAGTAGTGTGTCGACGTGCTGGCGGATATCTGCTTTAGTGGCATTTTGATTTTCAAGTTCTGTAATCACACTGCTACCAAGATTTGAGGTCATGATGAACATAGAATTCTTGAAATCGACTGTTCGGCCCTTTCCGTCTGTCATTCTACCATCGTCTAAGACCTGAAGAAGTACGTTAAACACATCCGGATGAGCTTTCTCGATTTCATCAAGAAGGATTACAGAATAAGGACGTCTCCTGACAGCCTCCGTGAGATAACCTCCCTCCTCATACCCCACATAACCAGGAGGAGCCCCAATGAGTCGTGCCACAGAATGTTTCTCCATAAATTCAGACATGTCAATTCTGATCATTGCCTGTTCATCGTCAAACATTAATTCAGCAAGAGAGCGTGCGAGTTCTGTTTTTCCAACGCCAGTAGGGCCCAGGAAAATAAATGATCCGATTGGCCGGTTCGGATCTTGAAGTCCCGCTCTTGCTCTACGTACTGCAGATGATACCGCAGTAATAGCTGCCTTTTGGCCAACCACTCGTTTGCTCAGCAAGTTTTCAGCATGAAGGAGTTTACTTTTTTCGCCTTCAAGGAGCTTATCTACGGGAATACCTGTCCATTTAGCTACAATTGATGCAATATCTTCTGCTTCCACCTCCTCTTTTAGCATCATTTGATTGGCCTGGATTTCCTGGAGTGCGGTATTTGCTTGTTCGAGCTCTTGTTCTAGTTTGACGATTTTCCCATATCGTAATTCTGCAACCAGGCTTAAGTTACCAACGCGTTCGGCTTTTTGTTCTTCTGCGTGGGACTCGTCAATTTTCTCTTTGATCTGTCGAATTTTTTGGATTGTATCGCTTTCAAGTGTCCATTGTGCCTTGAGCGATTTGAGAGAGTCGTTTAGATCCGCTAGTTTTCGGGTGATTTCGCCAAGCCGTTCTTTAGAAACCTTATCGGTTTCTTTTTTAAGAGCTTCCTTTTCGATCTCAAGCTTGATTTTTTGCCTTTCAAGTTCATCAATTTCAGCGGGCATTGAATCAATTTCGATACGTAGTTGCGAGGCTGCCTCATCTATAAGGTCAATCGCCTTGTCTGGAAGGAAGCGGTCTGTAATGTATCTGCTGGATAATGTTACCGCAGCAACAGTTGCGTTGTCTTGTATTCTAACGCCATGATGGATCTCATATTTTTCCTTAATTCCGCGGAGGATAGCAATAGTATCTTCTTCTGAAGGCTCTTGAACAAGAACAGGTTGAAAACGTCGCTCCAAAGCACTATCTTTTTCAATGTATTTTCTGTATTCGTCAAGAGTTGTTGCTCCAACACAATGAAGTTCGCCTCTCGCCAGAGCTGGTTTTAGCATGTTAGATGCATCCATTGATCCCTCGGCAGCGCCAGCACCAACCAACGTGTGGATTTCATCTATGAAAAGGATTATTTCACCAGCTTTTTCTTCAACCTCCTTCAACACAGCCTTGAGACGGTCTTCAAACTCTCCACGATATTTCGCACCCGCAATAAGAGCACCAAGGTCGAGGGTAATTACTTGTTTGTTTGCTAGGGTAGCAGGGATGTCGCCATTAACAATCCGCTGAGCCAGCCCTTCAGCAATTGCTGTCTTACCAACCCCGGGTTCTCCGATCAAAATAGGATTGTTTTTTGTTCGTCTCGACAACACCTGCATGATACGGCGTATCTCTTCATCTCTTCCAATAACAGGATCAATTTTGCCTTGCTTTGCAAGCATTGTGAGATTTTTGCCGTATTTCTCCAAGGCCTGGTATTTCTCTTCAGGATATTGATCAGTTACCCGGTGACTTCCGCGAAGAGTTGATAAGGCCTGGAGAAAGTTCTTTTCGTTGAGGCCTTTTTGGTTAAACTGTTTGCGCAGTTGAGATTTGTTGTCTTTAAGGATAGTAAGAAAGAGATGTTCTCCACTTACAAATTCGTCTCCCATGCTGGTAGCATGTGTTAGTGCATCATTGAGTACTGAGTTTAATTCCTGGGATGCGTATATCTGACCCGGCCCTCCTCCAGAAACCGTAGGTAGAGTTTTGAGGCCTTCATTTACTTCCATCAATATGTGCGATGGGTCTAGTCCGATTTTTTTGATTACAGGAGTGACAATGCCTTCTTGTTGCGTCATTAATGATGAGGCGAGATGGGCCGCATGTATTTCAGGGTGGTTCTGGCTTTCAGCGAGTTGCTGGGCAGCTTGTATTGCTTCTTGCGCCTTAATCGTGAATTTGTCGAATTGCATAAATTTCTCCCTATAGTTGGATCATTTAATAATATCAAAATAGTTTTATCTGTATAAAAGAGAAAATAAGGCTTAACGCAGGTGTGTCAATATTTTGACACTACAAAAAAGGTAAAAAAAAAGCGAGCCGTAAATAACGGCTCGCTTTCTCGATATTTGTGAAAATATCAGGATACTTATAATGGATTTAAGGAATCAACCACATCCACCATCACCACAAGATCCAGAACTACAACCACCACCGGAACCGAGTGGATTTACAGAGGTGATGCCAAAACCTGAACGAGGTCCTGCGTCTACGTAATCAACAGTAATACCACCACAGGTGGTCATTAAGCTGTCTTCTACCAGAAACTTTATTGTATCGTTATCAAAAACCTTGTCGCTATCTTTTGGCTCATCCAGAGCCAAACCCAATGAAGGGCCAGATCAGCCGCCCTGCATTAAGGCAATACGTAAAGCAGAGTCAATTTTATTCGCCTGCATATATTCTTTGAGTTTTGTAACAGCAATATCCGTTACAGTGAAATCTGACATGAAATGCCTCCTTATTTTTTCTTTCTTAAGCAACCCTTCTAAACTGGCATCCGCCTAATCTAGAAGAGCGTAACTAATTGTAGTAACAATAAGATGAGATGCCCAATAGTCAATCATCTGGACAATCACGATAGTTGCTCTTGAAAGGTATGCAAGTTTTTTCTTAATTTGAAATGTTATTTAACATCATTTATCTGGGTGAGTGTCTGAAATCATGTGACAAAAATGTTATTGGTATATTGTATTGTAAATCTAATCATCTCGGCAATTAGGGTGAAACTCGGACTTTGTTTAGAGTTCTTTCGGCGTCTGTTGCTTACCTGAGGCGGAGAAATGTCTTGCTGGTAATGTTACATTTCTGATTTCAATACAATCTCTAGATTTCTTGTTTTTCGAGAGGCATTCAAGCGTAAGATACTAAATAAAGTGACATTGTTTTTTGTGTATATCATTGCAATGAGATAAAGTGAGATATATGTATGGTAAACAAAAGACGTACAACACCATAAATTAATAGGATCTCGCCTGAGGTCCCATATCATCAAAATGATTTGGCATGATTAATTTTTCATAGAGGTCAGAGAAATGAAGAAAATAGTTATCTCAACCGGAGGTGGGGATGCTCCTGGATTAAATGCCGTGATTTATGCGGTGGTTCATGCCTGCAATCGAAAAGGGTGGGAAGTGTACGGTAGTCGTAATGGATATGGTGGTTTCTTAGATTTCGACGACATGGTCCGTCTTTTTCCTCGTGATGTGGAAGGTATTTATTCGACAGGTGGAACTATCCTTGGGTCCACGAATAAAGGAAATCCATTTTCACGGCCTGTTGAAAATCTTGCAGGAGAAATTCAGATTATAGATGTCTCTGATAAAATTCTTCGAAATTTTAATCGTATGGGATTTGACTGTCACATTGCTATCGGAGGAGATGGGAGTCTTGATATTGCTCATAGATTTGCAGAAAAAGGAATGCCTGTAATTGGTGTACCTAAAACTATTGATAATGATCTTGAAAAAACCACTAGAACCTTTGGTTTCGATACCGCGGTAGCTACAGCGACAGAGGCGTTGGATAAACTTCATTCGACAGCAAAATCTCATAACCGGGTTTTAGTCGTAGAAGTTATGGGGAGGGACTCCGGATGGATAGCATTGTACTCTGGGATTTCAGGTGGTGCAGACGTGATTTTAATTCCTGAAATTCCCTTTGATATGGAAGAGGTGTGCAATAAAATCTCAGATAATGAGCTTCGCGACAAAAACTATTCCATTGTTGTTGTCGCAGAAGGTGCAGTGACAAAAGATGGACAAACATTTAACAAAGGCCAGGGGGAGTTGGGCCGGGAAGAAGTGGTTCTAGGCGGTGTCGGAGAATGGGTGGCTTCCGAGATACGAGTCATAACAGGTAAAGATACCCGCTCTCTGGTTCTGGGACATCTGCAACGAGGAGGCTCTCCGACAACCTTTGATCGGTTACTTGCCCTTCGTTTTGGTGCGGCTGCTGTACGACTTGTGGAAAATAAGGTATTCGACCATATGGTGGCTTTAAGTGACGGCGGTATGGTCGCAGTACCCATAGCTGAAGCAATAAAAAATCGGAAAAAAGTAGATCTTAATAGCGATAAGGTCATGACAGCAAGAGATATCGGAATTTGTCTTGGTGACAAAGATGTCTGGCAAGAGGACAATGATTGAAGGTTTGTGATCTTAGATGAGAAACGATAATATTTACACTGAAGTATACCATGATCTCTTTGATCATTTTGGGCCTCAAAAATGGTGGCCTGGTGAAACTCCATTTGAGATTATTGTAGGCGCGGTTCTTACGCAAAATACCAATTGGGGGAATGTTTCTAAAGCGATCGATAACTTAAGAGGTGCAGGCCTTTTGAGTTTCAATTCTCTAAAGCTACTGACAGTGGATGAAATTGCCTCTCATATACGCCCATCAGGATACTACAATCTTAAAGCCAAACGTCTGAGAAATCTATTGGATATGATAGAGGACATCTACTTTGGTGAACTTGATCTTTTTGTGGAGGATTCGCTGGAATCAGGGCGGGATAATTTGCTCTCGGTAAAAGGAGTGGGGCCTGAGACCGCTGATTCTATTTTGCTCTATGCCTGTGGGCTTCCAACTTTTGTCATTGATATGTATACCCACCGTGTTTTTAGTCGACACCAGCTCGTAGACGAAGAAACTGACTATGAATCAATGCAGGATTTGTTTGTTTCTCAATTGCCACAAGACGTGCAACTTTATAATGAATATCATGCGCTTATTGTTCGTGTTGCCTCAACATACTGTAAAAAAACGAACCCCCTGTGTGAACAGTGTCCACTACAGGGGGTAAATATATAAGCTGGGAGGAATTGAAGGCGTGTTACTCTGTGTCGTCAATCGATCAGATTGACTACGCCTTTAGTTTAAGTAATTCCGCCGTCATCTCATTTACTGTCTCAATTGTTTTTAGATTTGCTTTATACATTGTACTGTTAAGATTCATATCTGGAATTTCAACACCAAGATCAACGTTAGACAATTCAACCTGATCATAGCCGTTGCCGGTTTCTTCAAAGGCTGTAGGGCCGGGAGTATCCACTTTTTCAACTTGGGCTTTTACTCCAGTTGGCTCTACTGTGGCATTGGTCACTCTTGTTCTTTTAAACTCATTCGTATTGGTATTGGCAATATTATTGGAATTAGAGTGTAATTTCGTCCCAAAGCTTTGCAATGCTGATAGTGCAGAATTGTATCCTGAAATCATTGTGTACTCCAATGTTATTGAATGATGTTTACTTCTAACAAGTAGCAAATTCCAGTCCAGAAATTAACTTTGTAGTTTTCTGTTTTTTATTAACGTGAAATCAAAAGGATAAGTGAATGTGTAGAGGGCTGTGGCTTTTACTAAATGAGAAAAAGGTGAAACACTATGACATTATTGTAATTGAACTTTCAAATAAGAGCTTTCCCTTTTTCTTCAGGTAACCCACGTTGTCTGATAGCATTGGTGAACTCTGAAGCGTCTTGTGTTGTGTAGTCAGCTTTTAATAGTGCCTGGCTATATCTAGCAAGGGTTTCACGTGCTTTAAGTGGGTTGTTTTGTTGGATGTGAAACTTGTGGAGTAGAGATGTAAGGTCCTCTTCAAGAGGGTTCGTGTGGAGAATTCTTTCCAGGAACTGGATAATTTCATCTGTAAAAGCCGTACTAGATAGATTGTCCGCCCATGTAGTTGCAATATTAACCAGGAGATTACTTATCTCATCACTAAATTCTAGTGCCTGCTCACTCTGGAAAATATCTTCAGGCATTCCTCCTTGCCAAAGGGATACTGCTGTTCTGAATGAGTTCTGCGCCTGCCACCAATCGTTGCTTTTACAGTGTGAAAGTCCTATGCGGGCAGCTTCAATAAAATCCAAGGCATCGATGTGGTAATTACTAAGACAAAGGATACCTTTTTGCAGATAGAGATAATTTTTGACGGGATAGGGGAGTTGTGGAGCGAGGAGTTTTCTTAACCTGGTAAGAAGAGTATCAAAACTCTTTCTCGCATTTTCCGGTGAGCTATCAGGCCAGAGGGTGAGTTGTATTTTTTCTTGTGGGATACGTTGGCCTTTTGCAGTTATAAGAAGGCCGAGTAACTCTCTCTGGAATGGTGTGAGGTCCTTGGCGTGAAACAGGACTTTGTCTTGAATTTTTAATTCAAAACTGTTCAGAAACGTAAATTTCAAGAGAGGAATAGGCTCACCTTGTTCAGTGAAATTTTGCTGCAGTCTCGCTTTTGCAAGAGTCACTGCAAAAGGTTTTTCAATATCTCGCTGAACGGCAAGGCCGAGGAGTTTTGTCATCATAGCCGGCTCCCAACTCCAAAAGTGGTTGTAGCCATTAATTTTCATAATCGAGAGTCCAGCTTCCAGATCTTCTAACGCCGCTTCAGGGCTTTCTCCCATAAATTTTGTATAACTTCGGTTGAAAAGGCCACAAATAGTAAGGTAAGTAGATGGAATCGACTGGGCAATTGCAAGACCTTTCTCCAGAGACAATAACGCGTTTTCATAATCTTTTACGCGGGTGTAGATAGCACCTGCGAGGATTAAATTAAAAGCGATATAAAAGGGGCCACCGGCCCGCTCCCTTTTTTCAGTAGCTTCTTCGATAATGGCTCGTGCTTGTTCTGTGTGCCCCGTAAGTGAGAGACCAAACGCTTTCCACTGTAATAATTGGCTGTGCATGTGGTCAGTTGTGGCTGTGGAAGTTACTCCCAATCCTCGTTCAAGAAGGTCAAGAGCCTGCTGCGGTTGGCCAATAGAGTAGTATGCACAGCTTCCCCATACAAAGAGGTAAGGAGCAGCAACTGTCTGTTCAACAACAGTTTTCGCCACCGCCTGTTGCAAGGTCTCTTGTTGGATTCTGAAATTTTTATGATCGCCACTCATCGAGAGATAGCAAAGATTAATAACGCGCATTGTGAGCCTGTTTGACTCACCCACAAGAGGATTATTGAAAAGAGAAAAACAATATTCCGCTTCTCTTAAGTATTTTGCACGATTTCCACTTAATAGCTCAATGTAGCCCTGTATGAACTTGGTTGAAGCCATAAACTTTTTCATTTCATAACGGGTCGCTAGCGTACTGGCGAGCTCTATGTAGTGTCTTGCTTTCGCCATATCGCCATTGAAAAAACAATATCCAGATGCGAGGTTGCGTGCAGCCATTATAATAGTGGGTGTTGGTAGGCTTTCTTTGTTGTTTTCAAGAAGTTGTTCTGTTCGAGGTAGTAGCTCAGCTCCTTCAAGGTATCGTCCTGAAATAACGAAGTGAAAGTAAATAGTTTGAGATAAAGCGATGAGTTCACCTTCCTCTTCACCAACGGCTCTAAATTGTTTTCGCGCTTCATTCCAATAGGGCAGAGTGGTTTGTGGAACGTAATCAACCCTGAGTAATCCTGAGTAGAGGACAAGCCATTTGTGTTGAAATAGAGTTTTGTCATCTATATTTTGAAGCAGGCTAAGAATTGTAAGGGCCTTGTTGTGGGTGATCAGTTCCATTCCTGTATCTTTTAGAATGGTTTCCATGGTACTGAAATCACCAGCTTGTTTATAAGAGGTGAGGGCTTTTTCTGTTTGCTGATGGTCTATATAATATTGTGCTTCCGTTTGATATATTTTCTGAATCTCGCTTGGAGATAGTTGCAGGCGGGCTCTTTGTTGCAAAAACTCCTGGAAAAAATGATGGAAGCGGAAAACGTGCTCTGTGTCATCTAGACGGTAAATGAAATAATTGTCATAGGTAAAATCTGAAAGGATTTGACCTAAATTTTCTATTCCGGAAAGTTTTACAGCCAGGGTAGCGGGGATCTCATGAAGAAAAGAAAGTGTTAAGAAAGCTTTGTGCAGATTTTCGGGCACCTGGTCGAATATCTCATCCTGGAAATAATCAAGCATATGGCCTGTGTCTGATTTGGAAACACTGGCTTCTGGATGGTTAAGCCAAAACTTAGAACGACCAGAAATAGGGTGACTTGCCAAAATGATACCCATTATCCAACCGTTAGTAAGGCTGTGAATTTTACGGGCATCTTGGACGCTGATATGTTTGTTCAGTACATCATTGTACAAATTCTCAATTTCAACGTTGTTAAGCGCCAGGTCACTTGTGTTAAGATAGGCGATTTGGTTACCATTTCGGACTGTTTTGCCTTTTATTTCTAAAGGGTGTCTGCTTATCAAAATAAAATGGACATAGGGGGGGGCTGTATCTAAAAGGTATTCAAACAGTGAATTACTGAGATTGGTGAATTCAATGCGATGCAAATCATCGAAAACAAGATGGATATCACTCGTAAGATAGGTGTTGAGCTCAGTATAGAGCAGATCTATACAACGAGATAAATCCAGAGGGCCGATACTACCTTCTCTCAGTATGTTTTTTAACTTGTCGCAATGAAAATCGGGAAGATTGTTTTCAAGATTGATGATGAGTGAGGAGATGAGCAGAACTGGATCAGAATCTTCGGGACCAATCTGGTACCAGGTGTATCTCAGATTGTTGGTTTTCAGGTATTGCGCTACGATTGTTGTTTTACCCTGACCAGCCTGAGCCTCTACGATGATGACTTTTTTATTTTTCCCATAGGTGGGAAATTTATTGCTGAGTATATCTGTTCTTAGAAGGGATTGTGAGTCGTCAATATGAGGGGGGTAAAATTTGTTTGAGGGCAATGTTACACGTAGTTGGTTCTCAGTGTATTTCATGGATGGTCACCACTACTCCCGTTTTTACTTTGTTGATATTGATTAAACTTTTTAGAGATTCCTCTGATTATGTTGGCGTCTTTGGCAGTGAGCTGAAGCCTTCCCAGTAAATTCCTCACATTACTCATCCAGTGGTTGTGGCTGACCTTATCCATAAAGTTTACTCTGGTCAGTGACTCTTCTAGATGATTGTACATACTTTCCAGCTCAAAAGTTGTTGCAAGTTCAGGGGATGGTGTGAGGTCTTTTTGAGCGTGAATGATGGCGTAATGCAGTTCGTAACAATGGATTGCAACGGCCTGGGCGAGATTAAGTGAAGAAAAGTCAGCTGTTGGAATGGCTGAGGTCATGTGGCAAAATTTTAGATCGTCATTAGTAAGACCTGCGTCTTCCGGTCCAAAAAGAATAGCAACTGTGTTGTTAGAAATTTGGGGAATAAGTTTGTCCACCATTTCACGCACAGTCTGCTCTACAAAACGATGACGGCCTCTACGGGCTGTCGTGCCAACCACGATTGAAAAGTCAGACAATGCCTCTTCAAGGGTGGGGAATATGAGAAGGTTATCAATAAGATGTGCTGCTTTATGGGTGGCCATCTTGGCCATTGGTTTTCTTGCAGGCTCACTCGTACTTACCAAAATGAGCTGGTTGATCCCCATGTTATAAGCTACCCGGGCAGCTGCACCAATATTTTCGGCAACTCTGGGACGAACGAGAACAATTGAAATGGAATCGAGAGGAGATGTATGCTCAGCCATGTAACCACGAGAAGGAAAACTGTTTACGCTACATATGCTTTTGCATTGCGCTCAATGTCTCTCTTGAACCCAATACATAAAGCAGCATTTTAAAAGATCTTTTTCTTGTTATTATGCTACTTTAATAATGTAAAAAGAGACTAAAAGTCAAGTAGAATTGGAGTGTCTCTCTATCCCTGCTATGCCAGGGAAAAGGTGAGTCGCTTCATGTGGAGGTCCACATCTACAAGGCTGACGTCGACTACATCGCCTATTTGATATGTTTTGGCCGACATTTCTCCAAACAGTCTATATCTCTTTTGATCGAGTATGTAGTGATCGTCGCTAAGAAGGTGCACCGGGATAGCCCCGCTGATACAGAGATCATCAATCATGAGATAAATACTGTTTTCTGTGACCCCTGAAATGATAGCTGAGAACTTGTCTCCAATCTTGTCTTTCATGTAGGCAACTTTTAGCCTGTCATTCATGTCTCTTTCTGCTGTTACTGCTACCCGCTCTCTTCCTGATAGATAGGCGCCTGCCTCCTGATAAGATTCTTTCTTTGTTTTCCCAGGCGTTACCTTTTTTGCTTCATCACATAATAAAAGAAGCAGGCGGTGGACGATAAGATCAGGATACCGTCGAATCGGAGAGGTGAAATGGGTATATGCTGGTGCAGCAAGGCCAAAGTGACCGGAATTAGTTGCTGTGTATTGTGCCTGTTTGAGGCTTCTCAGCAGTAAATTGCTAACGATGTACTCGTATTTAGTATCTTTACATTTGTCTATCGCGTCCGCAAACCATGTCGCATCGTTTTTGAAAGGCGGCAAAGGTAAACCGAGGGTCATGACAAAGGTTAAAAATTCCTCTAGTTTTGCCTCGCTTGGTGGTTCGTGGGTACGAAAAAGTGCTGGGATCTTTTTTTCAATAAAAAAGGTAGCCACAGCCTCATTTGCGGCAAGCATGAACTCTTCGATGACCTGATGGGCAAAGTTCCGTTCTGCCTTGGAGATTCCTGAAACTTTATTGTCTTTTTCCAGATGAAAAAATGGTTCAGAAAGATTGAAATCTATGGAACCACGCTTTGTCCGTTGTCCCCGTAAAGCATTTGCGAGTTCACCAGCCCATTTGAGATGGGTGAGGAATGGCTTGTGTGCTTTACGTATTTCAGGAGTCTTGTCGACCAGTATCTCACTAACTGTTGTGTAGGTAAAACGTTGTTGGCTGTGGATTATTGATCTTGCGAATGTTTTGTCAGTCAGTTTGCCTTCCTGGTTGAAGTCCAATATTGCCGAGACAGTGTAACGATCTTCGTGGGGGACCAGGCTGCAAAGATTGTTAGAGAGTTTTTCCGGAAGCATCGGGATTACTCTTCCCGGAAAATAGACAGATGTTCCTCTCTGGTACGCTTCCTTATCAATAGGAGAACCTGGCTTAACAAAGTGACTTACATCAGCAATTGAGACGTATAGGCGGTACCCTGTTCTGGTTTTCTGGATACAGATTGCATCATCGAAATCTTTAGCTGTTTCTCCGTCAATAGTGATATGTTGGAGTTCGCGAAGGTCTAGTCTCCCTTCTATAGAATCAAACGACGTATTAAGTGCATCGGTTTGAGAGAGTACTTCCTCGCCAAATACATGGGGGAGTTCATGGCTGTTGATTACCAATTCCATCTGTGTGTCAATATCATTGGCGTCACCAAGCCGTTTGACCAGTTTCCCCGCAAGGGTCTTGGTAGGCTTGGTTGGGCGTTTGTATTCGACAATAACAGCGTCGCCATTTTTAAGGGGGCAATCTTTTCTCTGTTTGAGGCTTACCTTAAAAGGAAATCTTGCATCATCGGGGTGGACAAATATCTCATGACTCTGTTTGGAAATGACTCCACAGATTCGATTTGATCTACTTTCAAGAATATCGACAATAATTCCTTCGGTACGTCTGCCTTTCTTGCCTTTTAATTCTCTTGCCAGAACAATATCTCCGTGAATAGCGCTTGCCATCTTATTTTGGGAAATAAAGAGATCGTTTGGCAGTACTGGTGTTTCAACACTCGCACCGACAGCTTCGACAAAGCCAAAGCCTTTTGCGTTTTGTGTGAGCTTTCCTGTGTAAAGAGGGGCTGATGGATGGATTTTGTAACCATCTTTACCTGACTTTAGGACCAACCCTGTGCGAACAAGTTTTTCAATTGCGGTCTTTGATGATTTTTTGTCGAATTTTTTAGCCGCTTTTTTTGAGAAAACTTCGGGCAAGGTGAGTGTTGTGTGACTATGATATATGATTCGCAACATTGAGTGCTCAACATGCTCTGTGTGTAGTTGCTGAGCTGTTGGTTGTGAATGCTTTTTGGAGTGAAATGACTTGAATTTGTTATTTGAATTTCTTTTTTTAGACATTTTATAGATTTTGTTTTCTCCGGTAAGAGAATTTTGTTAAGCTGATTGGTGCGTTTTTTGTTGAAGGCTGATATTAATTATCCCTGAAAAATAAGTGTCTTTGTGTAAAAGCGAACAGGGGTGATCGTTCTAATAAACGATTTCTATGTAAGGTATATCAACTATATTAGTTTCTTTTTAAAGTTAGGTAAGTATGCGTTATATTCCTTTTGATCTTGAACTGTATCGCAATCAAATGCAAGCGTTGATTGGGGACAAAGATAATGTTGAAATCTTTTGGTCGGCTCTGGATTTTGCAGTCGATGCCCACGATGATCAGTGGCGTAGGTCAGGAGATGCGTATATACTTCATCCCTGTTCTGTTGCAAAAATACTTGCTGAAGAGATGGATGTTACTCATCCAGAGATATTATCCGCTGCGTTGCTCCATGATACTGTCGAGGATGTGGAGGAGGTAACAGCAGAGATTGTGGGACGTGATTTCGGTAGTTATGTTCGGGCCATTGTTGAGGGCTGTACTAAAGTAACACATATATCCGGAGATAAACAGGCAAACAGCCATCACACCCATCGAAAGATTTTTACCGGCGCTGCTCTCAGGCCTGAAGTGATGTTGGTGAAATTGGCAGATCGCCTTCATAACCTACGTACTCTTCAGGCTATGCCAAAGGCCAAACGCCAGCGTATTGCTGAAGAAACATTAGACATCTATGCTCCTCTTGCAACCTTTTTCGGTTTATTTAATATGAAAAGGGAGATGTATAACCTGGCTCTGTTGTATAAATATCCAAAACAGGGCGCTAGAATCAACAGTCATATTAGACAGTTGCGAAGGTCTCCGCTCGGGCGGGAGATTGTTGATAAACTCGAAGAAACTGCAGGTCAACATAACTTTTCTTGTAGAATTGATATCCGTACCAAGAAATTATGGGCTTATTTTGATGTGAGCAGCCGGATTCTTGTAAAGAGAATTGATACACCGCTGGAGATTCTCGTTGTGGTTGATGACGTGTCTTCTTGCTACCGAGCCCTTGGAATTGTGAATCAAACATTTATACCAATTCCCCGTACTATCCGTGATTTTATAGCCAACCCTAAGCCAACTGGTTATCAGGGGTTACATGCCAGAGCTATTATTGATGGGCAGAAATTTCTATTTAAAATACGAACTCATGAAATGGAGAGAAAGGCGCAACGGGGGCTGTTCCGGGGCTGGACTTCTAAAGTGAGTAAGCAGGCAAAGTTTTTTAGAGAAATTCAAGAAATGTTTGATGTTATCGGTTCTGAAGAGTCGATTTCCTATCGGGATGTTATTGCCGCCAGTAGTATTAAGGAGATGTATACTTACACTCCTGATGGTGATCTTATGTGTTTACCTGTAAAATCGACAGTTCTTGATTTTGCTTTTCGGGTACATACTCAAATTGGGCTGACCTGCCTTGGGGCAATGATTCGAAATAAGCGCGTTCCAGCGTCCCATGTCTTGTCTGATGGGGCTATGGTTCGTATTATTCGCTCAGAAGAACCGGTTCGGTTTGACCAAAGTATTTTGGCAAAATGCAAAACAGCAAGAGCTCGTGGTGAGTTGGCTAAAACCTTTAAGGCCAGGAGGTCGAATGTAACGGTTGAAATTGGCGCCTCAATGTTACGGCAGGAGATGTTGAGATACGGCATTCCTTTTACTGTCTTGGAAAGTGATAAGGCTATTAATCTTTTTGAAGATTATTCTTCCCAGAATCTGAATGATCTGCATGTACGTATCGGAGAGGGAAGTGCCAGACTGAAAGAGGTTATGGGAAGTATAAAGAGTATTTTATTCGGCGGGGTCTCTCCACTTGTGACACCAACGGGAGCTTTTAACAATATTGAACTCACAACTCTGGACCCTGTCTCAGTTAAGCTTTCTTCATGTTGTAAACCGAACCCGACTTCGAAAGGAAATTGCGCTCTGCTCACAACGAAAGGACTTTCTGTACATGACAAACGTTGTGAACGATTTAAAAAGATAAAATTTCAACGCGAGGATGCTGTCAATGTTTTTTGGAGATCGAGAAGAACGAAGGTAAGAAAACGACAAATTTTGCATGTTTTAAAGGCAAGCCGTAAAGAAATTATGCGAGCGATCGGTTTTGCTCCTGAAGAAATGCAGATGCAAGGTGTCGAGGTTCTTTCTAGCTACTCTTCTGAAACCCCTGCCTGGCAAATTACATTCACAGTCCCTAACCTGTATGTTCTGCAAAAAGTGTTAAGATATTTTGAAAAAACGCATATCCCCTATGAATTCGATCTTGATTGTTAAATGACGACGAACATATTCTTTTGTGATATCGTAACCCTTGCAGGGTTGCACCGTGATTACAAAAGTAGTTTTTTTCAGAAGGTTTTATGAGTTTTTTGATTCATCAAAATCGTGGAATTCAGGTGCGTATTTAGCAAGTATTCTTCCTAACATCTCAGGCAGATCATTGGGTTGCCTTGAACTCTTTTGTAACTGAGTTAGTGTTTTCTCGAGGGTGATTGACTCTGCCATGAAAATGTGACGAAGTATCAACGAGATGAGTCGTGTGATGGTGGTTAGACTTGAAATTCTGGATTGGAGATGCTGATCTCGGTCAAAAGCTGTCGAGGCAAAGACTTCGACCGGGTTGCCTTCGAGTTCGCTTACCGATACGTACCACGTGTTACGCTCTCGATCGGTTGTTCGGTAGCGAACTCCATCTAGCACTTCAGGGAGTTCCTGATTCGTTGTTTGAGGAGTTGGTTCTGGTTGACTTATACCACTCAATTTTACAAGTCGTTTGAGTTGCTCAGGGTCTTTTGTTATCAATTCTGCCACGCTTTTACATGCGGCACAAAGTTCAGCATCATTTAATGCAGTGAGTTTCTTTTTCTTGCCGCAAAGGCTACATGTTTTATTTTGTGGTTTTTTCATTACTGTACCAATGTTCTTGCGGTGAAATATCGCCGGTATATTGTTTGAGCAGTGTGTGAAACTTGCTGCCGTTTATTTCTCGCGCTCCAAAACGTAGTAAATGATTCGTTGTCATCTGACAATCAATCATTTTAAAATTCTTTTTAGCAAGGTAGTCGACTAGGGCTATGAGTGCAAATTGAGATGCACAACTCACCCTTGAAAACATAGATTCACCAAAAAACACTTTTCCAAGAGCAACTCCATAAAGTCCTCCCACCAGTTTCCCCTCTTCCCAGCACTCCACAGAGTGAGCATACCCCAGCGCGTAGAGATTTTGATAAGCTTCAAACATCTCATCGATGATCCATGTTTCTTCTCCTGTTTCTGTACGTGTTAGTGCACATTGCTGCATAACTTCAACAAATGTTTCATCCCTTGTTATTGTAAGGTCGGTCTTTCTTTGGTATCTGGCAACACGTTTAGGTATGTGGAACTCGCCGGGGAAAATGACAAGCCTGGGTGATGTGAACCACCAGAGAAGCGGATCTCCTTTGGAAAACCAGGGGAAGATACCTTCACCGTAAGCACATAAAAGCCTTTCAGCACTGAGGTCCCCACCAATGGCAAGCAGACCGGATTCGTCGGCTAAGCTCACCGGGGGGAACCGTATGTCCTCTGTTAATCGAAAAACTGGCATATTCTCGTTTTCTTTGAATGATATCGTCTCAATCTGATCATATTTACTGTAACATTTGGGCCATTATAAAAAAAGGGACTTCATGACAATGTAGATGGGGGAGATGATGTTGGATCATATAGTTTAGAAATGGTGAGAATAATATTTTTCATTATCAGGGGAGTATAGTATCATCTTAGGATCGTTAAGATGTTACTTAACTTCTACTGAAGTATATCTCTTTCTAGAGAGCTAAGGTTAAATTAACTATAGATAGTCGTGCAATGACAGAAACTCCTTTATATACAGAAACAGAAGAGCAATCGCCGTTCCAGGAAGAGATTGTTCTAGACAACTATTTTGCGGCAGAGAACACAGAAAAAATTCTGGACTCTATCAATCAAGCAATTGAGGATGGCATACGCGTTGTTGTCCTTTCAGGCGATGAGGGTAGTGGCAAGACAATGTTATGCCACAAACTTGATCGTGATCCACAGGAAATACGTAAAACTGTGTTCTTTCCCAGAACTGTTGATTCGTTCGAGGATGTGGTCAGAAGTGTGGCTCTGGGTCTAGGGCTTGATCCTCAGGTGGGAGGCGATGCTCGTACTGTTGACGAAGTGCTGGAGGAGATATCAGCATCATTGATATCTGATGGTGAACCGTTATTGCTCATATTTGACGAGGCAGAAAATATCTATTTGGCAACACTTGAGCGAATTCGAAAGATGCTGGATAGGCTTTCTGAATCAGGAGGTCAAATACATGTCCTTTTTTCTGGTCGAACAACCTTTTTAGAAAATTGCCAGCAACTCGCGATGTGTGATTTTCAAAATAAAGAAGAACATCATGTTCAGATTGAGCCTCTTTCTGAAAATGAAACTGCAGATTATTTATTTCATTCTTGCACCAAGCTTGCCGATGTTGATGGAGATGTGATTTTTACTCCCGAAGTGGTTCGTAGTATTTATCAAGTCGGTGGCGGCAATTTTCGTATGACCAATATACTTGCTGAGGAAGCAATTCAAAAAGGCGGTGATAACACCTCTTTTATGGTTTTGTTAGAAAACGTTAAAGATGAAACCATTGGAGCAGGCGAGCGTGGTGGTTTTGTGGTACTTTTACAAGAATATGTTGAGCAGTATCGTGCATATTTACCTCATGCTTGTATTGGTGTTGGGATTGTACTGGTCTGTCTACTCCTTCTTTTTTGGGGAGAAGATGAAAAAGCAGAAATGCAACCCGAGCCTACTGTTGCCGAAAAGGTTGATGCTTATCCCATTATTGAGCAAGAACCAGAAATAAAGATTGTAGAACCTGAAACAGCTGTTGATACGACCACGTCTGTAATTGTACCACAGGCCAGGATGGAAGTTATAGATGGAAAAGGTAAAGAAGCTCTTGTCGTTGACGAAAAGGTAGTAGAGCAGATACCCGAGGTTGAGATAGATGTACAACAACAAACTGAGTTTTCTGCGCCTGTTGAAGAAACGAGTAAGGACGTAAAAAAGGTTGCCGAGGAAATTACAGAAGAAGTTCCTCCTGTAGTTTTAGCCTCCAAAGTTGTCCGTAAGACAAAAGAACCTGTTGAGATTGTAGAATTATTGAGAGCTTCTTCAACGAAGAAGCGTCCCGGTAAATTAGCAAAAACAACGCGGGTTACAATCAACGAGCAGGCCATCAAGCAAAAACGTAGCAACGAGGTACGCGAAGTTATTGCCACTAACGCTCATTTTACTGTTGAGCAACTCTATAAAAAGAGGTTAATGGCTGGTACGTCTTGGTATAATAATAAGAAGAATCATAAGTATACTGTTCAGCTCATGGTGCTCACATCTGGGACTGCTGAGGGGAATTTGAAAAAAATGCTCCAGGAAGACAGGTACCGGCAAGAGGCTGGTAACTTCTATATCTTCAAAAAATTATCTACTTCTGATACACTCTTTGTCTTTTATGGGGAGTATGACACTATAGCTCAGGCACGGTTGGCACAAAATAGTTTGCCACAATTTCTTCGAAAGCATAAGCCATATGCAATTTCAATAAAAGGAGCGATGGCGAAGGTGAGGCGTTAAGAAGCTGTCCGAGGAAATAGACCTGTTACCTGGCTCTTTTATAGATATCAGCCGGTCGTACAAAAAGGTAGAGCTCTCGTGAGCTCTACCTTTTTTCGTTTTAGCAGGATGTAAATAATAAGTCTACCAGGTTCCTTGATTTTCCATGGATGCCCATGGTTCCTGAGTCGGTAGTTTCTCGCCTTCTTGTAGGAATTCTATGGAAATCTGGTCCGGTGTCCGGATAAATGCCATATGTCCATCTCGCGGTGGGCGTAAAATAGTCACTCCTTTATCCATTAACATTTGGCAATAATCATAAATATTTTCGACACTAAAAGCGAGATGTCCAAAATTATTCCCATCTGAATAGTCAGTTTCCTGATCCCAGTTGTATGTAAGTTCAACTTCAGGTTCACCTGATTTCGTGGCGAGGTAGAGTAGCGTGAAACGACCATCTTCGTAGTCTTTTCTTCTGGTTTCGACGAGACCAAGTTTGTTGGAAAAAAATTCAATGGATTCAGTAAGGTTTTTAACCCTCACCATTGTATGTAGGAATTTCATTTTTACTCCTTGTAATCTAATTATTGTTGATAGCTTAACGTCTTTTGGGTTTGAAATCTGTGCTAAAAATAATCATTTTTAAAAATGGAGATAGGGGAGGCGTTTAATTTTGTTATACAGGTCTTTTGATTAAACAGTGAAGTGCTATGACATTGACTAACAATTACTTTGAGTTTGGGTGAATGTCTGGTCTTTAGCATAAATCAATGTGTTTTGATTCTTTTCCAGTTTTTTTACTGTTGATGAAAGCATATCCCAATTACTCACTATTCAGGAAATTTTTTAAACAAGCAAATAAGAATCTCCTGTCTCTGATCTTGCATGGACTTGATCATTATCCTGTGCTTGATGAATTTCTAACTGACCTGGCATATTTTCATGAGTTCCAGAACATCCTAAGTACCGTCATTAAGTATTATGCTGTAGCTTGTGATGAGCAAGGAAACCTTGAGGTGTTTTCAGAACTTGCTATGGATTTTTACTATGCAACAATAGCAGATGGTTATGATGCTCTGTATGCTTTGGGAGAACGATATCCTGCTGGAAATGAAAAGAGGGCGGTTATCGATTTTCTGAATGAAATTGAAGATGCGGGTGTTGATGAAGAAGATGATGTTGAATTTTAAATATTTCCCCTCAAAGCGCTATTCTTCAACGATTCACCGATAAACTGTTAAAAAAATAAAAACTGTTTAACCAACAAAGGTTGATAAATATCCTGATTATTAGCTTAATTGGTACGCACATCTTTTTACTGCCAGTCGCAGCTAATATATTCTTACAACTGAAGTAAAATTACTTTTTGATGTTGTCATGTATGGAAGAGGAGTGGCAGATGATGGTCTGTACCTCAAGTACAGGCTGCTATTCTAGATGATTTGTGGCGTTAGCAATTGCAAAGTGTTTCTGTAGAGAAAATAGTGCAGGTATGAGTAGTGTAATGGGGTTAGATCAGTTTATAGCTAACCCCATTTTTATCAATTTTTTGGAGGTGTAGGGTTGTTAGCTCTTGTTGAAATGTTATTCGATTACACGATAAAATTGATCTACAGGCAGATCTCCTGAGGATTCTATGATAGACTCAAACAGCTTTGAATAGTTTTCATCTTTATCCATGTCAGCATCGATTCTTTCGTAATAAGCAAGTGACGGGTAGCGTGTCTGAATCGTCGCCCAACCCCGCTCTCCAGCCAAGTTGTACATGATGTCGACTGAGACATCAGGATGTTTTTGCTCAAGATAGGTCTTGATCTTCCCAAGTGTTTCGAAAAACACTGTGTAATCTTCACCGTATCTGATTTCCCTTTGATGTATAATCATTTTGTCCTCTGGGACTTGTGTCTTTTTTGGAATAGAGGGTTTTAAACCCTCAGTCTGAGATGTCTATTCTTGCAACATATCTTTGGAACCCTGAAACAGCTATCATCATTGGTAGTATCTTAGCTACACTCTTACCAGCATAAAAAGTTTATTTGCAGTTTTAAAAGTACATTGATCGCGTGGCAGGAAGTGTATTGGATGGTTTGGCCTTGAAACTTGCGACAGATAGTGCATAAACTTGATCAAAAACACTTCTTGCAATTAAATATACGTCTTGCTCCATCATGTATCGAGTTGAGACATGATGTCAATCTTGGGATGAGTTTTGATTTAATTCAGCAGTGACAGTAAATTACCTGCTCGCTGATTTGCCTGTGCCTGGATTGAGATGGCAGCTTGCTCAAGGATCCTGTTCTTTAGCATATTTGAGACCTCGGCAGCAATGTCTGCGTCTCCAATTCTCGATTCGGAGGCTGCAGTATTCTCTGCCACGTTACCAAGGTTAGAGATGGTCGATTCAAAACGATTGAGAACTGAGCCCAACTCTCCTCTAACTCCAGAGACTGATGCAAGAGCCTCGTCAATTGCTCCTATTGCATCTTGAGCATTTTCACCCGTAAGGACATTTAATGATTCTGTCCCCAGGTCTTCTTGGGTCGCGCCGCTAAGAGATACATTGATAGAGTCTTGTGAATTAGCGCCTACCTGGAAATTAGTGCCGCTCTCCAAACTACCATCAAGAACATTTTTACCGTTAAAGGCCGTTGTACCCGCAATTCGGTCCAACTCTGATTGCAGTTGAGAAAACTCATTGTTTATCGACTTTCTGTCACTAGCGTTGTAGATACCGTTGCTCGATTGCACTGCTAATTCTCGCATTCTCTGCAAAACAATTCGCACCGGTTCGGGTGCAAAGTTTTTAATACTGCCCGTGAAAAAACAATGGTCATCTCTGTGCTTATACAAGCACAGAGATATTTCGAGTGGTCTACTTGTCACCAACCATAGAACCAACTGCTCTTGAGTTACACGGCGCATTATTGGGCCTGCAAGAATATCAGGAAGCTGCGGTTGATGCTGATTCATGGTTATCATAGGCTATACGGTATCAAAGATCTCTCACTAGAATCGGAATGTTTTTCAATATGGTACAGATTGAGGAGAAAAGTCTGTTTTCGAACAACCCCTTAGTCTACTTCTACTACAGCGTACTGACCATTGTAAGGCTGATAATATATGGTTCCGCACTGATGCAAGAGCGCGCCGTTGATAGTGACATTAGAACAGCCCGTTGGCAGTGCTGCAACATATACAGCAGTTCTGCGGAAGGTACGTCTTCGTGTTCGGCGGGCCACACCAGCATAGCTCACCGGGGTCAAGGGTCTACCGATTCGCGCTTCGGTTTCTTCGACTATTCTTATCTGTTGTGGTAATGGGACATCTAATATAAGCCCTGCCACAAGTATACTGCATCCGACAAGGATGGCTCTCGTCTCGTTTTTTTTCGTCACCACATTCCCCCTTTTTTATAACCAGGTACCCCAGACTGTTCTCTATTTAATCGGGAAGACAGGTTGCCACATTCCACCTGAAAGCCAAAATCACGTTCATACAAATTTACAATTTTTTGGGTTTTCGATAACAACTAGGGTAGAGATTGTACAAAGCAATTGTAGCGTATCTATCGGGAAAAAACCTTTTGCATTCAATTGCACCCTCCCTATCTTGATTATATGAATTTGAAGAAGAATAACTTACATAATCAGAAGAAAACCAATCGAAAAAAATACAGCAGCCGATAACAAGTACACAAGCTATCGCTTTACCCCAGGACCTTATTCCGTTGTTTAATGTGATTTTTTTGGATTCTTCCATCTCTTTGGTTTTCATATTTTCCTCCATTAAGAAATTAGAAGACGTTACTTTTATTAAAATAGATATGATTTCAATCAAAGCAACAAGGTCAAGGGGATTTTGTCTCTATGAATTATTGTGGTTAATGTGCCAATTCAGCGCAAAAGCAATTACAGGGATAGTCCCCTATCTATAAACGAATTTCTCCAAAAGTAAGAGAGTGGAGAGGCCAACATTAACTCAGTCAACCCACAGGGCCGAGCGTCAGTGTTACCAATTTTGTTATAATATCGACGCGGTGGTCCCGCGCCGATATTATGGGGTCCGACTCAAAACTAGATGCACCAATTGCTCAATATCGCCTCGCTGAGCGCCGGGCCACTCCGGCAACGCTTACCGGCGATACCGGACGCCCGACTCTAGCTTCTGCAGTCGAGACAAAGCTCTCTACACCAGGGATTGAAAGCTGTTCCCCGACTTCAAACCCAACAAGACAGGTAATCCCTGCCAGTACTAAGAAGGCAAATCTCTTCAACGCTCTCATTGTGCACCTCCAGGGGTAAAACTCTTTGGTAAATCATTCATTTCGCCAATATCCTTCAGATCGATTTTTTTGGCCTCTGTTTGATTTTTAAAGCCGAAGTCGTCCGCGGCAACCTCAGTACCGGTCTTCCAATCCCTGAATTGAATACTGTATTGCGGGCCCTCGGCAATCAGCTTAGAGGTAATGACATATCGGCAAGGATAGGGACGGTCTCCCTGAGCAATCCAGATTTGCCAATCGACGTCCTTGTTCCGAAATGCAAGGTGATCACACTCTGTGCCACCGACCACACCACTGCCAAGGTCTTTTACGTCAACTACCTCAGACATCAACTCCTCGTCGACATTTGTTATAAGTAAATCTGCACCAGGAAGAGGCCTGTTGTATGTGTTGTGTAACTCGTCAATGAGATGGTCAATTGATCCGGGGACGTCGATTTGGGCATAGAGGTTCGCGTTTTTCCCAAGCAGAGTCAGCGTCTTTGCGTCAAAAATCATCTCGATATCTGCAAAACCGCCGGAACGGGTAGCGCGCAGTTTGTCGGGCCGATTCAGAGTAACTGTGCCCGAACTCGCCAGAGCCAGTTTTTGATTGTCTACCGAGACGACTTCCAAGGTAGCATCGTATGCGAACGAAATGGCCTTCTGTGACGCCATGTAATCCGACATGGCCTTGACGAGATTCTTGGCGTCTTTTTCATCAGCTCTTGCTCCTAGTGGGGTGAACAGTCCTAGGATCAAGGCTAGAGCTGTCACGCATCCCATCACTGCGACATTCATTTTTTTGTTAAACATAGATACGTTACCTCCTGCTTGGTTAAGGTTTACTCAGTTACTTACGCCGGCCTTGCCTGTCATCAACACGATCACCGGTGTTCTTTTTAACATCGACCCTTCGCTCAACTTGAGTGTCGAGCCCTGCAGCGAAAAGTATAGTCGAACTAGACAATTTCGTAGAATTGTAATGGTTACACTAAAGGCCCAACTTGGTTAGTACTGTAGCTTATTCCTGCTGAGCCCCGCTTAGTAGTTCACGCGTTTCCACCACAGTTTGAAGTGATTATTTATTTGCAGGCGTGAACTCCACTCTTCTGTTATTAGTCCTTCCTTCCGATGTGTCATTCGGATAGGCCGGCTTGAGTTCGCCATAACCCACGACAGTGAGGTTGTCTGACTGAACGCCTGCATTGTCTACAAGATAATTAGCGACGGCCTTCGCTCGTCTTTCGGACAAGGTTTGATTATATCCTTCTGGTCCAGTACTATCTGTATATCCTTCTACAGTAACTTTTAAGCCGGGATTACCCTTAGCAATTTCCCCAGCCTGATCAAGAACCGCAGAAACGTCTTTTTTGATGACGGCACTGTCGAAATCAAAAAGCAATTCATTTGCCAAAGCCCAGCATCCCCTGTCGTCAACAACTGCGCCTTTTGGAGTGCCAAGGCAGGCATCCTGGTCATTTGTCACGCCATCGCCATCATCATCTCCATCTCCAACCTTTGCCACAGTTACTGCAGGTGTCGGCTCCGCTTGAACTGCCGCGACTGACAAACTGTAAGCGCTCATAATATTATTCCAACTTTGGCCACCGTAAGCGACGCAGTGAGTGCCCTGCAAATATAATTTTTGTTATCATGTGTTGTGTACATGATAACTTTTGTTTCGGGTGAAGCCGTTTTTATGTGTGTTATCAGACTAATACCGTCAACCCCTCCCAGGGTAATGTCGAGAATAACCACATCTGGCTGAACGGCAGTTATTACCTCCAGAGCACTCTTTCCATCGTCTGCCTGTCCAGCAACCTGAAAAGCTTCTTCTTTGGCCAAAATGTTTTTCAGTCCGTGCCTGACCACCGGATGGTCGTCGACGATAACTATAGAGATACACATAAAAAAGAGATATGGAGTAAATGTTGGTTGGTTTCTTTACAAGATCCAATGTATACATTGATTCTGTCATATATCTACAAATGTGTCAAAGAGGTAGTTCGATTTATGAACTTAGAACAACATTTTTTAGCGTTCTCTTAAAGCCCTTGAAACTTCGCCAGGACCAAATCTAATTCGTACACCTTCAGGTAACCACCCAATCAACGCGGACGGAAAATACGTCTGTGCAAATTTGAAAAGCAAAACCAATTTGCGGTGGTTCACGCAAGTTAGCGTCGCCACCGGTTATAATGAACCGTTAATATTGCCACATTGAAGATACGACCATTCTTCTAACGCTCCAACTTTACCTTACTACTGTAAGTCTTCAGGAACACACGTTATCGCAACGGTAGAGGCTACCATTGTCAATGTTAACCATTTAAGCAAATCTGAAAGTTTATACTATTCCTGTTAAGGTTTGGTTCTTATGAGGCAAAATGTCTATCAACTTTTGTCGTGCCGCCCATCCGAGATAATTTCAGATTATTTTTCATCTTTCGTTTAGGAACATTGTCAGGCATGATGATTGATAGCACAACACAATCAACATCCTGTTCAACACTATCGTTTGTTAGCATCTGCAAGATGTTATCACAACCTATCAGTGAAAAAACGTCAGATCGAGTCTTGATTTCTACAAAAAATGTTTCTTAAATCCCACTGATATACATCGCAGATCGTCTAAACAACGATGACATAACCACAATTAGAGGTTTTATGTGGTCCAAGAACAGCGTTAAACGGGTATTAGGTCGAGTATGAAATAATTATGCCATGTACGAAGCTCGAAAACGTACTAAAAACTTCAATAAAATGGTTGGGATGATTATTCGTTGTTGATAGCAAGCAATTATCCCAACATATTGAGATGAACCTCTTCATCTTAGATGTACGAAAATAGTCTAGGAAGTCAGGTGATCTGAAGGCAAATAAAACAATGAGGATTTAAGCGAGAGGAGAAGTGCGAGATGCCTTCAATTCTTGTGAGATTGGTAACATAAGCGTACTTATCTTGTTTGCATCGTTCCTTGCAAATAAACTGCAAAATACAAAAGGGTTTAACCACTCGAAGTAGTTAAACCCTTGATATCTTTGGTGGAGCTAGACGGGATCATTCTCAGTGCGTGCCTTCGTCACTTCCTAAGGAACCGTTTGGGACCTCTAAAGTGCCACTATTGCGCTCACATAGCTGAGGTTTGGCCCTCTCCAGTAGCCTATCTTTTCGTCGTTCAGTTATGGTTAATACTGGCCTGAATGTATACGATGTTGGATAAGATTCAAAGGGGTATTTTGCGGTAAGCCCAATGGAGGCAATGGTGTTTGATAACTTCCATCTAAAAAAATAACCAGAATCTGTGAGACCCTCTACGTATATGCACTAGCTACCGTTTACCCCCGTGGCCCTTCTTTTTGGCCCTTTTAAAGATTTTCATAGCCTAGAGAGCTGTAAGTAAATGTTATTGTGCTATTTTGATGGTCTGTACGAGATTAACTTTGGTCTCTTAACTAATATAATAAGGACAAGCCTTCAGTAAGTTTCTACAAGCCTAATTCCAGTACATCTCCGAACGGTGCCACCCTCTAAGAGGAAACCTAGAAAACTTAGTATACTAATAGTGTACTAATAGATGGTAGGTAGTAGATGTAGATAGCTATAGGCTATGAGAGATAGTAGGTAAGAGTATACATATAACCTACCTATACACCGCGCCATTCATTACAGACACAACTTCATGTAAGCATCCTTGATCTCTTCAGCTTGAATACAGAGGTAGTCTAGGGTCTGCTTTTGGCTGTTGTGATTGAACATGATCATTAGTTCAGGTATTGAGGTGTTGAGCTGGACTCGCTGGTGATATCCGAATGTCTTCCTTAAGGTGTGGCTTCCGTAATTACCTTTGAGATTGATATCACGACACCATCCTTTCACTAAGCGATTGATTGACGGAACTGTGAGTGGTCCACGTTGACCATAGAACAAACTATCCTCATCACTGAGGTCTGATACTGATTCAAGATAGTATTGAATTGCTTCTCCGGCAGACTCATTGAGTGTGATCCTTCTACCTTTTTTAGTTTTCTTTTCTTTCAGCACCAGTTCATCACCCGCAGACAGCTCTCTTACTTGCCCGACACTGATACTTAACAAGTCTGATGCCCTCAGGTTCGTGTTGATACCAAGAACAAACAAGCAATAGTCTCTCGGTTTATCATTCCTGAGGTGCCTCTTGATTGTCTTTATGTCCTTCAAGTTCTTGATCGGGTCTACTCTGATTTCTGCACCTTTTTTGGGGTGGTTCGGGTTCTTCAATTCTGAGGCTTCCATAGGGCTCCTTTATAGGCGTGATAGCTACGCGGTAAACTCGCTAAGTATTATTCTAATAGACTACATTCTTAGCTTGTGTCAATAGAGCTTTTCCTCTGCATCGTCCAGTTTTCCACGTATCACATTGATATCTCATCATTATCCAGAACGAGCAACTCGCCAACTTTTAAACAGAAGTTAACGAGTCATATACAGAAGTGGGCAGGAACCTAACTTAATTATCCAGCACCGCATGTCCCTGTTACCTCCTGCTATATTAACGGTGCCACCCTCTTAGAAGAAATGAATCGGCTTTTAGGCACATGGTGGTCAGTCCAAGACTCACAATAGACTTCCACATAGCAGCACATCCAACCACAGAGATCTCCCTTCCAGAACATTCAGGTATTCCTTGCACCTGTCTAAAGCTGACTAATTACCAGTGTTCATCTCCAATGGAGGGGAGGCTTCTCTTCTTTTAAAGCAAGGATCACAAATCAATTATTCAAAGCACCACAGGAGATCCAAAAATCACATTGAGTGATACTTCATTGGATTGGTGCGTCTGCTAGAGAGAAATCTAGCTTTTATCAATGCTGGTAGAATGTTGGCATAGCAAGGAGAAGCAAGGAATGAATGAAAAACAAGAGGCACAGGCAACACTCGCAAGACGTGATTGGCAGACCACAGTAGCAACATGGAAACAATTCTCAAATGAAATGAACCTCTCATTGATTAGAGTCAGATCATGTGACAAGATCCCGAATGAGGGGAAACGATGGCAGCAGATTGAATATAGGTCATATGATGACATTGGCTTTGTCTCCACCGATAATGCAGGGATCATAACAGGTAAGAAATCTGGGATCATTGTACTAGATGTGGATGATCAAGAAGCCTTCACTCAAGCATGTCAGCAGAATAACAGAAGCGTTCCAGAGACATTCACTGTGAAGACAGGGAAAGGCTTTCACTATTATTACAACCATCCTCAAGATGGCAACGACTACAGGAATAGATCGGACAAGGCTGAAGGATATGACATCAGAGCAGATGGCGGTTTCATAGTCGCTCCTCAATCGGTTCACCCAACAAGTGGCTCTTTGTATACCGTTGTTGATGATAGAGGATTTACAGAGGCACCTAAATGGCTGCTTGATAAATCCATTGGCAATGGTGAGTATACCAAGGTTGATCGTAAGTCTAAGATAATCAGGAGGAAAGGACAGGCCCATACTCACTATGATCTTCCTGATGTAGACCTCCATAAACTCTCAATTAGTGAACTTACACAGAGACTGATAGTGAAAGGTGCAGAAGATGGTGAGCGATCATGTGAGTGATCAAGATAAATGATGGAGAATCTGTGAAAAATGTGCAAGATAAGTGATGGAAAGGTAAGGAGCCCCCTCACGTACCTTGCAAATACCAAAAGAGGGCTCCTGCCTAAAACACTAAGG
>JBLHNU010000070.1:0-28107 GCA_047622095.1 Desulforhopalus sp.
ACCTGCTCTTTGTTGTAGAGGCGGATTGACCCTGGGCTATCAGGATTTTGAGAAAGCTTTATGGCGATACTATCTTTGTAGTATTTTGAATTCATACGGATCGCGCGGAGTCCACCACCAGGAATAGCCTGATCCGACCCTGGCATATATTCCCGCTGGGAAAAAGCGTACGGCTGGGTCATGGCCCTTGCGGATCCGAAGCATGGAGTGATGAGACCTTCGTACTGAACACAGAATCCTCGACGTCCTGCTCTTGTCCTCAAGGCGGAGCCAATCGTCACAGAAGGAGGCTTTGCAGTACTTCTGGTACTGCCATGCATACCCTGCACTGATCAGGCTCTGGTTAACGTTTGCACCGTCAGCAACGACAACACCCACTGTTCTGCCGTATCTATCGGTATCGTAGGTGGTGACGTCAACAGTCTTCCCGGCAACCAGCCTAGACGTGTGCTTCTTGGCGGCCCTACCGAATGCCTGCACCTTCTCGGGGTGTCAATGCCATACAGACGGATCTTGTGCTGGGTCTTTCCTGTGAGAATGGTAATGGTGTCACCGTCGGCAATGCTGATCACTTTGCCTGTTATGGTGGCAGAGAAGGCCCCTGGAGGGAGCTAAAGGAGGAGGGCCTTCTCAACGACCAGGTAGTTCATCGTACGGTTAAGTACCTTAACAACCGGATCGAAGCAGATCATGGGAAATTGAAGTCATGAGAATGTTTAGAAAAGGCCAATTCAATATATGGACAAGTGATCAAGGATTGAACGGAGAGATCCGCCTAATTGAAAGGCAATTTGATATCTATTCTGCTATATAGATCATGAACTATAGCGGGATCTTTAACTAATTGAGATTTTTTGCAACAGAGCCGCACTTTCTGTGCGGTACAACGTTTGAGAGATGATGTGGTTAAATATTGTAGTGATTTCTACATTTTGGGAATAGAAATTTGAACAAACGGCATATATTTTTCCTTTCGCCTCATAATGCTACCCTTAAAAAAAATCGGCTGTCTCCAGTATGGCCTATCTGCTTGTCAGGATCTGATTAAACTTATAACCACTTGCTCATATCAGCGCAATCCAAACCTACAGTTCTTCAACGAAAGGATACATAATGAGCTTAGACACCAATTCCATCCTCCAATTTGTTAAATACGCCTTAGCCGGTGTTCTTGCAGGCGTTACCCATATCATAGTCTTTCATCTTATTGCCTGGAAGATCTTTCCCGCGCTGCAGGAGAAGGACCACGCTGTTCGGTTTTTCAATCTGACCATCCGAAAAATTAATGACACCACTAGAGCTCGCAACTCCATGATCAGCAATTTCATCGCCTTTCTCATTTCCAACATGGTTGCCTATATCACCAATATTCTCTTTGTTTTTCAAGGTGGGAAATACCATTTCGTCCTTGAGATCTTTCTCTTTTATATGGTCTCAGGCGTAAGTACCTTCCTTGGTACAATTTTGATGGGTATTCTCATCAGACGCTTTGGCCTCCTCACCACCTACGCCTTTGTCTCCAACATTTTTACAGCGGTGATGTTCAACTACGTCATGCGAAAGTTCTTTATTTTTAACGGCTAGAAAACAAAATTATAGCTACACCAGGGTAAATGGTTCCTCGTACTCATGTTTCACTAACCGATCCTGATTGAAAAGAACGTATAAATTGTTCTACAGTCAATTAGAATCTATGGTTAGATACATTTTGTTTATTGATCATTCCATCATAAACTTTAGGTTATTAATTAGCCAGATTGAGATATAACGGATTTAGACCGGTTCCGGTGTTGCAGAACTTCAAGTGAGCCTTTGGTTTTGTGCCATCTTTGATGGCTTGGCAAGGAAGATCAGCCATTATGTCGAGCTGCTTTTCCGCGAAAATGCATGGCACATTTTTAGGACTTTGGCTTAAGTGCCTTTTTAGTTGTTATCGTACTGTATGCTGCTTATTCTTTATTGAAAGTTTGATTTCTTCTGGGGATTGAATGCTCTTTCGTTGGGGGGTTGCCTAAGAAGAGAATTCTTGTCTCTATGTCACTGTTCGTGCACCTTTACTGCTGAAGCTTTTCAACTCCTTTACATACTTTATTAGGAGGGCGTCATGCAATCACCTGTTCTCATTCAGTTTAAAAATATGGAGTCGTCCGAGGCAGTAGAGGCGGTCATCAACAAATGGGTAGATAAACTGGACCGGGCATATCCTACCATCATAACCTGCCGTGTCAGTATCGAAACTCCCTCAAGAAAAAAACGGCACGGTGGGCTCTACCACACCAGAATTGACATCCAGCTTCCGGGAAAGGAGGTGGTGGTGAATCGCACCCCCGACCTGCACCATTCTTACTCCGATGCCTATGTCTCCATCCGTGATGCATTCAAGAGTGCCCAGCGTAAACTGGAGGATGTTGTAAAACGGAACCAGGGGAAAGTCAAAACTCATGTCCCCCCCGCCCATGGGTGTATTCTCACACTGTTCCCGACGAATGATAGTGGCACGATCGAAAGTTCCGACGGGAAGGAAATCTATTTTCACCGGAACAGTCTGCTCACCGATAATTTTGATGATCTGACGGTTGGCATGGAAGTCCGCTTTGTCGAACATGAAGACAATGAAGTACCTAGGGCGAGCAGTGTCCGTGTGATCGGCAAACACCATATCGCCTAGTCAGGAATGCGCAACCTTGTTATTGCGACAAGAGGAGGGAATTGCACAGACCAAGAAGGTTCAACCCTAATCAGCCTGAGATACACGAGAAACGCCGATCTTTTTTGCTGTGGGAGGAGTTGCCATGATGCTGCGCAGATGGTTTCCCTGGAAACAGATAATCAGCTCTCTTGCTCGATCCCGTGGATTCATTGATCCGGTTTCCCTGCTGTCCCGCCTTGAGGGCTTCGGACAGCCCCTGGAAGTTCGGGAACCAATGGAGTTACTGCGGGCAGGTCTGGTCTTTCACGCCCGAGGACTGTTAAACACCGGTGCCATTCAGCACAATCTTGACTGGGTCTGGCCGTACTGGGTGGAACGTCAGTACAATCCCCATGATGAAGCATTTATTCCCCGAGCATTTTCTATAACCCATGTCAACCTTACCTGCCGAAATTGGACCGCAGTTGGAATTCCCGGAATCGATGAACTGCCAATTGTCGATCCTCGGGGCCTAGTCACACCCTTCTGGGACAGCTGGTCTATCGATGCCTGGATTGTAACGGATCAAGGGGAAAACGTTTATCCGTCTAGACTCTCTGCCGTTAACCAGTATCTGGATATGGTCGGGCCTGTTACCGTTGTGACTGTTGCCAACCAAAAAAGCCTGCAGCTGATTTCCCGGGTGACGGCTCAATTGCAGAAAGATGGTTCTCCCGCCTGTGTCATCGACCTGTCGGTAAGCGGTCCGGATTCCAGTTGGTTAGTCGTCGCCCTGCGGCCGTATAATCCGGAAGGAGTCAGTTTTGTAAATGATATTAGTCTGCTGCCGGAAAACAACGGCTGGCTGGTGGATAAAAAGCGGCAGGTCAGGTTTTCCCGGAATCCGGATCAGACCAGTTTTTCCTATTACCGCCAAGGTGATGTAAAAAACAGCCTCTTCACCGCTCCTGGTCTGCAAGATATCCAATGTCGTGTGGGTATGGCAACTGCCGCTGCCCTGTTCAGGGTATCCGGGGGGAATCTCACAGTAAAGGCCACAATTCCTCTGGCAAGTGAAAACAAACAGCCCCCTGCTGAATCGACTGGGGGGTGGCCCGTGGTACTTGCCGAGGCGGCAAAACTGGAAGTCCCGGAGCCATTGTTCCAATACCTCTATGATGCGGCGTTGCGCTCACTCGTTCTGCATTCCCCCGCGGAGATCTACCCAGGTCCTTTTACCTATAAACGATTCTGGTTCAGGGATGCGGTCTTCGCTCTACATGCCATGCTGGCGGCGGGTCTGCTCTCGCGGGTAGAGCTTCTTCTCGACAGCTTTCCCGGACGCCAGTCGGTAACCGGGTTTTTCCACTCCCAGGAGGGGGAATGGGATTCCAATGGGGAGGTCCTGTGGATGTTCCAGCAATACTGCAAATTGTCGGGAAAACCCCCTAGGACGGAGTGGAGTAAAGCCATCTCTCGCGGCGCTGAATGGATTATCCGCAAGCGATTGCCCGCTGATACCGGTACCCCATTTTCCGGCTTGCTGCCGGCAGGATTTTCAGCTGAACATTTAGGTCCGAACGACTACTATTATTGGGATGATTTTTGGGGCGTGGCCGGATTGCGGGCAGCCGCCGACTGGTTTGAACGTGTCGGGGTAGCAACCTATGTCGAACGCTATCGCGAGGTGGCCGACCAGTTTTTTGATTGCGTGCAGGAAAGCCTGGTGGGTGTTGCCCAAAGATTGAATCAAGAAGGTATGCCGGCCTCTCCTTTTAGGAGGATGGATCCGGGTGCTATTGGTTCACTGGTAGCAGGCTATCCACTTCAGCTTTTTGCCGCCAATGATCAGAGGTTGCTGTCCACTGTTGATTTTCTCATGGAAAAATGCACTTTTAAAGGTGGCTTTTTTCAGGATGTCATCCATTCCGGGATTAACTCCTACCTTACGCTGCATATGGCTCAGATACTGCTGCGGGCAAGGGACACCAGGGGGCTGGCGCTCTTTCGTACCGTGGCCGAACTTGCCTCACCAACCGGACAGTGGCCCGAGGCAATTCATCCCCGTACACTTGGCGGCTGCATGGGAGATGGTCATCATGTCTGGGCCTCGGCAGAGTGGGTAGTGATGCAGCGGAACTGCTTTGTCCGCGAAGAGGGAGAGAGTCTTGTGCTGGCGGGTGGTCTCTTCCGGGAATGGCTGACCCAGCCCAAGCCATTATCTTTTGGTCCAACGCCCACGCCTTTTGGCAAGGTAACAGTACGGGTTACGCCGAAAGATGATTCTGTTACCGTTGCCTGGCAGGGTGAATGGCATTCTGCGCCACCCAAAATATGTGTCTGTCTGCCACATTTTCCAGTCGTTACCCCGGAGGCCGGGGCCTCTGCTGTGACGATTAACAGGAGCGATAAGATATGAATATTGCCATGTTCACCAATACCTTTACTCCCCATGTGGGGGGTGTTGCCCGCAGTGTCCAGGGTCTTGCCGATGAACTGCGGCGTCTTGGCCACCATGTTCTGGTGGTGGCTCCACGATTTGATGATATGGATGAAGACGAAAATGACGTGCTGCGAATTCCTGCGGTTCAGCATTTTAACGGGAGTGATTTTTCACTGCCAATGCCGGTGCCGCTGACAGTGTCTCGAGTTCTTGATGATTTCCGACCTGATATTGTCCACAGTCATCATCCTTTCCTTCTTGGAGAAACTGCTTTGCGGATTGCGGTGTCCCATGATGTGCCCGTCGTCTTTACCCATCATACCTGCTATGAACAATACACCCATTACCTGCCAGGCGATTCGGCGCCGCTTAAACATTTTGTCATTGACCTGGTAAACGGCTATTGCAATCTATGTAATGCGGTGGTCGCACCCAGCAAGTCGATTGCGGATATGCTGCTGGAACAAGGGGTACATTCACCGGTTGAGGTTATTCCAACAGGAGTCGATCCGCTGTACTTTGCAGATCCGGAAGAGGGCTCTGGGCGCCATCGGCTTGGTATCCCGAAGGATGTCTTTGTCGTCGGTCATGTCGGCCGCCTGGCTCCGGAGAAAAATCTATCCTTTCTTGGAGACTCTGTCTGCCGTTTTCTGCGGCAAAACCCAGCTGCTCATTTTCTGCTCATCGGTGAAGGCCCTGCCAAAGAGGAACTGGTTGCGTCTTTTATCCAACAGGACCTTAAGGATAGGATTCATCTACAGGGGGTCGTAAACCGTCGGAGCCTGGCAAATGCCTACCACTGCATGGATGTTTTTGTTTTCACATCGCAGTCGGAAACCCAGGGCCTGGTAATTGCCGAGGCAATGGCAGCCGGCACACCGGTTGTGGCGATTGATGCTCCGGGGGTACGGGAAGTTGTCGTCGATACCGAGAACGGCCGTCTTCTGCCGGTTGAGGAGCTCAGCAGTTTTGTTCAGGCCCTGCAGTGGGTGGCGCAGCTTCCGGTTGAGGCGCGTGGTCGGCTGCGACAAAATGCATATCACACTGCGGAGCAGCTTTCGCTTGGGAACAGTGTTCGAAAAATGCTCGACCTTTATAGTCACCGTATCAGCGCAGAATCGTCGGTACCTCAAATTACCGAAAGCGTATGGCAGAAGGCGAGAAAACGAATCAGTATGGAGTTTGAAATTCTAAAGAATTATGGTCACGCTATTGAAGATACCATTCACTGGCTGCCTCTGAGAAAGGAGATGCAAAAACCAGAGGGACAAAAAAAGGACCTATAAACCTATGAGCAAACATCCTCCCACCCGGACGCACGTTTCATCTGTCATAGCCAATGGGGTTGCTGCTGTGTTTGCTGTTTTGCTTCGTTTGGTAAAGGCTTCCTGGCACCTGGAACCCACCGGCCTGGACGTCATCCAACAGGCCCTGGACAGGCGGGAGCGTCTGCTGATAGCTTTCTGGCATGGGAAGCATGTCTCGCTTTTTCCCCTGATGGAGGGATTTGATGCCTGTATCCTTACCAGCAGATCTTTTCGGGGTGAAGTGATTGCCGGCCTCTGCAGACGCTTTGGCTATCATTGTGTTATCCTGGGTCACCAGCGCGGCAGGGAACTGCAGGAGAAGCTCGACGTCATCCTGCAAACACACCGTTGTCTCGCTGTAGCGGTCGACGGCCCTTTGGGGCCCTATCATGAAGCAAGGTTTGGCCTTGTTCGTCTCGCCTCTCGTCTCCAACTTCTGGTGTTTCCTCTCTCTATGAAGGCTCAGCATAAAATCGTTATGAAAAAAAGGTGGGACAAAATGGAGTTCCCACTTCCTTTCAGTCGTGTGCTGTTGGGCGTCGGGCAGCCGTTTAAAATACCTGCCGAGGTGCAGCCAGGTGAGCTTAAAACCTGGACAGACAAGATCCAAAAACATATTGAAAATACGGATCAAATGATCGACAAATTATTACTGTGAGCTGTTTTGAGCCAGTTCGTCAATCAATAGTGGAAGCGAATCTCTCCTTTTTCCTTTTCTAGTTTCTATCCTGACACAGGGGGAGAACGTAGCATCAAGCCGACAGAGGCGCGGTACCAATTTCTGCAATATCATGCATTAAACTAGGTCAAAGCCACGTCAGATAAGTATCTACAGCGAAAAATCTCCCCCCCTCCTAAGCTTTGCTTATCCTTCCTAAAGGGTTGACTAAATTTTGTTTTTTGTTTTTGACAGTAGCTGTATCCTATTAAAATATAGACTAAAAATCATAATTTTAAAAGGCGATCTGATCAATACTATCCTCACGAATTAGCTGCGAAACTGGAAATACCTATGATTACGCCTCAGGAGACCGCATACCTGACCCTTAAGACTCAAATACCAAAGGAGTCCCTGGAACGTGTACCCCAGTGCTGCTGAGATAGCCTTTGTAAAAAAGCACTCCCGCACTCCCTAAATACGGACCTGAAGTTACTTTGTGAAATCTATGGATGTGGTAACCGTAACCGGCCCAAGTCAAAAGTGCGGTTAATATTTGTATAGAGCTGTTTTGGCTGTATTTCAATATACCGGATGGTTACTTGTAGCACGCGCAATGATAACATCAGCAGACGGAAACAGTGCCCCCCACCACCCGCTGCCACAGCCACTGCATGTCTGCAAGGGTAGCTTCGACGATATCGTTGACAACGGGGTCAAAGATCGTAGCCGGTTTTTCATATTCTTTCATTTTTCGAAGTATTTTTCCAAGGAACCGTTTGGCAGCTTTCGCATTTCGAGTGTGGGAAAGGTAGAAATCAAGTGTCTTTCCACTTTTGGTGATCGCTCGATACAGGTATTTCCACTTACCTTTTACTTTCACATATGTTTCATCAACCTGCCAGCTTTCACCAAGCCCAGCCCCGTTGAACCAGCGCATACGCTTCTCAATTTCGGGGCCATATTGTTGAACCCAACGAAACAAGGTGCTGTGATCTACTTCAACACCCCTCTCCATCATCATCTCTTCCAGATCACGGTAACTAATTCCATACTTACAATACCAGCGTACACTGATGTGGGTGCAGCAGAAACAACAAAACCCATTTTCAACCTCTCTATTGCTATCTTGTGGATAACAGAAGTGGATAAAAATGGGTCTCGAATCTAGACAATTGCGATTTGTCTAGTTATTACAACTACTTGATGGAGGCGGCGTCCGCCAAACTAAACTGTTTTTTTCTTACATTTTCAAGCAGATACAAAAATCACCAAGAAGTAAAACAATATATATACACCTTTATATACACCTTTGTTTATCGCTTAGGTTGTGCCAATCTGAGTTCTAACCCTTTCGGATTTAAAATCTACAAGGGTTTCCAATTGGACTCCTAATCCCGCAATCGAATTGCACCGCCTTACACTCTATAGCGGGGGATTGTTCTCCTAGTGTCGTACCCGCTTTATGTCCGGGTCATATTTAAGTCTTAAAGACATCTGCCCATTTCCTGCCTTGATCAGGACAACTGCGTGAACCATAATATTACTTGGCAATATCCCTTAAACCCATACATTTCTCTTATAGGCTTAGGCTAGATAGGGGTATAGTCCCCACTCCCCCCATGGCACTCTCTTGTGTATTAGTTAATACCCATCTACACATTTTCGGGAACCATCCTGCTCCACATTGCCTCCTCGCTCAACGTTCACGCTTCACCCCTGATAACCTTCCCCCTCTTTCATAACTGTATCACTACCACAACTGTGTGTCGGTCGTTGGTTGCCGCCTGTATTATGGTGGAGTCAGTGCGGCGGCTATAAAGATAAAAGTTATGATGGGATGGATCTGGCACAACAGGAGCCGACATGGATGGTCTCTCATCGAGACTAGTAGTTTTATGGACCTCTGTCCCGAAGAGACTTGTTTTGTCCTCTACTCACTGTGAATGTTTTGGGATAATCTTGGAGGCGGCAGTGGTTGAGCAAATGGCTGAGTGGTACACTAGTTCGTGCACGATTATCAGTTACTGATCTTGCACGCTGCCATCCGGGTCCTGGAGGCAACTGGCCATCAGCAACTGGTAGTCCATCTGGTGGTGGCCGCGGAAATGGACCATCCAAAGGTGGCAAATAGAATCATGTTGGTTGGGCAAATTGCATGGGTAAAAGAGACTAACGCCTCGGCAGCAACATTACTCATCTATACCATTGACAATACGGCATCCGCGAAGTCGTGGGGAGCTTCTTGTGGTGGATTGTGACCAACGCCAGGTAAAACTCTTCGCTCATATTTCCCTGTAAAGAGATGATGCTGGTCTGAGCCGTCTGATGGGGTGACGTCGTCGGTTTCACCGTCGAGCACTATCGTTGGTACAGTTATTTTCGGCTGTTTGGTTAAAAGCTGCTCTGTTTCCTCGACTGTTGGGTCTCCAGGTACTAATCCAAAGCGATGTCGATAAGAGTGAACTACCACTTCGACAAAATCTGGATTGTCGAAGGCGTTCGCAGTTTGGTTGAAGACTTCGTTTTCAAAGTCCCAAGTAGGAGACCACAACCGCCAGAGAAGTTTGCAAAGCTCGCGACGATATTGAGCAAGACCTGCCCGTCCTCGCTCCGAGTGAAAATAGTATTGATACCAGAAACGGTATTCGGTTTCCGGGGGTTGAGGGTTGATAGATTCTGGAATGTCTTGAATGTTGTAACCTCCCCCAGATACGAGTGCTCGTACACGCTCAGGCCAAAGGGCAGCCAGGATACATGCGGCTCGTCCTCCCCAGTCGTATCCGGCAAGAATGGCATTCTCAAGTTCCAGCACATCCATGAAGGCAAGTAGATCATGCGCTAGTACTGCCTGTTGGCCCGATCTCATAGTGTTTTGAGATAGGAATTGGGTTGGGCCATATCCTCTCAGGTAGGGAGTGAGCACACGACAACCCGCTGAAACCAGCAGAGGGGTTGCCCTATCATAAGAGTGCACGTCGTATGGAAAGCCGTGAAGGAGTATTACTGGTGTACCATTTGAAGGACCGCTCTCAAAATAGGCGACATTAAGAACGCCCGCCTCAATCTGTTTTAACATGGTTGCTAACCTCTCTGTTCCTTATGTTTATGCGACTTCGCGGTGCTGATCCGCATCCATACTGCTAAAGAAGGAGTAATCCTGTGTGATCTCCCCAATATTATATAGAGGCGAGTGACACTCCTTTATCCGGTCGTGCCCATATAATGGATCATAGATCATTTTATCCTTGGTAGCTACTTCCTGCGACGTTAAGCACTTTGGTCGAGTGGTTCGTACTTATAAAATCAACCAACTCTGCAACAGCTTCCATCTTTGTTCGTGTTGACGGTTGTTGCATGCAGCTCCACATTACCCTCTGGTTTGACGCTCATCCCACCCCCGAACAATCTCCCTTCTCAGTTGTATATGTCGTCGCATGCTCCTCTGGGTGCTTGGCAGTAGGTTGTTTGTGGTGGCAAGTATATAGGTGGGTTGTAAGGGCTGGACCTTGCGTAACGAGAGCTGGTATGGATGGTATCCATTGTCTGCCTCTTTCAATCGTTCCTTTTCTGCTGCCAACTCAGTATGAAGATCAGTTTCAACTTCAAGAGGTTTCACCTTCTTCCATGCCATCGCAATGTTGTCAGTTGCTACGATACGCTCAAGTGAAATAGGTTTTGAAGGTAGTTTTCCCGCAATGCTCACAGAAGCTGCTCCCCCGGACGAGGTCGACACAGCTCTATAGCTTACGAGTACTTTTCCTTCATTCTTCATGTTCGGCCCTTCAGTGGGGTGATCTTCCCGGCTTTTCTATTCACCGAGCTCGTTTCCAGCTGCCTGTCTACCTTTGGCAACGTCCTGCACCTACTATGGCCTCTGCTGACTCCTGTCTCACCACAAACGATGTTGCCACCGTCTGCGCTTCTGTTTCCAGACGCTTCAGAGACAGGCCTCCCCGGGTAATTGCGTGAACTTCTGATGAGCGATCGCGTCATTTACCGTATCTCCTGATCCAGGTAAGCGCAGACTCCGTGGGCTTAAACATGTTGTGCTGTCTTACCCAGAAACTCGGCCTTATATGACATTTCTGTTCGTCGACCCACATCGTTACACTTAGACTTCCTCCAAACACCACCTCGCGGTAATGTTCTTGCCATCGGTTAGTGTTTAGTGTTAAATTTATGACTTAACACAGGATCACACACAGGGGACTTTAACCCCATTAGTTCACGCCCATGCCGGGCGCACACAAGTCATTTCACCGGACGCGGTGACCCACACCGGTGAATTCCACGTTAGAAGCAAGATATCTCCTATCGATTTTGACTGGTTAGTTTAATAAAAAATTCTTCCAAAATATCTTGCAAAGGAACAACAAACGAAAATTACCATGCACTATCTTGTTGTGGCAGACAGGATAAAATCAAACAAAACAGAGAAGAGGGTGTGAAATCATGTTTAACACTCACAACACATACATGGCAGTTGGAGGCGGGCTAATTATAGCTTCTATACTTATAATGAGCTACAGCCTATTGGTAAGTGTCCCGGTATTTATAATTGGAGCCTACTTTGCTTTCGTCAAAGCGCCTCGAGCGAACCTTGGTAATGCAGGTGCGATCACTAAAGTTACAAACTCACCATCTGTTTCACGCAAATCGCCTTGTCCGTGTGGCAGTGGGAAGAAATACAAGAACTGCTGCTTGAGCAGTTAATTCCTCTCTCTTTTCAACACCCTCCTGGTCAGTTCTAAACGGGGTCAGGCTTGACTTATTGACAATCCAATAAATTTGATAACTGACTCCAACAAAGCAATGCATCACATAAACTGGTGTTTTAGCCATTTTGCTCTATTTCTAGACAGGCCAGGCGTGATAATGCTTACCTGGCTGGTTCAAAATCGAACTAACACTGTTGTGGTATCGAGCACGAATCCTCACATCTTTCCTGAAGGGAATGTCAAAGAGAATCTGTTAGTATCTTTCACTCCGCCTGACAATTTCGGCATCAGTCATGATGAATAACCTGAGCCAAAAATCTGGTCAGGCACAGGTCAGGAATAATATCAACTTAGAGGATTGCCCAAAATTATCAGATAAGAAGCACAGTAATGCAGAGTTTAATTAATTAATTAATTAATTAAACATGGTGCTATTTATAAGATTGAACGGTATGATAAATAAAACTTATGTGCCGATTTGCTCATTGTGCGAAGCAACCACATTTGCTCGTTAATGGAGGAGTATTATGGATCCAACGGTGATCACAAATGATATGATAATCGTTTTTTGTTTACTTGGGCTTGCTATTTTCCTGTTTATCACAGACTTGCTTCGGGTAGATCTAGTCGGATTGCTCATGATGGTCCTCCTGCCTCTTACCGGAGTTCTCACGGCCGAGCAGGCCATAGCAGGGCTCAGTTCAAACGCGGTCGTGTCGATAATCGCAGTTATGATAATCGGAGCCGGGCTTAACAAAACAGGTATCATGAATGTGGTCGCAGCTCAAATAATAAAAGTTGCTGGACGCAGTGAAAATAGAATCCTGACAGTTATTTCACTCACTGTTGCTTTGATTTCAAGTTTTATGCAAAATATCGGTGCTGCAGCTTTATTCATGCCTGCGACCATGCGAATTAGCAGGCAGCTCAATTTTTCCGTCAGTAAAATTCTGATGCCTATGGGCTTCTGTGCCATTATCGGAGGCTGTTTGACCCTGGTAGGCTCCAGCCCGCTCATTATGCTTAACGACCTCATGGAAGGTTGGTGGCAGAACAATCAGGCGGCAGTAGCCGGACAACCATTTGAACCACTTAAACTCTTCTCTGTGACCCCCATCGGCATAGCACTGTTACTCACTGCAGTCCTCTATTTCATTTTTTTAGGAAAGCGACTTCTGCCCGCAGATGTCTGCAGTCTGGATGACGATTGCATGGATAAACGATTGCAGGAAATCTATGGTGAGGAAGTAGGACATAGCTATGAACTGGAGGTTTCTGCCTATTACCCGACTCAAACTCTTGGTGAGTTGGAGATTAGACCCAAATACCATGTTACTGTGATAGGTATAGCAAAAAATGAGGGCTACCAGAAAGAATTTGCTCCTACCAAGGATTCGATTATCGAAGCAGGTGATTCCCTCTGGGTGATAAGTGCCGAGAAAAATATTCAACGAATATCAGAAGAGCAGGGTTGGATTATAAAACCCGATCATGAGGTGTTTGCCGAGGAGAATTTCCCCGACGAATCGGGCGTTATTGAGGGCGTTGTTATTCCACATTCTAATCTCAGCCAGCACAGTATGGAAGAATTGCAGTTTCGCAGACTCTATCAGATCAATCCCCTAGCAATAGTGCGGGGTGATGAAATCATTATGGATAAAATCAATTTAACCGAGTTGCAACAAGGTGATACCATCTTGATGCAGGGGCGTTGGAAACAGTTCCGATTACTGGCTGATCAGATGGATATAGCCCTCATACACGATATACAGGGTGAAGAACTGAAACCGGAACGAACCCGCTGTGCTTTATTTTTTCTGTTTATGGCTCTGATCCTGGCGCTCGGCTTTGAAGTTAAACTCTCCATTGCCCTTCTTACCGGTGCTTTGGGGATGATCATTTCCAAAATCATCCCCGCTGACCGGGCCTATGAGGCCGTGGATTGGCGAACGGTGTTCCTGCTCTCCGGCCTTATTCCTTTAGGAACGGCATTTGAGACAACGGGGACTGCGGCCTATATTGCTACAAAGGTACTCGCTACTGTTGGTGATCCAAGCCCGTTGCTCCTTCTTTTGGTCATTTCAATTCTCACCGCTTTTTTCTCTCTGGTTGCCTCAAACGTAGGGGCTGTGGTGCTGATGATTCCTCTTGCCATGAATATGGCGGTAGCCGTTGGCACCGACCCGGTTGTCGCAGCTTTGGTTGTTGCTGTATCTGCATCCAATACCTTTATTTTGCCGACGCACCAAGTCAATGCCTTGATAATGCGACCCGGTGGATATCGAACAAAGGATTATATGCGGGCTGGTGTCGGCATGACAGCCCTTTATACAGGGGTACTCATGTTGTGTGTTAACTTTTTATTTACCATCTGATCCAGATTCTCATCTATATTTCAGGGGTCCACCATATCCCCGGACAACGCTTCATGCCTTGCTGAGCTATTTAAAATAACACAGAGTGGATTGACCGTCTGTCTCAAACAGCAGTACGATTTTCTTACTGCTACTCCTACGGGGGGGAAAGTACCCTAACGCAATTCAAGAAGGAGTCAACAATGCCTATTATTACAATTTCAAGAGGATCATACAGTCGTGGAAAAGAAGTCGCTGAAGCGCTTGCTAAAAGGCTTGGTTATGAATGTGTATCAAGAGATATCCTACTAAAAACCTGCGAAGAATTTTCCATACCTGAAACACGTCTCATCAAAGCTCTTCACGATGCACCATCCATCCTCGACCGCTTCAGGCATGGCCGGGAACGCTACATTAGTTATTTCCGCGCTGCTTTTTTCAACCACATGGTAAAAGACAATATTGTTTACCATGGACTCTCCGGCCATTTTTTCCTTAGTGAAATTCGTCACACTCTTAAAGTACGAATTATAGCCAACATGCAAGATCGAGTTAAAGAAGAAATGCAACGAGAAAATTGCTCCGATGAAGAAGCAAGATATCTGTTGAAAAAAGATGATGACGAGCGTCGAAAATGGGGGATGAGTCTGTATGGTAAAGACACCTGGAACTGCAGCCTTTACGATATTGTTTTGAATGTTGATATTATAGAAGTTGATAAGGCCGTAGATATCCTGCAGGAAGTTATTGTAGACGGGCGTTTTGATGCGACTCGAGAATCAACCGCACTCCTTAAAAAGCAGGCTCTGCTCGCCAGTATCCACGCCATAATCGTCAATGAATCACCTCACGCAATCGTAACTATTAAGGAAGGAGTAGTCACGCTTGGCAACATCGAAGGCCGCCTGCAAAACAACACTGCCCTTCGCCAGAAAACTGCGAAGAGACTCATCGAGTCCTACAATCTAAAAGACGTAGTATATGCCAAAGCAGCAACATCCGAAACAGGCCATATCAACCCATTCTATAACATTGATTGTAAGTAGAACCTTGAATTGTTTTGTAATATTAAGGGTGATCAGTCAGTGCAGGTCGTAAAACGGCTCAGGCTGGTCACCTCAGGAGGAGCTTTTTGCGGATATGAGGCAGGGAACACGCTACTCCATTTCCGTCTATATGCCGTGCACGATAGTACTTTCCTATGGAAGCCTTACAATGTTCGCCTGGACTCGCGCGCTACCTTGCTTCTTGCCTGACAAATATCCTTCCTGTATAACTATAGTAGAAGCACACTCCACAGATTCTACACAATCACTTATTGTGAGTTTTCAAATTTCATGTTGGTTGAAGATGGTCCCAAAAATTGCAGAGTACAAATTGGATAAGACCGTAAAATATTTTTTTATGATTATTTTCTTCTACGGCAACTGGTCTGTGATAGGGACTTTGCTTGAACATGAATATATCAGTTACAAAGCTGCGGTGTTTTTTATTGGTCTTTGGGTTGCTGCACTTTTGACTGTCTACAAGGTAGTTGTAATAAACGATGATGAAGTTGTCATTTACAGATTAATGCAAAAAAAATGCTTCAAAATTAGAGACATAAATTCAATTAAAGAAATTGGTCTTGGTTTTCAAATTTCGTCAGGAACCCAAAAAGCATATGTATTAGATGTGTTGTCAGAAAAACGAAGCCTCATTAATAATCTGATATCAGTCAACAATACTATAGAATACCACACAGGTTCATGACAACACTTTGACCTTCATTATATCATTTTTTACTGCTCCATTTCAGAAACGCCTGGGTGTTGATACTACTTTCCTATGCGGTGTTTCATATGTTTTGATTCAAACAAGCCCCGTTGCTTGTGTTGTGGTATCGAGCACGGTGCCTAACGACTTTCTCAATAAAACTGATTGTCGCACCTTGACCCTAAAGTATACTTCAGTGTTTATGGTGTATCATATACTCGAAATGGAAACCAGACATAGGAGGGCACTGCTATGGCAGATCAAATCTTAATAGAGGCACTATTTGCTCCCGGCTGCGGTTCTCGTGACGCTACTCTTTTACTGATAAACACGTTAATCAATGAGCAAGGTGTGAAAACCGACCTAATTGAAACAACGATAGGTTCTATCTCAGAAGCTAAGTCGACAAAGTTCCTTGGCTCACCTTCAATACGTATAAACGGCAAAGATATTGAACCAGAGGCGATAGAAAAAGCGGACTATGCCGTTGGCTGAAGGGTATATCTTAACGAAGCAGGTCGCTTCTCGAAAAATATACCTAAAGAACTCTTGGAAACTGCTTTCACTACACACTTACTGACATTGAATCAGATGTAAAAGAAAACGGCAAATCAACAATTGAAGAAAGGGTCGTATCAGAGAAAAAAGTAACGAATTTCAAAATGTCAGAATTGATCGAAACTAAAAATAGAAGCTGTCAGATAGAATCTCAGTTTTTACAACTAAATATAACGACTTGGAAAACTGAAATGCAGAAATGATCCTTCTAAGCTTTGCGCCCTTGTCTCCGAGACAAGGGCGCCAGGCTAAATAGCCTACTACACCGCATTTAACACAGTCCGCCACATAAGATACTGAAATATATATTTTTAGACGTTGTCTGGGGGACAAGGGGTCGGAGCTTAAAATCCTCTCATTCCGACCATCAATTAAATAAGGCCTTAACAGGAAAAGAAATCATCGGGTGGTGGGTATATCTAAGTCTGTTGGATGACCACCCCAACTTGTTTCTATTTTTCGGGTATAGGTAGGCGGCAGACCGTAACCTGATGTTAATGATGAATAAAAGCGTTGAACACCGTTTACTCATGCGGATATCGATGTGTTTTCTTCAGCGGAGAGGCATTGCAAGAATATGACTTTTCGTATCGTCAAGCTTAAAAGTTCGCCCGGTGATGCTGTGTTCGACCGTCAGGGTGTGATTGCCTATTTGGAGCAAGGTGCCTGCAAAGATAGTCCCATGAACATCAATAGATATACAGCTTATATCGACATTTTCCGTGTATGTTTGATCGTTCTGAGTTTCAACCTGTACTTGTTGGTTCGTATCAGTCTCATCTATGGTGCGCGAGTAGAGGCTGGTTCCGGGGATCATGTTTAACCGCAAATGCTGCAGTTTCATTTCTTCGATTCCGTCTTTGAGACTTCGCAGTTTTTTGATTCTACCAACTCCTGTATACCCCTTGCACCGTTGAATGATTGATGTCTTGTGTTCTTCCAACTGCTGCTGGTTTTTTCTGGACATGTAGAGCCTTTCAGCGACGACCCCTGCCGCAATGAAGCCCGGATCAGCGCCCGGTGCTCCAGCATCGCCCAAGGAAATACTACCTTCGGAAATTAGCTCTCCACCAACAATGGTACTGTGCTCTTTGCATCGTATATTCCCACCAGAGAAAATGTAGCTGTAATAACACTGCTTGCGTATTACACAGTTGCCGCCGCAGTCGATCTGGCCCTGTTCGATGAAGAGTATGTCAACGTCTCCAAAAGCCGTGACCGAACTTACATTGCCGACTACGCCTCCCTTAATAACAATGTTGGACAAACTGGAAACCTGGGTGGACGTGACACTGCCTCTGATTTCAAGGTCCCCGTCCGTTTCCACCTGAAAGCCGGGGAAAACTGAACCGTGAATGACAACGCTGTTTCTCGATTCAATGTTTCCGGTTGAGTACTCAATATCCCCGGGAATTACCAGTTTGCTACACACCTTGATAACATTGTCATGGACAACAGAAAGTACCCCATCACTGGTGGCTAAGACCTGCAGCTTTTCAGGGGAGTACACCGCATCGCCTGAGGTCTTGATTTCAATGTCGCGGCCTGATCGTTGTGCTATGCGTCCACCCAGAACCGTGACTCCGGGCCTGCCTACGGTCGAGGGCACTTTGATGGCTATTACTTGTCCAGCGGAAACAGGTACCATGATCTTTCGTTCCCGGAAGTCAATCCTGCCGTCCTTTAACAGTTCTCCCGCAATTGGACCGATTTCCAGTTTAAACTTGAGATACGCGTTGGTTCCTGCAATGGGCTCCCTGCCTCTGGCAAGCACAATTCGATCGGAGTCTGAGAATCCTTCACGAATGCATTTCTTGACCATTTTCAACTCTTTATACACAACACCTTCCGCAATACCCGAACTGGTGAGCAGCTGGTACAGGTCTTCACTGGAAAGGAGGGTGTAGTTATACAGGAGCGGTTTAATGATAATTGCTGCTTCCATCCCTTCCTTGGACAGCTGAAAGAGTGGCTCGACCGATACATCGAGCGTTTTTTCTTCACTCTCCAGGACAGGACAAAAGTCAATCCTGGGATATCCGGTAACACTAGTCAGCACCTGATTATTATCTTCGGAAAAATAGCAATTGGCTCCTGCGATCACGGATCTTCGCAGTAGTTTATCTGTTCCCGACAAATCTGTATCATTAAATTCTACCAGCACCTGACCCTTTTTTACCAACTTAGTTATTGGTAATTTTTCCATGGGGTAGTTCTCACCGATTTTTATTTTTTCTGTAGTAAAACAAATTGTTGGCTCAATATATTTCGGTAAAACAAGGCCTGGGTAATGCGTTAAATTCATTGCAGAGAAATCCCCTTATTATAGGTCAGTTAAGTCCTAATCTGTGTAGACCTCTAAAGTGGAGCCAAATCTACTTTTACTTACAGATGATTGTTATAGCAGTTTCATCGAAATGACCTGTTCAATATAGTATAGTGAACACCATTTGAATCTGCCAATTTAATTAGGTGGTCATTCTCATTGGCAGTGGAAATCTCTATTCGGTATTGCAAGAGACTGCACGATCCTGTCGTGGTATCAGGTAGCATTCTTGAATTCATGGATAAACGTATTCAAACTTTTAACTGCGCCTACCCCCGTTCTTAACCACCGGTTGATAGTTTTTAGGTGGGATCAGTGGTTCCTTTTTACAGCGATTGTTAAGTCAGTTCGCCATTTTTTACAAGATGTTCTTCTTCGGTTTGAAAGTGCATGAAAGCGTAGTTCCGCAAGACTCCCAACAAGACATCCACAACCCTTATGTTTAAAAGACCTTATAAAAATGTTCACGAAAATCTCAAGAACGATGACTGACCAAAGTATTTGGGCTGATAAAACGTCCTACATTGTGCAGTCTAAAGGCTATCAAAAGTTTGTGAAATTAGTCAAGGTAATACTTTGTCACATAAGTGAAAACCGAGAGTCCTTGTTTCATTTAATTGAAATGCCATCTGACACACAGCGTTGTCGTCCCTACGACGATGGATTTACAAGAGCAAGGTCAATTCACGATGAATAGAGTCGGGTTGATCCTATTCGTGTACATTTTGGATTCACCTTGGTTGAGGTACATGTTCCCTGAAGGTTAGCCTTAGTCTTACAGGGAGAAGGCTGAGACTATCACCCCAAGCACTTGAATCTCTCGCCATCAAAGGAGTCTCTTCGGCTGTTCTTCCAACAGACGCAGATTGGTGTCGCTTTTACAGTCGTCCTGTCAGCCCAATCCTAAGGCGTTTTAAGGGGAGACAATGACCCGTGTTTTGAATGCTCTACGCTTATGGCCTTGCACTTTACTGCACTCACCCTCTATGAAACAACTGGCATTTCTTCCCTGAATAATGATTTCTTTGATTTTGCGGATCAGGTTGAGGCGTTTGGGTAGTAGTCTATGCAGTAGATGGTCTGAATGAATCAATTACTTGAAAATTCAAATCCAGGCAGCTTTCAAACATCGGTATTTTTCATTTAACTCTTTTAGTTAGATAGGAGTGCAACGGGTCTTAACAGATAGCCGAGTTACCTACCGCCTAGAAAAAGGTAGTTCGGCTTTTTAATTTTCAGATACAAACTTGATGACTAAGATTTGGAGCCACTTTACCAAACTCACTTTTTGTGTAGCTTTTTCCAGAACCACGTCAAATTGAGTAGTGGCAGACTATTCAGACATTCGAGATGGCAATATCAAGATTTTCCAAGACCAGCACCTTTGGCTCCATCCAAGACCTTGCGGACCACTTTTGATAACTCGGATCTGTTAATCGGTTTCATGATATATGAATGTACCCCAATGTCCGCAGCATCTTTTTCAGAAAACTTGGCACTATAACCTGTGCACATAATCGTCGGCATATCTTGACGGATTTTTAAGGTTTCAATAACCAATTGATCTCCTGTCATACTTGGCATAGCCATATCTGTGATAAGCAGATCAAATTTATCTGGATCGTTTCTCACCATATCCAATGCATTTTCTGGAGAGGTTGTTGACTCAGTAGTGTATCCAAGACTTTCTAAAAGGTGTTTACCAAGTGTTGCTATCGATGGTTCATCATCGACATACAGAATGCATTCATCTCCGACAGGTAGAATATCTCGTTCATCAGTTTCCTGTTCAAATATACCTTCATAAGCTGGAAAGAATATGGTGAAGGTGGTTCCTCGGTAAGGTTTGCTGTCGACGATTATCTCGCCGTCATGCCTCTCGACGATACCATGAACAACGGCCATTCCAATGCCTGTCCCCTCTCCAATATCTTTGGTTGTGAAGTAAGGTTCAAATACTCTGTCCCGAATATCAGTATCCATCCCGATGCCATTATCGCTGACGATTAGTTTGGCATATTGACCGGGGCCCAATTTTGTCAGATGCTTAGTTTGTTGTTTATCAATGGTTGCATTTAACAGCTCAATGGTGATTACACCTCCCTTTTCAGGCAGAGCGTCAACGGCGTTATTGCATAAATTTATAAGGAGTTGATTTATCTGGGTGTCATTACACATGACCGGATACGTATCAGCTGACAAATTTTGCTCTATCTGTATATTTACTGGGATTGATGAACGAATAAGTTTCAGGGAATCCTGTACTACCAATGTAAAATCCATTACCTTTTTAACGGCATCGTCCCGTCTACTGAAAGTTAAAAGCTGTTTCACTACATCCCTGGCACGCAGCCCTGCAATTCGAATCTCATCAGCACTCTTTCTGGCCTGGCTCCCTTGCGACAATTCTCTCATAATAAGTTCATTGTTACCCATGATGATGGCGAGCATATTGTTAAACTCATGGGCTACCCCACCAGCCAGGGTACCTACCGCCTCCATTTTCTGGGATTGCAATAACTTGTCGGCGAGAACTTTTTGTTGAGTAATATCGGCAATAAAACCTTCAAGATAAATATCGTGTGTCTGAATATCCGACACCTTGCCACCTCGCTCCCAGACCCATTTGGTATTACCTGATTTTGCAACAATCCTATACTCCATTTCAAAACGCTTCTCTTTCTTAATACCCTCCTGAACCGTTTCCCAGACATACTGACGATCATCAGGGTAAATGATATGGCCATATCGGATAGATGAATCTTTTGTAATTTCGGAAGGTGTAAAACCAGTAACATCCAGACAGCCATCACTTACAAATTCCATTGGCCAATCATTTTTATTGCTACATCGGTAGGCCATACCGGGGAGGTTACCTAATAAGGTTGATAGTTTTCTTTCGCTTTCGCGGAGTCTGATTTCTATTTTCTTTCTTTCTTCAATCTCTTTAACAAGTCTTCTGTTCCACAGGATAATCGTGCCAATCACAACGGATGAGAGTAAAAGAGAGAATCCTATCCATTTAAGGATATCTATAAAGGTAATACCGTGTTCATAGCGCACCGAAAGCCACCGCTGACGAATTTCCCGATGTTGCTGATCACTTATTGTCTCAAGGCTCTTGTTTATAATTGACTGGAAAAGAGGCCAGTCTTTTCGTATGGCTATGGCAAGGGCGTAGCTTTCAAAATCGGTGGGAGCCGCTACCTTTAAATTGGTATAGCCCTGCTGCTCGATGATGTAGGATGCTGCTGCCAGGTTTTCAATAGCAATGTCTGCCTCGCCAAGCGACACAGCCTTGAGAGCATCCTTAGGTGAAGAAACATAGTGTGGGCTAAATGATATCTGACTTTTAGTAAGAGAGGCCTCTGTCGATATCTTTTTCTTCAAGGCAATCCGCATTCCTTCGATATCCTGCATCCTTCCAATTTCGGGAGCATCTTTACGGCTGATGATTACCAGAGGAAAGGTTATGTGTGGGTTGGAAAAGAGCAGATATTTACTTCGTTCTTTTGTGTAAGCGGCACAAGAAAGAATATCGATCTCTTTGTTTTGAATCAATTCGAGGATCTTACCCCAGGACGTTTTAGGTAAATACTCCACTGAGATGTCCAGCTGTGCAGCAATGTATTGCAGATAATCGCCCGCCAGGCCCACGTACTCGTCCTCCTCATCAAAAAAATGGAAAGGCGGAAAAGCTTGAGGACCACTGACCCGAATTGTTTTATGCTTAGCTAACCATTGTTGTTCTTCGTGGGTAAGTGAAACAGAGGAGGACAAAACAGGAGCAGGGCATATAAGGATGCCAATAATTGACACTATCAGAACAATAGAAAACTTTATGTTTCCATAATAATCCAAAGAGCCACCCTTTGATTACAGACAGTTAATGTCTATTGAGACATGATAATATTTGATTGTATGAGGGTAAAAGAAAATAGTCAAGAACGTAGCTATCTATAGTGCCCAAGCAATATGAATCACCCACATCATCCATTTATGATATTGAGAAAACACAAAAGGGGGCAGAAAATGTTAGCATTCAAGGCATGTCTTATTCTTTTGGCAGTGAAAATCCAAATCAAGTCATCAGGCTACCTCTCAATAAATCGTTCATAATATTCCCTGGCCGTCATGCGCTCTGCACAAGGATAACAGATGAATTCTTCCAGATCTTCGGGGTTGCCGTAAATTCCGTCCGTCTTGTTCACATCAAAATATTCACCACAGTTTTCACATTTTCGAACATCGTAGAGTCCTTCCGTATTTCCAGCAATCCATTCTTTTGCTAAGGCTGTAAATGGAATATAGCTCATAAAGCATATGGAGTCTGTTGTTGCATCAAACCTTAGCTCAGGGTAGTTGATCGTTTTAACGATAAACTTCCACATTTTTGCTTCCAGATTCACGGTAAGGGCCTGGTTTGCAGCAGATACAGAGAGCGATTCTTCTTTGACATTTTTCATATTTGTATTTAACAACCTGATTTTGTATAAATTTGTTCCTGGTATTGAAATATCAGCCACTTGTGCCATACCTTAGATGGAATTTCATGAATGAAATGCACCCTTCTACATCCAATTACTTATCTATCAAAAAGAATTCTTATTTTCTTTAACAAATTCTCATGATTTTAAGGCTTTTTCAGTACGAACTCAACACCTACCTTTTCAACTATATTCTGGTCAACTTTGTCAATGTTACCTGAGCAAATAATCGTTTTAACGTCTGGATTGATTTCTAAAATAGAATCCAGAAGCTTATCGCCTGTCATCTGTGGCATAAGTTGGTCAGAGATAACTAACTGAAAACGAAATGGGTCCTTTTTAATGATCTCCAGAGCTTCTTCAGGATTCGTTAAAGAGGTCACCTGATAACCATTTCTTTCCAAAAGTCGTGCACCAAGCTTTGCTAGAGATGGTTCGTCATCTACAAGTAATGACCAAAAGAGAATTTTTCTCGGCGATATCATAGGTCAAATATCCACTTAATATACTCAAAACAACGCCCCCAATAATGAGAACGGGAACCACTGAGATCAAGAAAAAATTGAGGGTTAATATATTTTTTAAGCTTCCAGGAAGTTTCATATTTTACTTTACTCTATTACCACTGATTGTTGGTTTTGAATGGCAACAATGGAGGTTTTACGATGTGCATCTCCATATTTATCGAAAGTTATTTCTCCCTGAAGACCTTCTAATCTTGCTTGTTTTAGAATGGCAACTACCCCTTCTCTGAATAATTCCTGATCGACCTTAAGCGCCTGTTCTACCTCGTGTTTATCATCCTTGGTAATAAGTTCGATTATTTGTCCATCAATACCACCTGCCGCGTTACGCTCCTCGACAGCAATTAAGACTCCGTTTCTGCCGTTGATCCCTAAGTCAGACATGCTCCCCGTCAAATCTCCGACAAATCCTATCTTGAGGTTTTCTTTCTTCTCACATCCTGCCAATATCATCACAACAAGGATGAGACTGACTAAGCAACTGAATACGTAAGAAAAATGGTGATTATACTTTCGGGTATGAGCACCATAATCTTTCCTATATTAAAATTGGGTGGGGTTCTTTGTGACTACATGCCTTTAACCAAAATTACGCAATACAACGTTTCCTGGATCAGTCTTTTACACTGCTGTTGGATTCTTGATTCCCTGTATTATTCATAGGTTTATAAAAAAACAATGTTAGTAAATGAGTGAAATAGCGAAAATTAATCGCTGCAATTCATGATATCATCTTAATTTTGGAAACACCAAAGACAGGCTTGAGATATGTATGTAAAGACTATAGCAGGGATCAGCTAACGACCACCTACTTTAGCTTAGTATTGTAAGTTACAGGGACGCATGCTGTCGAGATACTAGAGAGAACAACACTTAGAACTACAAGAGAATTCGGCGAATTCTCTATAACGTTTCAAAATAATGACACATTCCCGTTTTATCGTTGTTGACTATTGTCAAGCGAGTGGTATTTTATCCGATCGGCGCTAACAAACAACTGCACCACGCTGTGGTACAAAAGAGGCCGATATGTACGACAAGAAAGTTGGAGAAAAAGGGATCAAATCGGTTTTTGACTCTTGTTGCAAATTCTCAATATCAAAATAATGTACATAGATTTTCATAAAACAGATGTTTGGTAAGTTAAATGACTGATATATTGTTTGTAATTGGCTTAATTATATTTGTGATTGGAGGTATTGGATTCCTGATTGCTACTTTTAGAACGAGTTTACTCTGGGGGTTAGGTTGTCTCATCATTTCACCACTTCAAATCATATATCTATTTGTCCATTGGGATAGTGCAAAAAAACCATTTTCTATTCAGTTGGTTGGTGGGTTTGTAATGCTTGTTACAGCATATTTCCAAGGTAACATATAGTAAGGGGTTAATTCGAATTTTGACTTTTGTCGCAACTTTCTAATAACGAAATAATGCACCACATAAACCGGTGCTCATCATGTTAGCTTTCAGTTATATATAATCTGTGCGCAAATTAATCAAAGAAAGGAAAAGGATTTTTTGATATGGCAAAGTTTTTAAACACTAGTGCGACTAATTATTACTTAGAAGAATTAATAAAAAATGCATCTGATCGTCTTATTCTAATAAGTCCTTTTCTGAAATTAAATGATCGTATTAAAGAATTACTTGAAGATAAAAACAGATTAAAAATTGATGTTCGTATTGTTTATGGCAAAAGTGAACTACAACCATTGGAAATTAGTTGGTTAAATAAACTCTCTTTCATTAGAACCAGTTTCTGCAAGAATCTTCATGCAAAGTGCTACATAAATGAAAGCTCTTGTATTATTACTAGTTTAAACCTTTATGAGTTTAGCCAGGTTAACAATAATGAAATGGGAGTCCATGTTTCTCGTGAAGATGACGCAGACATGTATCGAGATACTTACGAGGAAGCACAAAGAATAATTCGAATAAGTGACGAGGTTAGAATTTCGTTGCAGAAAATTGAAAAAGCAGTTCAACAAGATGGAAAGATTACATCTGATCTAGCACCAGAAGATAATGCTCCAACTAAAATCACATCATCAAAATTGGCCGGTAAGCTTAAGCTAAAAACGCCAGAGCTATTAGAAAAATTAGTTTCTTTGGGATATATTGAAGAAATCAACGAAAAGCAGGTGTTGACAACCAAAGGCTCTTCTTTTGGCGGAGAGGCTAAAAAAGGACGCTTTGGCTCGTATTTTATTTGGCCAGAAAACTTTCTTGCAGAATAAAAAAGTTAACGAGAAAATAAGTCCAAGTTAGCAAGGTACAAGCGGCTCTATTTCTGGCGAAGCGGGTGCTCGATAGTACTTTCGTATCGTGGGTACTCATGGTTGACACCGTGGCATCAGAAAGCCTACCTGACACGTTTTTTAAAGCGACCAGCGAACATAAACTGGGATTATCTTTCAATCACAGACGTGTTTTTTGAGTTAGGATATAGTGGAAATATGTGGACTTTAAGCTGAGAGAAATTTGTTACGTATATCGGCCAGCAACCTTATCAGGAGTAAGCTTAACCCTGTATCTCTTTTACTCGTTTTTTCTTGTCAGTGAAAAGCTATGATGGTGAGAGAGGATGGTTGATAGTATCGTGGCATCAGTCGCAACGCCTAACAATAACCCCCAAGTGATCAGCAAAGATTATCTGGAATTATCTGGGATCTCAAGTAGATTTTTTAATGTCAGGTATTCCTGAGCAACAGTCAACTACCGTTGGAGAAAAAAAACATTTTTCGTTGCTAGGTTTTTGAAGCGACCGCTGAATCCCTTCACAGTAGAAACCTCAAGGATGGAATTAGTACCAAATTGGTTAAGATTAGATTTGTCAATCCCAACTCTGTTCTCTGAGAGAGACACCCAATTTGGAGATTCCCGAGCATCAACAAAAAAAAATGATTGTCTGAAATTATCTTTTAACCAGAAAAATAAGGCGAGGCGAACCAAAAAAGACGGTCCTCGACGCATCATTTTTCATTCTTCATCGACACTGCACCCCTCATTTTTCGATCAATGTGTCATTGACATACAAAGCCGTTCTCTATATGCTTTTACCTAGCAAGAACTAGGTCTTAGCAAACGTCGCCCGGCATTACACAAGAACAATGCGAAAAGGAAGGTCTACCCTATGAACACACTCCACCTCCTCATCGACCTGTTTTACCGGAGACGTGTTGCGCTCCGGATATTACTAATACTCCTGACCATAACTGTTCTGGGTTCAGCCCATTCAACATTCGCGTCAAACCAGGAGTCTTCACCCACACTTACCATGCCGCTGATCAGCGCTCCCAAGAACGTTCTGGTTCTCTTCTCATATCACCGGGCCGAATGGTCTGATAATGTCCAAAAGGGCATTGAGTCAGTTTTCACGCCCTACCAAAATGTAAACTTCTTCTATGAATACATGGACACCAAGCGGCTGAAAACAAGGGAGTACCTGGAAACCCTGCGAAAGATTTATACTGAAAAATATGCCAAAGCTAATATTGATTTAATAATCTGTGTTGACAATAACGCATTAGATCTACTGGCAGAAAATGCCCGGACTCTTCTTCCAGACACTCCTGTTGTATTCTGCGGCATCAATGATTACAAACCCGCTCTGCATGCCACCCGCCCCGATGTAACCGGCGTTGTTGAATACGGAGATTTTTCTGACACCCTGAAAATCGCCTTCAAAGCCCGTCCGAATGCCACAAAGCTGTATATTATCAGCGATCACACCGAAACGGGGGAAACCAATACGCGGGAACTGCTTGCCGCACTTTCTTCCGTAGCACCCAACATCCAGGCTGTTTTGACAGACCGCCTGAGCTACGAAGAACTCTCCACCACACTGCAAACAGCAGCCCCCCAACAGGTGGTATTCTTCGTCAGCTTCTGGAAGGATGGAACCGGCCGGAATATTGAACCGTTGCTGCTCGATGCTGTATTCAGAAAATCCGCAATCCCGGTGTTCGGCCGTTCGGAGTGGATGATCAATCATGGGATGGTCGGAGGGAAATGTGTGACAGGGTTCGCCCAAGGAGGGGCGGGAGCAAGGATTGCGCTGCAAATTCTTGGCGGCACACCGGTTTCTGCTCTACCCGTGGACACCAACAGCCCGAACCAGTACCTCTTCGATCACCAGATGATGCAACGCTATCTGATAGACGAAGATATCTTTCCCGACGAAAGCATCGGCTTCAACCGTCCTGAACCTTTCTATCACGTATCTAAGCCCGTTGGCGTAACCGTACTCGTTTTTTCAGCTCTGCTCCTGGCGGCACTTGGTTTCCTTGCGGTAAACATCCACCGGCGCAGACAGGCACTCCTTGCGCTGCGCAAAGCAAC
>JBLHNU010000071.1:0-28016 GCA_047622095.1 Desulforhopalus sp.
CCTGTCTCCTGCTGAGCTTGAAACCGTCTCTCAAGTGAGCCGCGTTTAAATACGGAGCATAGCTGAGGTGGTTGTTTCGGGTATTCCTTTGGTGTACTCCTGTACTTGCTGCAACGCTTACGTTTAAGGATCAAAAATTTGACCCCAAAGAAGTCGGCCAGTCTCTAGGTGTACGTTTCCTGCTCGCAGGTAGTGTAAGAAAAGGAACGGCTGACATCAAGGTAACAATCCAGCTATACGATACCGCAACCGCTGAACAGATTTGGGGAATGAGTTTCAAGGAAAATCTTGCGGCCTCCGATCTGATAACGATGCAAGAGACTATCAGCCAACACGTGGTTGGTCATCTTGCCGATCACTATGGGGTACTCAATAGCCGACTATCAAAAGAGTCACGAAAGAAGTACCCCTCGACCTTAAAATCCTATGATGCTGTGCTGAAGTTTTATCATTATGAGACGGTTTTGACCCAGAAATCTTTCATGCAGGCGTTTGACGCACTTGAAGAGGCGGTGACGTTGGACCCAGATTATGGATTAGCCTGGGCCATGCTCGGCCATCTACATGCAGACAATTACGCTCTGGGCTTCGTAAAAATTGATGCTCCACTTGACAAATCCCTCGCCTGTGCCCAGAAAGGTGTAACTCTCGATCAGTATAATCAGTTCGTACAAGACGCAATCACTCTGGTGCATTTTCATCGTGGAGATAAAGCATTATTCTTAAAAAGCGTAGCCGAAACTATTGCCTTGAACCCCAACTCACCTTACATCGTAGGAGTGGCTGGTTGGCATCTCTGTCTGTTTGGCGAATGGGAGCATGGGCGCAAATTTTTGGCAAAGGGGATGGTGCTAAATCCTTACCATCCGACCTGGTTTCACCTTGCAATATTCATGGATTACTACCGTCAGAGTGACTACGAAAATGCATTCGCTGAAGCGCTCAAATTCAATTTTCCTGATCTGTTCTTCGATCCTCTGATGCGAGCTGCTGCCCTTGGCAAAATGGCGAAAGTACATGAGGCCCGAAAAGCAGTTGGGGAACTACTTGAACTGGTTCCAGATTTTACAAACCAAGGAAGAGAATTGATTGGCAGATATGTAAAAGTCCCTGAAGTGATTGACCAGATCACCGAGGGACTGATACTGGCAGGGTTGAAAACCATTGACTGGGCAGACCGAGGATGACCGTCTTTTATGACATTATTATTGGCAATGTTAACCATTTAAGCAAATCTGAAAATTTAGACTATTCCTGTATATCTTAAATCTATCCTCTGGGAAAGTTGCTCCATTTCCTGCAAGCCGAATGGAAGATTCTGCTTTCGAATAAAGTACGTCAGTAGAGTCCTTGCTCGATCTTCTCAATAGTCCTCGGCGCAGATCCCTCAAAGTGATTGTTCACGAAAGTGAAGGTCTGTACACCTCTCGACTCCTCGTAAGTTAGCATCTTAACCAGTGTAGAAATATCTTCATCTTTTGGTGCAACAACCTGACTCCAATCCTTACCTGTTACCTTATTATAAACAAGTTGCACTCTAACAACCGGGCATTCATATGCTCCTTACCCAGAGACTCGGCCTATATGATATTTCTGTTCGTCGGCCCACATTTTTACAATTAGGCTTCCTCCAAACATCACCTCGCGGTAATGCTCTTGCCATCGGTTAGTGTTTCATGTTAAGCCTATGACTTAACACAGGATCACACACAGGGGACTTTACCCCCATTAGTTCACGTCCATGCCGGGCGCACACAAGGCATTCCACTGGATTTCGCAAACAACGCTAAACCAGTGAATTCAACGCTTGGATTTGCCATATCAAAGCTATGGGGCTTAATAAATGAAGGAATTGTTGCAGAAAATAATTAGCTATCTTCCTCTTTACCTCACTGAGTTTTTGGCATTAGTTACCGGTCCGAAAAGATTTATCAGAAGAAAAAAGCTACATGAACCTGAAAGCTTGAATAAAGCATTACTATTCCTCGGCCTGTCAATAGTTCTTATTTTTATTATATCCTTGCCCATGCATCCTCCAGGAAAGGATCTCTGGACATACCTTGGTGTATACGCTGCACTTTTTCTATTAGCCATTGTGCTAAACGCGGCTTGTATACGCCTTGCCTGGTTTCTGGTTGGAGGGAAAGCCCCGTTAATGCCTTCAGTTATTATATATGCGTACTATGCTGGAGTTCTCGGATTCATTTACATTTTTTTCTTTATAATTAGTGACGGAATAATAAAGGTTCATGATCCAGATTTATATAACCAGCTTATAGAAATAGCCGAGATGGATCGCACGAAAGCTGAGAACACACTAACTGATATAGATGTTTACTCCAACAAAGTGGTTATGGTTGCTTTTCTTGTGCGATGGGCCGCATACATAGTGACTGCAGTTTGGTTCTTTATTGGTTGGGGAGCTTTCCGGGAACTGAATAATCTTTCAAAGTTGCGCTCGTTTTTTGCATTTTTGATAGTATCAGTCATGTATTTCCCTCTTGAGTGGCTTGGTGAAATTTTGAGTGCGATGCTTCTTGGTTAATCTCCAAAAGTGCTATGTTTTTGCGATTCAATAGTTTCCGCCGAACTCGGCAGTTCACTTGACGCCAAGAATTGTTGCGCCATGACGAGCAAGTTTGATAGCGGCGCAAGTGACCTTGATCGTTAATATTGCCATCTCGAATGTCTTAATATTCCACCAACGCTTCAAGTTTAGACTATTCCTGTATCTCTCTGGTTCCGGAGCGACTAAATTCCTAACATACTTTCACTTGTCACCTGTCGGAGATGCTTCCAGATTATCAAACGAGACCATTGCTCCATTGATCCTGTATATGTAGCATCCGTGCCTGCCAGCTCAACCATGCAGGCTTTCTATCCATCTGATGGCTTCATGGTCGGACACTTTGCCAAGATACCTTTGTGTAGTTGATAGATCAGCGTGTCTAAGGATAATTTTGCTCACAATTTCAATTGGAATTCCTGATCGAGAGGCGTAAGTAGCTGCATGTCGGCGAAGGTCATGGGGGCGAAGTTTAATGCCGACCATTTCACCAACCTTCACGACTATTTTTCGCGCACCTGCATAAGTGATCGGAAAAATGAGCTGGTCAAAAGCAATGGGTGTATCTCGAACGTAATTGTGTAGGCGGTTACTTAATTTTTTTGGAATAAAGACAATCTCCTGTTCCCTCCCACTTTTGGGTGTATGGAGTAAGAGCTTTTGACCATCGATATCCTTAGGCTTAAGTCCAAGCGCTTCACCTATCCTCATGCCACCTCTGGCCATAAGTTCAAGAAGAATCCTGTTTCGGATATTCAGTGTCCTGAAGATTGCTTCATCAATGGTGTCTTTATCGTAGATCGTCCAGTGAGTTGTTTTGGGCTTCTGGAAGAGACTTTTGACAGCAGGTGATAGACATGGATTCCTCATCTCAGGCTGTAAAGTGTTGACGATGAGGTTAAAATAAGCTGATAGGGTTGTGTATCTGGTCCGTTTGGTATTTTGTCTTCTCCCTTCAGTTATAGTGGCCAGAAAGGTTATTATTTCCTCTGTCGTTATGGCATTGATGTTTCTGTTCCGATAACAATGTCCAAATTTGCCTAGAAGATATTCGTAATTAGCGAGAGTGTTTGGTCGAGAATTTATTTTGTGGTAATTGATTCAATAGGTGATCGTGTCGGCTATTTTCATGATATCCTCCTTTCAGTTTGATTTTGGTCCTGAAAGAAAGATTTGCATCCTTTTAAGAAAATGTGCAGGTGGGAGGTTCTAGATAAAAGTCGCTGAGGTCATAAGTAAAGATATCTCCTGATATGGTTGACACACGTAACATCCTGATATCATTGCACCTCAAAATTTGTGTTAACCGTAAGATTTTGTGGTTGATAGACTCTCAAATTCTTACGTGTGTCAACCATACAATCTATAGATAAAACCTACCGCTTTTGCCATAAAAACCAGCAGAACTATCACGCAGGGGTTAGTCGAGTATCATGTCTGCTTATCAAGTTAAAGATTAACACGCATTTTAGAGGCGTTCTGAGAGGACAAATAACGCCTTTTACCACAGCAGCTTAAGGTGGTTTGCGCCTGCCCTGCAAGCCAACTCCGAAGGACCGACCCTCATCTTTAATGTAGTTACGAGCAAAACCTATTTGCTCTCCTGGAACACTGTCCCCAGATTATTTATACTAACACTACAGAATGATTATCTGGCACAATGATAGGTATGACAAAGGAATTTCCTACCCTAGCCAGAGTCAAGACGTGATGCGATCCGCAAATATATTTCGCGTTGTGGGGAGAAATCTATTCCCCTCCCATGTGTGGGGAATAGCGTGGGGAGAAAAAGAAAAGCACTTACCAAAAACTCGATAAGTGCTTGTTATAACTGGTGGGCGAGGCGGGATTCGAACCCGCGACCTACGGCTTCGGAGGCCGTCACTCTATCCAGCTGAGCTACCCGCCCGAGAGGTGTTATGCAATTGTAGTCCATAGATGACACATAAGTTACTGTATCCCCTACATCTTCATATACGTTCTACACACATTGAACAAGTCAATATTGTAGGACTGAACGTATACCACATGGCTATCAATATGGCAATAGGGTCAACTTTAGGGTCAATTATTGGTCAGATTTCGATAAATCATATAGACAATCTAAGTCCTTATTAACGTAGGCAACCTTTGGGCCATCAAGTTCAATCTTCTCGGATAGGTCTGCGGCAAGACGTAGTGCTTCAGCCATGGTCTGAGGAATGGCGAACTGTGGTTTGGCTACTTGCTTCTCTAGGTACAACCACCGATCTACCAGTTTGGCTGCTGCCTCTGGAGATACCCTTGCGACTACCACATAAGAATCTCTCTCGTTAACGCGGTAGACTTCAACCTGCTGGTCAAGGTGGTTAACTTCCTCAGATTGAGTAACATGAATTAACCAAATGCTTTTACAAGAGGGTTTCCTTTGTTCACTGTTGTTATTCATATTTGATAATCAATTAGTTCACGACTCGGTAGGAGCATGGGTATTAACAGGCAAGGCAGAGGGACAACAGATATAGAGACAATAATTGTGCCAGTTTGTTGGTAATTGTATGTTGTTTGTCTGCGATAAACAGCTGTAACATTGATAAAATAAGGGGGGGGAGGATGTTGTCCTGAAACGGACTAAGGAGACTGCATGAGATGTGGAGGGTGTTCAAGGGAAACTACAGGTTGATGCTGTAGTGTATTCTGATGGTTGATGCTCTTTGTGTGTATGCAATTGGTAGAGGATGATAGTTCTAGAAATCAGTAGGTCCATGCTCTGGGTCTTCCCATTGTACTTCCATGTACATCCTTTTTAGAAGACTATAGGGTTGTCTGGTCGCTACTGAGAGTGGATATAGGAGGATGTCGACTGGTAGGCGTAGGTATTCGCTCAGGTTATCCATGAATCCTAAGAGGTAAGCCTTGTCATTGACTAATAGCTTCAGGAGTTGATAGGAACAGCCTTTCGAGAAGTAAGCGAATGGGTTGTGGTCTGGGTCTTCTAGGTCGATTGACTGTAGAGACCATATAGCATGGGCTAGGTTATCCTTCCTGCCATGTATCATTGGGTATCGTATTTGTGACAATATTGTTTGTGACATATATTCCTGTGTGTGTTGGGTGAACGATCACCTCTGTAGTTAATGATTGTGGAAGACGACCCAGCTATTCCAACGATTGTGGAAGACGACTTAGGTTAATAACTTCCTTTACCTCTGATGTCTTAAACGGAGTGAAGACAGTGAATGAAGCGCAGGCCGCAGGCCAAGAGTAATGAGCTAGATATAGACTAACACTTACTACTCACTTGAATAGAAGACTTCTGGATTGTTACCTATACACCAACTTCAATCAGTGCAGGACTACGTCCTTTCTGCTCTCGTTCCTCACGGTGTGAAGACTTTCAGGGTAAACATTAGTCTTCATCTTATTGCTTCTATTCAGGATAACTACATAGCTTCTAAGCGACCTAGCTAATACATTGAGCAACCTGAATAGCCAACCATTAACAACAGTAACAGCTGACCATCAGATTTACCTCTAGATTTACTTCTTAGATAACCCTTCGAAAACTCCCCCTATTATATTTAAGGGAATGCCTCTGTCTGGCCCATAAACACTGGGGATTCTGGAGATTCTACTACTTTTGAGGTAGTAAGCTTCCTTCAATCCAGCTTATCAGGAGTCTTCTCATACGTTCACTAGGCACATAAAGGTGGATGGATTCGCGGTTCCTAATAGCAGACCGGAATATCCACTGGATCATCTCTGAGACAGCGAACAAATCTGCATTAATACAGACCTCTCTGTCTTTAAAATAGTTTACAAGTCCAGGGGGTAAGAACCTGTTAACGAGGTATGCCAAGTGTTTCTTATCGGAATAATCATTAGTAGCTCTGGCATTATGCGGAACGAATCCCTTTGTATAGCCTTTGCCTTTCAGCATCTGTTCAGTGACCTTGAAAGTGGTCCACATCCGATCCGATCCCTCACCGTTGAGGACATTGTTGAAATAGTTATACGTGGCATTCTTTAGCTTATTCATGACTCGCTTACTACTCTTGTACTGACTATGCCAAGTATGGGAAAGACCTTTATCTCCGATGTCATTGAGCTTCCCTTCGTAGATATGAAGATTGTCTTTGAGCCAATCACGGAGTTCTCGGTCATCGTTCTCAGGATCATACGGAGTCAGCTTGTAACCATCCTCCCGTGATCCGGTGACACCTTGCATTCGATATGGGATCTCATGATAGTCGAAGTAGCACCGCTGGATCTGTCCTTTGAACAAGTATGTTAGCACGAAACTCTCAGCTAACTCCTCGAAGACCTCTGGAGGGAACTGCCATAACAAAAAGGTATTATTGAAGCATACTAATCGGCCCGACTTAGCCTTCTCTATAAGCTCTCTAAAGACACCTGTGTAAGTCTTGGCGCAATCGGTTGTGGATACCTTTCCTGTCTCTGAGTCGATCACCAGTAGCCCTTCATTCTTCAGTATTTTGATGTCATCGGCATTGACGCATTCCTGATGAACTATGTCCATTACTTCGTCTAAAATCAGTGTGTATTTGCCCATGCGTAATAATTCACGTGTCTCAATATCTACCCTTGTGAACAAGCTGTGAGTGCTGACAACGTTCGCTTCACTCTCAAGTAAATCCTTTAGGTGCGAGGACTTACTTTTGAATTCATTGTCAGGTGCTTTGAAGTCTGCCTCAGGGCAATCTCTTTTAATCCGCTTTACTTCCTCTAAGAATGGTGTGATGAACAGGAACCGTTTCTCAGGGTGTTCATTGATGTACTGTATTGCCCATGAAGTCTTACCTTTGCCACAATGAGCGTCTACGATTGTTGCCATACTGCTGTAAATCTTATTCATATTGTTTCCTTTGCTTCCCTTGCGTTGCATCTTGTTGAAATGAAGAAAGGCCAGCTAGTGCAAGGGTTACTAGCCAGCCTTCTATGGTAAGAGCGAGGATGTACGGTCCAAACTCAATGGTATTTGATCTGTGATTAGTTCAATAAGTAGTTAGGCACAGTGTGGCAACAGGAGGTCTACTTGCCTCACTGCTTGCTTTCTCTATGCCTTTCTATGTGATTGTCTTATGTGATCTAAGCGTTCAACACAGGTGATCCTAAGACGTTTTAGGTGGTGTGTTGCTAATGGTGTACTTCTGTTTTGCAGTAGTTAATGCGTGGCGTATTTGTGCAGATAACTCCTTCTTTCTCTTTTAGTGAGCTTGTGGGTTTTTGGACGCAAATACAACTACCTAGGCTGTCGTCATCCAACAGTCAACTACGGAGGTGTATTACGGGTCTTCTCTCTTTCAGTGAGGGGGTGCAAATATTAACGGAACTATAGGGAGTTACTGGGATGATAGTCTGGATGTATCTCTTGATCCACAACTGGACTGCTCGGTACGTTCCTCTTTTAGTGGGCAGGTGGGATAAATAGCGTAAATCCAGTCACCTACAAGACCGTCCAAAAGTATACCTTGCGTACAGTCTCAAAAACGTACAGAACAGCATGTCCAAAAGTATTGACATCTCAGTTTTGACACAGTAGTGTTCATTGTTCTAAATACTTACGTACACACAATACACTAAATCATCGTTTAACCTAAAAGGACACCGACGCTAAATGGCAAAGAACATTGCATATATCAGAGTCAGTACCATTGGACAAAACACAGCAAGACAATTACCTGATCTCGTAGTTGATAAAAAGTTCACCGACAAAGCATCAGCTAAAGACATCAACCGTCCGGCCTTGTTTCAACTACTCGATTACATTCGTGAAGGTGATATTGTCCATGTCCATAGTCTTGATCGTTTAGGGCGAGACATCAGAGATCTTCGTAACTTAGTGGACACCATTACCAAGGATAAAGGCTGTACTCTCAAGTTCCACAAAGAAGGACTCATATTCGAGCCATTACAAGGTAATAATCCGATGAACGATCTCTTGTTGAATCTTCTTGGGTCTGTGGCTGAGTTCGAACTGGCTTTAATCAATGAACGTAGGCAGGAAGGACAAGCAAGAGCAAAAGCTGAAGGTAAACATTGTGGTAGACCTCCAGCGTTGACTGCTGATCAAATAGAGGAAGTAAAGGAGTTACATAAGCTTGGTATTAGTAAAGCTGAGATTGCACGTAGGATGGATACGAGCCGAGCAAGTATATACAGAGCATTGTCTCGATAGATTGTGTGTTCCGCTGTGAACCTGAGACTACCTTTGCACACAGATCGAGACAGCCTCTGAGTTTCATCAAGGGTACAATGTTTAGCACAGTTGACTGAAGGTACTTGTACATGTGTTGTGTTGTGATATCAAAGTAACCTATCTTTAGGTAAACGATTGGGTGGTTTAGTATGCGATTGCCTATCCCCATACGGGGGAAGTTCAGCGTGGGCAGTATGTATATAGGCATTCAAACTTTTGTGTTAAAATTGTCACATTGTGACACAAGGACATAATAAGATTGATATTAATGAACTATTGATGTAGTCCTCTATCAATCTATTGAGTCTTCCAGTCTGTCTAGTCAGAGGTTAAGCATGACCAAGTATCACACTAGGACATTAAAATTAAAGCTCAAAGTAGTCTCCAGTTCAGCTGAGGAAAAGACTGAAATTTGGCAAAGGCTATACTCTATTCAAAATGATGCTTGGAGAGCGGCAAACTGGATAGCATCCGGTCAGTTCATGAATGATCAGTTGGTGCGGAGAGTGTATGCTCGGAAGCAGATTGACCCTAAAGATAAAGAGGCTGTTAATAAAGTTGAAGATGATTTCAAGCAATTCTTCGGCACAAAACGTCAGGCTACAACCGAAAAGGACGTAAAGGCTAAATTCCCTAACCTTCCACCATGTATTACCAATCCTTTAAATCAAGTTGTTGTTTCCAGCTATAACAAAGAGAAGAGCGACTTATTAATGGGCAACCGTTCTTTGCGCACATACCGCAAAACAATGCCATTTACTATAACGAAAGCCTCTTTGAAGCTACATCAGACAGAGGATGGTCATTTGATAGACTGGACACTTGGCCGAAAAGATTCAATCAAGTTTTCTATCTATTATGGCAGAGACAAAGCCAACTTTAGACTTGTTGTAAAGCGTATTCTGGAAGGGGAGAACGACTATTCAGCGTCTCAAATTCAAATAAATTCAAGAGATATATTCCTGCTACTTGTCATAAAGGAACCAGACAAAGATATCGTGCTAAACCCAGAATTAACAGTAGGGGTTGATCTGGGAATAGCTGTGCCAGCCTATGTTGCACTATCAACTGGTGGTCCTCAAAGAATGGCTATCGGTGATGCAGCTGATTTCATAAAAGTTCGCACACAGATGCAAAGCAGAAGACGAAGACTGCAACGAAACCTAGTATCAGTCAAAGGTGGAAAAGGTCGAAGTAAGAAGACCAAGACTTTAGACAACCTCAGCAAGAAAGAACGCAACTTTGCCCACCAGTATAACCACATGATTAGCAAAAGGGTTATCGACTTCGCCCTACGGTACTCCGCTGGCAACATAAATATAGAGCTACTTGAAGGTTTCTCCAAAGATGAGCCAAATGGGTTTGTTCTAAGAAACTGGTCATACTTTGAATTACAAACAATGTTGGCAGACAAAGCAAAGCGAGTCGGCATTGAGATCAAGAAGATAGACCCTTATCATACAAGTCAAACGTGTTCTGCCTGTGGGCATTACGAAGAAGGGCAACGTGATGGGCGCAACTTTAAGTGTAAAAACCCAGAGTGTTGCAACAACATGCACTCAGACCATAACGCGGCAGTAAACATTGCAAAATCAGATAAATTCATAAAGAAGAGGGAGCAATCAGAATACTATAAGAGAAGTAAGGAAAATAAGAAGTTAACGGCTGGGCTCACAGCCGAAGGTTGAGGGTACCAAGTACCACTCGACAACTTTTACACCATCCGTGGGGGAATAATGACTCAGTGTACACAAAATGTTGGTGTTTAACCCACGCGTGTAGGGATGAGTCCAACATGTCAATTCCTCAGAGGCCGACCAAGATGGTTTAACCCACGCGTGTAGGGATGAGTCGGCCGGGGATCTCCAACGTAGCCAGATCGGGAGGTTTAACCCACGCGTGTAGGGATGAGTCGAAACCACTATCAACGCATGGGGGTAAAATGAAGTTTAACCCACGCGTGTAGGGATGAGTCGTTTCCACCCTGCGCCTTGAGCGCCAATGTCCTGTTTAACCCACGCGTGTAGGGATGAGTCGACCTTTCTCTTATTGAGCAGGTTTTGAAAGCTGTTTGACCCACGCGTTTAGGGTTAAGGCTAAGATGTAGTACACGAATACATGAGATAGCACTATAGATAGTCAACAATATTTTAACATCAAGCTAATAGACCATGCTACAGCATCCCTCATTGTCTTATCATTCAAATGTGCATATCTCTGAGTTAGCTCAATAGTTGAATGCCCGAGCAACCTTTGGATAGCACATAGCGAGACCCCAGAGTTACCCAATAGAGTGGCACTGGTATGCCTCAGGCGAAGTAAATCTATATTCAGGAAACGATTGGGAGGCCATAGTGTGCAACTGACTCCCCTATGCGGGGACTTCCTGCGTGGTCAGTACGTATAATACGGTCTCAAACATTTCTACCAAAATTCGACGCCCTATTGTCTCGCCAAGCTTATAAATGGAAATCGCTCCTGTGGTCTGCACGATAGGGTCTTGTATCTTCCATGTTGCCTAACACAGGTTCTTTCTGTATAAATTCATAAACACATTGTTCACAGTTACTTCATAATCACCTACTAGCTTGAGATATTAGACCAATACGATGATTGAAACCTTAGGAATTATAATTGCTGTTCTTGCGTTGTTCATGTCGTGCATCAATTCCTACCATCAATTTTTTAGGAACAGAGTCTCTGGTGCACTGTCATTGCTACGCTCAGGTTATAGTGATTTTGTAAAAGACAATAAAGTGGAAATAGAGGTTGATATAGCAATTAGCAATACTGGAAATAAACAATTTGTTATCTCAAAGATACTGCTACTACACGAAACATCAGAAAGAAACGGTCAACGAGCCTTAGAATGTAATCTAGCCAATGGGCATAAAATTATTGAGATGAAACCAGATTCAGTCACTCAGAAGAAGTTGACGTTCAAACAAAGTAAAGATGAATTCTTTCGCGATTTGAACCGTAAAGAGCAAACTGGAAAAAGTTTAGATTTGCTAATTTATTCTATAAATAATACAGGGCAAGAGTTCTATAATCAAATTAGTGCTGCCAACTTAACTGTTAATGAGAAATCAATAGTGTCATTTAATTACAAAGCTAAGTCAGTCAGTCTTTTCTGCAAAAAAGATAGCTGACAAGCGTTTGACATCGCGTCACTACGTTCCGCTCGGACCCGCCGAGGCTAGCCCATCAACTTAAAGATTATGTAAATTTGACCATGAAACGAATTAATGACCTTATTTGGGCGATAACAGCTAAGTTCCCTGACGACCAATTCTTCTCTGATTTCGACCTTTCGTGCAAGATTTCTAAAGACAAGAAAGCCCTTTATTTTGCATACGAAAGAGCACTTGGTACCCTAGACTTGAAATCTTGGAAGATTCTGAAAGCAAAAGCGTTACAACATTATAAGGATCACCGTAAAGGCCAGTTGAAGCAAGGTTTCTTCAATCAATTGAACGAGGCATTTGCCTATCAGCATCTGGTTACCGTAGGCGCGTCTGCCATTCAGTTTGTCCCTGAAGGTAAGAAGTCGACACCTGACCTCAGCTACGTTCTAAATGGCGTTCAGATGCATTGTGAAGTGAAAAGCCTTGGCATTTCCAATGACGAGATAGCTCGTCAGGATGGACGCTTTGCGGATGACAACTTTGTATACGCTAGTCTAAGCGAAGGATTTATCAACAAGTTTTGTGATGCAGTGTCACATGCCAAACGGCAGATAGAGGCGTTTGCCACAGATGGTCTTGTTTATATTATGATAACACCAGATGATTTTACCTTAGAGTACTACAGCGCCTACAGACAACAACTCATTAACACTTCTATAGCAAATGATTTCAGCAATTTGTTCATTCAGATCGGTATTCGTGGAGATAAACAGATAGCCATAACAAATCCACAATGACACTATCATTCTATACCAATCTTCCTTAACTCAGCATTTAGTCTATATCCAGAAAACGATTGGGTGACCATGGTGTGCAACTGCCTACCCCATACTGGGGGATTTCCTGCGTGATCATTACATATATAAGGTCTCAGGTAATTGTATCTAAATTCAGACCTGTATGCGTCACCCAATCGTCACCCAATCGTCACCCTAATATCGACAACATCAATAATCGCCTTCTTGCTTCACTTTTCATAACAATCCACTTACCGCATCTCTCATAGTCTTATCATTTAAATGAGCATATCTCTGAGTCAACTCAATAGTAGAATGGCCTAGCAACCTCTGGATGACGTATAGGGAGATTCCTTGGTTAGCCAATAGTGTAGCGTGGGAGTGTCTGAGGTCGTGGAATCGAATACTTTTACTGAGAACACCATCTCTTAATAACCTTGCTCTGAGTCTCTTCCAATTCGCTTGTACCCCACTAGACGAATAATTGAAGAGTCTCTCGTCATGCCACTTGAGATCTAACCCGATAGACAACCATTCGACAACCTCTTCATTAACAGGAAAACTAAGAGTCTTACCAGATTTGGTGTTCCTGCAGGTTATACTGCCTCGCTCAAGGTCTATGTCTTCTCTGAGTAACCCTAGGATTTCGCCCTGTCTACGACCAGTCAATAATGCCAAGGAAACCACCATGGACATCTGTACATTCTTCTTACTAACATCATTGAACTTGAGATAGTCTAGTAAGCCTTTGCATTCCTCAAGGCTAAGAGCATTGGTGACCTTATTATCGACCTTAGGTAATCGAATAGTCTTACAAGGATTTACCCCTGTTGAATGTGTAGCGTTCTCAATATAGAAGTTGTGTATTCTTCTGATCAGATTGAATACGTGTCTAACGGTTTGTGGTGCAAGTCCTCGGGTCTTTGCCTTTGCTAGTATTCGGAGTATGCCTTTAGAAGTTTGCCAATCATTACCTTTTAGATGGTTATTGTAGAGATGAAGGTCTGCTTTGTATGTGATCTTTGTCAACTGAGCATAAGAATAATACTGCTGGAAGTCTAACGGTTGAGCTTCTACAGGTTGAACTACTGTTGGTGCTTCTATTGACTGGGGATCAGATCGACGACCATATAATAATTCAACTTCGGACTCTCTAGCCGTCTTCAAGGTTATCCCCCTAGGCAACAGCTTAGTCTTCCAAGAGTTATCTACCTTTACTTTGATTCGATACCGATAGGATTTACTGCCATGAAACAGGGTCAAACATTTGGAACATTGCTTGTGATTCACCTTGTTGTCTGTGGTACACTTGAGACATCTTTTATAGATAGGCATGTGGTGTCATATCTCCTTATAAACATTACCATTATTAGATAATGTAGGAGATATAACATTGTGGTCAATCTAGGATTCAATAGCGCGTCTAAGCGGCTTCGGAGGCCGTCACTCTATCCAGCTGAGCTACCCGCCCGAGAGGTGTATTATAGAAGTATTAAATGCGTTGTAACCGATCAATATCACCATGTCCAGCATTATGCTGGTATGATAAATTCATCATACTGCCTTAATTTGAAAGGTCTACTATTTTAAAGATTGTTTTTCCAAATACTCATCCCATTCAATTGGCATCATGCTTTTTTTCAGATTATTGCATGCCTTGCAGCAGGGTACAAGGTTATCTTTGGTTGAACGACCACCCCGTGCGAGTGGCACAAGGTGATCCATGGTTATTTTTTTGTAGGCGATCTGCTTCTTACAATAGAAGCATAAGCCTGAGGATGTTTTCTGCTGCCACCATCTTGTCTTTCTCAGCTCCCTGGCTTTGTCTCTTTCTGCCCTGATTTCACCATCTGTTGGGGCATCGAAGTCAAAAAAGTCGTGACTCATCAGACGATATCTCCACAGAGGAGGTAGCGAACAGCTCCTATCAGATAGAGAGAACCACCGATAACTATCACGTCATCCTCTTTTGCTTCTTTTTGCGCGGCTGCAAGTGCGTCAGCCACTTCATTAAAAGACTCTGTTTTGACACGTTGTTCATCGGTGAGTAAAGAGGTGATATGCTCAGGTGTTGCTGAACGCTCTGAGTCGGGTTGTGTAATAAAGACCTTGGAGAATAATGGCAGCATGCGATCAAGAGTAGCCGTCAGATCTTTATCCACCATGGAGCCCCAAACACCAATGAGTTTAGATCCGAAAAAACGTTCTTCAAGAGTCGTTGCCAAATTATTGACACCGGCAACATTATGCGCACCATCAAGAATATACGTCAATTTCTTGGATAATTTTGTATCCCCTGCTTTCTGAGCGGGAAGCACATATTCTTGCGTAAAATACTCCATTCTACCGGGCCATTTCACTCTGGATATTCCTGCTATTATCTCAGGGAAATCCACACTAAAGCCAAAGTCTTCAAGTAAAAGAAGAGTAGCTATGGCAAGAGATTCATTTTCCTGCTGTACAAGACTTGGACTTGCTGAAAGAATCGGCCCTATATGCTGCCCCTTAAAGGCATCACCACCAATCCAGACCCAGGTGCCATCCTCATTCACATCATAATCAAATTCTTTCGTGAAACTGTACAACGGAGCCTCGAGTCTCATAGTGGTGGCCTGAATAACCGGTACAACTTCGGGATCAGTTGCAGTAGAGACCACGGGTACATTCTTCTTTATTATACCAGCTTTTTCATTTGCGATAGCTGTAAGTGTATCACCTAAATACGCCTCGTGATCCATGCTAATACTGGTTATTACGGAAATGAGCGGCGTGACTACGTTTGTGGCATCTAGGCGTCCGCCCATTCCTGTTTCAAGCAACAACAAATCCACATCACACTCGGCAAACCACAGAAATCCAAGAGCTGTGGTAAACTCAAAATAAGTGATCTGATCATCCCCTAAAACGTCACAGATTCGACTGCCGATCTCTGCAAATTTAGCTTCACTTATATACTCATTGCCTATCTTGAATCTTTCTCGCACGCAGCTTAAATGTGGTGAGGTGTACACACCAACCTTGTACCCGGACAGTCCAAGAACACTTGAAAGTGCAGCACAGACAGATCCTTTACCATTGGTTCCGGCGAGATGAACACACTTAAGACTCTCTTCAGGCCGCCCAACCTTTGCAAGAAAATCCTGCATAGCCTCAAGCCCAAGTTTAATTTTATGCATCTGCAGATCATCGAGATGGGATAGTACTTCATCATATGTCATGTTCTTTTCCAATTGTTCTCTTTGTTATTGAGATAGAAGATACACTACGCCTACCTAGAGTAATAATTACAAAATAGTCAGTTTAGCATAATCGAGATGCAGGGTTTTCAGTCCATGTCTGTCAAAATGGATATCTAAAGAGCGTGTTTTTGACAGTTTTGTAACGACACCGACACCAAAAAAGGGATGAGACACTTTCGCGCCGACACTAAAGTCTGTCATTTCAAGTTTTTTAGACTTTTTCTTTTTAACAGGAGGGCTATATGAATCCGTTCGAGTCTGATATGTCTGAAATTCTTCAGACTCACTATCAGTAATACGGTCAAATAAACCACCACTCAACTCACTTAAAAATGGTGACATCCCGGTTCGTTTAAATTGCCTGTCCGGGGTCATTAGCTGTCTGGGATAGGTAAGATATAGATATTTTTTTGCTCTTGTGGTTGCAACATAAAGGAGACGGCGCTCCTCTTCCCACTGTTCACTAAAACCAGCGCCACCATGGGGAAATCTACCCTCAGCGAGACCAATCACAAACACAGCATCAAACTCTAACCCCTTGGAGGAATGAATAGTAGAGAGAATAAGACGCTCGGTACCCGTATCATCAAGACTTGCCTCATTAGGAGGATCAAGAGTCGTATCGTCTATAAAACCCTGCAGTTCTTCATAGCCATCCATTATGCCTTTAAGTTGATCAAGATCCTTTTGTCTTTTAGGAAAGTCATCACTATAGAGTCGTTCAAAGATTGGCTGATAATATTGGAGTGAAAGTTCAAAAAGCACTGCGGGCTTCTGATCTCCACCAAGTAAATCCTCAAACAAGGTGACCAGATTAGCATAGGACCATTGCCACGCTTTGCCTGCAGGATATTTTTGCAATGCTTCCAGATAATTTTCCGAGGCTGAAATGGTATTTGATATCTTTTGAGCTGTGGCTGGTCCCACCTTTTCAAGCTGCAACAGGATTCTGTTCCATGACAATGTATCCTGAGGATTCACGAGCACCCGTAAGAAGGCGATCATATCTTTCATATGAGCGGATTCGGTAAGCTTCAAGCCCCCTCTTTTCTCATAATCCAGACCCTCCTGCCCCAGTTCGAGCTCGAGTTTATAGGAGTGAAAACTTGAACGAAAAAGAACTGCAATATTACTCAGAGCAGTACCTCGCCGAACCAACTTATTAATGGTTCGCACGATATAGGATGCTTCGTCCCTCTCATCCCTGCCACCAAAGACCTTTGGCCTGACATCACCTTCAATACTTGTGAAAAGTGTTTTGGTATATTTTTCAGCCGCATTCTCAATTATATTGTTGGTAAGTGACAGAATGGGCTGGGTTGATCTGTAGTTTTCCTCGAGTTTAATGATTTTAGTTCCATTAAAAACCTTGGGAAAGCGCATGATGTTATAAAAATCTGCACCTCTAAAGGAATAAATAGACTGAGAATCATCCCCTACCACCATCACATTATCGTGGGTATGGGCTGTAAGTCGAACTATGTCCGCCTGAATGAGATTGGTATCCTGGTACTCATCAACCATTATGTGGGAAAATCTCTGGGAGATTGTTCTCTGCGCATCTGGAGATTCTACAAGAAGTCGTTTCCAGTTCACTAAAAGATCATCGTAGTCCATCAGACCATGATCGAACTTAAACTTTTTATATTCCTTTTCCAGGATAAGAATATCATCTAAATGATCCAGTAAATGGCCGAATTGATCCTGAACCAGATCTTCAATATCAATGGATTTGTTTATAGATCCACTGATCATATTGATCATGGCACGTTTGGTGGGAAAGCGTTTATCTTTTTTCCCAAGACCGAGTGACGATTTAAGCAGATTTACAATACCTTCTGCATCTGAACGGTCGATTATTGTAAAAGAAGAACCAAAGCCAAGTTCACTACCATGACGGCGAAGCAGCATGTTAGCCACACCATGGAAGGTGCCGCCAAGAACCCGGCTACAGTTCTCATTGAGTAACCTACCCGCACGCCACAGCATCTCTTGACTGGACTTTCTGGTAAATGTGAGCAGTAGAATGGACTCTGGAGCCACACCTTGCGTAACAAGATGCGCCACCCTATACACGAGAGTCCTTGTTTTACCACTACCAGCACCTGCAATAACGAGCACAGGACCTTCAGTTGTGGTAACAGCCTCATACTGTGGTTCATTGAGGGTTTTTAAATTAATAATATCTGAGCTTTGGGCCATTGGTTTAAAGGGGTCGTCGGTAATCATGGCGGCTACTTTACCACAAGGGATTTCTGGTGGCAACGCTGGTTGACAAAATTGGCATTCCTGCTTTATATTGGTCTTTCTTAAAATCCGATAAATTCATAATTTGATTTTTGGTCCATATTTTTACTGTTGTAGATTGACCGGCTTGAAATTTATTCTACAAACATGTAAACGTGACAATAAATCAGCTTTTTTGAAATTAATTTTTGTCAAAGAGAGACTATGAACACTGATAAATTAGAAGCGATACTAAATAAAGAAGAGCTTTCCCGAATATTTCCTAAAGAAAGAAGTAATGAATTTTTTGATGCCCTTTTTGGCGATGCTTCAGAAGGCGCATATGATATTGAACTTGGCTACCGCAAGGTGCGGGAGAACACACTCACCATGGATATTCTTCTCCATGAACGCCCCAACTGCTGCCTTGTGTGCAATCTCACGCAGGGATTACCCGAGGTTTTTTCAAGACATCCGATTATCAATATTGAAGGTGTTGTTCGCGAAATAGATACTCTTCTAGGAGACGAGGCAAACTGTGAAAAATGGAGTCTCGGCCGCACAGAACAACGACAAAGCGACCTTCATGTTATTCCGGTGATTATTACACTTTCCTAAGTGTTAGCGTACAACCACAGTTTCCCTCACGGAAAAAACGAGAAGACAATAAAAAAGGCCAGCGTTAGAAATAATTCTAACCCTGGCCTTTTGATATGTGTTTATTCTAAATCAGTTTAGTCTATAGAGACCATTGCACGACCTTTAGCTTTAGAGTGATAAAGAATATCATCTGTTCTTTCCAACCATTCCTGCAAATCTTCTCCATTCTTCATTTCAGAAAGACCTATAGAAACGCCAAGCTTTGTGGTGTCATTTGCCCATATTTCTAAAGAGTCGATAGCAATGCAAAGTCTTTCAGCCAAAATTCTTGCACTTTCTCTGTCAGTTTGATCGAGAACAATCAAAAACTCGTCCCCACCCATTCTCACCAGAAGATCTGTAGAGCGAACCGCTTTCTTTAACACTTTAGCTACATCAATCAGTACTTCATCACCTGCCTGGTGACCAAGATTATCATTGATTGCCTTAAACTTATCAAGATCCATTGAAATCATGGAAAGAGAATGGTTATACCTATTGGCGCCGTCCATCATTCCATGAATACGTTCTTCAAAAACCCGCCTGTTTGACAACCCTGTAAGAGCATCATTACTCGCTTTTTCAAAAAGATCTTCATACTCTAAACCGCGGTTAAGGCATTCAACGAGAATCTCAAGAGAGTAATTTACGAGATCAATCTCAGAATCAGAAAGCTCCTGCCCCTCTTTTAATATGAGTAAAATCCCTTCATCATCAGTTGTTTCAAAAATCCACCTATATGCAAAGCGACCGTTTTTTTCTATATAGGTGCCAAGCATAGATGACTTATCATCAATGAGTTGTTCGGCAAATGCCATGGCACTTCTTCTACTGGGACCGTGACCGGAACAAAAGAGATGTTTTTTCTTTCTGCTACCGTTGCTGTATCCTATAAGTTCATGATTTACGAGTGGCATGAGCCAAACTGAATATGCTTCAATCATTCCAGTTAAACTCAAGACTCCAGCCATTCTTGCATGAAGTTTATTTGCGAGATCAAGTCGTTCCGACTGTTTCTTCAAATTATCAAGCTCAGCCATGACTTCCGCTAACTGAGGCTGCTTCCTCTCGGAATCTGCGTTTTGATATTGTATTGTCGAAATTGTCATTTTTTTCCTAAACCTAGTCCAAAAGTTAAAAATATTATCAGATACCTTACTTATCGTCAGCGAGCCAAATATCTTAAATTATTTTTTCATTTTTCTTTATTGCAGAATGCATGCCACCAGCTTTGCGCATGACCACATCCCATTAGTTTCAGGTTGTTTTTAGAAATATTTACAGTAACATACAACTACCATGTCAAATTCCGGACTATTCTTTTGGAGTACAGATTATGGCAAACAATAATGCACCAAACTATACTGTCATAATCTTGACTCCACAGCCGAACTCGTGTAATTGTTGATTAAGGGCCCCCCTGACTTATTACTTAGGAAGAGAATATGAATTACCCACCACTGGATCAGATGATTGGCCAATTGTTTATCATTGGCTTTAAAGGACAGACTATCTCAGAAAATGATCCAATAGGCCTCGACATAGCGGAGCGAAACCTTGGAGGGGTCATTCTTTTTGATCGGCACTTAGCCACTCAAGCTAAAACCAACAACATAACCGGAACTGAACAACTGGAAAAACTGACAAGCAAATTGCAAGAATTCAGACCTGAGAAACTTCTTATTGCAGTTGATCAGGAAGGAGGAAGAGTCAATAGATTCAGAGAAGAATTTGGCTTTTCTCTTACCCCCAGTGCAGGAGACCTCGGTCTCACCAATGCAACAACTGAGACAGCTAAAAGTTCCAAACAAACTGCCCAGATGCTTCGTTCCTGCGGTATCAATCTGAATTTTGCACCCGTTGTGGATCTTAATAGCAATCCAACAAACCCAATTATTGGAAAGATTGGACGTAGTTTTTCAAACGCTCCAGATACAGTATGTGCACACGCCTCTACCTGGATTGCCGAACATAGAAAAGAAAATATTCTTTCTTGCCTAAAACACTTCCCTGGTCATGGCAGCTCAAGAGACGACTCACATCTTGGCTTTGTTGATATAACAGACAGCTGGGATGGCGCTGAGCTTATACCGTACGAAAACCTTATAGCCGAGGGACTTGCAGATGCAATAATGGTGGGCCACCTTTACAACAAAGCATTCGATCCCAACTACCCGGCGACGCTGTCTTTAAAAACAATTAAAGAAATCCTGAGGCAGAAGTTACAATATAAGGGTATCGTAATCTCAGATGACATGCAGATGAAGGCTATAACGGACAAATATGGATTAGTAGAAGCCTGCATAATATCCCTTGCCGCCGGAGTTGATATGCTGATAATTGGCAACAATCTCAGTTATGATCCAAATATTTTTGCTGGTATCCATAAGGAAATTATTCAGGCAGTTGACAAAGGTACACTCAGCGAGGATACAATAAAGAGTGCCTGGAGACGGGTGCAAAACTATAAATCACTTATCAAATAACAATTATGCATACAGAAAAAGAAAGCACCCATTCGCTCGTGGTAGGATATGTTGTATGGATTTTCGGATTTTTAGGAGCACACAGATTTTACTATGGCAGGCAAATTTCAGGAACTATCTACCTCTTTACCTTTGGCCTCTTTTTCATTGGCTGGTTTATCGATCTTTTTCTGATCCCGGGTATGAATCGGGATGCAGATATCCGATACAACGAAGGTGAAATAGACTTCAATCTCTGCTGGCTACTCCTCACTTTTCTGGGAGTATTTGGCGTACACAGAATGTACATGGGAAAGTGGATCTCAGGACTAATCTATCTCTGTACTCTAGGCCTCTTTGGTCTTGGGTATATCTATGACTTTTGGACACTCAACGACCAAATTAGCCTCATTAACGGAACAAATCATTATAAAGAGAGTTAAAAGGAACTGGTGAGTTCGGAGTCTGCACTACCTACCGAATATGCGAGACACCGGAGCTGTAGATATAAACCTAGTTCAACACTCGGTAACAAAACAGATTTGGTGGGCTCTTAGCCTAGGAACTTCAGCATCACGTTTGATAAATGCCTCATGGAGATTGGTTTCATACAATATTCATCAATACCCGCTGTTATAGCATCTTCTTTTGAGACGAGTTCAGAATAACCAGTAAAGAGTACTACTGGGATATCTGCCCTGATACATTTTATTCGGGTACTGAGTTCAAGTCCGGTGAGACCAGGCATTGTCAGATCCGTAATTACGAGATCGAAATCATCAGGAGAAGCAGAAAACAGCTCCAAAGCTTCTTCAGGAGATGTTTTTCCAACTACCCCATAGCCTAAATTTTTTAGGATTTCACCAGTTACCTGCACGACTTGCTCTTCGTCGTCCACGAGCAACACATTGCCAATACCACCTTTCAGTTCACCTAGATCAACGACAGGAGCAATTGGTGTATTTTTGATCACCGGAAGACTGATAATGAATTTTGTGCCCTTCCCAACTTCACTTTCAACTTTAATAGTGCCGCCCTGAGCAGTAATAATCCCATGCACCATAGCAAGTCCCATCCCAGTGCCACGGCTCTTCTCTTTGGTTGAGAAGTAAGGTTCAAATATCCGTTCAAGAGCCTCAGGAGCTATACCACTCCCACTGTCAGCAACACTGAGTTCCACCCAATCTTTGCCATCGGCTGAAGTAGGAACAGACTCTAGCTTAACAGTCAACTCACCATGTTTGCCATCCATAGCATGGGAAGCATTGGTGCAAAGATTGATCATCACCTGATGCATCTGTACAGGGTCAATCAAAACACGCCCGCAGGCTTCATCAACTTCTTCAATAATCTTCAAAGTAGTTGGAAGCGTCACCCGCATGAGCTTCATAACTTCTTTAACAATAGGATGTAAAAATTGATAAACAGCTTTCTGTTCACTACTTCTTGAAAAGGTTAAGACCTGTTCCACAAGTAGTTTTGCTCTTTTAGAGGCTTTTAAAATTTCATCAAGATATGTGTATACCTTGTCATCTTGATAACCATCGTTTTCAAGTTTGAGACGAACAATCTCGGTATAGCCCATGATTGGAGTAAGGACATTGTTAAAATCGTGAGCCACACCACCGGCCAGTGTGCCGATGGCCTCCATCTTCTGGGTATGCCTCAACTGCTTTTCCAGTGCGTACTTTTCCGTTACATTTTGAGCAATAAGGATAATCCCAGTCACTTTCCTTTCTACATCCAAGACAGGGGAAGCCGCTATGTCAAAAACAATATCATCTGTCGAGGCTCCGTCGACAGCTATACGGTGGGTTGATCTTTCAATCTGACCTGTTTCAATACACTTAGAAAATGTACAAATTTCACATTGTTCACTGTGAGAACAAAATATTTCATTGCAGTGCTTACCTATAGCATCAGGAAAATCTTTATGGGTCGCATCATTTACCCATTGGGCAATACAATTTATATCAAAAAGAATCAGAATCCCAGAAAACCCATCTATAATCGCTGTTTTTTGAGATTCACTGTCTTTTAGTGCATTAAGTACCGCTTGATTATCTGTTAGATCCAAACCAATCTCTCTCTATTATTCGGCAATCACAAACTCATACTCAGTGACCACGTTCAGTGTACTTACGAGTTGCAAAGTACACTGATAATTTTCTTTTGCCAAAATTCTTTACGCCTCTTGTGTGAAATTGTACCACCCTCGTACTCTGATTACAAAAAACTATTACAGATAGTTACGAGTTTTTTCAGATTTTAAGACACGACCACCACACCAGTCTTTCGCTTGACTCTTTGTGTTGCATTCATTATTAGTTGTGCATCGGCCTATAGCCACATTTATTATCAGTAAAAAAATCCAAAAAAAATATGCTACTACATAAAAACATGTCCCCGAAAGATGGGGATGAACAACCAGAAATTGAGTACCCTTGCACTTGGGTTTATAAGGTTATTGGACAAGATTGCAGCCTGCTAAAAGATGTCATTATTGCAACCTCTTCTCCAACAGAAGTATCAATCAGCCATTCTCAGACTTCCTCAAAAGGAAAATACCACAGCCTCAACGCTGAACTTATAGTCACGAGTGAAGAAATGCGCCTGAGTATATATGAGACTTTGAAAAGCGATCCAGCCGTTAAGATTGTCCTTTAGGGTCTTATACCTTAAGGGGCAAGCACTAGTCCCCAGGTAAGCGATAGACTCCAGGTAAGCGATAGACTCCAGGTAAGCGATAGACTCCGAGATGCACTAAAAAAATCCCGACTTATTCTCCGGTTATCGGGGTTATAGATGAGATACATTATGAAAACCGAACAAAACGAAAAGAATTCACAACTTGTACAGTCACTTCGAGAAGCTGTTGGCCTTGTACAAATGATTCTCTTTAAAGAGATGCGAACAGGTCTAGACCAAAAGCAACAAAACATACCACAAGACCAGCGTGCAATGCTGGCGGGTTCAATCACCAACGAGGTGTTTGGAACGCCGAATCCCGAACCAAAGTTTAAAGCATTCAGAGAGAATAATTGGGGAATTATTGAGCAAGAACTGCTCAGTTTACACGAAAACTACACTTTTTTATGTAGGCACATAACCGATGCACTACGCATCCAGGCTCTATGTGACAGCCAGGAAGGCGAAGACAGTTCAGAGGCTCTGCTTAAAGCAAAAGAATACGGATTCCTTCTTGAAGAACGCGAGATACCTCTCCCATCCACATTCATGAGTATTATCAGAGAACTGGGAAAGGAGCATAAGCTCATCATCCCACCTGTTCAAATTACCCCGGAAGATGATGAATCACTGATTCATTAAATGAAAAACTCAGGTCGCTAGTTCAACTCTCACAACACCACGAACAGAGTTACAGATAAATACGGCGTCCGCTCTTTGCACATCTTCTCTTGTTAGAATCGCTTCACCAAGAGCGGGCGAGGCGTCCGCCACCAACAAGAGTTTTTCACGCATAACACCGGCGAGTAGCCCACAGGTTGCCGCTGGGGTAGTGTAGACACCGTCTTTTAATATTACGATATTGCTAATACACCCCTCGGTCATTTCTCCCTTACTATTATAAAAGAGGGCATCTATATCACCTCTTGCCAAAATCTCCTTAAACTCCGTATCATAATGGCTACGGCGACTGGTTTTATAATTAAGATATGGTCCTATATCATCTGCGTTGTATGCAGCAAATCTCACCAATCCGGCAATAGGCCTGTTTTCAGCCTCAGATAGATTTGGTAAATCAGTATATTGAGGAGGTTCACATGGAATCGTGCTAATAGTAGTGCGACCATCTTTTTGAAGAACCAGACGTACACGCATACATTTGTCTGAAAATATTTCAGCTGCTTGTTGAAGCTCTCTTTTCACATCTTCAGTACGTACAGCAAATTTAAAAAAGGTTGCTCCTCGTCTCAATCGAGCAAGATGCTGCTCCAATAAGTAAAACCCATCCCCCTTTTCCCAAAGAATTGTCTCAAAGAGCTGAAAGGCACCCTGTGCATGTGTCAGGAACTTGCCTTTAAGTAGAGATTCATGCCATTCTTCTATTGGAACTGAGCCATGAGTAATTCCTGCACCGATCCCCATCTCCCCCTTTGTGCCACGTAAACGAATGGTCCGGATAGGCACATTAAAAGCGGCATCGCCATCCGGGGCCAGATAGCCTATCGCTCCTGTATAAACTCCTCTCGGTTCCTTTTCAAGGTCCTCAATAATTTGCATCGTACGAATTTTAGGCGCCCCTGTTATTGATCCGCAAGGGAAAAGAGAATGAAATAAACGCCCCAGAGAGAGATGAGCCAGCCCCTTCAAAGATGTACCTTTTACTGTTGAAGTCATCTGTAATAAAGACTCATACGATTCCACATCAAAAAGAGACTGGGTTTTCACAGTGGGTTCTTCCTGACCATGTAACAATCTGGACAAATCATTTCTGAGAAGATCAACTATCATTACATTTTCAGCACGATTTTTAGGATCGCTGTGTAATGCTTTCTTATGTACTAACTCTTCATCAAGATTATTCCCCCGAACTGCCGTACCCTTCATTGGTCTGACGGTGATTTCATCACCCGACTTTCTGAAAAAGAGTTCTGGAGAAAAAGAAAGGATGCAATCATCGCCATTTTTGATGTAAGCACCGTAGCCTACAGATTGATTTCGCCTCAGAGACTGATACAAACTCTCCACAGAACCCTCAAAATCAAAAAGCAGTTTCATGGTGTAGTTCACCTGATATGTGTCACCCGCGGCAATAAAGTCCTTTACCTTATGGAGGTCCTCAACAAACTCCTCCTCCTCCATATTAGGTTTTAGATTAACCACAGAGTACGCTGAACTGACTTTTGCAGTATTGCTCTCAGACTCTATAGGGAAATTATTCTCTCCGGTATGATGGTCAAACTTATATGGTTTTAAAAAAACCCCAAAATCTGCTAATTTTGCAGGTGGCTTGGAAAAAGAGCTGGTATCTCGAAGAGACCTTCCTTCAAGCATCGATCCAAATTCATACCCTACCCACCCGGCAAGATAATAACCTGCTGCCAATTGTTTTTCCAAATTTTGCAGGTACAACTCAAGATCGTCACCCTCTTTACAAACAAGCCTTTCGAAAGGCTTAACAAAGAGTAATGATTGATTATTTTCGACATCAGGTAAAGACGTATCAAGAAATACACATTGATTTTCAAGAGAACAAAAACGAAGTACATCTTCCAGCAGAGGGTCCTTAATACGAAACATTCATTTTACCTTTCAACATATGAAACCAGGAAGAATAGAATCAAGCAAAAAACGGTTTTTAGTACCCTTTCGACCCAGCAGTTATTTATTTTATTTATAATACCAATCAACAATTCTCATCCATTGCAGTGCCGAGCTAAATAACCTATATTGCATGCGTTAAATCACTCTGTATATGTTGTAATTCGGTGAATTGTAGGCTACTATCACCGGTTGTTTCTATACGACAGCACAGACCCTTCAGGTTATTTAATACTATTTATACAGTTTTCGCCACCTTACTGGCACAACTAATAGTAAAACAAAGGAGAACACATTATGTCGCGAAAGATGGTAACTATTGATGGTAACCAGGCGTGTACACACGTCGCCTATGCCACGAGTGAAGTCATTACTCTCTACCCTATCACTCCATCAACTCCTCTTGCAGCTGAAGCTGATATTAAATCAGCTACTTTGCAAAAAAACATATGGGGCACCGTACCCATTGTTAACCAGATGCAGTCTGAAGCTGGCGTCGCCGGCTCCATCCATGGATCTCTTACAACAGGAGCTCTTTGTACCACGTTTACAGCCTCCCAGGGTCTGCTTCTCATGATCCCTAACATGTACAAAATTGCAGGAGAGCTCACCCCTACAGTGTTTCATGTTACTGCTCGCGCAATTGCTTGTCAGGGACTCTCGATCTTTGGAGATCACAGTGATATCTATTCCGCCCGCCAAACTGGTTGGGCAATGCTTTGTTCAGAAAATGTACAGCAAGCAATGGACATGTCACTGATTGCAACCCAGGCAACCCTTGCATCACGTATTCCATTCATTCACTTTTTTGACGGATTCAGAACTTCCCACGAAATTCAGAAAATTGAAGAAGTCAGCTATGATGTGATGGGTGAGATGATTGATGAAGACCTCATCGCTGAGTTCAGATCAAGAGCACTGTCTCCAGATCATCCAACCATTCGCGGTACCGCTCAGAACCCCGACGTATTCTTCACCGGTCGTGAGACTGTGAATAAGTATCACAATGCGGTTCCTGAGATCGTTCAGGAAACCATGAACAAGTTTGCAGCCCTTACCGGACGTCAATACAACCTTTTTGACTACCATGGTGCCCCTGATGCGGAAAACATCGTTGTCATGATGGGATCCGGTTCTGAAACTGTTGCTGCTACCGTCGACTACCTTGTTTCACAGGGAGAAAAAGTCGGTATGGTTATGGTTCGTCTCTATCGACCATTTGACTGTAAGGCAATGGTCAATTCTCTTCCAGAGACTGTTGCACGTATCACTGTTCTTGACAGAACTAAAGAGCCTGGTGCACCTGGAGATCCACTCTATCTTGACGTACGTGCAGCAATTGGTGAAGCCGCTGAGGCAAACAGCACCATCTATCCACCAGTAGTTCTTGCAGGACGTTATGGACTTGGCTCAGCTGAATTTACTCCAGCTATGGTTAAAGCGGTTTATGACAACATGAAGGCCATGGCTC
>JBLHNU010000072.1:0-28010 GCA_047622095.1 Desulforhopalus sp.
AAGTTTGCGATCTGCAGGTGACAGCATCAGGTCGCAATGCCGCTAATGTCAATTTCACAAAAAATCGTCTAAAACCCTGTCAAGGGAAAAACGCCTGTAAATCCGAATTTTTCGCTGAATAGTTACGCTGAAGTTTAGATTTCAGAATACTGACGCGCCTTGATTATTGCTCGGTGCTGCAGATGATTAGAAACTTTCCCTTCTTGATTGTAAAACAGCCACAAAGGCACCTTAACGAAATACTGAGTCGAGGTAATACAATTAGGCATGTTACAGAGTGTACGTTTACAGAAGGTGGCGTTGAAGATATTTTCGATACTGTTAGCGCCACATGTTGTGTTGCGGGAGTCGCGCAATTCAACATATGGTACTAATCCCAAGGATGGGTTATGGTTAAAGTAAGAGAAAAAACATGAGCAAAGGACAAAACAATATGAATGCTAATAGCCTGATAAAGGAGATTATTGCTCTTGCTGCAACAGCGAGGGACGAGAACATGCCAGGACAAATGGAGGCTACAGAGTGAGCCGAGAACTGACATTTAAACAGGAGAATTTTTGTAAGGAGTACATCAAGAACGGTGGCAATGCTTCAGAGGCATACCGCAAATCGTACAACTGTAAAAACTCGTCAGACAAATCGGTTTGGGAAGCAGCGAGCAAACTATTGAAAAATGCCAAGGTTGCACCAAGGATAGCTGCTCTCAGAAAAGAAATATCGGACGCTTTCGTATGGGATCGAGTGGATTCGCTTCTCCTTCTTGCCAAAGTTGCCAGAGACACAACTGATCGTACCAGCTCACGTATTACTGCAATTAAAACAATCAACGATATGCAGGGATACACAGCCCCCACCAAGAACAAGCATGTTTTCGCCAATCCTGATGGTACTCCTCTTCAATACAATGTCGTTACGAACTACGTGGCGCCTGGGGACTTGGATAAGTGAGAACCAGGAGAACCCTAGATACATGATCTTGGTATAACCCAAGATCATGAGATCCACGGAAATTCCCCCACGAAATCTACCCATTATGTTTTGTTGCATTCACGGCCGTTTTTACTCGTTTGTGTATGCGCTATACAGAGTGATGGCCTAGTAGCTTTTGAGCATCGAACGTATGAGAGTCTAAGGCATGAGGATTCTTCTGTATTCCCGCTATCCTACCTATAAATTTACACTAAAGGGTGCCTGGATGAAAAATATAGACGAGTAGGAATGCATGTGGGTGTTGGTCCACTCATAAATAGACACCTGTGACTTCCCCCCCCCTCCTCTTTGAAATACTTTGCCGTGCTCTCTTTCAAAATACCTAACATCTTCGATACCAGGTTGCAGGATATAGCCGACAAAGATTTACAGGAAACACCTTTCGTTAGAGGATAATGCAACATTGAGTAGCTTTGTTTTGGCAATGTTAAATTCAATGGTCAGTTGCTGACATTAAGTGATCAGGAAGAATCTTAATCTGGAACAAATAATGTTTCGCTCAAGATTTAGTTTGGCAATCTTGAATTCTAATATGACACTGGACCCGTAAATAGAGAGAACGTCTGTTATTTCTTGAGTTTTTCTTCAAACAATTTCCGAAGATTTGCCAGTTTAGGGTTGATTACTGACTGGCAATATCCTCCGTTTGAATTTCTGTCGTAATAATTTTGATGGTTGTCTTCTGCTTTATAAAAAACCTCAAAAGGTTGTATCTCGGTGACGATAGGCTCGTCAAAGAACCTTTGTAACTCTTCGACTATACCTGCAGCGGCTCTGTGGCAACTGATAACAATTATCACAAAAACACAAATTGTGAGAAAATAATCATCATAAAATAAGACCGTTACGCTAACACGATTACTGGGTAATACTCCAAGAACTAGAAAGGAACGGTTTTTTGCAACAGGGCCGTATTTACTTGAAGAGATCATGAGCCAAGCGATAAAGCAAACGGCTGGAATCTCACTCTGCTTGACCCAATATTTTACAAAATCGATAATCCGATCCCGTGTGCCATATGGAATCCAGCAGCTGTTCAGATCTCCCCAAGATTTTTTTTTAACCGGATATGTTCTTCCATGACTTCAGAGAGCAATTCGTGTTTTCTCTGTAGCTTTCGCTCAAGGCCTTCAATACTCTCTGTTTCAAAGCGTTTTTTGCGAGTCGTTTCTTTCGCAAAAGCCGAGGCACCTTTCTCAAATAAATCCTTCTGCTAGCGATAAAAAACCGTTTGTTGCAGTTTGTACTCATCGCACAGATCTGACACTGGAACTTTATCAACCAGATGCAGTTTGCATGATGGCGACTTTTTCTTCAGGTTTGTAATTCTTACGCTTCCTTTTCATTCGTTTTCCTCCGTTCGAGTATGTTAACTCATACAGTGGAAAACTCTAATTCCCGTTGAACCACTACATATTGATCGCCTCCAGCCAAGATAATTGTGTAGGTACTTAGTTGCAACACCATGAAAGTGGATCAGCCAATTTTCAAATCGGCTGTGACAAGAATTTACATTTTGAATATGATAATCCTTTGTCCTTTACTGAGAATAATAGATTCATAGGTAATTCTTTTAATGTCGCAAAAAGCCTTGTAGCCTCTATGCCCATCGCTTACCAATAATGCATCATGGTGCAGTGTGAATTTCAAGTGGGGCTCCAGTTGAGTTTTGCTTGTCGATCCTCTACCTGTAATAAAATCCAAAGTATGCCCCGAACGAGCGCATGCGACGAGAATACAATCGAGCTCTTTGGAAAGGCCACGCTTGGTAGCGTGGCCACCGATAAGACGTAGTACGATGAAGGATAAACTTCTCCAGAGCATCGTTACCTGTGATATGAATTTCCACAATGTCGGTTATTGAGCCATTCCTGATATTTCTGTTGAAATCTACAAAATGCATGCATGTTTTTAATCAACGAGTTGCAACTCATTATTAGTGTCGTGTGACTTGACTTTGTCGTTTGACCTTTGATATGATTATATCAAGTTACTTAAGCATTAGAATTAACAGGGTATATAACAAGACCAATAATAGAGAGAAACAGTTCGACGAACTACTCGAACAATTTTTATGATCACACGACAGGTAGTGCATACCAAATCGGATATGAACCCTTAATAAACGAATGGCGATCCGTTCTGTTTAACATATTCTAACAAGCCAAGGGATTTATTGTATGGCTCCATTAGATATCAAAATGTGTGAAAGACGAGACAACCTACAATTCGAATCGTTGCTTGTCGAAATATCGACACTCTTTATCAATCTCGCTGTTGATCAGATCAACAGTAAGATTGAACATGCCCAACGCCTCATCTGTGAATACCTAGATCTTGATCGCTCCACACTTTGGCAATTCCGGGAACAAGAACCTGAAATTCTCCTCCTCACACATATTTATCAGAGCACAAACGGCGAGCTGCCTGTGGATAAAATGAATGGAAAAGATTTCTTTCCATGGATTGTTCAGAAAATGATTAGTGGTGAAACCGTCACTATCTCGAAGATGGACGATCTTCCAAAGGAAGCAGTCCGCGATCGTGAAAGTTTCGAGCTCTATGGCGCGAAATCTGGTGTTTATGTCCCATTATCTATTGGGCAAGGGCCGGTTTTTGGTGTATTGACATTCGCCACCATGAAAAAGGAAAGAGACTGGCCATTTGCGGAGCGGCTGCAGCTCGTCGCACAGGTCTTCGCACACGCCCTCGAACGTAAACGAGTGGATTGTCTACTCCAGGGGAACATTAACGAAATTGAAAAACTCAAAGATCGCCTCGAACAAGAGAACACTTACCTGCAAGGTGAAGTCAAACTCCTGACTGAGCACTCAGAAATTCTAGGCCAAAGCACCATTATTAAAAATATCCTTACCCAAGCTGAGCAAGTCGCTGAGACAGACTCCACGGTTATCCTTCTTGGTGAAACGGGCACAGGAAAGGAACTGCTTGCCAGGGCCATTCACAATATGAGTTTACGGAAAGATCGGCCTTTGATCACTATTAACTGTGCCGCGCTTCCAGCCTCCTTGATCGAAAATGAATTGTTTGGGCGAGAGAAAGGAGCATACACTGGTGCCATGACGAAAATGATAGGTCGATTCGAACTTGCCGACGAATCAACACTCTTTCTCGATGAAATAGGAGAACTATCTCTTGATCTGCAGAGTAAACTGCTCCGGGTCCTTGAAGAAGGCAAATTTGAACGATTAGGTTCCACAAAGTCTGTGCAGATCAATGTTCGTATCATTGCAGCCACTAACAGGGATCTTGAGCAAGAAGTGTCAGACGGCAACTTCAGGCAAGACCTCTTCTACCGGATAAATGTGTTTCCCATTTTGATTCCGCCTTTACGTGATCGCTCCGAAGATATCCCCATCTTAGTGCGTTCATTTGTAAGAAAATTTCAAAAAAGAATGGGGAAGCAAATTGAAAGAATTCCTCACAAGGTCATCCAAGCTTTGAAATCATATTCGTGGCCGGGTAACGTAAGAGAACTCCGGAATATGATCGAACGTGGTATGATCTTGAGTAACGATAAAACTCTGCTCGTTCAATTGCCAAAAAAATTAACTTCAAAAACAGAGGCTACTGACAGCCTAGATGATATAATGCGCCGGGAAATCCTCGTGACGTTGAAAAAAACCCATTGGCGAATCGGAGGACGGGATGGTACCGCCGAGATCCTCGGCTTAAAGAGGTCAACTCTTTATTCCAAGATGAAGAAATTGGGTATTCACCGCACAAGCTCTTAATGTCGATATAAATGTATTTTGGCGATATATCGACACCAACCTAGAACTCTCCTTCACCATAAACACCACAGTGGTCTTAAAACAAACCACAACTCCAGCAAGTTACCCTAACACTCATCTGAATTCATGCCCTGGCACGAATTTCGCTTATATAACCAACATAACTGTGAAAGCCGTCTACTGAAATGAGTGGTCAACAATGAAAGAAAACGGTTATTCAACCACAATATGTGGACTGATAATACATAGAATATGTATTGCCACACAATGGTCCCCTTAAACAGCATGTGAATTTGTTATGATTTCAATAATTCCGATTTCCTGGTTGTTGATTGCCTCGACAGTACTCGTTCATTGCATGGGCCTGGCAGTTATCCTTTGGATACTTTTGAAATTGGCCTCTGTAGAAATGGGGATTATAAAGACCGCCTGGCGATTGAATAGCCTCGTATGGTGGATAATCGTATTACACATGATAGAAATCTTGATATGGGGCCTGTTTTACTGGTGGCAAGAATGTTTTTCAAATTTTGAGATAGCTTTTTATTTTTCAGCAGTGACCTATACGACAATTGGTTATGGGGATATTTTGTTACCTGTAGAATGGCGTATGCTTGCTCCTATCCAGGGATTGACAGGTATTTTACTGTGCGGACTGTCCGCGGCAGTGTTCTTCGCTGTTGTCAGCTATCTGCACAAAATGAACATGGAGATTGATAACGACTGACAACTAGGTTTTTACAGAAAACAGTCAGGAAATGTCTAAAAATACAACAAGAGGAAACGTGTGCAATGGTTCTCATAGTCATTTTTATTAGCCTTGTGTTTTTCTATGGACTGTTTTCCGAGCGCATTGAGCGTACCATTTTCACAGCACCAATACTGTTTACCACTGCGGGAATGCTCATGTTCTTGTTTCTGCCCGACATCGGAGATACTTCTGATAGACTCGAAGCATTTCTCCAGTTGGCTGAGGTTGGTCTGGTGCTGTTGCTTTTCACAGACGCCAGCCGTACTGATCTGCAGACACTAAAAAATATTCGTAGTTTACCTATTCGCTTGTTGAGTACGGGACTGCTGTTCAGTATCGTTCTGGGCGCTCTCGCTGCTGTTATCGTTTTTCCGGGACTGTCAATCTGGGAGGCCGGGATTCTGGCGGCCATCCTTGCCCCGACTGATGCAGGATTGGGGCAGGTCATCGTCAATAGCCCGCATGTGCCTATGAAAATCCGCCAGGCCCTCAACGTGGAGGCTGGTCTCAATGACGGTCTTTCCGTTCCATTCCTGCTTTTCTTTATTGCGTTTGCTTCTGTCAGTGGAGAAGACCAAAGCGCACATCTGTCGTATTTTATTATGCAGCAGTTGGGATACGGTGTCCTTGTGGGCGCCGGAATAGGGTTGCTTGGAGGATGGCTCCTTGGGCTAGCGCAGAAAAAGAATTGGATGGCGCAATCCTGGCAGCAGCTTGCAGTTGTCATGGTGCCGTTGTGCTGTGCCATAACGGCCGAGACCGTCGGGGCCAGCATGTTCATTGCTGCGTTTGTCGCCGGACTCGCCGTTCAAATAGGATACAGGGAAGTTGGTAAACACAGTGTTGAATTCACCGAAGAGTGGGGACAACTCGTAAACCTTTCAATTTTCTTTCTTTTTGGACTTCTGGTGGCCCTAACATTCCAAGAGTTTAATCTAAAACATCTACTCTATGCCATCATCAGCCTGACGCTAGTTCGAATGATTCCTGTTTGGCTTGCCCTTAAAGGAACCAGGCTGAGCCGGGCCACTGTGCTGTTTATGGGCTGGTTTGGCCCACGTGGTCTTGCCTCCATCGTCCTTGGCTTGGTCTATTTAGAGCAAGAACTGCATTTGCCTGGAGAGGCAACCATCCAACTCGCCCTGATGTTAACTGTCCTGCTAAGCATTTTTGCCCACGGTTTGAGCGCCATTCCGGGGATAAGCGTTTACACTCGAAAAGTCGCCGCACTACCTTCCAGCGCTCCTGAGTTGGAAGAAGTCGAGACGAAAAAATAATGAATGGAGGAGAATATGAACACAATTAATACAACGATGTTTCCGAAGTGTTTTACGAGAAAACAGGCTTTGGCGTACCTGATCCTGGTTAGCAGCATCTGTTTTACTATGCCCGCAAGCGTTGTTGGAGCTGAGGCAGTGAAGCAACAGCTTCCCGAGCGAAAACAAACCACCCTTGGCCTCTATGTAACAGCCAAAGAAGCCTACGAAAAATGGAAGGCTGCACCGGATCAAGTGAAGATTATCGACGTACGGACTCCTGAGGAATATGCCTTTATCGGACACCCAGAGAAGGTTTGGAACATTCCCTTTGCCTTTGTGACCTATCAGCGAAAGGATGGCAAAACTGAGCACGGTGTGAAGATGAATGACGATTTTGTTACCGAGGTCAAAAAAATAGCAGGTTCTAACGATACCCTGCTACTCATGTGCCGATCAGGTGACCGTTCTGCCAAAGCTGTCAATCAACTCGCCGAAGCCGGTTTCAAAAACGCCTATACTATCACTGATGGAATGGAAGGGGACAAGGTAGCAGATCCCGCTAATGTCTATCATGGGAAAAGGATGAAGAACGGTTGGAGAAATTCCGGTGTGCCCTGGATCTATAGCATCGATACTGATCGAATATTGATTCCTGAAGGTACATCTAAATAAGCACCTTAATTGAAAAGACCTTTCATGTAATTTTTACGAACTTTTGGAAACAGCAACATGACCAAGAGCAGAAAACTCAAAGAAGCAATCAAGACGGCCCTTGCGTTTGCTACGGTCTTCTGGATCGCTCTTCAGTATGGCTGGATGAGTCCCTCTACGGCTGGTTGGGCTGTGGCAGTGATATCACTGTCTACGGCAGGGGCATCGATTCAGAAGGGTGTGCTGCGTGTTTTGGGAACGATACCTGGATGTTTGGCCGCACTGGCCATTCATTCCCTGGCAGCGCAGGACCGCTGGATCTTTATGCTGCTGGCCTGTGGCTGGATGTTCTTCACCACTTACATGATGGTGCGAAAAGAGAAATACTCCTATTTCTGGGTGATGGCCGGCTACGTCTGTCTCATGATCCTCCTCTCCGATGTGGATTCGTCGGAAAACATGTTCGAAAGTGCTGTGTTTCGAAACGTTGAGACGATAATGGGGGTTGTGGTCTATACCTTGATTGCCGTCTTTTTGTGGCCGCAAACAAACTTGGGAGCGATAAAAAAACAGAGTGGGGAGCTGGCTACAAGCCTGGACGACATCTACCGCTCTGGTCGTGACACCTTAATTGACCATGTGGAGCAAGACGTCAACTTTCAGGGACTGCAAAGTAAAGCAGTCCAGCAACTGGCACTGTTTACACAGGTCCTTCAAGCCGAAGGCTCTGAGAACTACGAAGTCAAAGAGGTTCGCCATCTCTGGGAGCGCTTTCAAGGATTGTCTTTGGCGCTCCTGGAGAACATGGGGAAATGGCAGTCCGGTTTTGCTGAACTTTCCAGAATAGACCTGTACCTGGCTTTGCCCGACCTGCAATCCTTTTTTACTGAGCTTGATTCTCGCTTTGCTGCGCTCCCACGGTTACTTACCGGAGAGGCACCGCCATACATCTCGACCTCGGTCCGGCTGGAAGTTGATCATGCCACGTCAAAACGTCTTGCCAGCTTTGATCGAGGGGCGGTGGAAGTACTCAGAAATGAAATGGAACAGCTGGAGGCGTTGACTGCGGCACTGCTCGACTGTGCAGAAGAGTTGCGGGGCAACAACATTACCGATGACAACGGAAAATCCAAACCGGTGATAATTCCCGGCCTGTGGGCGAAAGTGACATGGTTTCCTGTACCAGATTGGGATCACTTGCGCAGCGCAGCATTTGTGGCGGTGACCACTGGTGTCGATTTTCTTCCTTTGGAAATGAAAGAAGAAATGCGAATGCGAACAGGACAATGGGAAGGTACCCTTCAGTGATACTTATAGGTGCAGAGTGAGCAACTGAGCCACCACGTAACCCACCACCTGGCTTTAAAAGCGGTTCTGGGTTTTTAAGAACAAGGAGACAAACATATGATTAGTTCAACCATCAGGATGGCGATACCAGCTGTAAAACACAATGACGCATTAAAAATTGTCAGATCGATAGCTGTGATGTCCAGAGACAATCCAGGCTGTCTTAGCTACTATTTTTACAGGGATATAGAGGATAGTAATGTCCTCATGCTTCAGGGTAATTGGAAGATAGAGGAGGATCTGGAGCGACATATTCGCTCAGAGGAATACCGTAATCTACTGCTGGTTCTAGAGATGTCACTCAAACAGCCCGAGGTCAGGTTCGACACCATCTCCAGTTCAACGGGTATTGAGAACATAGAAAAAATAAGAAGTACTATTCCCAGAGGGTAAAATTCCTGAATCCAGGCGGTGGTACCAAAGGAATAGAAAAGTAAAGGAATTTAATATGGCAAATTTAATCGTTGATACCAATTTCGTGATGGACAAAAGAAACAAGCCCGGGTGGGTTGTTGTCGATGTGAGCTTTCCCGATGCATACGCCAAAGGACATATTCCCGGTGCGGTCGGTTTGCCGGCCTGGGTGTCGAAGATTTTTGCCGAAGACAAGAAACGGCAGGCAACGGTGCTCGCGCAGATTGAACAGATGTTTGGAGAGATGGGGATAGGCAACGACAGCCAGATCATCGTTTACGGTGACCCTGCAAATGTGCACTGGAATGCGGTCTTGTTCTGGATCCTTGAGGCTGCTGGTTGTAACAGCAGTCATCTAAAAAGCACCGTCCAGTTCTACGACGGCGGAATCGACCGTTGGCAGGCTGAAGGCGGTACGCTCGACAAGGAGTTACCGACGGTGAAACCGACGAATTTCAAATCAGCCGCAGGGGTAATGCGAGGGGTCAAGTCTGATGAGATTCTGGAAATCATCGAGGGAAAGAAAGAGGCAATTATTGTTGATACCAGAACACCTGGAGAATACAACAGCATAGATGTGAGGGCGCTCAGGGGTGGTCATATTCCGGGAGCCGTCAATATCGACTTCATGAAGAATTTTGACCTGGCAACATTTAGGATGTTTCCCCTCGACCAGCTTCAGGGTCTCTATAAAGACTTGCCTACGGACCAACGAGTTATCACATACTGTCAGACCGGAGCGCGGGCCTCCTATACCTACCTGGTCCTGCGGGCCCTGGGCTACAATGACGTGGCGATCTACCACGATGGATGGCGCGTGTACGGTAGTGACCTGAAATGCCCGGTAGAGGACGAGACCTGGTTCGACTTCACAAAGATCAACATGCTGATGAATACAGTCAATAAACTGCAGCAGGAAAATCAATAGCACCTGACGCATAATGAACACCTTAATGTAAACCAAGGAAAACTTTTACTATGACCGATACTTACACCCTGCTTCTCAAGATCTCGCTGGTGATCTTCATGGCAGGCAATTTAATGGACATGGGCCTCCGGCTCAATCCGGTAGATGCCATCAAGGGATTGCGGAATATTCCATTTGTAGTCCATACCCTGGTATGGGGATTTATCGTCGGTCCTGCCGTGGCGTATGTCATTACCCTCATCATTCCTCTGGAACCGCCATATGCCATGGGGTTGATACTTTTAGGCATGACGCCTTGTGCGCCTTTTGTCCCGTTATTCGTCGACAAGGCCAAAGGGGATCTTGGATATACCGCTTCGTTTATGCTCCTGGTGGCAATTGCTACGATTGTTTTTATGCCTTTCGCGGTACCTTTTATGGTGACAGGATTAAGTGTCAGTGCATGGGCCATTGCCAAGCCACTGATTATTATGATCCTGATTCCACTGATAATTGGGATGGTCATTCTGCACTTCTCGGCTGATATTGCGGGCAAAATCCAACCCTATGTTAAAAAAATTACGGCCCTCTTTACGATTTTCACATTTGTCTTGATTATCATCGTTTACGGCGAGGGAATCATCAGTGTGGAAGGAAGCCTGGCAGTTGCATCTCAACTTATTTTCTTCCTCATACTCACCGTTTTTACGTACTGGTTTGGTTTCGGGTTGAAGCATGAACAGAAGATTATTCTCAGTGTCGGTATGTCGACACGAAATCTTGGGGCAGCGATTGCTCCGCTTTTTTCAGCTGCTGCCATAGATCAGCGGGCCATTGTAATGGTTGTACTCGGGTTGCCCCTGATGGTGCTGTTTGCAATGCTTTCAGTAAAATGGTTTGGCAAGCCTCCTCTGACAAATAATAAGTCTCAAATGGAAGAGGACTTATGAGCACTACACATAAGTTTAGAGCGCCTACAATATTTTCTGGATTAAAAGGATTCTCGTGGGCCAATTTACCGAACGAGATCTCTGCCGGGATTACCCTGGCGGCCCTGATCATCCCCCTCAATATTGGATATGCACAAGTGGCCGGGCTGCCTCCGGTGTTTGGTCTCTATGCGGGTATCATTCCTCTCGCCATTTTTGCCCTATTCACCGGCTCGCCTCATCTCGTGGGAAGTCCTGATGCCTCCAGTTCAGCGATTGTGGGTGCTATCCTCATTGGCTTTGCTCCGATTGGAGAGCTGCGCATGGATTATGCTCTGGCTCTTGCTTTGATGAGCGGCCTGCTATTCTTGGTGTTCTGGTTGTTTCGGCTGGCCTTTCTCGTTAATTTTTTATCCCGGGCAGTGTTAATTGGCTTCATAAGCGGTCTTGGGATCGAGGTGTTGACCAACCAGATCAGGAAAATTCTTGGAGTTGTTCATGTAGATGGAGCGGAAATGGACTCCATCGCCCATCAACTCCATAATGCGATGGCAACTTCCGTTGATACTACAGGTTATTTTATGGAACTATTCGACCTTATTGTATCTATCCCTCATGCGAATCTTTACTCAGTTGCTATCGGTTTGGGTGCTTTTGTTATTTTGCGCTTAATGAAAAGATATTTACCCAAAGTACCTTCGGCACTGGTCGCACTGTTTGTAATGACCGTCGTGGTGACAGTGTTCGGCCTGGATCAAAAAGGAGTTGCGGTGCTGGGAGAAATGGCGAAATACACGTTACGCTAAGAAATCAAAAAACGTTCTTGAGGGGGACAATTGTGAAAAGGAGAATTTTGGTATTGATGGTGATGATTTTACTGCCATTCTGGACGACCCCTGCGATGGGGCAGGATATTATCGTTTTTCCTGCCAAGGGACAGACCGATGAACAGGTAGCGAAAGATAAGAACAGTTGTCACGATTTGGTGCCAAGGAGACAGGCTTTGACCCAGCACAGGCGCAACCCGTGGCTCAAGCTCCTCAAGCCCAAAGCCAGGGACATTCTGGCGCACGACTCAGGGGCGCGGCACGCGGAGCTGCCATTGGCGCAGCTGCTGGTACAATGGCAGGTGGAATGAAGACCCGGAGTGCAAAAAGAGACCAAGAACAAGCTCAACAGGCACAAACCCAACAGCAGGAAGCGGCGACAGCACAGAAATTGAGTGACTTCAACCGTGCCAGTTCTGCCTGCTTGGAGTCAAAAGGATATACGGTCAAATAAGAGGGAAGACACAAGTCTAGCTCTAACCTGTTAGAGTCTGACGTTTTTGCATATAGAGGTAGTGTTCCGGTTGGCTGGAGCTATTTTAAAAACAAATAGCTATTACCGCCAGTTTGGTGAATAGCCCAAAAAACAAGAAGAGGACTAAATCATGACTAAGAAGGCTAAGAGCAGCAAAGTGGAAGTAAGCAGTTCAGATCAGATGAACTTAACAGATGGGCTTGCGTTAATTGCTCAGCTACTCAAAGCTCAACCACATCTGAAAGAAGACCTTGGCGAAATTGCTGAACTGGTCACTAAGGAAGAAACATCGAAGCCACAGACCAAGGGTGAAAAATCAACCGGGGCCAAGAAAGCAAAAAAAAGCGAGAAGTTGCCTGTTACAACGTTTAAAAACACAAAATTAAGCACGGTGAAATTGAACTGGAAAGAAGTGTATTACACCAACTGTCCACTTATCTCCGCCAGTAATATAGACCAGGAACTGGGTTGGACTCGGGAAGAATTCAAGAAGCTAGGCGTGGAATATTCTTTCATGCGCTCTTCCAAGAAGACCGACTGGTATCCGCACTACATCCACAATATGGATAACCTCATCCGCTTCGGCGGTTTGTTTCCCCCCATCCAGGTCAACGCTGACCTCCGTCGTACAAAACTTCTCGGTGTGACCCACGTCCCTAAAGAAGGCGGTAGCTTGATGGTGCGGTCTAGAGACGATTTATATCTAATGAGCGATTTAAAGGGTAAAAAAATAGGTCTGTCCAAAAGCTTAAATCAAATCAAGAACGACTGGTGGCGTATCCAGGAACACCAGGGTATTGAATTGATGCTCCGGATGAACGGTATGACCATGGGCGACGTGGAGATTGTTGAATTCCCTTACGCTGACAATTGGTACAACGATCCAACGATGCTTGAACCTATGCACAATCCATCTGATTTATGGCTTCAGCGGGACCACAAGCATGATCTGGCTTTTAGACCACTGGAAACAGCTCTGTTGACTGGAGTGGTCGATGCGATTTATACACAAAGCCACGTATTTCAGAGAATACAGGAGGCAACTGGCCAGCTCAAGGCGATTGAGGACCTGTCCAGATATCCGGATTGGACACTGCAGGTAGCCAACATTCCTGCTGCCATCACCTGCAGCGATGTGATGGCCGAGAAACATCCAGAGCTTGCTGTTGCTTTTATGAAAGGCATGATCCGGGTAGGACGCTGGGGCAACGAGAACAAGCATGCCGCAGCAGGCATTCTCGACAGGCAAACATTTTATCTCGATGTCGAGGATACTTTTGAAGGTATCAAGCCTATCGATTTGGTGCCCAACCTATCTCCTCAAAATTTGGCCTCCGTGGAAATCGGTAAGGACTTTATGCTGAGCCATGGTTACATGAAAAACGACTTCGATGTTCAGGAATGGGCCGCACCGGAATTCCTTGAGCAGGCAGCCAGAGAACTGTTGGAAGAAGAATGGCAGTTAAAAACCTCGGCAAAGTTACCAAATGCTGCCGCGCCATTGGCATCAAAAAGACGGCTCGGCTAGTCTGAAAGAGACCTGGCATGACACAACCGCTGCCATATAAACATTGCGGCGGTTGTTTTCCTTAGCATAATAGCCACAACAAATGGAGATGAATTATGAATATCGATTTTGACGAAATAGGCAAAAAGCTTCATGAAAAACTCGATAGCAGCATAAACGGCTTGAAGACTATGAAAGCTCAGCTTGAAGATCTTCAGAAAGAAACAGAGGCGGCTATCCACACGAAATTAACAGTTGCCAAAGAAACTGTGGAGGAAAAAAAGCAGGAGGCCGCAGCTACTAAAACAAGGCTGGAAACGCTCATTGATGAAAAAAAGGCTGAGACTGAAACCGCAGTTGCCGAGTGGCAGACTAACCGCGATCGCAAGAAACTCGAAAAACGTGCTGAGCGTGCTGAAAAATATGCTGATGTCTGTGTTGAGATGGTTCTGTCAGCAGCTTTGCAGGCCGAAGTAGCCATTCTAGAGGCGGTCGCCGCCCGTAGAGATGCTGACAGTGCTGCAAAATGACATTTCATACCTCAGTTGTCTGGAATGGTAATAATTAACAGGCAATTTAATACCTCTCCAAGAGAGGCGTATCGTGGAATAATTTAAGTTTAATACTAAAAAGGAGATAAAGAATGGAATTGACGAAATTGGTCAAGAAAAAATCGTTGGTTGCGAGCTTTTCGTTACTGTTTGTTTTTTGCTGGGTAAACAGTGTTGCTGCCCAGGATGAAAACCAATGGCAGTTTGAGGCAACTCTTTATGGATGGTACACAGATATTGACGGCACTGTGAACCACCCTGGCGGAGTTATACCCGGAGGTTCATTTGAAATTGATGCATCGGATAGTCAAAGGTCACATCCGTAAAGTTCTCGAAGAGGATCAAAGTTGCAAAGAGCAGACTGCGGATCGTACCAGCTCACGTATTACTGCAATCAAAACAATCAACGATATGCAGGGACACACAGGACCCACCAAGCACAAGCATGTTTTCGCTAATCCAGATGGTACGCCGCTTAGATACAATGTCGTGACGAACTACGTGGCACCTGGAGACTTGGACAAGTGAACCAGGAGAACCCGAGATACATGATCTTGGTATAACCCAAGATCATGAGCTCCTCAGAGGTTTTCCCATTAACTGCACCCGTTATAAGTCAAGGGCCCTGTTTTGTTGCATTCATGGCTGTTTTTACTCGTTTATGCATACCCTATACAGGGAGATACCATATCGGTTTTTGAATATCGAATGTACAAGGGTTTAAAGCATGAGAATTCTTCGATATTCCAGCTATTCAACCGATATATTAAAAAACTAAAGGGTACCGGATGAAAAACATAGACGAGTAGGAATGCATGTGGGTGTTGGTCCACTCATAAATAGGCACCTGTGACTTCCCCCTCCTCTTTGAAATACTTTGCCATGCTCTCTTTCAAAATACCTAACATCTTCGATACCAGGTTGCAGGATATAGCCGACAAAGATTTACAGGAATTATGTTGCGAGTTTAGTTATGTTGCGTGTTTCAGTGGTCTTCTTTTTTTTTATTTTAAAAAATATTGCAAATATTGCTTATTCTTCCTCCTTATTCTTTGTATTTTATTCGTTTACTTTTTTTTCTATTTACAAACTAAAAAAATTTTGTAACTGTTTATAGTGTAACGGTGCGAGCCACCAATCAGGTTAAATTATTGCGAGTGATATGAGCGACATAACGCTTAGGTTTCTTTCCTTATTTAATTATTTCTCACTTAGGTAGCCCTTCAGTGCCTATAGGAATTTTAACGTAGTAGTTTAATTAGAGTAAGATTATTATGTTGCGAGCGTTTTAGTAGCAATTCCCAAAAACACCACAAGCCACCGATATTACAGCAAATACCGAACTCCTTAGAAAAACCACAAAATTCCTTTAATTCAAGCTAGATAGGTCAACACGCAACATAACAGGAATAAGGTCAAGTTGCAGGTTTGCTTAAATGGTTAACATTGCCAATAATAGTCTCTACCATTGCAATGACAGGCATCCCAGTAAACTAACAGTAGTAACCATAAGTTAATGAACTGATAAGAAATTCACACCTTCGACATGGCAATCATAAAGATCAACACCAGTAGGCTGGAAAAATTCCCATTAATTTCGGGGGAAGTTTTGGTCATATTAGTTTTTAAGATTTTCACATCACGAGACATCCAGCACTTTTCGGATCAGCTTAGCAATATCCTTTTTAGCAAGTGGTTTGAATGCAAACTCTTTTATACCCATAGCTTTTGCTTTTTCCTCAGAAATAATAGTGGAGTAACCAGTGCAAAGGATAATGGGGATATCTGAACGAATCTGTAGCATTTTCCTACTAAGGTCACTACCCGTCATACCGGGCATAGTCTGGTCAGTTATAACAATATCAAACTTATCGGGTTGGTTCTGAAAAGTTTCTAAAGCCTCAAGACTGCTAGTTCTTACGGTTACATGGTAACCAAGCCTTTCGAGCATGCTTTTGCCCATTTGGGCAAGTAATTCCTCATCGTCAACAAAAAGAATCCTTTCGCAGCCAATTGGAATCTGGCCATTCATTTCATTTTCTGTTAATGCCTCCTTTTCTACAACAGGCAAAAATACGTGAAAAACAGCTCCTTCACCAAGTTCACTGTAAAGTGAGATAAACCCGCCATAGTTTTTCACTATTCCATGAACTATTGAAAGGCCAATCCCGGTGCCCTTACCGGTCTCTTTTGTTGTGAAATATGGGTCAAAAATATTATCTTTGACGGTTGGTGCTATCCCCGTACCTGAGTCACCAATGGATATTTGAATAAAAGTACCATTTGTTACATCTGGTTCGTGTACAAGATCTTCATTGCTGAGGGTCACCTCTTTTAATGAAATATCAAGTTTCCCTCCAGTCTCTTCCATGGCATGGAAGGCATTGGTACAGAGGTTCATCAATATTTGATTGAGTTGAGATGGGTCAACAAAAACAAGGTCAGTTCCGGTATCAATATCTTGAGTAATCTCAATGGTTGTTGGTAATGACGGGCGCAGCATTGCTATCGTTTCCTTTACAATACTGGCAGGTTGTAAGATTATACGCTCCGTATCCTCTTGGCGACTGAAAGCGAGTATCTGCTGCACAAGACCTTTTGCTCTATTGCCGGCCCCTAACACCTCATCTAAATCTTTGGAAATGGATGATCCTGATTGGCAATCATCCTTTGCCATTTCAGCATAACCAAGGATTACTGAAAGGATATTATTAAAGTCATGAGCAATACCACCTGCCAAGGTTCCGACAACCTCCATTTTCTGTGACTGACGCAGCTGGTTTTCCAGAACCATACGATCACTGATGTCCACATTGACAACTATGGCGCCGTCAATGTTACCATTATCGTCCAACACAGGAGCCGTATAACTCAGGATGGTCTTTTTCTTGCCATCGAATGATTCAATTTCTAATAGTTCATCAATAATGGTGACCCCTTCGCGGACCGTTTTCACTAGCGCCCATTCATCCGGCTCGATAGGCTTGCGGGAGGGCAGACGGCAACCCTTGATAGCACCATATTCGGAAATAGGTAGATTAGGTTCGACACCCCATATTTGTTGGCCCATGTGGTTGCCACGTTGCAAATTACCATCCTTATCCGTAAACCACAGCCCGATGGGCAGAATCTCGAATATCTCCCGCAATTGATTTTCGCTTCTCCGTAAAGCATCTTCTGTCCGCCGGCGTTCAAGCAACTCATTATTCAGATCGTTTGTTCGTAAATTTACGCGTCTTCGCAGTGTCCACGACCAGAGGAGTCCAGCTACTGCCAAAGCCATCAACGGCAGAACAACCCAGAAGAAATATTTGAATGCCTTGACGAACGTCAGGGGTTGTTCAGTATATATCCCAAACCATTTTATATAAATTTGATCATATTGCCCCGTTTCTTTAATTATATTTAAACCTTCATTGATATGTGCAAGCAAAACGCTGTTGTCCTGAGTCACCGCAATGCTATATTTTCTTTGAATAATAGGTGGCCCTACAGCTTTAATATTCGCAATAGAAAGGTTTCCGATTAACTGTGTCCCCTGAAGTCTTGACACTATCGCACAATCCCCTTCTCCTTTCGCCAGGGATGTAAGAACATCTGACCAATCTTTTTTTATTATTATATCCTGAGTAATAGCATTTTCTTTCAGATAGTCATGTCCGAGATCACTCAGTTGGACAATAATTTTTGAATTCCTTGCATCATCAAGTGATTGAATAGGCGAGCCATCTCGCACAAATACAGCATAGGAAGCGATAAAGTGAGGAATTGAAAAATCGAAAAGTTTATCCCGTTCAGCTGTATTGAACATTCCGATAAGTGCATCGATCTCCCCTTCTTCAACCTGTAGCCTCACTTCTTCCCAGGGTCCAAGGTCTATTTCCACCTTGAGCCCCATAACATCAGTCACGGCGTTAATAATATCTACGTTAAAACCCTGCGGTTTGCCATGCCCATCAAGATATTCATAGGGAGGATAGTTATAATCACCGCGCACAAGTAGCGTCCGAGTCCCTACTATACCTTCTGCTTTTTCATTAACCTGGTTGGCATGAACAGTGATATCTTTCGGGCCATCTGATGCATGTGAAAAAGAACAGAAAAAGGTCATCAAAAAAAGCATAACCACAGACATTTTTCCTTTCGGTATTTCCCACTTAATAAACATTTTTTATCTCGTAATTTAAACCCCTGAATTCAAGTCATAATCGCAGCTAGATTCAAGTAATAAGTGCTACATTCCTACCAGTAAATATTTCCAGGGGTGTTTTGATAGTTTCCCATCACCTTCCTACACTATAATTTTGTTATGATCAATCACAATTACCTCAGATAATACTTCACAATTATAGGTCGTTATTTGAATAAATCCCTGGTCGATATCTATTAAAGGTTAGCGTATTCTATCCAATAGAAATCGAGAAGAAATGACAGAATTTATTAAAGGTTTGATTTACCAATGTAAAGCAATGGTAACGACGAGCACGTAAATATGTTTCCTGATCAGGTAATCTCAGCAACTGATAATTGAACTTAACATTGCCACTGCGAAGATAAGCAGAGCGGTCTTCTACTTCAACAGAAGGTGTTTCCTGTATCTATGAACCTGAGCCTTTCCATGATTATGGCACAGCTTTGCCGTTTCACTCACTGAAGATGTTGTTAGGATATTTGCGCAGCACCACAGCTAAACCATTCATCGAAAAACCGGAAAGCTACTCCATTTCTCAAAAAACTGATGACAGATTCTACTTTCGTTTACCCTTTCTTTTGACGATGATTTCAGGGGCTTGATTTTCTTTTAAACTTGATATATGGTTGACTGCTCAAGTATATGTGAAGTAAAGGAGACCTGGCATGCTTACGAAACAAACTAAATTATGGGCTAATTATTCGATGGTTAATGCTGTCGTATCAAAGAAGTTAGACAATCAATTAAGTGCTCATGGGATCAATTTTTCTGAATTTATGATCCTTTTTCATTTGGATCATACCAAAGATAAAATGATGAGACGAATTGATTTAGCAGAAAAAATTGGCCTTTCAGCTTCCGGCATTACTCGTTTGGTTTCGCCAATGGAAAAAATTGGTTTAGTTCAAAAAGAAAGAAATACCCGCGACGCAAGGGTGAGTTTAGTAAAGATATCTTCTGTAGGACAAAGGATTTTAAAAGATTCGTCCGTTAGCCTTAACGAAGCTTCGAAAGATGCCCTTTCTATATTAGATCAAAAAAGGATTAATGAAATGCTCAAGACCCTCATCCTGCTTGGAGGTAATCTTAAATCGTAATTTATACGCCAAATGCTCTGTTGATGCCAGTGTTCCATTGTAACTGAGACCTACACTAATTTTTTCTGAAAAAGATGGAAGGACATTAATGGACAAAAAAGAATTGAAAAATAAACACAAACGAATAAAGCAATCTATGGGAGTATATTGCATCCGAAATTCGCAAAATAATAAAGTATATATAGGTAGAGCTACTGATTTAGTGGCTAGAATAAACAGGCATAAAGCTGAATTAAAGTTCAGTAGCCATCGAAACAAGGAATTGCAGGAAACATGGAGTTTGTTTGGCGAATCTGCCATTGAGTTCGAAATACTCGATGTGTTGGAACACGAAGAAAACACCATGACAAATCCGAACGAAGAATTGAAGATTTTATTAGATATGTGGATACACAACCTGGAAAAGGCAGAAGGCCCTACGGGAATTAAATATGACAAACTATAGACAAACATTGATCGATAAAATTGATAGTTCAGTCGAGCAAAGTGAGGTCGATTCCGGAAAAATTAAAACCGCATACTTATCTGCGGGGCAAGGATTTCCAGTAATCTTCTTGCATGGCGCTGGTGCAGGTGCTGTCACATGGTATCCATCAATTGGTGCTATCGCAAAAAAATTCCGTGTGATAGCGCCGGACATTGTTGGTTATGGAGAGTCTGATAAACCAAATGCATCTTATGATCGCCATTATTTTGTAACATGGTTAAAAGATTTCTTTTTAGCCATGGACATACCAAAAGCACATATTGTCGGATTGTCTCAAGGTGGAGCGATAGCCCTTCAATTCGCTGCAGAAAATCCAGTGTTGGTAGAGAATCTCGTCCTAGTAGATTCTGGAGCGCTTGGTGCGCAGCCGACGTTCCTACCCTTCTTGGCGATGGTTTGGATGAATATGATGCCATCAGTTGCATCAAATCGTTTTGCATCACGCTACCTACTAACTAATCCTGAAAATAGAGATCCAAATCACGTCTACTATTCTGTGGAAGTTCTTAAAAAGCAAGGTGGTAAGAATGCCTTTACCCAAGGTAGGGGTGCTGCAGTGTCTGAGGTACCTAATGATCTGCTCCGCCAGATAAAACAAAGAACCCTTATCATTTGGGGGGAAGATGATAAATTCTTCTCCGTCAAACATGGCGAAAACGCTTCTCAGATGATTTCCAATGCGCGATTTCACCGAATTCACAATGCTGGACATTTGCCATTAATGGATCAGCCTGAAGCGTTCAACGAAGTCCTCATGGATTTTTTGACATAATTATAATGACTTGGCCTTACCTACTTTTTATGCAGTCCGGAGTACAGCTCTTATAACAAAGCAGGAAATAAGAATATGAAGCATGTAATAAAAGGATTTGGAGGGCCTTTAGTGCTAGTACATGGTGCTCTTACAGGTAAAACGATGTGGTTACCATCCAAGATGGTTGCTCCATTTCTCCTTCAATAGATACACAATACTTTCGTATCAATTCCTCTTCCTTGTTGAAATTGCCTGATGACACCTCTCAAAAAGAATACTTGACACCAACTTTAGCCTATTCCTGATAGCGTATTTTCAGCAACAGAGCCTTGAACTTATCATTGCCAAATCGAAGGTAAACAATCCTGTCTTCCCCTTGAGCTTGAGACTATTCCTGTATCTCTTCACTCATACCTCCGTACAAAGATACTCCATTCCAAGCAACAGCGGTGAAAGATAGTATTTTCAATTGGAGTACATTAGCCAATTGTTTCCTTCCTTTTTCTGAACTCTTCTATCTCCCATGAGTTCTTCGATGTCACGATAGCTTAGGCATTAGCACAAGTACCAGAAAACTGCTTGAAGTACATTGCTCTTCGGATAATGCCAACCATGAAACCTTTCCTTGCTTGTCATTGAGCTACCTCCACGGAAATGAAAATAACATAGCAAAAGCTTGCAAAGCTGCCCATGGCCGAATCAAGTTTGCGACAAAATCCGATAATGACCGAATTATACCATATATTTGGTTATGTTTTTGCTATGCCAAGCGTAGTGTAGCTACGTGGGATAAACAACAGGTGATATACAATATCTTTTCTTAGGTTTTATCCTATATTTATTAAACGGATTAAACCAGTATTTGGTTTGATCAAATGGTGTTGCAGTGGATAATAAAAGGTTGTCAACATAGAAAATTTGTCGTTTAGCCAAATTCACTTGTTCAATATAAGATTTATTTTACTTCATAAAAATTATATCGAATTAGCCGTTGTTATTATTTTGTTAAGCCCTTTTTAACCGAATTTTTCCCAAATGACTAATACCCCTATACCGATAAATAGAGCTACAGTGCTGGAAGACCACTTTTCAATACCAGTCAAATGCATAATATCCGTTATTGCCAAGGCCACCACAAAGAATACTACACAAACAATGACCCACCTTGCCTTCGATTTCATATGCTTCTCCATTAGTCATTATCAGTTGTCTTCAGGGAGGAGAGCCGTTTGTTCATAGAAATTGTTTCTACCACCGTCACAATTCGAATCTACTGAGAATTTTGAAAACCACCTTTCACCTGCTTAGGTAGGTTTATTAAATAGGATACCTAACAATATTTCATAGACCGCTCAATATGGTGAAGTGGCTCCTGAACTCACTGGTTATCGCCTACATAAGCTCACGAGTCGCCAAAATCCGATTATAATGCCGTCGCATGTGGCCAGATGCATGCCACTAGTATTTACACCAAACAAAACAGTTAGAAGTTTTTCTGAGGCTCAATTTACGTACGAACCGCAAGTTCCTAATTATACGTATTTTATTACCAGAAAACCTATAAACATATAAAAAACTGTCGCAGTTGCCAACGACTGACAACATCTCCTCGCCGAAAAAACAACTTTGCCGTACTCCAGGGCAATCCTCCGTTGCTCTTGAATTTGGTGTCTTATGGTATAAGTAAGGAATTGAAATATATAACTATCCTAGCATATTTACTTTTATCGTCAAACAAGTATATGCATACTCATGAACGTTGTCTATACCCTGAAATAAGAAATGATGCCTGCGATAGAGGAATGGCTAATACTCCTCGGATTACAGGAGACTAAGGCGATTTCTTCGCCCTTTCTCATATTCGCTCAGAAGCTGATATAGTATCAAACATTGACTATGTGAGACAGGCAGGTAGTAAGTAGAAATCGTATAATCAGAAAGGGTGGCCAAACATTACCCACCTGGCAGATTCTTCTTCAGCAACAGCTACATCAAATCGTACAACGCCTCCTGCCATATAGGCCCGAAAGTTGCTGCGAAGAACTTCGCACTGGCAAGGTTCATTGCTAAAACAAAGTGCTTGCTAAAAAGATACAGGAAACAGCATAAATTGGAGTATAAAGGAACATTGATTAGCTTCGTTGTGTCAATGTTAACTTTCAGCAATCAGTCGTTGATATTATGTGATCAGGAAAAATCGCTACTCTTGGCTGTTCCAGCAAAGACAAGTTTGGTAAAGGATATCTTTCTTGGTTTGCCTGTCGCCCTGAGTTCTAGCACGCTTTCATCATTTGTATAGTCTGTATACTTAAGTCCAGCGCCAACATATGTGTAAATTTTAGTTGGATCAGAAGCATCGACACCCTCTTCTGCAAGAGCGTTACCAGCAAGAATCATGGCTATTGAGATACAACAAACGGCTATATAATTGTTTGTCTTTTTTATTTCTTTAACTTCAGCGAATCCCTATCAACCTGTTTGCCGCGCATGAACACTTGTTGAACATTGCGTGTATCGTCGATGTTCTTGGATGGATCACCTTGAACGAGGAGTAAATCAGCGGACAAACCTATCTGTAGGGAACCAAACTCTTTATCCCTACGTAAAACCTTAGCCGCATTATAGGTGCAAGCTTTTATTGCTTCCAAATTGGAAACACCAGCCATCACATATAATTCCATTTCACGATGCGTAGACTCACCAGGCCACATGCTGGCATAGATATCATCCGTACCACATGCCACCAGTACACCCGCATCAAACGAGGCCTTGATATTGGCGTTCATAATCTTCCTGAATTCTGTCAGGTCGCCAAAATTGTTTGATTGATAAAACGATCTCGGGCCTTCGTAATAGCCCTCACGGATTTGCGGGTAGACATCATAAAATTCATTTACTTCATCTTTACCCCAAATATCGACAATGAGTGGCTCCTTCAGCATCAGCCGCTGGCCTTTTTCATCTTTGACGCGCATGCCGCCCAACTTTTCTCCGACGTTGGCAGTGGCAATCACGAAGCGATTATTTTTTGCCATCCACTCATGATCCGACTTTGGGGCTATGGCAAATGGAGCACTATGCGCCCAACCATCAAGACCGGTAGTTTGCATCAGAGGTCGGTTCATATTGAGCATCCACAGATCAGCAATCGTAAGAATATCGTGCTTATGCGCCTCTTCGATAATTGCTTGCATTGCCACAGAACCTAGCCCGGCATAAAGCTTAATAATCTCGATGCCTTCCGCTTTGTAACGGGCCATTTGCTTAGGAATTCCAGCCAAATCATTGACTTTAACGGAGCCTCCAGACGCACCGGTACTTCCAGCATCCCAACCACTAGGCGATTGGCTCCAAGGTATACCCGTGGTGAAATACCTCGGTCCGAATAATTCGCCACCGTTGATCTGTTTCCTTTTATTGAGCACATAGTCGTGCTCCCCGCCAACATCCATCACGGTCGTTACACCCGAATAGACATAACCAGACAATCGTTGCTGCACCGATTCATCGTCCACGCGAACTTTGTAGCGCTCACCCGGGATCAGGCCATTTCCCCACCCGCCTTGGGTGTGAATGTGCAAGTCCATTAAGCCGGGCATAGCTGTCATACCTGTTCCGTCAATTTTCAACGCTCCGCTAGGCGTTTTAACGCGGCCAGTCGCACCGATAGCTGCAATTTTTCCATCAACAAGGGTGATGTCCTGACCGCTAACCGGTGAATTTCCAAGCCCGTCGATGACAGCCACATTGGTGATGATAGTGGGTCCCGTATGGGAGAATTTAGGCCCCGAGGATGCTGAGGTTAGGCTCGCAAACGCGAAGAAAACAACGGCCACTGATACCGTTACAGTTTTTATAGTAGACATACGTAAACTCCCGTCGAAAGATATTTTCATGTTTGATTTCAGAGTGTAGTTACTGGTAGAGTAGGTGATAAGTAATCGCTTTTGGAGCAAACAGCAGGACGGCAAAAACAGGAATTAATACCGCCTTTCAAAGGCTCGTGGCCCACCTGCAACCATGAAATTTATGCCTGAACACCACAAGCCAGGGTTATTCAACCAATCCCGCCACCAACGTTACCTTGCTCTGGTAAAAATCATATTTTACGCTAAACATTAATAACATTTGTGTCAATATTCCCCCCTGGATGACCTTCAACCCATTGAAATAAAACATATCGACAACCTCCGGCAGATATCAAGGTTGAATTTTCACAGGCACGAAAAAACCCGCTCAATCCAAAATTCGGCAGGGGGAGAAGATGTCCTTTGCCAATCTCATCAATTTAAGCAAAGTCGGAAATTAAGACTTCCTGTGAATCTACTAGCTGCTCAGCACTGGATGCTTTGATGTCAGTCAACTAGAGAGATACAGAAAAGGATTTATCAACTGTTGTCTTTCAATAGTGCACGATCTGAGAACAAAGCAGTGCTCTATTTTACCCCTCCATGGGGACAATAATCTTTTACAATTGTTGATAAATTCTGAGAACTGAAGTGCGACTTTCTCTTAAGGATTTCAAGTAACCTCTATGGGGATTGAATGATGTGCGTGTGATGGCAAGATAATGTAATTTTCAGGCATTTATTGAAACAAAAAAATCATATAGCATGATAAATCATTGTGTCTTCGGTATCATTGTAAATGCCCTTTCGTTGCACACCTTTAAGGGCTCTTATTTACAGTAATCTATTAAAATTGAGCACAGCTTTCCCTCTAAGTTGATGTTTCGAACTTTTTCACACAGATGTTGCCAGAAAATCCCCTAATCGAGACAACTCTTAGGATGAGTTTATCTCAAGCACAGGTAAATCGACTGTGTAAATCATTTCTCCTTTACCGCATTCTGGACACCGTGAAATGTCGTTACCGGTTAATCGTAGCATTATTTCCTGGATAGTTTCTTCCTGTTTCTCAGTCGTTTTAAAATTGGGCTCTATCAACTGCTGGCTGAAAGGAATGCTGTCTTTTTTATTGGTACTCGCTAAAAAGCCATAGTAACGTATTTTCATGAATCCACTTGGTAGAATATGCAGAAGATATCTGCGAATTAATTCTTCTGCCGTCACCGTCAGTTCTTTTGTCTTGTTTTCATCACTGCTGTCCCTGTAAGTAAATGTTATATTACCATCCTTCATCGCTGTAAGGCGATTGTTTGTTATTGCCACGCGGTGTGTGTAACGACCCAGATATTCAAGGACCTGCTCCGGACCACCGAACGGTTGCTTTGAATATGCTATCCAAGACTTATTTTTTACTGCTTCAATAAGTTTCAAAAAATCTTTTGTGACCTTAAATCCTGAGGATCTTCCATAAAATTTCAACTTGCTTTGATTGTATGCTGTCTCAAGTTTTTTCAGGTATCGTTTGCGAAATTCTTTAGCCAGGGACTGCACTCTAAAGAGGTATTTGTTCTTTGTCGCAACCCATTGCTTCTTATCAAATGACAAGGCACCTGCAGGGATGATGCAGTGTAGATGGAAATGATCCATAAGCTTCTGATTCCAGGTATGCAGGACAGAGATAAATCCCAGTTGTCCTTCAAGACGCCACTGAGGATCTGCCGCAAAAGCCTGGAGTGTTTCTTTGACGGCCACAAACAGAATAGAGAGCATGATCCTTTTATTTGTGAGAATAAGAGGGTTGAGCTCATGTGGTACTGTGAAGACATTGTGGAAATATGGACAGGGAAGCAACTCTGATTTTCTGGCCTTGAGCCACTTCTCTTTTACAAGTGTCTGGCACTTGGGACAATGTCTATCTCGGCAAGAATTGTAAGCATTCTTTTGAAAACCACAGTGGTTACAAACCTCAATATGTCCGCCAAGTTCTGCCGTTCGACATGTTTCTATGTGCCTCATGGACTTTGATTGCTCAGAGGACAAGTAATTCTTCCTCCGAAAGCTTTCTCCGTACTTGCGAAAGACGTCGGCTAATTCCAACGGGATTTTTTTGTTATTCATCATCGTCCTCCTTCCCCATTCCCAGAGAATCGAGAGGACTTTTCAGCTCTACATATCTGGCCGGAACGATATGCAGGTAAATCGTTGTTGTTTTTATTGAGGCATGGCCAAGAAGTTGGCTTATGGTGTAAAGGTCATAGCCGTTGTATAACAGATGAGTAGCGAAGCTATGTCGTAATGTATGAAGACTACAGGGTTTATTTATGCCTGCTTTTTTTTTGCGTCATAAAGAATCTGTGAAACAGAAGCACTGCAAATATGCTTTTTCTTCTTTTGACCAGGAAAGAGCCAATATTCAGGTGAATACTCCACCCAGTATTCTCTGAGCTCATAAAGAAGCTTCTCAGATAAAGTCGTATAACGATCTTTACGACCTTTACCCTGTTCCACTCTGATCACCATTCTTGATGGGTCACTTTCAATATGTTCTGGTTTCAGGCGAATGGCCTCCCCAAATCGAAGCCCAGCACTGTAAATTGTCTTGAGAATAACTCTTTGTTTCAGATTGTCGATTACGGACAAAAGACGGTGGACTTCTTCCATACTCAGGACAGCAGGAAGTTTCTTGCCTCGGGGACGTGATGGTAAACCAAAACGATCATCAACCTCACGCTCACAGATATGTCTGTAGAAATAAGTAATACCGGAAAGATAATTCTTACAAGATGACCAGGCCAGTTTACGTTCCAATAGAAGATGTCGAAAATATGCCCGTACTTGATCATCACTCAGATTATCTGGTGGTAAATTGTAATAATTTGCAAGGCCTTTCATCGCGGCAATGTAGCCTCGCTTCGTGTGGTGCGCCAGACCATGAAAATCCATGTGATCAATAAATTTCTTCCTGAGATCGCTGCTCATGTGAACCTCCTCGGTTAAGATGGATAAGTACGATGTTACAAGTTCTTATCGACTAAGAAGATTCATTATGTAATCTGTTTTTCTAATGTAAAATGGGAGCGGGAGCTGGTGGAAAATTATTGAGCAAAAAAATGTACGCGCTACCTTTCCGCGAAGCGGTTCCGTTGTGCGCCCACGAGGGCGCCGTATCAGCACGGTGTAAGTCCGTGTCAGAGTATACCACAACTCTGTAGCCGAAGGTAACTGCGTCGCTGTGAGGCGGGGTGGAGAGCAACTGGAGGCAAATTGTC
>JBLHNU010000073.1:0-27295 GCA_047622095.1 Desulforhopalus sp.
CTGAGAATGGGCCCCAACTGGATGTTCGTCGGAAGAGTTGGCTTTTGCTGAAGCGGGTTATTACAAGGATGTTAAATTAATCTTTGTAAATGAGCAAATAAGGCGAAAACTATCTTGACACCTACCGTCAGAATGCTCCATTTCTGGTGGTATTTCAGTGTATGATCACGTATTACGTGTACAGGAAACACCTTCTGTTGGAGCAGAAGACCGCTCTGATTATCTTCGCAGTGGCAATGTTTAGCCCGATGATCAGTCACTGGGATTACCTGATCAAGAATAATCTCTCGTAACATCTTCTTAAATTTTGTTATGATTAGCAGAGCTATTGTTTCTCTGGGCATACGCGGAATGAATTGTACAACTCCAGCATTAAAGTGATAAACTGTCAGGTAGGAGTTGTTTTATTAAGTTGGAACCTGAGCATCCGAGATAATTCCAGGCCGTCTTCGTGATTCTCTGAATCATCTTTTTAATTTAGTTTTCTAAATTAACAGCACAAATAGATTCTAACTTTCACCTTTCCACATCAATATAGCACTAAGATATTCTGAGTGAGGGAAGCGGCATTCAATCTCAACCAAATGAGGTGAAAATGAGCAAGCGACGCCACCAAAGAGTTGGAGTGCAAAATCTAGTTGCCAATCTATCAGACGGAGTTGATTCCTTCTCGGGAACCGTAAGCAACATTTCCCGGCTCGGCATGCAATTGAATGATATTCCTCAAAGATTCAAAAACCAGGAGAATAAGTTGTCAATAATCGTTTCCACAAAGGGAAACGATTTCAAAATGCATGTCGAATTAAAATGGGTTAGTGGGAATAAATCCGAAACAAAAATGGGTTTGGCAATTCTAGATCCTCCTTTGGATTGGACTCTTTTTGCAATGATTTATGAACCAGCAGATGAAGATATCTGGGTCGGGGCTACACATTCACCGGGTTTTTAAAAGTTCTCAGCAATGAGTTAAATGAATACTTTCACGATCATATTTAAACAAGGAAGGTTGTTCGAGAACACTTCAGCGACTCTCTTTAGTTCTCAACAAGTTAGAGCGTCCCATTCAGGCATGTTTTTACCATGACCAGAAACAAACTAATCATGCATAGAATTAGCCTAAGAGATATGCAGAAAAATTGAAGATTGCCAAGGATACCTCAAGTATTTCACCCGTTGATTAAGACAAACAAAGAAAGGGTGAGTGCGTTAGCTTTACATCTTTCAAGAAGCCTCAATGAATTTTAAGTTATGGGGATTATGCCTTTGACCCTCGACAGACTCGCTGAGGGTGGAACGTTGTGCGCGGTCATTTGGGCGTGAGCTGAATCTTCAGCGCACCGAGGTTATCCTGCAGGCTCTGTTGCAACTGATAGTAGTTATCACAAAAACACGAATTGTGAGAAAAATAATCAGCATAAAACAAGGTTGTTACGCTAACACGATTACTGGAAAATGCTTCATTAATTGAATAGGAATAATTTTTTGCAACAGGGCCAGAAAAATCGCTCGGTTATTAGAGTATAATAATCATATTGGGCTAAATACTTACGTAAAAAGGAGAAATTTAAGAGAGTCTATGAACCAAACGAAATAGGAATTTTCTAGTCGAGAAAATATTATTAATATTCAAGGAGTTATAAATTTTTACTTGCAGATTTCAAAATCGATATTTCGACTGTATATCAATAATATCAAGGCCTGTAGAAGAGGTTAGTGACAAACCGGGGGTTTAGTCAAAGAACCCCTAGAGCCTAATCCTGTGATTGCCCCTATTGACATGCTTAATTGTGTTTTTGATAGGACAAGGGCGGTAGTTGAATGTCTTAGTTTATCACTTGAGAGTAAAAACCATGTTGCAAACAAGCAGACAATCATAGAAGCACTCTGGCAAATTACAGACAACATAAGTCAGGCAAAAACGATTGCTGACAATTGGCACACTGGTGAAGTTCGTAACCACAGACAGGGTGCAACAGAAACAACTGTCTCTTTACACTGCCAAACCGGTAACACTCAAGAGGAGGTGGCAAAATGAGATCAGCAGACACTCCAGAACAAGCCTTTCTCGAAAACAACACTGAAATTTCGCACGCAGACATGATGAATTGTCTCGTTACCAGGACAAGTGTAATTATCAATTGTCTACACGTTTCACTTGAGAACACTGATACCGGAACCATGACCAATAATATGATCACAGAAGTACTGTGGCAAGTAAGCGGTAATCTAGACCAGATCGACAAACTCACGAATGAATGGCACAAGGAAATTTCAAAGCAACAGACCAAAACTTCGACACCACTTTTTGCACTGGTTAAGGAGGCAGCTTAATGGAAGTTTTACCTGAAGAAGTCTTTTTACAAAACGATCCAAATATTGGGTTCTTCCGGATTAAGCGTACTTTTCGGCATCGCCCAGTACCACTAAGTTGAGGACGTGTTGAAGGACTAGAAATCTCTGCTATGGTAGATTTCATCGCTTCAAATATTTTCTATTTTCCCCTTCCTACCCTTTGCAAAAGGGAAGAGAGATGAAAAAGAAGAACGAAGAGTGCTCCATCTCAAGAAGTTGAGGGAATTTATAGAATGCCTTCTCCGCAGAACCTCGATAAACGCAGGCCTTATATCAAAAGTACGCTTGAGTCGGAAGAACCGTTTTTCGTAAGTTATCGGGTAGTTGTGCTATTGTAACTGAATTCTGACGCGGTAGCTTGGTTGCTAACTATGTAGCTGTTAACGCGAAGAATATTGGTCTCAATGAGTATGAAGGGCATTCTCTATATGACATGATCTATGGTAATAAAACAGACATTGATATTGACATGGTGACAGGAGACAATCACTCCTTAAACAAACTTAACTTTGTAGCATTGGATTCGATTGATGTTACTTATGTCCCCAGTATCAAAAATGTCAGGGTCGCGGCAGGTGATTTGTATTCGGTGAAGTCACCTGATAGTTACACTGGCCTGCTGCAGCCCAAAGACCAAATAAAGATTGATATAATTAAGTCACAGAAAAGAAGTGTGCTGAGGGTTTTGCTATCTTTGATAATGCAAGAAAATACACAGAGTAATCTCATTCGAAAATTAAATTCTCATACTCGTTAAGCTGCACTGAAGACAGCACTATTTGAAAACAATAAAATATTCAAAAGTACCCATGTGCTAAATTTAATTGATGATATGCAACTCAGAAAAGCAATACGTACAGCTAGAAACAGGACAAAAGCATACCATCAGTTACAGGGAATTATAAGAAAAATCTCCTCAGGTGTGTTTAAGGGGAAAAAAGTAGTGAATAATCGTGTTAGCGCACATGCCGCAAGGCTTATTGCCAATTGTATTATTGCCTACAACACCATTATTTTAAATAATGTTTATGAAAAAATGGTGAAAGACGGCGTAGCGAAAGAGATTATCGAAAAATTTGCAAGAATTTCACCCATCGCTTGGACTCATATACTGTTTACAGGGAGATATAGCTTTAAGAAAAACAGTGGGGATATTGATGTTGCGATAATGGCAGAAATGCTTGAAAAACACTTAAAACGGAGTTTTTGGAAAACCAGTTAACTCTAACTGAGCACTTTTGGGGGTTCTTCGGCAGGACCCCTTAAAAGTAGTTCTCCAGCTCAATTATATTGATGATTAAGGGGTGTTACTATGAGCACAAACAACGTACAGTCCTCTTCTCTTATACAAGGATTGATGAAACCTGAGTCATTCAATCCTCCAGTACAACATCCTATACTATTAGAAACTCATATTTCCTGGGTAATAGTCGCTGAGCCATACGCATATAAAATCAAAAAATCTCTTAATTTAGGTTTTCTCGATTTTTCCACTCTTAAGAAAAGACTTCATTTTTGCAAAGAAGAACTCCGACTGAACCAACGACTCGCGCCTCATATCTATCTTTCTGTTATTCCTATCACCGGCACTGTGCAAGAGCCACAATGGGAGGGAGCCGGTAACCCTATTGAATATGCTATCAAAATGATCGCATTTCCCCAGGAAACACAGCTTGATCGCCTACTTTCAACTGGATTATTAACTCCGCAAATAATTGATGCTTTAGCTGGGCATATTGCGCACTTCCATACTTATACAGATAGAGCAGCTAAAGATACAGATTACGGAGAAACTGAAGTCATCCGCCAGCCGGTTGAAGAAAATTTTCGCCAGATACGAAATCACGTTGAAAGTTTCCCCACCCTACAATCACTGGATAAACTTGAAGAATGGACCAAGAGCACATTAGACTCTCTTCAACACTCGTTTTCAGCTAGAAAAGCTACTGGGTTCATACGTGAATGTCATGGCGACTTACATTTAAGAAATATCGCATGGGTGGACGACAAACCTCTATTATTTGACTGTATAGAATTCAGCCCCCTTTTACGTTGGATTGACGTTATAAGTGATGTAGCGTTTTTGGTGATGGATCTAGAAGATAGAAAACAACCGGAGTTAGCGAAGAGGCTTTTAAACAAATATCTCGAATTTACAGGCGATTACTCTGCTCTCCACATCTTACGATATTATCTGACATACCGAGCCTTGGTACGTGCTAAAATTGATGTAATAAGGGCTAGCCAGGATGGCATTAGTTCAAATGAAAAATTAGAAGCTGAGGAAGATTTTAATGAGTACCTCAAATTAGCACTACATTATATTGAACCAACCAAACCCCAAATCATAATTACCAGAGGTCTTTCAGCATCAGGTAAGAGTACAGTAAGCCAGGCATTACTTGAACATATTGGGGCAATACGTATTCGCTCAGATGTTGAGCGTAAACGCTTACACGGTCTTCAACCTCCACAGACCGAAAACCTTGAAATTGACAGAGGAATTTACAGCCAGGAAGCAACAGAGCGTACATACACAAAACTTACGGAACTTGCAGCCCAGATAATAGATGCTGGGTACCCCGTTATCGTAGATGGAGTATTTACACACTCTCAACAGCGTCAGGTATTTAGGGGTCTTGCTGCAAAAAGAAATGTACCGTTTACAGTTTTGGAATGTACCGCAACTATTGAGACCTTACGAAAACGAATTACTGAGCGTAAAGATGGCGTTTCGGATGCCAACCTTGCTGTATTAGAAAGTCAGTTTGCAAAATGGAAACCACTACAAAACCATGAACTGGATAACACATTAACAATTGATACCCAAAACCCTGTAGATATCAAATCTCTCGTTAAGCAGATTCAAAAGAGGGGATGAAATCAGATAATATCACCCCTTAAAAAATCCCCTTTTACTTAACGACATTTAATAGCTGTAGTGCCTGCTCATGATTGGGATTAATTTCCAGCATCTTACCTGCAAGAGCTTTTGCCTTATCACGCATTCGAAAACTGAGATACAAATTAGCAAGTGTATTAAAATATTCTCTACTCTCTGGTTCGGTCTTAAGACAGTCCAACAGTGCATTTCCCCCTTCCTGCCATCGCTCCATTTTAAGAAGTGATAAAGCAAAATTATACTGTGCCCTTGAATTATTCGGCATACCAGTTGCTGCCATCTGCAAATACGTCGCTGCATCTTGGTAATTATCCATTTCAGCAAGAAGAAGACCTAAGGAATAAGCAACATCATAGAGCGCAGGGTGATCATTTAATACTTCTTTAAAAAGCGTTACAGCCTTATCATTTTGCCCATTACTATTGAGTTGCATTGCCCAATTAACCTTAGCTGGATAAAACTTATCATCAATTGCAATCGATTCTTTGAAATGCTCAGCTGCAAGTTCATCATTATGTAACGATACTTCAAGATTTCCTAAATTATACCTTTGCGCAGCAAAATCACTGTTGTACTCCATGGCTATCCTGTATTCTTTCAATACCTTTTTAAACGTCTCCCTATCATCGGGTCTCAAGAGCTCCTCTGATACTTTTACAAGAATAGCTGCTGCTTCAATTCTTACTGCCTTAACTTTATCATATAACTTTGGCTCTATTAATCGTACCAGCTCATCATCTGAGAGATTTATCAAATGGCGTATCGCAGTTACACGAATAAGTGGCTCAATGTCCTCAAGTGCTCTTGTAAATACAGGACGCGTATTTTCAGGAGTATACGTAGATAACAAGGTGAGAGCAGTCGCTCTTACGATAACAGGTTGCAAGGAATCTTCAGCCAGATCAATCAGTGGTTTTTCTGCCTCTGCTAATCCTATTCGAGCAGCAGCAATGGTCTCTCCATAGTGTGGTTTACGGGATACACCGTACCACTTTGTATAACTCTCAAGAACCCATTCATTTGACTTATCGTCGTGACAGCCTGAAGTCGAACAACTGTTTGGCGCTCCAATCTTGGGAGTTAAATCCGGCCTTGGAATACGTAAACTGTGGTCTGGGCGATAGTCAATGCCCATATAAACCTTACCGGGCATATGACACTTAACACAAAGATACCCTTCACTCGGTTTGCCTTTATACTCACGTTTGTGAAAATGGTGGCTTTGACTGTCGTAATCCCCTGCCCTGTGACACTGCAAACAAAGATCATTTCCTTTTTTGTGTAGTGCCAGGCTGTGCATATCATGACAATCACTACACTGTACGCCGTTATTATACATTTTGGACTGGGTAAAAGAGCCGTACACATAGACTTCATCCAGAATTTGACCATCAGGGTAATATAAACCTTCAGTAAGGAGAGTTGGCACCATTTTATCGAGTAACTCGCCATCTTTATGGTCATTATCACCTAATTGATATCTCCGAGAGTGACAGGGTGCACAGATTGCTATCTGCTTTTTGTTGTCACCTGACCCGGTCTGTACATCCAAACCAAAGTTTTCAGTATTACTTCGACCCATCACAGGTTTTTTCGCCCAGTCAGCATGATTAGACCCAGGACCATGACACGCTTCACAACCAACATCTATCTCAAACCAACTGGTATCAAAGGTTTGAGTTTCCATGGAATAGGATTTTTTTAATCTGGTGGAGTGACACTCTGCGCACATGCTATTCCAGGTTTGAGAACCCTTCGTCCAGTGCAACCAATCGTTGTGGTTCTCAACATCGTAGGGAGGAAGACGATACCAGACGTTGTCATCCACATCCCACGCAATATTCAAGCACTGTAGCCGACCTCCTGGAAATGGAACCAGATATTGCTGGAGAGGATAAACGCCGAAGACGTAGGTTATCTCAAAAACACCGGGCTTACCATCCGGGCCATCCGTTTCAACGTAGAACTTTTCATTTTCTCTGAAGAATCTGGATGTTAAGTCTGTATACGGATCAGTATAGGTCACCCCGGAAAAATCACCTAGTACAGTGTTATCTGTAGCCTCATCCATGGCGAGATCATGATCGGATCCAAGCCATTTTTTGTATACTTCCTGGTGGCATGACTCACATTTTTTGCTGCCAACAAATTGAGACTCCGTTACAACAGGAATCTTAATATCATGATCTGCACGTAGAATATAAAAAAGAGGTGAAAACACGACAACTACGGCTGCGGTTATTGCCAAAAACTCCCACTTTCGAGATACCTTTTTTGAAAGTTCACTTGTTGAAGACTCCTCATTAATGTCCATACTATGCTTTTACCAATTGAGAATCTTCAAATTTTTGTCGTTTTATCGGAGTAGATACATCCACACGGATATTGCCATTTTCGATTCTGAGGGGGTAATAATCTAGAGGACGCATGGCAGGTGCAGTTAAGACGACGCCTTTTTTATCAAAGGTAGAACCATGACAAGGGCAGATAAATTTATTTTGTTCCTCATTCCAGGGAACACTACAACCAAGATGGGTACAGGTGCGAGACAAGGCTATGAAACTTCCATCTTCCTGACAAGAAATATAAAACTGCCCTTGTGGAACCGCTTTTACCTCTCCTGGTTTGAACTCGGCAACCAGCCCGGCATCAATTATTTTTTCGCCTTTATTTCGGGAGGATTTTTTTCTGTGTGATTTAAGTATTGAACCGCTAAACCAAATAAACTCAGATCCCGCAATAACAGCCAACAATCCCCATACCCAGTTTTTAACCAGTCGGCGCCTTGAGACTTCTTCTTTCCCCACTTCCTTTTTCATTATTTAAATCGACCCTGTTAAATCATTGCATATCGAGAACTCATATCAGCCCCCAAAAGGAAAAATTAGACTCATTTCTTTACCGCGAAACCATATTCCCACAGCAGTGAAAACAAGTGAGGAAGAAAATACAAGAAGAACCACTGCCATAGTTGCCTCAGCGATGTTGCAATCAAGCTTATTACGCCATAAATAAAACCAACAGACGAGAACACCACAATAACTTACTATCGGCAATAGTCCCCGGACTAGCATTCCCCCACCAGTGCCTGTATGACCATTAATGAAGAAATTATCGGCTACGACAAAGATAACCACCACGAGTCCGCCCATTATGGTTGACCAGATAGCCGCCTTCTTGCCTCTACCTCTACCTCCGAACCAGAGACCACCCAGCAAGGTAACATCTTTTGCATATGCAACTCCGATTAGACCTAAAACCAAGAGTGTAGGGACTACACAAATTGCAAAAACGGGATGCAGGTGAAGTAATAATTCCTGTAAACCAAGAAAATACCAGGCTGCTTTCGCAGGATTAGGGCTTTCTCCAGGATTGGCCTGCAAATCAAGAGGGGCGTCGACTAAAGCCGAAAACAACAAGACTAATGCGATGAGAGTAAAACCGACTCCGAGCTCTTTTGAAATCAAGTGAGGATTGCTGGTAACAAGAGTCGCCTGTGAGCTTTCACTTTGTTGTCGTATCAAACCTCCAGCTTTTCTGATCAGCCAGAAATGGTATATTGAAAATAAAAGGATGATCACCGGGAGAATACCGACATGTATGGCAAAGAATATAGCAAGAGTCTCCCCACCGACTTCTGCACCTCCACGTAACATCGTCGACATCTGATCCCCAACAACAGGTATATAACTGACCATTGAGGTGAAGATTGTAACAGCCCAATAGGCTAATTGATCCCAGGGAAGTAAATATCCAGTGAAATTTGCGAAGAGAATAACGCAGAAAAGAACTATACCGATCAACCAGTTAAACCGCCGTCCATCTGTTAATGCGCCGGTCAAATAGACTCGCAGCATATGCAAAAATGCAACAACGACGAGTACATTACCCGCCCAGTGGTGGATATTTCTTATATAGCCAGACACCTCACCTTCCCCGTACATAAGCTGCACGGAAAGGTAGGCATTGTCTATTTGTGGTGTATAACTGAGGAGCTGCAGTATACCAGAGACAAACAGTAGCCCGAGTAACGTTGCGGCCATCCCACCCAACCCAAAACTAAGGGTAAAACGAAGGGTCTCAGAATGTACCTTTCGCGGATGGAGATGTAATAAAAAGGCGGACAAGGTTGTTTTGTTCACGTTACCGGGCACTGTCATTCCACACAATTAATTATTTTACAGGAAAAACTTTTCCCCAGTCCTGCTTCATATCCACAAGTACCCAACCACGGCCTTTTGCTTCATCAAGTCCTTTTGACAATTTTCCAATATGTGAATCTCTGTCATAGGCATACTCTCTTTCAGCATCGGTATGGTGGAGAATTAAGCCTAAACTCGTATTTTCCCCTGCTGTTACCCAGTCAAGCATTTGAAAGTCTCCATCTGAGTTACCAAATGCGAGTATAGGGCGCCTTCCAATATGTTGATTGATACCGACTGGTTTTCCTGCCTTATCGTCTATAAAATCAATTTCAGTGAGCCTTTCAATAACAGGTTTACCATTTCGTACCGCATATTTTGTTTTAACACTTGAGCCAACAACTTGTTCAGGAGGTACACCATATATTTCTTCGGTCCACGGTCGCATAAACGCAATTCCGCCACCCGAAACAATAAAGGTTTTAAAATCATGAGCTCTTAAGTAATCGAGTAATTCCAACATCGGTTGATAAACCATTTCTGTAAACAGCTTACCGGTTTTTGGATGTTTGGCTGTCTGAATCCACTTGGTGACAATATCAGCGAACTCATCGGTTGTCATTCCACCATGTGTTGCCATTACCATTTTCAGTAGTGCTTCTTCTCCACCCGCCAGAGCCTTTTCGATATCACCGCTAAGAACATATTTAAAAGGTTCTGTATCCTTCCATTCAGGATGAGAAGGAGCAAGTTCTTTAATGCGATCAAACACTAAAAATGCTTGGAAATACATCGGCTGCTCGGCCCATAAAGTGCCATCGTTATCAAAAACCGCAATACGTTCTTTTGCTGGGATGAAATCCACAGAGTTTTCTTTGATTATTTTTTCTACAAATTTTACAATAGCAGCTTTAGGCTGACTGTCATTCCAGGAGGGAAGAGGATCAGTCCCCCCTACTCCAACACTGTAACAGGAGAACAAAATCACAGCTGCCACCGTACTTATCCTTACACATTGCACTATTGATTGTTTCAAAATACCCCCCCGTATTAAAAGTGTCATTCTTGTTTTATAGATATACTTAAAAGCAGGTCAGCATAACAGCAATCCACTATATTTACTGGTTAAATTCACACAAAATAACTCCTAAAAATTTAACCTGCAGCAATTTGTCCCTCCCTTTTTCATGTTGCTGCACTCTACTCTGGTTTTCCTTATATTTTTTACGCTTATATACAAGCGATCTCCCATCCAATTTTGTTTGGTATCTGAATTGTTTTTTTCAAATAATTGTTTATTCAGATTCTCAAATTCCAACTGAAACTCGGGATCAACACCCTCACAACTTACAAGAGAGATCAGGTCGTTATGTCCATATTTTTTTTGGAACCACAGATACAGTGTATTGTAGGCGTCAACAGGTTCACCGCTAATACAAGCCTTCTTAAATCTGAGAAAATATGCCTTTTCAGAGTTCGATCTCGTTGTAGGAAGAGTTCGAAAATAATTTTTAATTTGTCCATATTTTTTAAAGGTAATAAAACCTACAAGAAAACAACCTCCAACAATCAAGGCCAGGAGCTTAAAACTAGTGGATTTTTTATCTGCTCCCTGAGTATTTCCTGTTTCCTCTTCTATTTTATTTGGGTTTAGAGTTATAGTCGCGGTTAATCCTTTTAAAACGTTTTCACGAACCTTGCTTGAGGCGCTGTCCCACCATCTCATTGTAATATCGGGAATAGTGTACTCACCTTCAGCCTCAAATACATAGGTGATTACATCTTTGCGCTCTGCTGTAGCCTCACCTCTTTCATTACGATCATTCACCTCAGGCGGATCTCTGTAAATTGCAACACCACTGATCTTTGGAATATCAATGTCAGGCAGGAAAATAGCCGCCATGTTTTTAGCTCGCATGGAAATAGTTCTGATAACAGCGTCCCCAACTATCCCCTGACGTACCTCTGGTTTCCAGTCTTGCGAAGAGTCAAAGTTATCGGTGACAACAATAAACTCGCTATCCGGCACACCAGGTATTGGTTTAACATTGAAACTAAATGGCGCCGTTTTTTTGCTATACTGCTTTTCGCCCTTTGTACCGTTTTCAGAAGTCGAAAAACTTACATTAATTGCTGGTATAGTAATTTCGCCAGACTGCTGAGGGAAAAACCAGATTTCATATAGTTGTGATGTGTAACTCCAACCATCCACGGTTTCCGTTCCTAAAACTGGACGAGCTTGAACCTGATAGAGAAGACCGGTCGACAGTGTGGGAAGTTCGAATCGAGGTGCACCTGCAAATAATGTGGGGCTCAATAGTTTTATATAAAAGTTGGCTTTTTCACCTCGGAAAAAAGCCTCTTTGTCGGTTTGTTGTATTGCAACAGATGGTTCCTGTGTATCACTAGCCAGACTGACTCCAAGACATGGCCACAACAAGGAGAAAACTATGACGAACAGATGTTTACTTATTAATTGTTTGTAATTCATCACTTTTGATTCGCCAGTTGATATGAAAATTTAAGACGAAGAAAATCGGCAGGTTTGGTCTGTACTTTTTTAAGCCAAAGGGCCTGCTGTTCGTTTTGACTCAGCTGCGATCCTTCCTGCATCTGGTTTTCGTCATCATCTTCAACCGAAGATCCAGTTTTTTTATCTCCAATAACAATTTCATCAGCAGCGAGCTTACCCCCCGTACCTCCAAAATCATCTTCTGGAGGAGCCATCTTTTCCTTTCTAAGACGTGCCAGCACGAGGTTATCTGATGCCTCTTTCCACTCTGGCTTTTTCTTCAATACGTTTTCATAATCCGCTATTGCAAGATCATATTTCCCGAGCATGACATAACTGTTGGCCCTGTTATATACAGTTTCAAGAGACCCACTGGAACCAAACACAGCGGCTGCCTTTTTGAACTCACCTGCCAAATACAGCGCACTACCCTGTTGCAATGAATCCACAGAACTATTTGCCGCTTTTACGTATTCTCTCTTATTAAAATAATACTGGTATTCTTGCGTGGGAGTTACCAACAGAGCTTTCAAACTCCAGTCTACATTTTTTAATGTCATGACCAACCAGCCTCCTGCGACAACAATTACGAGTGCAAAAGATAGATACTTTTTCATTCATCCCCCTCCCAGGAAAGAACCCATCCACGCCGAGACCAGAAGAGACCTAAAACAATGAGAAAAGGAATGAAATAAAAACCAGCATCTTTGAAGCGCTCCCCTTCACCTTCAATTTGCGTGTCTTTATGAGATCTGACAATATTTGAATTGATCTGCTCGACATCACTAGCGCTCGCCGTCACCTCGATGAGATGAGCACCTATAACAGTTGCTATTTTTTGTAAATTATTCAGATCCAAAGCCGGTGCAAGTACGCTATCCGCTGGGATATCGCTCCCGGGTCGTGCAGCAATAGCTAAAATTTGTAGAGGATACTTTAACGGTAAAAGCGTCTTCAGCTGTTCCTCAATTACATCAGGCATACTGTCAACAATAAGTAATATCGATCCTGCCAACTGCGCATTAGAAATCATTGAAGAAGCAAGTTCGATAGCGCTTACAGGATCATCTCCTTCACTTGGCATTACTTCTGGTGAAAGCTCACTTGCAAATGACACGATCACATTTGAGTCTGTTGTAAAAGGCATCACCCTATGTGCACTACCTGCGTATGCTACCAGAGCGGTTTTTGCTCCTTTTCTTTTTGACAACAAGTCAGATAATTTATGAACCGATCTTTCCAGACGACTGGGTTGAATATCCGACGCAGTCATTGACGGCGTCGTTTTAATAATAATTACAAGGGCTGCCTGATCTTCTGCAAAAGGAGAGGGTTCTCTTCGCCAACTCGGGCCAGCTATTGCCAAGATTGCGATCAACCAAAACAACAAAAGAATATGTTGGGGCTTTAGAATATTATTTTGTTCATCTCGTACAATAAGATACGGTAGTAGGTGGGAGGCAAAGTGTGCCGAAAGCTGATTACAATCTCGCCTGATTTTTTGATTCCATAGATACAATGCTATGGCGGGAACCATCGCCACCAAAAACCATGGCCTTAAAAAGTGAAACTGGAGTAACATATCACTCATCTCGCCCCCCTTTAGTAACCTGTCTTTGAGCTTGTACAGCCTGCACAAAACAGTACATGAGCGAGATCAACATAATAACTGCCAGCGGCCAGTAGAAAAGATCTTGCTTGGGACGATAACTTATACTTTCAATTTCTCTGGTATCAAGCTTATCAAGGGTTTCATACACATCTTGTAGCTCATCCCTGTCATTTGCCCAAAAATATTTTCCATCCGTTATCTTTGATATAGCCCTGAGACTTTCTTCATCGAGTTTTGCTTCTCCTGCAGCAGTTGGATCTCCCACAGCTATCGTATGGATCACTATTCCCTTATCACTTGCAACCTTTGCTGCTTCCTCAGGTGGAATGCTACTCCCTGTATCATTACCATCTGTAAGTAAAATAAGAACTTTATCATCCAAATCACTCTGTGCAAAAATTGTGATTCCAAGACCTATTGCATCACCAATCATAGTTTGAGGACCGGCCATACCAACCTGTGCTTCATTGAGCAATACTCGGCTGACCTCCAAGTCCTCTGTGAATGAAACCTGAACAAATGGCGCCATTCCAAATACAATCAGCCCAACCCGGTCTCCTTCACGTTTTTCTAAAAACTCCGCCAAGACTTCCTTTACTGCGGTTAAACGATCGACTATCTCTCCACTCTTGCTTTTAAAATCTATCGTGTCCATTGACGTGGATAGATCTACTGCAAGCAGCAAATCCCTTGTTGCGATAGTTTTCGTAAGAGGCTCTTCAATGTATTGCGGCCGTGCAAATCCTATTACGAGCAGACACCAAATAAAAACAAGGACGACCACCCGTGAAAATGATGAGATACTTTTGTAGTCAACCGTACTCGATGTTTTATCTATTTTAAGAGCTAAATCTTCAAAAAAAGGCGCCCGTATTGCTGGTTTTTCCTCTCGATAAAAAGGAAGATATCGACGTAGAAGTAGAGGAAGCGGCAAAAGTAGCAAAAGATACGGGTAGGTAAGCTCAATCATTTCTTTTCTCCTGCTCATCTACTGATAGATGATGCTGGATCCAATATTTCACATGCCCAAATAATTGGCTAGATTGCTCTTTACTTACCGTGAGAATTGCGTTGGTAGTACCATATGAAATTTGAGCAAGCAGTACACCATCTTCTTTATTAAAATGAGGCGCACTGAGCGTCTCATTTAGAAAGTCTATCCATCCATCTCCGTAGAGTGAGGCTATTGTCTTTCTGGAATAGGCATAAAGCGCTGTTGCTTTAATAAGAACCGGAAGAGCGCGTAAAGCGATTTCCGCCTCCCCCTGATCTAACGTTTTATGTAATACAGCGAGCTGAGTCAAAGCATCGAGGCGATATTGATTAGCTTTACGTTTTTGTATGAATCTCAATACAAGAAAAATTGCACCTGCAATCAACAGGAAAGCAATCATATACCACCCTGGCGCGATAGGCCAAAGCCCTTGCACTGGCGGCAGGACTATCGGGTGTAAATTATCCAGACTTATTGGATCATTCATTTTTTAAATTGTAATCCCGATTGTTGTGATGAATTTTGCCCGAGTAAATTTCTTAACTGCTCCGAAACAGCATCGACTGTATTAAACGGCAACGTAGGAACACCAAAAAGGCTTAACTCTTTGACGAGTTCATTGATGCGTCCTTCCAGTACCTTCGGAAATTGTTGTTGAATACGCTCATAACTCGAATCCACCTCGACCATACGGCCACTTCCATCGGTAATTTTTATGCGCCCACTATCTGGCATTTTCTTAGCAATTGGATCGTGGGTAAGAAAGAGGAGTACATCGTTATTTCGAGCTATTTGTTTCACGAACCTATAACTATCGTTTGTTACACCCCAAAAATCTGAAACAACTATATAGAGATAATCGTGGCTTCGCATACGCAACACCATCTCCAAAACATTGTTTAACATTTCGGCAGAGCCTGCACGTGGCGTGTCGGTAGCTAATTTTTGGCTATACTGAACCAAACGACTCAAAATAGTAGTTATGTTCTTTTGACTTCTATGGGGACGAATGGTTTCAATATCTGTGTCATTAAATATGTATGCTCCAACCCGATCGTGATCCTGCATCGCTTTCCACAGTGAAATAGTCGCAATTTGAGCAGCTGTGACTGATTTCATATTTACCTGTGAGCCAAAGAACATAGAAAGTCGTTGATCTACAATGGTTACAACTGGTCGATCACGCTCCTCGGTGTAAACTCTTGTATGAGGTTTGCCTGTCCTCGCGGTAACCTTCCAGTCCATGTTGCGAATGTCATCTCCAGGCCGGTACTGTCTGATCTCTTCAAAATTTAAACCACGTCCACGCAGTTTAGACCCGTATTTACCAGCCAACAGACTTTTGACCGGTTGTCTTGGTAAAAGTGAAAAACCGGATGTAAAATATTTTAATTTGATGAGTTCCGGTAAGGTTACGACTACACCTTTGGGGAGAGAGGGGCTCGCTTTCATTTTATGCTATAGCCACAAGTTCAAGGAGGCGATCAATAACATCATCACTGGAAACCCCTGCCGCATTAGCCTCATAGCTGAGCATGATTCTATGACGCAAAACGTCATGAGCCACTTCACGTACATCATCTGGAGTGACGTTTTCTTTTCCTTTAAGCCAGGCATATACACGAGAACACTTATCAAGACCGATAGAGCCACGTGGGCTGGCACCAACCTGAATCCATCCAGCGAGTTCTTCAGAATACGGCGCTGCTGTTCTTGTTGCTGTAACGAGATCGATTATGTAACGTTCTACATTTTCCGCAATATAAACGTTGTTAATCTCTTTTCTTGCCTCAAACACTGCTTGCTGGGAAATAGTGACGGGATTTTCCTCTGGCTTATCCTTTCCTGACTCAGCTCGAACCAGTCGGATAACTTTAAGTTCAGATTCTTTATCAGGATAATCAATGTAAACGTGCATGAGAAATCTATCCATCTGCGCTTCTGGCAGTGGGTATGTCCCCTCCTGTTCAATAGGATTTTGCGTAGCAAGCACCATAAACAGATCGGACATTTTTCTTGTTACTCCGGCTACAGTCACCTGCCTTTCTTCCATGGCTTCAAGTAATGCCGACTGAACTTTTGCAGGAGCTCTATTAATTTCATCTGCCAGAATAAGGTTATTAAAAATAGGGCCCGGGTCAAACTTAAACTCACCACCTTTATCGGTAGCAAAATAGACCTCAGTACCTGTTATATCAGCTGGAAGTAAATCAGGTGTGAACTGTATTCTGGAGAGTCCTGCTTCAAGAACCTTAGCCATTGAATTAACAGCCCGAGTTTTAGCAAGACCTGGCAATCCTTCTAGTAAAACATTGCCGTTAGCAAGTAATGCGACAACCAATCTCTCAACTATCTTTTCCTGGCCAATAATTGACTTGTTCATCTCCTCCTGCATCTGAAGGATACTTTTACGCGCAAGAGAAATCTCAGTCATATTACACTCCAATTGATATCAATTTTTTCTTTTACAACAAAAAGAGCCAGTCCAAATTAATATCTGGCTGGCTCTTTTAGACACGAATTACAATTTATTGGTTAGCACCTGGTTGTTGCAAAGTTTCCATTACCGTCTCAAGGTTAAAACTTGCAGCCTTCTGACGGGGTGGGAAATCTTTAAATGTTGTGAGGAATTCACCTACATACGCTTGTGCAGGAACAAGCAAGTATGCCCTGTCAAGTAGCCAATCGAAGTATGTATTTGAAGTAATCTGTGCTCGCTCATAAGGATCACGACGTAGATTAAAAATCAGAGGTATACGAAGATGCGTCCAAGGCTCTATCCACGCCTGCAATGTCGCCTCAGCACGCTGCTCAAGGAAAATCAATTTCCAATCGTTGTAGCGTAGAGCAGTTAAATCGCCATCATCAGAGAAATAGAAGATCTCAGCACGTGGACCTTTGTCCGCTTCACCAGTTAGATTTGGCAGAAAATTGTATCCATCAAGATGAACTTTGAATTGTTTATTGTCAGCCTTGTACCCCGTTAATAATTTTTCTTTTACATCCGGCTCACCTGCGATAGCTAGAAAAGTAGGCAGCCAATCCATATGATGCATAATTTCATTGGAAATCGAATCAGGAGCTATATGACCTGGCCAGCGAACCATAGCGGGTACACGCCAACCACCTTCCCAGTTAGTATTCTTTTCACCTCTAAATGGGGTTGAAGCAGCATCCGGCCATGTATTGTAATGGGGACCGTTATCTGTGGAATAGAAAACGATGGTATTATCGGCAATGCCAAGATCATCAATTTTATTTAATATTTCACCGACATGCATGTCATGCTCAACCATACCGTCGCTGTATTCATCCTGACCTGAGATTCCTTTGAGTTCAGGTTTTACATGGGTGCGAAAATGCATGCGAGTACCATTCCACCATAGGAAAAATGGCTTTTTAGCAGCCACCTGCCTATCCATAAAATCAAGAGAAGCAGCAACAGTCTCGTCGTCTATGGTCTCCATCCGTTTTTTGGTAAGAGGTCCGGTATCTTCAATTTTTCCATCGGCTGTTGATTTTATTACACCACGGGGACCAAATTTTTTCCTAAACTCAGGATCTTTCGGATAATCTACATTTTCAGGCTCTTCTTCAGCGTTTAAGTGATAAAGATTGCCTAAAAACTCATCAAACCCATGGGCTGTTGGCAGGTGTTCATCACGATCGCCAAGATGGTTCTTTCCAAATTGTCCGGTTGCATAGCCAAGTGGTTTAAGAAGTTCTGCAATCGTCGGATCTTCAGCAGCAAGACCTTCTTTTGCACCTGGCAGACCAACCTTACTCAACCCCGTCCTGTAAACAGACTGTCCAGTTATAAAGGAGGAACGTCCAGCAGTACAACTCTGTTCTCCATAATAATCGGTAAACATCACACCTTCTTTAGCAATGCGATCTATATTTGGAGTCTGATACCCCATCATTCCCATTGTATATGCAGAGATATTGGATCGGCCAATATCATCACCCCAAATTACGACAATGTTTGGCTTTTCTGCTGCGAATGCGCTGAGACTGGTCGCTATCGTCAAACCTAAGAAAAGGGCTGATGATGTGACAATGCGCTTCACAGGCAGATTCAGATAACTGCTCATAAAATCCTCCAGATAAAGTTTACAAGTTATACTTCGACAAAAATAATGGAAAGCAATTCGATTAGTTAAATCGATTTTCCCGATTACGTAAAACCATTATTAAAATACGAACGACTCCAACAAAAGTAAAGGGTTACTGGTCTGATTATTAAACAACTGCCTTCATTATGTATAACTCGTTACACAGGAAGATACAGAAGAGGGGAAACGATAACCAAAAATCACTTTAAACTACAATTTTTCGTTATCGTTTTGAAAACTGGAGGAGTACTGCTTTTGAACGTTATATTACACGGTGTCTAAAAACACGTGCGGATCAAGAGTTAATAAAAAATCGAGTTCTTTTGCGTTACTTTCACTCGTCTCTAAAAAAAGGAAGGCAAAAAGAGGCTGTTTTCTGTAGTTGATTGGTCTCAGCTTAACAAGGGAAGTCAGGGATGCTGAAAGTTTTTCATAGTCAAACACGACATTTTCTGGAACCAGTTCTCTTTTTTCAAGTATGGCAATGGCAAACTCACGCTCACTTTTCAATTCAAAGATATCTTCCCAGTCTGGTTTTTTTCTCTCTATAAAATACTCATATACATTTACACCAAAGGCATAATATGCGATATCGGTTGAGCACCAGCCCGCGAACCGCAACGGATTCACTTCTATCGGTCGCACCTTACCATCTTCATCTATACGGACTTCAACATGAAGCGGAAATCCTCTAAAATCGCTTATTGAGCTGAGTTGTCTCAGAAAACCTTCAACTCTACTAAGGTTCTTTTTTATTATTTCAGCGGATGTTACGTAGAGGCGATCACCCATATCATGTTCGCCATTGAATCGATGTTCTAAAATATTTAGTACTACAGGTTGATTATTTTCATCAAAATATACATCTATTGCGTATTCAATTCCTTCAATTATGGATTCTATTAAAAATGTGCTGCTATCAATAACATCTTTTGGAAAGGTGGTAGCGACGTCATTGGTTTTCTCTACAATTTCTTTTTTTACCTCAGACCATTCATTATCATCATTTACTCGGTACACTCCAGCACTAAGAAACCCTACTGTAGGTTTGATGATAAAAGGCTTCCCAATTTCTGCAAACGTCAATGCCTCTATTTGTTTCCCTGAAATCTCTTTGTAGAAAATATCTGCAAAAAGATGTTTTGTCGCTTCACGAAATTCGAATTTGTTTTTAAAAAACCGAACCTTTTGCATAATGGGAGAATCCTCTCCCACCAGGTCAACAATTGTAGCGATAGCGTTCTCACTATTTGTATAGAGCCAGCTATTATTGTTTTTAGAAATAAGCTCTCTCGCCTGATCCTTTGAAAGGCTGTTAACACCTTCTAGCATAGCTTTAGATGAAAACTCTGTAAGGACCGTTGGTTGCTTGGATTCTACGAGATAATCAATGGCTATATCTGAGATATATGGTTCATCAAAAATAAACATGGCTATGTAATCAGTCTCTTATGTTCGAAAAAAATGGGCTCCAGATTTAAATTTTAACTAAACCCTGGAGGCCCACAAGTTGAAAATATTTATATTTGCTCTAAGGCCTGGGTAAAATCATTAATGATATCATCAATACCCTCAATCCCAACTGATACCCGTATTAGTTCAGGGAGAATTCCGGCGCTCCGTTGATCCTCTTCGCTGAGTTGCCTGTGTGTCATACTGGCAGGATGAAGCACACCAGTACGTACATCTGAAACATGTACAACTTTTGCAGCCAGGGTAAGTGCGTCCATAACTTGTTCAGCTTTTTCTCTTCCCCCAGCTACTCCGAAAGTAAGAACACCACTTCCTGCCTTCATGTATTTTTTACACAATGCATAGTTAGGATCGCTTTCAAGCATTGGATATTTGACCCATGTCACCTTCTCATGTTTTTCAAGAAACTTGCCTAAAGCCAATGCGTTTTCGCTATGACGGTCCATGCGCAAATGCAGTGTTTCCAGGCCCTTATTGGATAAAAAGGCATTTTGTGGAGTCATATAACACCCTATATCACGAACCCACTGAACCCTCGCTTTAACGATATATGCAGCTGGTCCAAAAGTATCGACATACTTCAAACCATGATATGATTCATCTGGCTCCGTCAGGCCGGGAAATTTACCATTTTCCCAATTAAATGTCCCTCCATCAATTATCATTCCACCTACACTGGTAGCATGACCATCAGTATATTTAGTGGTTGAATGTATAACGATGTCAGCGCCTAACTCCAGAGGTCTACAGAGGTATGCTGTCGGGAAGGTGTTATCAACAATAAATGGTACATCCATTTCTTTTGCAATGGCCGAAAATTTTTCAAAATCCAATACATCTGTACCGGGGTTTGACAAACTTTCACCAAATAACAATTTGGTGTTTTCTTTAAAAGCTGCTTTCACCGCTTCAGCAGAATCGCTCGGGTCAACAAAGGTGACCTCAATCCCCAACTTTTTAAAGGTGTGCTTAAAAAGATTAAACGTACCACCATACAGGGTAGAGAGTGCAACCAGATGATCACCATTCTCACAAATATTTAAGACACAAAGAGTCGAAGCAGTCTGTCCAGATGACAGTGCGAGCGCTCCTACTCCGCCCTCTAACGCAGCCATTTTATTTTCAAACACTTCTACCGTAGGATTGCTAATTCTGGAATACATGTGGCCTGCTGCTTTGAGATCAAATAGATCAGCTATTCCCTGACAGGTGTCATATTTATAGGTCGTACTTTGAACGATCGGAACTACGCGAGGTTCTCCATTTTTCGGTTCATAGCCCGCCTGAACTGTTTTGGTTTCAATACTCCAGTCATTGTTCACAATAATCACCATTGATATACATTTATATTTTTAGAAACGACTTTAGTTAACAGCTGATAGTACAAATCGAATATGAGATAAACTCAAATTGAAAGGTAAGAAATAAGATTAAATGCAAAGAATTCAAGAAGAAAAACAAGTCTGGAGGGGAATTACAGAAGACAACAGGAAACGTCCATGCCTTATAAGAAATGAAAGCCTAAAAAGATTGCAGAATAACGACGGTGATCAATGAGGAAAATCAATACCGTCGTTTTATGATAATCAGCGTTACTGCTTAATCGGCTCACCAAAAGGATTGAGTCGGCTGGCTGCTGCCACATCGACAGTTACGTAATAATTAGCCTGTGTTTTCCCTAGCGAACCGGCAGAAGACTCAGATAGAACAACCATGCACGTCTTATTAGGCTTGGTAAATGCAAGCATTACGCTATCATAAGAGGCTTCACCTGCAAGCTTCCACTTGTTGTTACGCATAGATGCTATAATATATTCTCGAAGTGAGGAAATCTGAACGCGACCTTTATAAACGCTTACTCCACCCTTAAACGAGTCTGTCCTCAAGGCCATACTCTTTTTAGCAACCAGTTCCATTTCAATGGGGAGTTCGATATCGCCATAGCTTTCAACCAAAGTGGTGACGGGAGCTAAATCACTTCCGCCCATTGATTCTACGTTCTGCCCCCCTTTACTTGAACAACCTCCCAGAACACCAGCCAACAGCAGGACACAACAGCCATAACTTATCTTTTTATAATACGAATTGATTTTCATAATGGAGGCTCCCTTGAAAGAAAATATTAAATCCTGTTGATCTAAAAACGTAAAACGACAGGGTTTCTTTTACTCTTATTCTTCAATCGACTATTATTGAAGAAAAGTCACAACAAATCAAGAGGAATCGATATACATCATTGTAATTTACAATCTTTTATAGTTTACAGCAGAAATATATATTCCATTTAACGAGCTACTATGAGCTACAAACGGACAACTACCCATAAGGACAAAAAGAAATGAATACTGTTTTAGTAGAAACACTTCCAATACGACTCGGCCAGTTTCTCAAATTTGCGGACATGGTTCAGGATGGTATTGAAGCAAAAATTCGGATTAATGAGGGAGAAGTTAAGGTTAACGGAGAGATCGAAACAAGACGAGGCAAGCAACTACAACACAATGACATTGTCACTCTTTTTGACATGGAAGCACAAGTAATCCATAACAAATAAGGCCGGCAATATTTTTGTAATCAAAGTGCGCGGGTAATTAAGCCATTCACTTATTGCACAACCTATAGACACCCACTTCAGAAGTCATCCCCCGAAGAAGCATTGGTCCAAGATTTTCAAAAACGAAAGCGTCTTTAACGTCTTCATAAGCCTGCTCTGTTAGTAACACCTGTCCAACCTCCGTTTCAGACGCTAATCGCTGGGAAATATTCACCTCTGTTCCAATTACAGTATAGTCAACCCGCTTGGCCGAACCAATATTACCAAGAAACAATGGCCCCCTACTTATACCAACTCCGAGACTTATTTTTGTAAAAACAGGATGTACATTCGACCAGGTACGTTGCATTTCTTTAAATTTCCCAACCAACTCAATTGCCACACTGACTGCTGAGAACGTTGGTTTTTTGATAGTTACAGGTGCACCAAACACGACCAGACCGGCATCTCCCATAAATTTATCCAACATCCCTTTATGGGAAAATACAATAGACGTAAACAGTTCAAAAAAGATATTTAGAAACTCCCGAAGCTGTCGTGGAGAAATCTGCTGAACTAAAAGTGTAAAATTTCTTATATCTGCAAACAATACAGTAAGGTCTTTAATACTGCCTACATCCATAAGGTCTTGTCTGGTATCGACAAGCATCTTCGAGACTTCTGGAGATACATACTGCTCCAGAAGTGTGCGTACTCGCCCCTGCTCTTCTCTTGCCTTCATCGCGCGAATATTGCCAAGCGCCATCATTGCCTGATCAGAAATAATCGAAAGCATCTCCAGATCTGATTCGGTGAAAAGGCAACTATTCTCAGTCTCACTTACATTAATAACACCAACAACCTTGTCATGACTGGTAATTGGAAATGAAATGGCGGCTGAAAGCTCAGGTCTAACCAGCAAATTCCCATAGGGTGACTGCCCTTGACTTCCTCGGTTCAGAATAGCGGGTGTATTAGTTTCAAAAACCTTCCCGGCAATACGTTCGCCGGGAAGTATCTGAAGTTTATCTACGTATTGTTGTTCTAATCCTCGATGAGCAACAATTTTCAAGGATCCTGATTCGTCATCCAACATCATGATGGAAACAGTTGGCGCATCAAATTCTTTACGAATAATTTCAGCAAGATCGTCAAATATCTGTTCTTCAGTTTCAGCACCAAGAAGTTTTTGCCCCAACCGATAAAGAGGTAAGAGAGCCTTCATCCGCGTTACTTCCTCTCGCATGCCCTCATTTAAAAAGATTTCATCAACGGTTTCTTTGAGCTTTCCGAGATCTAGTGGTTTTATGCAAACCCTACTAAAACCGCTGTTCATTGCTTCAACAACGAGATCAAACTCCCCTTCATAGGCTACCAAAATGCCTTTAAGAGAAGGATATCTCTCACGTAGACTACGGAATCTTTCTATATCAGCATCTTTATCCTGCGATGAATTAATAATGACCAAATTAATATCTGGTAGGTCAGAAATATCCAATCCCCTGCTACTTTTGTAACGAGGAATCACGTTATGCCCTAAAGATGCGAGCATTTCTTCGCACCCTTTCGTGATAACGCTGCTCCCATCTATAATCAGAATGCTACTCAAAGATTCCTCTCTTATCTATTGTCATACGGCTTAAAGCAAATGATTCTTCGATTATTCTATCATAGTTAGGTTCATTTAAATAAAAGAAATTACACCGATAACCTCGGTTACGATGAAAGTTTACGAATATATTCAATCAACGTCCTTACGCCTGTGCCCGATGGTCCTTTAGGAATATAGCTTTTCGAGGTGAAGTCCCATGCAGTTCCTGCAATATCAAGATGAGCCCAAGGAGTTTCTCCTACAAAGGTGTGTAGATATTCAGCAGCTGTAATTGAACCACCTGGTCTACCTCCGGTATTTTTAATATCTGCAACTTCTGATTTTATCTGTTTTGCAAAGGATTTATCTAAAGGTAGTTGCCATGCAGGCTCGCCCGAGATGTTCGCCGCATGAATCAATGCTTTGGTAAGAGTTTGGTCATTGCTCATAAGGCCAGTATAATGATGCCCTAATGCGATGATCACAGCACCGGTAAGGGTTGCCAGATCGACAACATAATCTGGATTAAATTTTTCAATTCCAAATGCAAGTGCATCTGCTAGAATTAATCGCCCTTCCGCATCCGTGTTTTCGATTTCTGAGGTAACACCACTGTAATGGGTTATCACATCACCTGGTTTTAGAGCTCCCCCACCATTCATATTGTCAGTCGAAGGGATAAGACATATAACCCGTACAGAAGGTTTTTCTTTCGCAATTGCCTCCATTGCACTAAGAGCAGCCGCCCCCCCGCACATGTCATACTTCATATCCATCATTCCCTGCGCGGGTTTGAGGCTTATGCCACCTGAGTCAAAGGTGAGACCTTTTCCTACCAGCATGATAGTTTTTTTCGGTTTTGCTGGAGAATAATCTAGAATTATGAGCTTAGGATCTTCATGGGAACCTTGATTTACGGCGAGAATTCCACCCATACCAAGATCTGTCATTTCCTTTTTTTCTATTACTCTACACTTTAAACTATATTTATTTGCTAAATCTTCTGCAAAAGCTGCAAAGTGTGAAGGTGTCCAGCGATTGCCAGGCTCATTTGCCATGTTTCTTGCTGCAAGGGTAGCACTCACGCTATTCATACCGAGCTGGACTTGTTTACGCACTGCACTTTGGTTCACGGCACCGAGAATGCTGATCTTTTTAAGCCCTGTATATTCATCTTTATCTTTCTTCTTATAAGAGTTAAAGACATAGTCACCTAGACCAATACCCTCGGTCACGTAGCGCGCTATAACTGACTCATCCATTCCCTTGATTTCAGGTAAACAGATTCCTATTTCAGATAATTTATTTTTTTTCGCGGTTTTAGCTATGTTACCACCAGCAATACGTAATTCTTCATACAGAGTGGCGTTTTTTTCTTTCCCATTTTTTTTATCCAGACCCAAAAGTAAAAGTCTTGGTGTCTTAAATTGTTCTTTGCCTGAGACAAATGGAGCATAGAGTAAGAGTTGTTCTTCACTCTTCCCTTTAAAATCTGACGTATCTTTGAATTGTTTAAGAATGAGAGAAAGAGTATCATCGCAGATTAATTTATCTTTCTTATCCAGGCTAACAAAACCTACTAACATGTCTCCGGTGAATTCTGCGGATATTTTATTTGAAACAACAGCTTTAGGTAAATTCATATCAAACCTTGAAAAAATGAGTATTTTATAAACGCTTTAGTGACTAAACCAGATAATCAAACAGTAGTATTGTGTACTACCAGCAAGAAAGTCATTATATTTTAAAAAGATGGCTTTCTAATGTACTAACAACCAATTATACATATAAATTGCCAAGACACGTAGTTTAGTGCTTGAATAGGCCAATAGTCAAAACATTTTATGTATTGTCTGAAACAAAACCTCTAACCACGATAACAGAATGTCTCTGCTCCACACACTATTCATTTCAGTATCACTTGCCATTACAGTTTCCGCTCTCTGTTCCATATGCGAGGCTGTCTTGTACTCCATTTCATCCAGCCAGGTAGAGATGCTTAAAAAAAGCGGAAATGCTGCGGCAGAACATCTTCAACACCTAAGATCTGATATAGATGAGCCTATTACCGCTATTCTAACACTCAACACAATTGCAAATACTGTTGGTGCCGCTGTTGCCGGAGCTGCAGCAGCTAAACTATTTGGTGACGAAAATCTTATTCTCTTTTCCGCTATTTTCACCCTTTCCATACTTTTCTTTTCTGAAATTCTGCCAAAAACCATTGGCGTAACGTACGCATATAAACTAGCACCCTTAATTAGCTATCCTCTTAGAGCCATGGTATTTATTCTCAAACCCATCGTCTGGCTTTGTCGATCTGTTACTAACATGCTCCCACAAAGAGATGAGGAAACAATCTCAGCAGAAGAATTACAGACCATTGCCAGCCTCTCAAGAGAATCTGGAGATCTGGAAGAAAACGAAGAAAAGGTCATTAATAATATTATAGACCTCAAAGCAAAAATAGTTCGCCACGTAATGACGCCAAGAACTGTCACCTTCTCCATGGAAGAAGAGACGAAAGTATCCGAGGCAATGGAACTCCTCAAAGAATTTGGAAGTCACAGTAGAATCCCTGTTTACCGCGACGAGCCAAACAACGTGTCCGGAATCGTTATGCTAAAAGATGTGCTTGGTGCAGCAGCAAATGGCGCAAAAGACATCTCCCTTGCAAGCTTTAAGATTCCAGCTCATTTTGTTCCTGAAACTGCACCTTTAAACCGAATTCTCATCGATTTTTTTGATCGTAGATATCATCTCTTTGTTGTCGTCGATGAATACGGAACCATGACTGGTGTCATTTCTTTAGAAGATGTTATTGAGGAAATTGTTGGACGTGAGATTATCGATGAAACAGATAACACGCAAGACATGAGAGAACTTGCCAGATCCCAGAATATAGAGACAAGAACAACCGAAGATTAGTATCTTACACTAAAAAGGTTGCCATAAAAAAACAAGAATTGTTGTCCTTAATTGAAATTAGAAACGTAAACTAACCACCAGATAGCGAGCGAAGAGAGACCTTTGAGGCGCTTACCTGTGTGTGTGGGGGGGGGGGGGAGA
>JBLHNU010000074.1:0-27032 GCA_047622095.1 Desulforhopalus sp.
ACCTCCTTTTAAAGGATATTACAGTGAGTGTCCGAAATCTGCATTTTGTAGATGGGAGCACACAAAACCTGTCTGGGGATTAACCTCATTTGCTTGTTGTTATTTAGTTTTGAGGGATCGTAATGATTCCGTGTCGTGAAAACGACCAAGATAATACGTAAAACGTTATGATTGAGTTGAGCAAAAGGAACTAATACCTTGTAGGTAGCTTATTTCCATGTTGCCAGACTCAGACATACAAAAGGTTTTACGGCGGTCATAGCAAAGAGGATCCACCCGTTCCCATTCCGAACACGGAAGTTAAGCTCTTTAGCGCCGATGGTACTGCACGGGCGACTGTGTGGGAGAGTAGGTCATCGCCGTATTTTTACACAAATCCCCAATCAACAGAAATGTTGGTTGGGGATTTTTTTGTTTTATGTATACCGGTATCATAAAGAGAATCCACCCATTCCCACTCCAATCACTGCAGTTAAGCTCTCTCGGAGTCTCACTTCGTTCGCTTACCGGCGCCGATGGTACTGCACGGGCGACTGTGTAGGAGAGTAGGTCATCGCCGTATTTTTTAATAAAAGCCCCAATCAAGATTTATCTTGATTGGGGCTTTTTGCGTTTGGTCAAGCTAGGTCCAATATTTCACACCTCAGATAATTCGGTTTGTTTCAAAATAAGTTTGCTGTACTAGATAATTATTATCAACTGTTAGAATAGAGTCTCGTTTTTCTCTTCACAACACATAAGTATCATGATAATCTAAAAAGTGGTTGCGTTTTCAGTACTTTTGGGGCATCTGGCCGCTAGGTCATGATGTCACGTGTGATACTATTCAGGCATTAAAAAAAAGGAAATGACAAGTGTTTTCTAAAATCCGAGACATGAAGTACACCACAATGATGTTCGTCGTCATTTTTTTTATTTCTATATTAACTATTTCTGTATTGTCTTTGACTTCTGTTCGATCGGGTTCGAATGGATTGTTTCAACTAGGAAAAGAGGCGTTAAAAACTGTTCACGAATCAATGATGAATTCGCTAAACGCCTTTGATCTACAAGTAAAATCTAAACTCAAAAGTGATATAACCATACTTAGTCATGAATTAAATCAGTACGGTTTACCGTTTCTTGACAGCCAGTCACTTACGAAGGTAGGTGGTTTTACTATACCCAAAATGATGCTGGGGGATAATTGGATTGGCGCCAACACCTCACTGGTTGATGGTATTACTAGAGATACTGGGGCAACAGCTACAGTGTTTCAGCTGGTTGACAATAAATTGTTACGTATTTCAACTTCTGTGGAAAAGAAAAATGGTGAGCGTGCGACTGGAACATTTATAGCTTCTGGCAGCCCAGTATATCAGACGATTATGCGTGGGGAAACATACCTTGGAAAGGCTTTCGTTGTTGATGATTGGTATCTGACTGCCTATGCCCCGCTCTATGGCTCAGGGAAGAAGATTGTTGGAGCGATGTATGTTGGTATAACGATGCTTAATACTGAAATACGTCATTTGATAAATGGTACGAAGATGGGCCCAGGATACTTCTATGTATATGGTGAAAAAGGTGAATTTCTAATACACCCCACACTTGATGCATCAACGTCAATATATGAACTTCCAGGTATTGGGCCCTTGTTTAAAGCTCATAAAGATGGGTTCATTGAGTATCTTTGGAAAGGTAGTGAAAAGCTAGCATATGTTGGATACTTCGATGAATGGGGTATTTATCTTGGTATTGGTATGAATAAAGAAGACATTGTAGCTGGCTTGGATCGGAAGCTTATAACCCAGGCTCTTCTTATTGGTATGATAGTTTTAGCTATCGGCTTATTGCTGAACTTTATTTTGATTAGGATAGTCAATGGGCGTGTGGCATCTATTGCTGAGACAGCGGCCCTAGTTGGTGCTGGCGATTATAGAGTTAAGTTTACTGTTAATTCAAAGGACGCCCTCGGGGATTTGTCAAATTCACTCAATCATATGGTTGCAAGTTCAAATGATGTCTTGAATGATATTAATCAATCATCTGAATCACTAGCGTCAGCGGCGACTGAATTGGCATCTATTGCACAACAATTAGTTTCTAATGCTGACGATACAACAAGGATAGCCGAACAATCTGCGAATAATGCTAATGAAGTATCAAATAGTATGGATTCCGTTGCTGCAGCATCAGAGCAATCAACAACGAATCTAAATATGATCGCCGCGGCTACCGAGGAAATGGGTAATACTATACAGGAAATTGCTGAGAACAGTGCTCGCGCAAGCACTACTACTTCTGAGGCCGTTACTACTACGGAGCGTTCTCAAAAAGGCGTTGAGTCATTAGGTAAAGCTGCTGATTCTATAGGAAAAGTTACTGATACCATTACTGAGATATCTGCGCAAACTAATTTACTTGCTCTAAATGCGACCATAGAAGCAGCGCGTGCTGGTGAAGCAGGAAAAGGATTCGCTGTTGTTGCAAATGAGATCAAAGAACTTGCTAAAGAGACTGCTCAAGCGACTAGCAGTATACGCGAAGCTATAAATGAAATCCAAAATCAAACAAATTCAACAGTCAATGATATCAGTGGTATCTCAATTGTTATTTCTGATGTTAATGAGATCGTACAAACCATTGTTACAGCAGTTGAAGAACAATCCATTACAACCAATGAAATTGTAGAAAATGTGACCCAAGCAACGGTTGGAGTTAGTGAAATTAATGAAAACATAGCATCAAGCTCACAAATGAGTAGAGACGTGTCGGAAGGTGTTGTTCTAGTAAAAGAGCGTTCTGTGGACGTTAAAACGAGTAGCGAAGATGTGCAGACAGCAGCAGATGAACTTTCAAAGCTTGCAGAGAACCTCTCAGCATTGGTAATGAGATTCAAGGTATGATTTAAGGTCAAGTAGGGTGTTTATTCGTATTTCAATTGACATTCCACAGAAGAAATTTGAAATCGATGCCTTGATAATGTAATTGTACGCAAAGGATATCCACGCAGAAATTAGATAAAAACTGGTGTCTCACAATATCAACGCTTTAGGAAGCCAAAGGGAACCGAGTGCGAACCTCGGTTCGACTCCCTGCCCCCACCATCATTCTTTCTCTGTACAAGGTGGGCTTGAGCAATGTGAGTTGCACCTTTTACCTTTCAAGTAGCCCGCCACTCGGGACACTGCATATTTCGGAGGGATGGATACCAGCATATGGAGATGATCCGCCTAAAGATACCCTCCAAGACCTTGCATTTTTTTGATAGGCGAGAGATCATGAAAAACTCCACCAGGAGAGCTTACCAAGCGGACCAGAAGTCCTGGGATCAATTTAATCGACACCTTGAAACCACTCTATAATTTTTCATTATCTTGATAAAAAATCAAGGGAGATAACGAATTACTCGTCATCTCCCCTTTGGTCTTGTTTAATTTTTCTACCTACACCTTCGGGCTACTAGCATCATCTACTAAGTAGAGAATTGAACGGTATGGTATTCCACCATGCAGTGACAATCCAATTTCACAGGTTTTACTTGTTGAATAACCTGCATCACAGGTACAAACATGGTCCTTAAGATCTTTTAATGCTGCCTCATTGAGTTCTGGGAAATTAAAGCCTCTATCTCCTGCAAAGCCACAACAATAGATATCTTCTGGCATGACAACATCTTTAGCGCAGGCTCTGGCCAGCTCTTCTAGTTTATCCTCAAGGCCCATCTTGCGGGTGGAACAGGTTGGGTGAACCGCCACCTTCACATCCTGCTGAGTGAATTCCAGCTTATCCATTAGGTTGGTAAGAACAAACTCAATGGGCTCCATGAGCTGCAGGCGCTCATCACTATTGGCTTTCATTCGATAGAGACATGGGCTGGTATCGCAGAGTACAGGAATGGCTCCATTGTCAGTTGCCTCAAGAAGTGCATCTGAGAGCTCTTTAGACTTTGCATCCGCCTGCTTCAAAAACCCCTTCGATTCAAAGGCCTGTCCACAACAATACTGATCCAGATTTTTTGGATAAATAATCTCGTAACCCGCCTTTTTGAGAAGCGAAATAGTCTTTTGTGGCAAGGCATCCCGTTCGGTCTCTTCCCGGGCAGGACCACTCATTGAACGACTGGCACAACTTGGGAAATACACAACCTTAAGTGGGTTTTCATCATTGACCGGCTCCGGAACAATCTTGGGAACCCCTACTGGCATCTCCTTACTCCAGAGAGGCAGGTTATCAAGGGTCGCTTTTCTGGCAAGCCCCGATACAGTATCCATAAACGGAGTACCCGTCATTTTATGAACGGAGTCTACAACATTTAAGGTTGTGCTGATGATTGGTACAAGGGGTTTAAAGCCCTTAGCCACTGCATCCGCCACAGCATTTGCAAGTTTCCCGTTGGATTCTTCCCGTAACGCTTTCACCATCTTACCCGTGTCAATTCCAACAGGGCACCGAGTAGCACAGAGGCTATCGGCGGCACAAGTGTCTTTACCTGGGTATTGATATGCTTTGGTGAGCTCTTTCAATATCTTGGGATCACTGTCAGCCGCCATTCGTCTGCTAATCTCACGACGTCCGACGATTCGTTGTCTCGGAGTGAAAGTGATATCTTTAGACGGGCAAACCGGCTCACAAAAGCCACATTCAATGCATTTATCTACAATTTCATGGGTCGCAGGCAATGGCTTGAGATTCTTGATATGGGCCTCAGCATCAGCATTTAAGATAACCCCAGGGTTTAGGAGATTATGTGGATCAAAAAGCGCCTTGATTTCACGCATCAAATTAAAGGCGGCCGTCCCCCACTCTTTTTCAACAAATGGCGCCATGTTTCGACCTGTGCCATGTTCTGCCTTAAGAGAACCGTCATACTTTTCAACAACCAGTGTAACAACCTCATCCATAAAGTCACGATAACGAACAACCTCTGATTCAATTGAAAAATCCTGGGTGAAAACAAAGTGGAGATTTCCATCAAGAGCGTGACCAAAGATAAGCGCTTCATCATACTTATACTTTTTAAAGAGACCCTGTAGATCCAGTGATGCGTTTGCCAGATGTTCACCAGGAAAGGCTACATCTTCAATAATGACGGTGGTACCGGTTTTACGTACCGCACCAACAGCAGGAAAGAGCCCCTTTCTAATTTTCCAGAGAGCCCCATACTCAGCGGGTTTATCTGTAAATTCAATTGGCCGAACAGTTTCAATTCCCCCAATTGCTTCTAGAATCTGTGTAATTTGACTTTCAAGGACATCTGCGGACTCCGCTCTCGTCTCCACAAGCAAAGCGGTCGCCGTATCGGAAAGCTCTTTCAGGTAGCCAGGCATCCCCTCCTTTTCCTGTACAGATCTGAGCCCAGCACGATCCATGAGTTCTGCTGCTGCAACAGGCTGATTTTTAAGGATTGGAATTATCTCACAGGCAGTCTTCACATCCGGATAAATAATAAGGGCACTTGCCTTATGACGATGCTCTACCACCGTGCGATATACAACGTCAGAAATAAAACCTAAGGTTCCCTCACTACCAATCATCAGGTGGGTCATTATCTCATAAGGATCTTCAAAATCAACGAGGGCATTGAGACTGTAACCGGTGGTGTTTTTAATCTTGAACTTATATCGAATACGATCACTCAGTTCATCATTTGCAAGAACCTGAGTACGAAGGTTTGCCAGCCCCTCTAAAACATTTCCGTGAACTCGCTCAAACTCGGCTTTACTTTTGTCATCAGCCGTATCAACGGCAGTCCCATCCACCAGAACAACACGCATACTATCTAAGGTCTGATAACTGTTTTGTTCTATACCACAACACATACCACTTGCATTATTGGCAAGAATCCCTCCGATCTTTGCACTATCGATAGAAGCAGGATCTGGACCGATTTTCTTATCAAACTCGGCAAGAATTGAATTCGCCTGACTACCAATAATACCTGGTTCAAGCTGGATCTTGGTCGCTCCATCAAAAACCCTGAAATTTCGCCACCCTTCACCGAGACGTACAAGAATAGAATCAGTTATTGATTGACCGGAAAGACTTGTACCGGCGGCCCGAAATGTTATAGAGAGTTTGAGTCTGTTGGCCTCACGAAGGATAAGTTGTACTTCTTTTTCATCCTTTACATTGATTACTATCTTTGGAATGAGCCTATAAAAGCTGGCATCGGTTCCATAGGTAATGGTTCGCAGGCGATCCGTTATAATATTCTTGGCGGAAATTGTTCCAACAATCTTGTCGTAAAACGTCTGATATCTCTCTGGTAACATTGCTTGCCTCATATTAGGGTTAATTATCATTTGATAATTATACTCACTAAAAACAATCATTCCAGAGCTAAATAGTTTAGACTCCAGCAACTGCGGTTTAATAAAAACCACAGGCTAACACTTCTTGGAAGCACCCTACTATCTCACTAATAAAACTAAAACAAATGGATGTTTTGAATTATAGAAGCAATAATTATTTAGACAAGAAGACCACTAAACAACAAATTTACACTGCAGAATTGAGTAGATAATTGGGACTACCGACAGATTAAAGGAGTATTTTGCACAAAAAAAACCGTCACCTTGGCCTCATTCAAAGCAAAAAGGTGACGGAAAGAGAAAAATAAATGAAGATATGGCCTATCTCTGCAGGCAATCAGGACAGGTAGCAATAATAAATCTCGGATCAGCTCCATTCTTGATAATCTCATCACCGGTATGCCACTCACCATCATACGGGCTAAAAACGGAGCGACACTTGTCACACATCTCTACTCCGGTCTCAAGCATTTCCAACTGATTAAGAGCTTCTTTTAATTCCGAGACAGTGGCAGAAAGTGACGATTGTGTTCGAACAAGTCGTTCAGCGACCCGAACCCTTGCCCGCAATTCGTTATCATTAAATGGTTTGGTCATATAATCGTCTGCACCGGCATCAAAACCCCGAACAATGTCTGTATTGCTGTCACGCCCTGTTAGGAGGATAATATATGGAGGGTTTTCAACATCCATCTCTTTTACACGACGACACACGTCAACGCCATCAAGCTCTGGCATCTCCCAGTCAAGAATTGCAATATTAGGGGCGTCCGCATTTTGTAATTTCAACCAGGCTTCCTGCCCATTCGTGACACTTGTGACGTTGTAGCCCCAATTTTCTAAACAAACCTGAACCATCATCCGCGTGGTAAATTCATCTTCCGCTATAAGTATTTTCAAAATTGTCCCCTCTACATGTATATTGTCACAACAGTCGTACATAGAGTTTCAAACTTCTAACAAAACGTTTCTCTACAATGACCTTGCTACATAAAGTATATTAACTACTTTGAATTGTGGCTTATCTTATTACACCTATCTTGACTTTTTACCATCACAGTGTCAATACATCAATAGGTAAACATTTCCGGTATGGCTTCCTCCATGCCCAAAGTGAGAACGGATGCAAAACGCTCCAAAGAATGCAGATTATCATAACCTTTTAATATGAAACAGAGCAAATCTTTTGCACTAAAAAATCGTTTTATCCATTCTGTAGAAATAGGGACACCTGCATCAACAGGATACTGGTTTATCTTTTCTGAAGATCAACTTCTGGTCGATACATCTTCTTCGTTACCCTTTGAGGAGAAAACATTTGCACCTGCATCTCTAGGGATAAAACCGGATTTTTCTATGCTTTTTGGCTACTACAAATCGGTTCCCTGTTTTTTTGCAGTCATCGATCCGTCACAAAAAACACAATCGATGTCCGCGGTTGGCCTACGATCATTATTTGGTGTAGTTGACGAGGACTATTTTAGCCTCGCCGGAAAAGCGTTGCAAATACTCCACCATAGAAGAGAACATATTTATTGCTCCAAATGTGCAACTCCCATGGAAGACCGACAGGAAGAGTTAGCACGATTTTGCCCTTCCTGTGGTTTTATCTGTTTTCCCAGAGTATCTCCGGCCGTCATCATGTCAGTTGTAAAAGATGACCATATCCTTCTTGGCAGAAGTCCTCACTTTACAAAAGATATGTACAGCACTTTAGCAGGCTTTGTAGAAGCAGGAGAAACCCTTGAAGAAGCGGTATCCAGAGAAGTACATGAGGAGACAAACATTGTAGTAGAGCAGGTTAACTACGTTACAAGTCAACCGTGGCCCTTCCCGCACTCTGTTATGATCGGTTATTCGGCACAGTACAAAAAAGGGGAAATCAAAATTGACACAAAAGAACTCGAAGACGCAGGGTGGTACCACTACAAGGATCTACCTAAGCTCCCCTCTAGAATAACCATTGCACGCCTTCTCATCGACAATTTCATTGAATCGGCTAAGGAAAAATATGATGACCTGTAAAGATCCTTACCCCAAGGCGTTTGCACCCCCAGATGAAAACAACACTCTGATTACAGCAGATCTCATTGACCGGTGTGTTATCGCCTCAAGACAAAGTCCACGGCTACGAATTATACAGCCACTCCATAAAACATCTGATGCTCAGCTACACAGAATGCTTAATGCGATGCAACCGGGCAGCTATACCCAACCTCACCGCCATCTTTTTCCGCCAAAAGCTGAATCTGTCATTGTGCTAAGAGGCGCTATCTATGTTTTTATTTTTGCCAGCGATGGAAATATCGATGCTGTCCATACTATAAAGGCAGGCTCAATCAACCTAGGGATAGACTCTGAGCCAGGCGTATTTCACACCTTTGCAGCAATAGAGGAAGATACAGTTTTGTTTGAGGTTAAACCAGGACCCTACAATCAGGCGGACGACAAAGACTTCGCCCCATGGGCTCCTGCAGAAGGTGCAGATGGCGCAAAAGAATACTTAGACCATCTCTATGAGATAGGAAAGAGCAACAGTCACCTCGACAGCCAAAACAAAGAAACTTAATCCCTGACAATCAGTCACCGTCTCACAGATTATATAACGCAATATATTGTTATAATTAAGAAAAAAATGATACGTCTAAAATTGTATTTCCTATATTCATAATGACAGGTGATCTCAGATTGGTCGTTATACATACCTTTAGGATAACCTGTTACGTGCCTATGGAGCTGAATCTATAATGCATGCTGTAATATGGATGACTGGAGCACTGGTTTCATTCTGTTTAATGGCCATAGGCGCCAGAGAGCTGAGTGGGGAGGTGTCTATTTTTCAAATATTATTCTTTCGAAGTGTTATAGGGCTCCTATTCATATCTTCCGTTATTCTTTTTTTTAAAAATAAAGTCAGTATTCGAACTAAAAAAATCGGACTGCATAGTTTCCGTAATGTTATTCATTTTTTCGGTCAGTACGGCTGGTTTTTGGGCATAGGGATACTCCCGCTTGCTGAGGTTTTTGCCCTTGAGTTCACCGTACCAATATGGACACTTATAATCGCTGCAATATTTCTAGGCGAAGCGATTACTACCACAAAATTTATTTCAGTATTTCTTGGCATGATTGGAGTACTGGTAATCGTCCAGCCAGGCTATGCTATTATGAATTCAGCGTCATTCATAGTACTGGCAGCAGCTATCTGCTATGCCATATCACACACAGTAACAAAGTCATTGAGTTCATCGGAATCAGCGATTTCTATACTGTTCTATATGTGTCTAATTCAACTGCCTATAGGGTTGTTACTTTCTCTTGCAAACTGGTCATGGCCCATAGGCGAACAATGGTTGTGGTTGATCGTAATTGGCTTCACTGCTTTATCTGCCCACTATTGCATGACTAAAGCTATGAAATATGCAGAAGTAACAACGGTAGTTACCATGGACTTTTTTAGGCTGCCTTTAATAGCATTGGTTGGAATGTTTTTCTATGCAGAGCAATTTAAAATGTCACTCATTGTGGGTGGGGGACTAATGCTTATAGGTAATTTAATCCGTGTTCAACCGCCATCAACCGCCAAAAGGGGCGACACATAACAAGATTAATAACAGCGCACCTACGACGCCTGACACAGAAATTCGGCGCCGATGAGAGACATGGTACTTTCATCACTTTCAAAAAGAGGAACCATGGGTAAGGGTGCCGTTTAGGATGTGACTTCACGGATGAACTCAGAAGTGAGATTTAGTACCAGTTCTGGTTGTTCTAAATGTGGTGTATGCCCACAATCAGGGATCATATGCTTTTCTACAGACCCAGATACTTGTGAGACGATTGCGTCCAATTGTTTATTGGTTCCATATTCATCATTGCAACCTTGTAACACCACACCGGACAAGAAATTTTTGACAGTAGGTTTTCAATACTCCAGTCTCTAAACCAGTGACTGAGCCACGTCTCCGACCAAGCTTTAAATAGCTGGTGAGTATTTTCCCCATGGTATTTTGAGAGGCCTTTGGAGCCTTCATCATTGTATGCTTTATCAGCAATTCGAATACCGCTTATTGTTTCCTTCTCTACAAACACATGTGCTGCTTCAGTTACAATACCCTTGAGTAAAGGATCTCTTTTTGGCCCGTTGATAAGAGCGATGCTGGCACCGTCTGAATGTCCAACCAAAATATATGGGCTATTTGAAATCAGAGCTTCTATTACTTCCGGCAGCTCTTTGAGCGCGTAATCATGGACATAATCTAACCCTCTTGTGCCCTTTCCCGCGGAAGATTTTCCGTAACCGGTACGATCATATAATAGTCCCGGGCAACCTGTCTTTCTGCACAGTTTGTGCGGAAAATCCCTCCACATCTCAACACAACCGAGCCCTTCGTGCAAAAAGACAAGGTAAGGCTTATCTTTATTACCTTCTAGTAATTCATAACGAATATTTCTTCCTTTGGAAATACTGAGATAGCCCATTCTTCACTCCTTGTCATTGTGATCACACAATGGAAACATTAACCAATGCGACAGCACCTGTTCCACTTAGTATCACCTATACTACACAGGGAGTCACATAGCGGCCATTGCCAGTTGAAGATCCCCATAGAACTCATCAACTGTGTCATACATCACATCTGTTCTATTAGAAAAATAGAGAAGAATATCGTTGAGAGAATTTGGGATATAGGGGTAGATCTTTTGCAGGTTAAAGATTCTGTCACTGGAAAGAAGTGCCAAATCACCCTGATCCAGCCTATTAAAAATATCTTTTCCTAAAAGTGGGTCCTTGAGAACAGCATCTGGCCGGAATGTATTCTGGCCAAGAAGAAACAACAAGACATTGCCGAGCCCAAATAAATCCATGGCGTAAGGCCGCTCAGGAAGATAAAAATCATAATCAAAATCTATCCAACAGAAGTGCCCGTCGTTACGATCCACAAAGATATGATCACGACGAATGTCCCCATGTTTAAAACCATGGCTGTGCAGCAACATAATGGATTCGACGGAGACAAGAAACCGCTTTAGCATGTCCGGCAGATAATTATGAAAATAATCAAGATGATTTGAACCAAGGGTATGGATCATCTTGTCGAGTCTTCGACCATTCACAATATCGAGAATACGAACCAGATTCCCCACGTCATCCAGTACAGCATAACCTTGCATAAACGAATGATTCCCTTTCATAAGTTCAATTACCTGAGCCTCCTTTTCTGGGCTTCTGTAACAGGTAACCTCTAAACTCCCCAGGTGAATAGTGTAACTTTCATGGAATACCAGTTTAACGATGTTACGCTGACCACTTTCAAGATCATAAACCTTCGGCACCCACTGTTTCGGTTGCTCTTCAACACCAAAACGACCTTCACGCGTATACCCGACGATAAGTAGATAACGGCCGTCCACATGAATAACATCACCATAATCGATATTACCAAAATCACTGGTGTCAGTATAGAGCCTTGGCTGTCTACGTTGTGAACGAACAGCTAGGTGGCTTTTCAGTTGGGGGAGGATATGTTCAGGGAATTGGTTCCAGTTAACCATAGGCTTAACCAACTATCCAGGATGTGAAGTGTTTACTGTGTCTGGCAAGGGCGTTGGAGATTGAACCAAATAAAAATTCCTCAGCTTTAGAGACTCCTCGTTTACCTGCGACAACCGTTCCATAGTAACCTTCTGCTTGTACGGCGAGTACCTCCTCACTAATTGTTTTTCCCTCAGCAATTCTCACGAGTTGGCTCAACTGCTTTTCCTGGACTCCTGCTTCTAAAAGAATTGTTCTAGCCTCTTTGAACATTTGAGCAGCACGTTCTTCACGCATGGCTACATAAGTATTAAGTATTCCGCCATTACTGTAGTAGTCAGGGGGAGGTTCTGGGTAGACATTTAAGATACATATTTCCACATTGTCCATCAGGGAAGCAAACTTTCCGACATATTTCACCGCGCGAATTGATGCCTTGCTACCATCGACTGCAAGTAAAAATCTTTCCCTGTTCTTCATTATCGCCCTCTATTGTAGATCGTGCGTAATGTAGTATGTCTTAGGCGTTGCAGAGTTAATCCATTTATAAACTCCACTTTTCTTGAAGTTTGATCATTTCCACCATCGTTTGATGAGTTGGTGTAGAAATTCCGTACAGCGCCCCATACTTGCAGATCGCTCCATTCTGTGCATCAATTTCAGTGAGGTTATTGTTGAGAATATCCTGGAACATGGACGAGAGATTGTTCGAACTTCGCTGACAAGCGTCAAACAGCAGTTCATACAGATCTTTATAAACAAGATCAATACCATGCCTGTCGGCCACCGCTTTACCTTCATCAAGTAGGCGTTTCATAAGGGTGATGGACTCTGTTTTGCTCGTCAGAACACCATTTGGAACCTTGAGTAGAGCTGACAATGGGTTGATAGCCGAAAAAACAATAACCTTACACCAAAGGCGACCAATTATTCTCCGTACCACCTGAGTAGTTATGCCACTTGCTTCAAATTCATCTGCTATGTTCTGAACACGGTTGGTGATTTCGCCATTTATTTCGCCAATATAGGTTTTACCTTCTTGCCCGTATCTAACCTTTGAGTTACCAAGGGCTGTACCTGACATAAAAGTAAACCCAACCAAGATATCTTCTTTGGGAATCAGCTGTTCAATAATTTCTATATTGCCAAGACCTGTTTGAATACACAGAAGGGGGCAATGAGATCCAATAAGGTGAGCTACAGATTGAGTCGCTATACGTGTTGCAAATGATTTAACCATCAACAGTACAAGGTCACTTTCGGTTATCAGCTTCCCATCCGTCACCGCATTGACCAGGACCCGACTCACTATATCCGGGTCAGCCACATCTCGACCTAGTACATGAATGCCGTTATTTTTGACTGCGTCGACTACCTGATTGTCAATATCGAGTAGCGTGACCTCATTTTTGCTGTTGGCAAGATAAGACCCAAACAGTCTGCCTATTGCACCACCACCGACAATCACAATTTTCATATCAGATCCTCATTGTTGTTAGACAACCGTGAACGACCTTAGAGAAGACGAAGCATTCTTTACACTGCTTTACTAAAAATAGTATTCTCTATTATTCTACCGCGTGAGGGGGTCAAAATCAAATTAGAATGTAATTTGAATTGAGCGGCCGGGGACTGGCAACAACAATTCCACAACTACTTAACGTAACAATACTGGAGTCAGAAGAAAGCCCCCCTCCTCTTAGAGACGGTCCCCACCATATTCAGGTGGCAGGTCGGTTGTTATTTCAGCATCAGCATATTCATGATGGAGATGGCTTCTTTCAGGACTTTGTGGCACCTTGTCATGTGATATTAATGTTTTGTTTCAGATAGTTGTAGAATTTCCTACATGTTGAGTCAAATGATTCAAACTCATAGTCACTATCAAGGTGTTTTGAATATGGCCCTCCACTAGAATCAATGTTTTGTAGAATGAGATGCAAAGGACTAATTTGTCTTAATTCTTCATCTTTGTCAATTCTATCTATAAGTTCCCCACCCAATAACCAAAGATTATTAAAATGCTTATTTAATGTCTTTTGTTTGTATTTTTTAGATACAAGAAACTCCATAAATGGGATTATTTCTTTCAACATCCCTTCACCAACACCGATGTCCTCTGGAATCATCTTCCATCTTTGTGGCCATTTGTAGATATCTTGGCAGTAATCTTGTATGTCAATGTTATTGTGCATGTTGATATTTTTTGGACACATAACGAGTGTGTAGAAAAATCCGTTTTCTGCGAAGCAGCAACCGCTAGACCCGTGGCTTTTCAGATCTGATGATACTACGTATTATTAGATAGTTACTTCACTCTGGATGCGTTTTCCATGAAAATCATAACAGATGCATCCACTTATACCACTATCACAAGCTCGCACCCCGTGTTCTTTTCTTATAATGGTGCTATCATTCCATATCGATACACTTTTTCAGGTTATAGATTGGCCCCCACTGCATATTTCCAGCTTGGCGACTCTCCTGCTATATTTTATGTAAGTTTCCTCATAGCAACTTCATCAAGATGCTCTAAGATTTTTCCTGAAATGTAACTGTATCCAAATTCATTTGGATGCCCCATATCCAGATAATACTCTGGCATCTTTTTCAGGAAATCATCGAAGATTCTGATATAGATACAATTGTCGTGGGTTTTCGCAATTTCTTCCAAGATTATATTATATCGCTGAATTGTTTTGTTCCTGGCGATTTCTTGATGAGGAATTATTTCTGGCAAAATGACCAGTTTACTTTTACACCGCTCAACCATCAGTGAAACGTTATTTCGATATACTTGCTCAGGTACAACGCATACTTCTCCTAAGAGGTTATTCAAACCAATTTTTTTGCACGATTTTTTGTATTTTTTCACAATTTTCCGAGCTTGTTTTCGAAAAAAATTATCTGGATAGTAGAGAATGTTCGGGGAATATTTAAATGTTGAATGGGCATCTTTCAGGCCAAACTGAATAATGACATAATCGAACTCATGACTATCATTATCTTTCAGCATGAATATCCCTTCCTTGCTACTACACATGGCCCTCCCACAATTTTTCACAGGAATATTCAACGCTCTACCGACTCGCTCTGGATAGCTATTTTCAAAACAGTGTTTTACGCCCCGTGTTATACAATCTCCAACTGCCAGGATACCCTTCATTTTTTTCCTTTCTCAATAAGTGACTATAAAAACGGCCTCTTTTCGACACAGATCCATAGAAATCCAAGGGGCTTGGCTTGGTCCAGCCCCACTAATCACTGGGTCATTTTAAATTGAATATTTTGTTGAGTTACTAAAACGTCACCTGTTGAATGATGTACAATGCCTCAGCCATTCCAATGGTAGAATCGTGGCTAACCTCACCATTCATATTAGGCGATATATTGTCAGAACCAGTAACTATCTGTAATACCAAGATGAGATCCCTTAAATCAACCGAAAAACCGAATTCCGTCATCAATTCAGCTAGTTATCGAAGAACAAGCTCAAGATCCAAAGTCATTTTCGAAACGAGGGCTTGTCATCCAAATCAAGACGCTCGACGAATTTTACCACATCGACAGATAAAATTTTGCAAAAGAAAAATTTTGAGAGCAACGAGGTAAGCGAAGACTCCGAGAGTTAGATGAAAAGCGCCGTTTTCGAATGAAAACTATCTACGATTTACCCATATCACTGCACTACGCCTCTTCATACAGATATTCAACCATCTCAGGCAAGCTATATATTTTCTGCTTGCTTGAATCGGTATAATCAAACAACCCATCAATAGATAGCTGTTTGTTACCGAGGATCAACGACCAATCTGGAGCAGGACATAGCCATTTGCCGCCCTCATCTTTCATGTGCTTCCGATCAGAATAAAATTCCCTTACATATCTTTCGGCGCCAATAATCTTAAAATTGGGAAAATAACCTGGATAAATACCCGCCATGCCTTTAAAAGTTGAAGAAATATACTCTTTCAACTCGATTGGAAAAGACAGTGTCGTATCCAGATCAAATATCCGCCAACCTTCCATATTCACGGCTAAAACTACATGATAGTCCCAACAGATGAATTCCTGTGCTGGTGCAGATTTCTGAAACCAGAAGGGACATTGCTTTATGACGTTTGAGATGAAAAGAACATATTTGGGAAACTCTACAAGATCTGCATGTTGGCACAAATGCCAGATATTTTCCTCGCAAAAACATTTGGTGTAATTCGTATTGGCAATCTTCATCGAGAATTATCCGTAATTAATTGTCTATCTTTTCATTCACTTCGCTAGCCGGAGTTAAATGTTATGGTTATGAGTAACAGAGCGATAGGTATCAATAATGTGCTGAACATCAGAGTCGCCTCCTCGTTGCATTCTCTGAAAATGATTGAGGGTTTTATCTAGATAGTTGGTAGCTACTTTTGACTGTTCATCGGTATTGGTTTGCCGAATCAACTCCCTAACCGGGCTGACTTTGGCAGGTTTATCGTCTGTTCTTGCAGGCGAAGAAACTAGTAGAATTTCATAGAAACGTCGATTTTCTTCGATTAAGACTGAAATCAAATTCAATCAGTTGCAGGACGATTGACCAAAGAGCAAACCAACAAGCAATATCTGACTCTGCTTATTGGTTCAGCGACGCCCCAGATGCGGCCGGACGAGCCGGCCCCTGGTGAACATTCGAGTTAGAATCCGTCAACCATTCTGGTCAATTGAAAATCATTGGAGTACGCAGTCCGCATTACAGCAACATAGTTGAACTGTGCTCTCGACAGACTTGTAATCGCATCCAACAGATCAGACTCCCGCTGCAACCCTTCGTCATATTTTAACTGGGTAATACGAAGATTCTCTTCTGCCTGCTCAATGGAACGAGCTGCGACGTTGACGTTCTCAAGACTCACTTCAAAATCGATAAACAGGTTGTCGAGGTCGTTGGTGAAACTATCTTTTAATTCTTCAAGTTCGTATCGTCCAGAACGAGCAGACAGCTTTGATTTGGTAACATTTGACTCTGTAGAAAAGCCACGAAACAAATTCATAGAGAAAACTACCTGGGCGCGTAATTCATCATCATTGTACTGACCTGAACCGCTTATAAAATCATCATCGTAAAAGCCATAACTTCCCACGAGATCAACCTTTGGGTAGTAATCACTTTTATCGCGCTCAACCTGGGCTTCACTCACGCCAATTAAAGACTCGAGAGCTTTAATCTCACTTCTTGTCTCAAGCATGGTCTTTGTGTATGCGTCTTTATCCATGAGTGGGGGCAATTCTTTAAACTCGGCGAAATCAAGATCGCCAAATTCAAGCCGGCTACCAACCTGGCGGGAGAGCACATTGATACTCTTTTTCAATCCAGCTTCAGCAGCTTTAAGTGTGATATCGGCATTGTCATAATCTACTCGAAATTTCAGGAGTTCATTTTTCCCGATCAAACCGACCTGGTAACGACTCTCGCCATCACGATATACTTTACCAAGGGTTTCAAAAGCCGACTCTGCTACCTTTTTATTGGCAAGCCGCTCATACACAGAGAGATAGGCAAGGGCCACCGCTAATTGCAGATCCTGCTGTATCCCCTCAAGGCTGTATTCCTGCACCGCTTTTAACAGTTCAGCAGACTCAATATTATACTTATCACGAAAACCGGCAAAAAGATTATAGCTGACAGCACCGTAAATGGTTGAGCTTTCCTTTTCTTCAAAGGGAGTCGCTTCATCAAGAGTGTTGACGGTATACGCCACATCAACAGAAGGATAGTATGGAGATTTCGCAAGAGTAATATCCTCTTCACTTTTCTCAAGACTGGTAACATATTGTTGAATCACCTGTCTATTTCCAAGGGCCATCTCCTGCATCTCAACAAGACTCACAGCAAATGCGGAAGAGCTACAGAACAGTAGCAGAGTAAGTGCATTAATTAACTTCATCAGTTCGACTCCTTTCAAATCGGATTACAAAGGCAAGTAGTGCCGGAATTACAAACAGAGTAAACATTGTTGACACGGTCAAACCACCAAGCAGAATACTGCCCAGACCTCGATACAGCTCACTACCAGAACCGGTGGAAATAACAAGAGGACTCATAGCAAGTACACTTGTGGTCGCACTCATAAAAATTGGACGAATCCTGGTTTTTACAGCATCAGAAATCGCCTCCAATCCTTCAAGGCCATTATAGCGCACATTGTTTAATGATTGATGAACAATAAGAATCGCGTTGTTTACGACAGTCCCAATCAAAATAATAAACCCAAGCATAGCAAGAACATCAAAACCCTGTCTTGTTATAAAGGTATTTACCACAAGCAGACCAACAAAGCCTCCGGCAGCCGCGAGTGGGACGGTAAACAGAATAATAAGTGGATAGAAAAAGTTTTCAAAAAGAGCCGATAGCAAAAGGTACGTTATAAGCAGTGCAAGCAATAGATTCCACTGTAACGCCTTTCCTGTTTCGACCAATTTATCAGCATTACCACCGATAGTAACTGAGACACCATCTAATTTACCGCTCGCAACCAAAGGCCCAACAAGATCATTTTGAATCGATTCAATAGCCGTTTGCAGAGGCAAGGTCACAGGTGGCGTCACCTGAAGAGTAATGGTCCTCTTTCTCTCAAGATGATTAATCTGTGGCATACTTTGACTATATTTCAAATCAGCTACATCACCTACTTTGATCAGATCACCAAAGTTGTTGACGATGGTGGCTTTTAAGATACTCTCAGGACTGGTAAATTCTTCGTCACTTCCCTTCACCACCAGATCGATTTTCTTTACACCGGCGGGGCTGAAATCATCAATACGCCTACCATCCATAAGAATATCCACATAGACGCCAAGATCTTTTTCTGTCAACCCATTTGCAGCAAGTTTTTGTTTGTTGGGAATAACAAGAATCTCTGGATAACTTGTTTCAAGTGAGGGGATCGGTCGAATCTGAGCACCCTGTATTTTCTGACTAATACCACCATATAGAGTCATTGCTGCGCCTGCAATGGTGTCGATATTCTCACCAGAGATATTAACTTCGACGGTTCTTCCCTCTCCAAGCCCTTGCTCAAATATACCCGCCTGGATACTTACTCCAAAGATTCCTGGAATCGAATTCATTATTCTTGAAAAAAGTGGAATGAGTTCCGCCGCTCTCGTCTCGTGGGTGGAGATGGCTCCAAAAAGGGTGAACCGATCAGCACCAACAAAAAACATCTGCTTTAACTTTGGAAAACCATCTTTGCCATCTTCCTCAAAATACGGCTTAGAGGAGTTGTAAATGCCCTCTCCGATCTCTTTAAACTTATCAACCGAATAGCCTGGCGGTGGTATAAGAATATTTAAAATGAGATTTCTATTTCCCTGGGGCAAATACTCCGCTGGTGGCTTTAAAGTATAAATTACCATCGCGGAGAGACTGGTAAAGAGAACGACTGTTAAGATTCTTGTTAAAACATTTTTTAAACAAAGATTTGATACACTCATGATGAACTTCACAAAAATCGGCCCTACATAGCTTTTCTGCAGGCTATTTTGCGCCTTCACCTTTGAGTTTTTATACATTAGGTTGATAAGCGTTGGAATCACAGAGACGGAGACAAGAAGACTAATCACAATAGAAAAGGTGATTGCAATTGCAATATCCCGAAAAAGCTGTCCCGCCTCTTCCTGCATAAAAATAACGGGAAGAAAAACAGCAACGGTTGTGGCTGTGGAGGCAAATACCGCCCCCCACACTTCTTTTGCTCCTGTGTAGGCAGCGTCATAGGCGGATTTGCCCATCTGCCTATGTCTATCTATGTTTTCGAGAACGACAATGGAATTATCAACCAGCATACCTACAGCAAAAGAGATACCTGCAAGACTTACAACATTAAGATTTCGTCCTGTAAGCCAGAGAAAAATAAAAGTCCCGATGACTGAAATAGGAATGGCAACTGCTGTAGCAAAAGTCGTCCTGACACTACGCAAAAAAGACAATAAGATGATAACTGCAAGCAAGGCGCCCACCAAAACATTTTTCTTAACGAGATCAATGGATGTTTTAATATAACCACGCTGGTCGTAGACAAGCTCAATGTACAGACCATTATCACCCATAATGCCATCATTAAGCCTGTTTACTTCAGCTTCGACCGCATCACTCATCTTAAGTACATTGGCTCCGGTCTCCTTTCTGAGCCCAATAACCAAAATCTGCTCTCCATTGTGAAGTACTGCTGCAGCCTCTTTCTGATATCCTTTTTCAACCGTAGCGACATCCCGGAGATACACCCTTTTAAGACCATCATCGTAGATCACCACATCAAGAGCATCTTCAGGGTTTTGAAACTGGCCAAGAGTACGGATACGATAATTTTTCCGGCCAATCCCCAAAACACCAGCTGAAGTTGTTGTGTTTGCCTGAACAACAATGCCAGTCAACTGATTAATACTGACCTTGTTCTGGGCCAGCTTCTCCATATCAAGGGTAATATGGAGCTCATCTTCGGTTCCCCCAAAGATGAACATTGAACCAACACCTTTAATTCTCTCAAAGTTTTGACGGATATTATCCTCAAAAAAGGTCATAAAGTGAGTAATATCTTCCTTATTCTCTTCTTTGGGTTTCACCACCATCCAGACAATAGGAGAGCTGTTGGCCCCGGCTGCTTCAATAACCGGTTTATCTGCATTATCCGGGTAGTTTGCTACCTCATTGAGTTTATTGGATACCCGCAAAAGTGCGTCAGGCACTTCCGTTTCCAGTGCAAACGAAAGTGTAACCTCACCAAAACTGTTGTAACTGGAGCTTTCCATCTTGGTCAGCCCCTGCAGACCTTTAAGCGCTTCTTCCTGCTTTTCTATGATCTCTTTTTCAATCTCAAACGGCGTTGCGCCACCCCAGGTAGTTTGTACCGTAATTTTAGGGGTTTCAACATCTGGAGTAAGCTGGATTGGCAGCTGATTTAAACCAATAAGACCAAAGGTCACCAGCAAGATGACAGCGACTGCTACAGAAACCGGTTTTTTGAGTGAATATTCGACAATATCCATCACTTTCCTCCTACAACCGTCACAGGTTGATCAGGCCGTAATCGCTCGTTGCCTTCAATAACAACAGGAAACCCCGGAGCAATATACGGCGTATCGGTCGCAACCATCTGTCCCATATAAGAAACTATATTGATAGGCATTATAGATGCCTTTTCATCTTTTACTGTATAGACAAAATCCTTGCCTTGAAACTTAATGACAGCAGCCCGGCTGAGTACGCTCAGCTCTTTTTTGGCACTGCTGGGCACAAGTACATTGGCTGACATATTTTGAGCCACAACATCCATTGGAGGGATTTTAATTTTCAGAAAAATATTTTTTGTCTTAATATCTGCAACCGGATCTATACCGATCACAGTTCCTTCAATCTCTTTATTAAAAGCGTTTAAAATAACAGGGATCTTTTCTCCAACCTGAACAAAGCGCAACATATTTTCCGCAATGGGTGCTCGAACAAAGAGATCGCTTGAAGAACCAAGACTCACAAGGACTTTACCCTGCTGCACCCAGGCACCTGAATCAACACCTTTACTGAGCACAACACCATCGAACGGAGCACTGATTTTTGAACGCTTTTGCTCTATAAGAAGCTTAGCGAGATTATCTCCCACTGCTCTTTTTTCCATTTGAGCGTCTTGATAGTCAAAGTACGCATCGTCAAAATCCTTCTCACTGACGCCGGAACTATTAAACAGCCTCTCCAGCCGTTTGTAATTCTTTTCCTTATTGTTAATACGCAGCTCAGATTGAGCGATGCGGGTTTTTGAGAGGGTGATTTCCTTTTCCAGGATTTCGGTATTAAGACGAACCAGTAAATCACCGGCTTTCACATGATCGCCCTGGCGTACCTTAATTTCTTCCACCAGGCCTACAACTTCAGTAGAAATGTCACTTACTCTCTCGTAGTAGAGAACCCCTGTCACTGATTGAGTGGTAGCAACTTCCTTTTTTACAACATCACCCAACACAACTTTTGCTGGAGGTGGACCTGCAGCATGAGCAACTGAAGCCAACGAACAGAGACCAATCATCATAATTTTTTTTAACATTTTCCCCTCACCCTTTATGTACAGAAACAGTTTCAATTCTATTTTTAATTATGTTCAGAACCTCACTAACCTGTTCACGTTTTTTAATGTCTATATCCTGCAAAAGCTCTGATTGCATTCCATCAAAACCACCCCGCACTTCTTCACGAATTCGCATTCCTTCCCCGGTCAAAAATACGAGGCTTGCTCTTCTGTCATCTGGATCTTTCCTGCGTACCACATATTTTTTATTTTCTAACCGGTCAAGAAGCCGTGTTATATTGGCAGGACTTTTCCCTGTAACACTACAAAGCGTACTCTGGGTCTGGCCTAACTCGATATCCATTTTTTTAAGTGCATGGAGTTGCTCCAACGTAAGATCATATTTCTTAAGCCACTGGTCAGCAAAACTACGCATCACCTTAGCAGTCATACTTATCAACTGTAATAAAGACTCTTCATTACAAGTGTTTCCCATTCATTGCCTCCTTAATATTTAACAAGGCAACAATTTACGATTGTCATGAACTTTTGTCAAGCAGCATCTCACACAGACTCATCTATAAGGTTGTCCATAATTTACGAATTTACTAACATAGACAGGTTGGAGAAAAAGCACTACTGTAGATTGCTAGAATACAATGAGTTATTCAATTCAACCTATATGTTATGATCATTTTCCAGGAGGAATCATGTTACGATTTACTCGGTCTACTTTTATACTACTCTCGTTTCTGCTGCCTGTTTTTTTTCTGAGCGGATGCGGCTACAACTCCTTACAGGTAAAAGAAGAAAGCGTTTTTAAAGCCTGGGGTGATATCGAAGCTACCCTTCAAAGACGAGGAGATCTCATCCCCAACCTCGTTGAAACAGTTAAAGGATATGCCAAGCATGAGGCGGAAACTCTGGAGGCTGTTATCAATGCCAGATCTAAGGCAACCTCCGTACAACTTTCCACCGATGACTTGAGCAACCCAGAAGCCATGAGTCAGTTTCAAGCGGCCCAGGGAGGTCTTTCCTCCGCACTTGGCAAACTGATGGTGGTAGTTGAAAAATATCCGGATCTCAAAGCAAACCAAAACTTCCTGGATCTGCAAACCCAGCTTGAAGGAACAGAAAACAGAATTAATGTGGCCCGCCAGCGCTACAACGAGGCTGTAGAAATGTTTAACGGCTCCATTCGTCAGTTTCCATCGAGTCTCACCAACAACCTCATCCTCCATCTGGATAGAAAAGAATATTACAAAGCGGACGAAGCAGCCAAACAGGTGCCAAAAGTTACATTTTGAGCCGTGTGAGATCTATAATGTCAAACATTTACTCTACGCTAAAAAAGGTACTTTTCTTTGGAATGACTCAGGTTTTGTGCCTGTTGTTTATCGCACATTTCGCTGCAGGTGTTGACGTCCCTACTCTTAAACAAAGAGTAAATGATCACGCAAATATGCTCAGCTCCTCAACAGAGGGGCAGTTGGAAAATGTGCTCGCAACGCTTGAAAAAGAGGAGTCGACACAAATAGCAGTTTTGACAATAGACTCCCTTGATGGTGAGAATCTTGAAGGATTTTCTCTTCGTGTGGTTGAAAACTGGCAACTCGGCCAGGAAAGACTTGATAACGGAGCTCTTCTTCTCGTCGTTAAAAATGATCGTAAGATTCGCATAGAGGTTGGGTATGGGCTGGAAGGTGTCCTGACCGACCTTACCGCTGGTCGAATTATCCGTAACGTCATTACTCCAAATTTTAAAAACGGTAATTTTGACCGAGGTGTGGCAGATGGTGTATCTGCTATGATTGCTTCTGTTCGTGGCGAATACGCAGGTCAGGGAGGCGAGCAAAACGCTAGCTCTAGTCAAAATGATTTTACAGGCTACATCATCTTTATGTTCTTTCTTCTCTTTAACATTGGTAAAATTTTCAGTCGCAATAAAGTTTTGGCTGCAACAGTTAGTTCTGTTGCCCTCCCTGTTTTCACAAGTCTCTTTGTCGGCTTTAGCTGGCCACTCTTTCTAGGCCTTATCCCTGCTGGTTTTCTTGTCGGCTATCTGGCGAGTATGTTATTAGGTAGAACAAATACCGGCACCACTAAACGAATCCGTAGAAGCCGTCGCAGTAACTCAGGTATTTCCTCAGGTGGTTTTGGTGGCGGCAGATTTGGAAGTGGAGGGGGCTTTAGTGGTGGCGGTGGTGGTTTTGGCGGCGGCGGCTCATCGGGAGGATGGTAACATGAAGACTCTAGCAGAACTCTTTCTCACCGAGGAAGAACAACAGACAATCACGGCGGCAGTTCAGGTTGCAGAGAAACAAACAGCCGGGGAAATTGTCCCCATGGTCGTTTCTAAAAGTGGTGACTACCCTCTTGCCGCAGTTGTTTGCAGCGCCTCACTTACCATACCGTTAAGTCTGCTCCTTACTGTAATCATCGGAAAATTATTGTGGATTGGCCCACAGAACATGTGGTTATTTATTGGCATCTTTGCTCTTCTCTTTATTCCCATATACTATCTGGTAAAGAGGACTGATAGGCTCAAACACTACTTTCTCAATCCCGATCATGTCGAAGAGGCCGTGAGTAAATCAGCCCTTGCGGCCTTTTATAGTCAAGGTCTCTACAAAACATCGGGTGACAACGGTATCCTTCTCTACATATCAGTCCTTGAGAAGAAAGTATGGATTTTTGCAGACGCCGGTATAAACAGCAAAATAGAACAAGCTACTTGGGATAACGTGATCGAGAAACTCACTCAAGATATCAAACTGGGCAATCAATGCCCGGCTATTTGTACTGCGGTAACATCCATGGGAGAAATCTTACAGGAGCATTTTCCATACGACACAGAAGACAAAGATGAGTTACATAATCTGATTATTGGTTGATCTAATGAGTTTTATACAGAGATAGAGCTTATCAGTGGCAATCGCCCATCTGCTGTCACTTTTTCCGGTTATGATATCGTCAAAATATATTGACTATGGCGAAATTGACATTTGAAGACATTTTACAGACGAGCTAAGTCTACCTCTCTCACTTTAACCATAATGTCCCATTATCAGAAATTGATAGGATGAGTATAGTGATAAAGCCAGATAAGGACATAAGCGCACTGGAAGCGACAATTCAGTCTTTGCGAGAAGAGGTCAAGGACTTGACCCACCGACTCAAGTCCAGAGAACTGGAAGAAGGAGGTTTTAGTGCATTGTCCCTGACAGAGTTAATCCTCCAGAACAGTACTGCTGTACTCTTTCGGCGCTTAGCTTCTCCTAATCCCAAGAAACGAAAAATGGTCTATGTATCACCAAACATATCATGTTTTGGATATCGCGCGGAAGACTTCTTGGATGGGACAATTATGTTTCGGGATATTGTATACCCTGGTGATTCACAAAGGACGCTTGATGAAATAGCCGAATTTGTCAAACAAGGAGTCGAAAACTATTCACAGACCTATCGCATTATTTCTAGAGAGGGCGAGATCCGCTGGATTGAGGATCAAACATCGGTCTTCGAGGAGAAATCGACAGGCTTACGCTACCATCAGGGTGTGGTGATTGATATACACGAGAAAAAAAGGGCCCTTCAACTTGCAGCAGAGGTGCAAAAAAGCTTACTTCCCGAGAAAGTACCATCTATTGATGGACTCGATATTGCCGGAAAAACATTTCCGTGCGACGAGGTAGGAGGAGACTATTTCGACTATTTACCTAACGCGACAGCGGAAGATGATTCTATAGCAATAATTATTGGAGATATAGCTGGGCATGGTGTCGATGCGGCTCTTCTCATGGCTAGTGCGAGAGCATTTCTTCGGATGCGAGCTACACAACCTGGGACTATCGAAAATATCGTCAAGGCCATGAATCGACATTTGACAGAAGATATGGAGAAAACCGGTCGATTCATGACGCTTTTCTATCTGTTGATCGAGAGATGTGAGAATAGGATTAACTGGGTACGTGCGGGGCATGACCCCGCACTTCTGTATGACCCTGTCGACGATCAATTCAAAGAACTAAAAGGACCAGGTTTGGCGTTAGGTATTGATGCAAACTATAACTACATACAGCAAAAGATTAATGGGATTGCACAAAACCAAATCGTTATATTAACCACAGATGGATTTTATGAAGCATGCAACCAGGCAGGTGAAATGTTTGGGAAAGAACGCCTCAAACATATTGTACGAAAGAATTCCACTCAAACAGCACAAAATATTCTTGACCAGATAGTGAAGGGTCATGCCAGTTTTACATCAGGTGTCCCTAGAGAAGACGACATCACTTTAGTTATCGTGAAATTTATTTAATAAATCATCACCAACTTCAGAACAGCTGCCCTTATAAAAACAGGTTCTGGAGGACAAAATGATTATTCATCATAGAAAACTCAGATACGGCAAAGATTACAAATCTTTTTCGAGGCGCTGGCGAAGGTCAAGGCATATCATTAGTAAAAACATACTGAGGTTTCAGTCGACCACCTCAAAGAGGGCATATCTTTACTTGCTCCACCTTAAATAACGAAGAAACCACTTACCTATATTCCAAAGTCAAGATATCTATATTGGGATTTGACCGAATTGAGAATCAAGGTATCTCCTATGGATTTTTACTTATCGTTGTCGAAAGAAATTGTCAAATAAATCTCCTGCCTGTCACCACTTCTTTCGGTTATGATCTAGTGGAAAGATGTTGACTCTCGGTCAAGATGGTTTGTGACGTATATTGTTGTGGTCTCTTACAATGAGCCTAACAATATACCTAAAGTGAGATGCAAACATAATCTGGAATTATCAAGGGTTTTGCAATGCGCTTTTTCTGTTAGGAAAATATTGCTTTTCTAAAGGTAAGAAATAGCTTTCTATGTTGTTATGTTTTAAGGATGAATTCTCAATTACATGTACAGGAAACACCTTTCGTTGAAGCGTAATGCAGCATTTATTAGCTTCGCAGTGGCAATGTTAAGCACGATGATCAGTCGCTGGGATTACCTGATCAGGGATCACCTCAATCTAAGATTTCTAGTAACTATTCAGCGAAAAATTCGGATTTACAGGCGTTTTTCCCTTGACAGGGTTTTAGACGATTTTTTGTGAAATTGACATTAGCGGCATTGCGACCTGATGCTGTCACCTGCAGATCGCAAACT
>JBLHNU010000075.1:0-26427 GCA_047622095.1 Desulforhopalus sp.
GCCACCAGCTATGCTATGACACTGAGTCAGCCTCATTTTATAGAAAAGTCGTTTTACATAAATAAGATTTGCTGCTGGTCAACGGTGATATTTACCCACTCATATTTTATAAGAGCCATTTTTTTTGATAAATACATATAATTCCAACAGATAATCGTATTTTCGATAAGTCGTTTGCATCCATCCGCAACCAGCTGTTCTTCTTTAGTGGATAGTTGAAATTCCTGATTATTGCCGTGGAAGACTGCTTTTCCAAACTTGTTGGAACTTTCCAGTTTGTTCAATATTTTTTCAATCATTTGTCGCAACTCCACATCGTCCATATATCTGAGCAGAAAAAGGGTTTTAATGATCCGCCCAAACTGTTTCAATGCCCTGTAAAGCGGATGCTGCTTGGAGTAGGAACTCAGTCGTCTGAAAAGCTGTGAAGCGGAAGTCTCCTTCAGCTTGATGGTAGCGATAAATCGTAAAATCTGATCCCACTCCTCAGAGATGATCTTGAGATTGATTGTTCTCTTCGGCAATACATGATAGCCAAGGTCCTTCAGAATTGATGGGCTTTCAAAGCTGTACAAATGCTGTTTTTTAAAACTCTTGATCCGGGGGGCAAAGGAAATCCCCAACAGGTGGGTCACCCCAAATATCATCTCGCTGTACCCGTGCGTGTCGGTGGAATGGATATCGCTTTGCACCACATCATTGTGCATAAGTCCGTCAATCACATACGCCGCCTCTCTTTCCGCCGAATTGATTACAGTGGAATAAAATAGCCGGTGACACTCATCAATAAAGCTGTATACGCTGACGCCCTTAATCAGGTCACCACCGGGGTCTTAGACCAGGGCATGCATTCAAGTGGGTAGCGTGGGAACTCGGGAGAGCCAATTGTCTCCGTGCACATATAACGGTATGGAATTCCGTAACCCAAATTCCAGGTATGTGAGGTGAGAAAACCCCGCCCCTCATATAAGCCTGCAAAGGAACACAAAAGTAGAAGGGTATGCATGGTATCAGGTGCGGATAGTTAAGAGCGAACAGACCTGAGATGGGCTTTTGGTAGTCTTAGTGGATCATAGTACCGATGGACGCGATGCGTTTGAGAAGGTGGGGAACCGAGGCCCAAGGGACCCACTGTAGGGAAGGTGAAACCAGGCATAACGTTTCTCTGGAAGGAACTATGGGAGATACTCAGTGATCACAAACCATATCAACGAGACTCCAGAGAACTGCAAAAGATGAAAGGGTAGCATAGTTATGCGCCAAGTGGAGGAAGGTTTGCTTGGTAATTCACAGACGTACAGCCTGTGTTTTCTGAGGAACCGGATGAGGGAAATCTTCACGTCCGGATCTGTGGGGGGAGCGCCGGGTAACCGGTGCTTCTACCCGGAATAATCATAATTATCTGGAATTATCAATTATTTAGATTGCTCCATTTACAAGCGGTTTTCTGGAATCAAATTTTACTTTTAACAAATGCCAGAATGCTCCTTTTCGGGCGATTTTTTGGAGCATGATCAAATTGGAACTTCACAGCATCCTAACCGGAGGCGAAAATTCCGGCGTTTATTATAAAAGTAACAAAAAGGACATTTGATGAATAATCAACATGTTATGGAATTTGTTACTTAGAAGGAATAGTGTAAACTTTCAGATTTGCTTAAATGGTTAACATTGCCAATGTGAGTCTCTTTCATTTCGCTGGAAGATATTTTCGTAAATTAACAGTAGGAATGTCAAATTTGATAGCAAATTAAGTAGATCTAGGTTGGCTTTGACAATGTTAACCTTAAGCAAACATTACTGGCGGGTTGTAACCATTCCTTTAACACCCTGGCTCAGCAAAGGCACATGAGGACACCATTTGCTGAACCGGGTTATTAGCTAGGACTTGTACCGAGCCTTTACTTGTCGCCCGCACCCTTGGTTATTGATTCCATCACGCGGTCAAGGCTGAAGCTGCCGGGCTTCTGGCGTGGCGGAAACTCGCGAAAACTCTGCAACCATTGGCCGACATAGGCACCAGCAGGTGCGAATGCAAACATGTGCTCGAACTGCCATTTAGGGTAGCCGATGCCTTCATGATAAGCGCGCTCAAAGGGATCGGAGCGCAGATTCCCGACCATCGGCATGCGCAGCTGCTCATATGGCGCTTGCCAGACGTGCATCCCGTGGGCGTTCTGCCTCAGAAACGTAATCTTCCAGTCGTTGTAGCGCAGGGCTGCAACGTTGCCGTCATCCGTCCAATAAAGGAACTCCTCGCGAGGCCATTCAGCCTCACCTTTGAGGGCTGGCAGCAGGTTGTAGCCATCGAGATGGACTTTGTAGGTCATGTTGCCGACTGCCTTACCTTGGAGTAACTCTTCTTTCACATTAGGCTCTCCAGCGGCTGCGAGAAGAGTGGATAGCATGTCTTCGTGTGAACCAATCTCGTTGTTGATTGTGCCGGGCTTGATGACGCCGGGCCAGCGAATCGCAGTTGGCACACGGAAACCGCCTTCCCACTGTGTGGCCTTTTCGCCCGCGAACATCGTCGTACCGCCATCGGGCCATGTGAACACCTCGGCACCGTTGTCAGTCGAATACATGACAATTTTGTTCTCCGCGATACCGAGTTCGTCAAGTTTGTCCAGCAACTGGCCCACCATCGCGTCGTGCTCGACCATACCATCAGCATAGACACCCTGACCGGTCTTGCCCTCGGATTCGGGTTTGAGGTGCGTCCAGACGTGCATGCGAGTACTATTCCACCAGAGGAAGAACGGCTTATCCGCTTTTTTGGCGCGGTCCATGAAGTCGAGCGCCGCTGTAGTGACTTCCTCGTCCACCGTTTCCATTCGCTTCTTAGTCAGCGGGCCGGTATCTTCGATTCTGCCGTCCGAAAAACTGTGGATGACTCCACGGGGCCCAAACTGCTTTTTAAATTCAGCGTCCTTCGGATAGTCTGGAAGCTCTGGTTCCTCCTCCGCGTTCAGATGATAGAGGTTACCGAGAAATTCATCGAATCCATGATTAGTCGGCAACATATCATCTCTGTCACCAAGGTGGTTCTTGCCGAATTGGCCGGTCATATAGCCCAGAGGCTTGAGCAAGCCTGCAATGGTCGGGTCTTCCTTCTTCATACCCTCGGGAGCACCCGGCAGACCGACCTTGGTCAGTCCTGTGCGCATGGGTGACTGCCCGGTAATGAATGCAGCACGGCCGGCAGTAAAGCTCTGCTGTGCATACCAATCCGTAAACTCAGCACCTTCAGCAGCGATGCGGTCGATATTCGGTGTCCGGTAACCCATCATCCCTTTGTTGTTGTAAGAAACGTTAAACTGGCCGACGTCATCTCCCCAGATGATAAGAATGTTCGGCTTTTCCTGAGCCGATTACACCGAAGCCGACATGCACGTCGCTAGGGCTAGAGTACCTAAAATGGTCAAGTGTTTCCAGTTGCGTAGTAATTTCATTCCCCCTCCTTCTGTTTAATTTTTCTTCAGGTCATCAAGCGTGTAACTCAGGTCGAAAAACACCTTCTTAGGGACGTATGCTCGGAAAAACAGAAAGAATCCCTGTCCGTGGATGGTTTTCACCCAATTGCTCTCAAATCCTGCCGGTACTGTCGGACCAAGATAGAGACCCACCGAGCCATCTGCATTAGTTTTCAGCTTGGCATTATTCAGATTAGACCCCTTCTATACGTTATAAGGCTTGAACTGGGTATTATTCGCTACTCGTATAATTACTAGTTCATCAAAATTACTAAAACATCTTGTGAGAATCAAATATGGGAGAGGCACATAGGTCCGATATGGTGGTAAGCCTTTCTGTCATGTTGAGACTATTCCTGATTAGGTATTCTCAGCAGCTGAGGCTTGCATTTAACATTGCCAAATAGAAGGTAACCAATTTTGTCACCTACTCAAACGAAAGGTGTTTCCTGTGAAGTTCTGGTTCTCATGAGCCAGAATGCCTATCAACTTTTGTCGTGCCGCCCATCCGAGATAATTTCAGATTATTTTTCATCTTTCGTTTAGGAACATTGTCAGGCATGATGATCGATACCACAACAGTATCCACATCAAGATTTCTCACGAATACAATTTTTGGTCAAACTTTATTGTCATAAAGAAGAAGGCTATACCGTAATAGATTGTCTGAGAAGGTCAAACATAAAGGAAAATACGTCTTGAAATGATCCTAAAAACATATACAACACCATATTTTCACACTCTTTTTTCTTAAAAAAATAGTTGACGGGGAAATCAGACTAACGCAGAGTAACACTTATATCAATTTCGTATTACTTATTTTTACCTGCTTTTAACCTTCTTGGTTCAGCAGGATTTATTTTGCACATACGGTAACACGAATAATTTTCATGTAACACTTTGTAAGGATAACCCGAAACCTATTTTCGTCACCAACGTCAATTAACCAGGAGAAAAAGATGACACCACTGACAAAACACCTCTACAGAATTGCAGGATCAGTAACCTTGGCACTTACCTTCTCGATATCGTCGGTGGCAGGCCCATGAGTTTATAGTCAAACCCTCCTATGCGAGTGACAATCAGAATCAGGAAATTTCGGTAAAAGTGCTTTCTGCCCACGTATTTATGGTGAGTGAAGAAATTGAACCTATGGGCCAAATTGAGACCTATATGGTTTCTGCTGCGGGAAGAACAGATATACCGCTCACCAAGAACGAAGCTGACAAAACACTAGATGGGAGTGCTAGTCTGGCTGATGAAGGAACACACATACTGTGTGGCCACCGTAAAGGTATGATCTGGACTAACACCACCAAGGGTTGGAAACAGGCTAGTAAAAAAGGACTCTCGGGAGTTATCTCCAGCGGTAAATATGAGAAATTTTCCAAAGCAATCATTACGAATGGAAAAACCGACGACGCATTCAGTAAACCAATGGGGCATCAGCTGGAAATAGTTCCACTGGAGGATCCTCAAAACACAAAATCAGGCAACGAGATACGATTTCAAATATTGTATGAAGGGCAGCCGCTGACCACAGAGATCTACGCAACCTATGACGGTTTCAGCACACACACCAACACCTACGCTTATTACAGCAACTCCAATGAGGATGGCGAGGTGGCAGTAAAAATCACCCATCCTGGCACATGGATGGTCCGTGCTCAGCATGAGTTAGATGAGGCAACCGCCGATTTCGACAAACAGGTCCTACGAGCTGTACTCGTATTCAATATTAACGAATAATTGAGGTCATTTCATAAACGGATCTGGTGATGAGTAAAAAGTACTCAACACCAGATCGTGGTGTTGAGGAGGTAACTGATGATAAGTAAAAGCGTTATATCGAACATAACCAAAGCCTTATACATGCTGCTTTTCATGTCAGGTGTTATTGCTCTCTACACAACAACGGCCTCTGCCCACGGCCTTGGTTATCGTTTATTAAAAAATGATACAACTGAGGTCGTTGAATTTCGCTACTCAAATGGAAGTGCCCTTCCCTTTGCTGAAGTTGAGGTATGGTCACCAGATGATGCTGAAGTTGAGGTATGGTCACCTGATGATGCTGAAATTGAATTCCAAAACGGCAGGACCGATAAAAATGGCCGTTTTTCCTTTTTTCCAGACGTGCCCGGTATATGGAGAGTTATCTTGCCCTGCTGATCAGAAGAGGAAAAACATCTAAACAAGCACAACCCTAACACTACTTCTATATGTTATACAAAAAGGCTTCGTAAGAGAGGTCTTCTTGCTCATCCCAGTTATCGATACTAACTAAACCAAAGCTTGCTGTAATATGCACTTTTTCTTCCGAACAGAAAAAAGGAATAGACTCGATCTCCTTTCGCAAACGCTCTGCAAGAATGGCCGCACCAGTAGATCTCTCATTAATATTTCACTTTAGAATTGCCCTGCCTCGTTTTGCTTCTCCCATTCCTAGACAAGTAAGGTATTTGTAAGATCGTTTCTCCATATTGAAACTTCTTAATATTGGAGGCTTACGCACATGACATCCTTACAGAAAGAAGCGCTATATATAAAGTGGAACTCATGCGGTCGAGACACAAGAATTCGGCTTGCATGCGAATATTTAAACCTTATTCGCCTGGGCGAAGAAGAAAGAAGCTGGCTCTATTTTTTAGAAAATAATCTGGAAAAAAATTAATACTTCTCTCAGAATACCTGACATCCCTTCCCGCTTATCATGGTTATTTAAACAATGAAAAACAATAATAAAATGACAGAGGCCCAAAAAGAAGACCTCCTGGTTGAATGGAATATCTATAGCAAAGGTCAACAGGCACCTATTCTCATAGAATTCAAACAGACGTGTAATAATCACTGTACCCAAGAGGACTTTCTTAATTTTCTTCGGAGCAAACTACAGATTGACGGCTACTGGAAAAAAATTGGCATGATGTAATCCTCTTCTCTTTCCATCAATACTCCCAGCCCCCTACCTATTCTCCCTCCCATTTAGCTTCTGATAAAAGAGATCCTCTTAATTTTTGTGTCCTTGACAACGAGCACAGAATAGGAAATATTTAGAAAATTCTAACCTATCCATATATACTCTAGGGTTGTAGTAACCCTGCACAAAGTTTATCAGGCATTCTTATGGATCCTTTCAGCCTACTTGCTCTCGCATCAGCCGCCGGGTTTGTTTTCAATAAACTCACAGGTGCATTAGATGGTGAAGAGCGCCGCGAGTTTACCTACAGCAAAGACCTCGTTGCCAATATTAAGCCGGACAATAAATCAGAATTTGACCTATCAACCATAGAACTATTACCTGAGTATAGTCTTGTAAAAGGCCTCGTAGAAGCAGAGTTCCCTCTTATATTTATCACAGGTGGAGCTGGTACAGGTAAGAGCACCTTTGTTCGCTGGGCCCTGCAAGAGTTTTCAGGCTCTGTTCTGCTTGGTGCCCCTACAACTATGGCTGCCTTAAATATTGGAGGAAAAACACTTCATTCTCTTTGTCAGCTTCCTCCGGGATGGATCGTAAAAAAAGACATAAAACATCTCCCCCAACGAAAAGAAATTGTAGAGGCTAAACTGCTCATTATTGATGAAATCTCTATGGTCACTGCAAACCTTCTTGATGGGGTCAGCTCTTTTTTGAGGGTAAACCGCGGTGTAAATAAACCTTTTGGGGGACTACCTGTTATTATGGTGGGAGACATGTTCCAGCTTCCCCCTGTCACAAAATCTTCTCTTCTGCCACTGTTTCTAAAACATTACGGATCCGCAAAATTCTACAACGCCAAATGCCTACAAAAATCGACCTACTACGGTGTCGAATTCAACCGAACCTATAGACAATCAGACCAGCAATTCGTTAATATCCTCACTCGCCTGCGTGAAGGCATAGACCTTAAAGAAACAATCAAGCGACTCAATGAAGGTTGTACTATAATAAAGCAGGCGCCAAAGGGATCGGTCTCTTTATCTCCTAGAAACAAGGAAGTTGACGAGCTTAACACCAGTGCCCTTACAAAACTGTCTGGCACTGCAAGATCGTATCGGGGACTTATTACAGGACAGTTCCACAGTGGTAGGCTACCTGCACCGAAAAATCTGGTACTAAAAATCGGAACTCAAATCCTTTTTACCAGAAACGATACTGCGAAAAGATGGATAAACGGCACCATCGGCGTTGTCCAAAGACTTCTCAACGATAAAGTTTTCGTGGAACTCTCCGATACTGGAAAGTTTGTCGACGTTGGTCGTACCGAGTGGAGCGAGTATCACTACGGCTGGGATAAACGAAGTGGCAAAATCGAAAGGACCAGAATTGGTTCCTACAGACAATTCCCACTCATTGCTGCCTGGGCGAGCACAATACATAAAAGTCAGGGTAAAACCATCGAAAATGTACATCTTGATCTAGGCTCAGGAGCTTTTGAAACTGGCCAAACCTACGTTGCTGTAAGCCGCTGTCGATCACTTACTGGGTTTAGTATGTCACGTCCTCTCACAGTAGAAGATATTCTCGTCGACTTTGAGTCAAAACATTTTTACGCTGGCCTTAGAGAAATTATTAAAAATCTCCCACCTGATAAAATGTTACAAAAAATAACCCGACATGGATAGAATAGAGTAGAACTATGCCTATGACCACTTCATAAGTAGTACCATTTAATAAGAAAAAGGGTGAAAAGATGCTACACCAAAGCTGGGCGACAATACTCTTTGTTTCATTTGTATCTGTTCTACTCTGCAATGCGCTTATTGCCACCTTTGTGCGCTCATACTATAAAAAAATCCCCATAGGCAGACTCAGCCATAGCCAATTACGTGTCAAACAGGGTAATGCTTCGCTAGAACATCGTCTTAATGTCTTTGTTCTGTCGTTTCTTTTTGGCATTGCAAGCCTTCGCACTCTGTTTTTGGCCATTGTTCTCGCCGCTGCGTTAAATTTTACCTATCTGGCTTTAGCGTAAAAATGTAACTTTTCATTATTTTTTATTACTTCAACACCAGTGTTATTCAAATTTATTTTATGTAAACATTCCGACAAGAACCATTCTCATAATCTGTTCTAGCTGCCGCCCTTTATGATATTAATCAATATTATTGAAGACGGTTTCCTATGACATCTAGGATTTCTGCTATATACTACTATGTAGACAGGCGGAAAAGCTGACAGCGCCTGAGGACACCGTTAAAAGTTGTTTGCAATTACAGTTGCCCATGTTGTTTTTCAATTTGTACTCTCGTAGAACGAGAGCGATAACTCAACCCCACCACCTGTAAAACTATTAACAAACCAGTTATTACCTGCATATTCCACGCTGTCTCCCTATTCCGCTCCCCCATGTTACAAGTAGTTGTGGTATATATTGCCACAGGATTAATGAGGAGTTAGTGCGATGATGTTTCAACCAATCAGCAATCAGACAATGTTATCTCAACCCACCACCGTAGACGGTGTGGTTGAATTACTTTTCGAAGATATATCACTCAGAGACCGAGTTGTTATGGCCAGTCTCAGCGAACAGGAATTCGATGCATCCGTGTACCTTTCCATGGCTAAAGTTATTAGAAAAGAATTTGGCCTTTATAATGGAAATGACGAGCTACTCAAGTCCTGTTTTTCCTATCTGGGCTCAGAATATGACTCCTTTGAAGACCCTGCCATGGTGATCATTAAAGAACTTTGGAAAAAGGTGAAAAAAGGCCACAGTCTGCGACTTGTGGAAAAGAAAGCTGAGACAATGACCGTTTCCTGATCATAACTTATGATCAGGAAACTCCGTAGTTTAACAAGCTACAAACACTACGCTTTTTACTAGACCTTTTTCGACTAATTCATTTTTTTTATGGCCAATTTGCTTACCGAAATGTAGAGTGAGGGTCTCTTTTTACTCGTTACTCAATCGTTATTGCAGATTTCATAACTCACCTAAATCTTGCAACTGGCTTGAGAAAATAATACTCATGTAATGTGACTCTTAGAACAAGTATTGTTAGCGTAATACATTGTTTTACATAGTAAATTTATTTTCTTATTTTGCGTATACAAGATTTAGGACTCACTCATTTCAAAAAGGGTTGGCCATGAACACTATCAAAAAAGCGGATTTCGTAACATCCATTGCAGACAGCCTCCAATACATTTCTTACTATCACCCTTTGGACTTTGTAAAAGCCGTCCACAGCGCATATAAACGAGAAAAGAACCAGGCCGCTAAAGATGCAATCGGTCAGATTCTAATCAACTCGCGGATGTCCGCTATCGGTAAACGCCCTATTTGCCAGGATACGGGAATAGTAACCGCTTTTATTAAAGTGGGTTCAAAGTGTCAATTCGACACAGAAGATTCCATACAAGAAATGGTTGATGCAGGAGTTCGCCTCGCCTACGACAACGCTGATAACCCTTTACGCATGTCTGTAGTTGCAAATCCTGCAACCGATAGAAAAAATACCAGAGATAATACTCCAGCTGTTATCTATACTGAGATTGTACCGGGCGACTCTATTGATATACATATTGCGGCTAAAGGTGGCGGCTCTGAAAATAAGAGTAAATGCGTTATGCTCAATCCCAGCGACTCTATCGTCGATTGGGTTAAGAAAACAGTACCAACCATGGGTGCCGGCTGGTGTCCTCCTGGTATCATAGGTATTGGTGTTGGAGGAACAGCTGACAAGGCAATGGTTCTTGCTAAAGAGTCTCTCATGCAACCTGTAGATATTGACGAGCTCATCGAAAAAGGTCCTTCCAATAAACTCGAAGAACTTCGCCTGGAGCTATATAACGCCATCAACAGTCTAGGCATTGGTGCCCAGGGACTTGGCGGGCTCACCACAGTCGTCGACGTTAAAATTGCTGAGTTTCCAACCCATGCAGCGTCTCTTCCCGTAGCACTTATTCCAAATTGTGCCGCCACCCGTCACACACACTTTGTACTCGACGGTTCCGGTCCTGCTGTACTCACACCACCAGATATTAACGAGTGGCCGGATATTTCTCTTGGAGCTGGGGACGAAGTAAAAAGAGTTTTCCTTGATGGAATAACCAAAGAAGAAATTAGTACCTGGAAGTCAGGAGAAACACTTCTTCTGAACGGTAAAATACTTACGGGCCGCGATGCTGCTCACAAACGTATTCAAGGCCTTCTTGACCAGGGCAAGCCACTTCCTGAGGGTGTTGATTTCAATGGCCGTTTCATCTATTACGTAGGTCCGGTTGATCCTGTAGGTGATGAAGTTGTTGGTCCTGCTGGCCCTACCACATCCACCCGAATGGATAAATACACTGATATGATGCTCGATCAGGCTGGCCTCATAGGTATGATTGGAAAATCGGAACGTGGCGATGCCACCATAGAGGCCATAAAAAAGCATGGCACCGTGTACTGTATGGCCGTTGGTGGAGCTGCGTACCTTGTATCAAAAGCTATTAAAAAATCACGCGTCGTCGCTTTTGAAGATCTCGGTATGGAAGCCATTTATGAATTTGAAGTGGAAGACATGCCTGTAACTGTGGCTGTGGATTCAAGCGGTGAAGCAGTACATAAAACTGGCCCTACTTTTTGGCAAAAAGAGATTGCTGCAATGTAGCAATTGAGATAATTCAAGATCAGCGGGCAATCACTTCTGTGATTGCCCGTTGATATTTTATCTACACAACAAGTTGCTGTAGCTGCTTTTTCTTCCTTCTAAAAATCGCATTCACTTCACATTCCACAAGTGCTGGTTCTGTGAACACAAAGAGTTTATTTCCCGGATTTGCCTTTTCAATTACCCGGCCGTCCTCATCTTCTAGCCGGGTTATTGTTACCCTGTTACAGTCTGCCCCCCGTAACATATATTCAATTTCTTCTCCGGGACGTACGGTATTACGAATTTCGACAAAAGGTGCTTCACCTGCGCCTCTGATAACCGCGACTGGCTCATAGCCCTGCTCTGCTCTTGAGGAACTGTAAATCATCTCTGAGCTTCCAGGTTTATCAATGATAAAATTCTCAGTCATGCCACGAGTTCCAGAGCGGCTGATCTCATCTATGAAGGTATCCGGGAAACGTATCTTCTCAGGCTCCTTCCACGCATCTTCAGGCAATGCTTTCAGGTACTCCAAAGCCGCTCGGTATATCCTTACCACCCCACCCACATAGAAAATTGATTTCATTCGCCCTTCAATCTTCAAGGAATCCACACCACTGGCAACCAGTAGTGGCAACATCTCAAGAAGGCAGAGATCTTTGGAATTAAAAATATAGGTTCCTCTCTCGTCCTCCTGAACTGGGTAATATTCTCCAGGACGTTTTTCCTCAACCAAAGAGTAACTGAACCTGCACGGATGGGCACAACTTCCTTTATTAGCATCCCGGCCTGTGAGGTAATTGGAAAGCATACATCTACCAGAATAGGAAATACAAAGAGCACCGTGTACAAAAATCTCCAACTCCCCTTGTACTTTCGACCTGATTTCACTGATTTCTACAAGGGAGAGTTCTCTTGCCAGATTGAGTCTCGAAGCACCTTGATCTAGCCAGAATTGTGCAGATTCGTGGTTGGTCACATTAGCCTGGGTTGATAAATGTATGGACATGCCCGGCACGGTTCGTTTTGCAATACTCAAAACACCGGGATCTGAAATGATTATTCCATCGACACCGATCTCATCGAGTTCAAGTAGATACAAAGGAAGAGCACCAAGATCCTGATTATGCGCAAATATATTAATTGTCACATATACCTGCACACCGTGCTCATGGGCAAAGTTCACTCCATCTCGCATAGCTTCAGGACTAAAATTTCCAGCTTTGGCCCTCAGACTAAATTGTTTACCACCTAAATAGACAGCATCAGCGCCGTAATGCACGGCTGTTACAAGCTTTTCGTAGTTACCAGCGGGAGCCAGTAATTCAGGGAATGTCATGGCACGTGTTACATCTTGCGTAACAGAGGAATCGGTGTTTTTAGAGTTATCAATCATGGTGATATAAAAAATCGTATTTTATTTTATTCTGACCCTTTAGAATTTTCATTCATGTACTACAGTGGTACAGAGTATTTTGTTGGCCTCTTCCTTCGCCCCCCACTATATGGAACGTCAATCTCGGGAAATAGTGTCATAACTTGCATTCAAAATTTGAAATGAATATCTTGAGTACGAAGGTACACCGATATGTATGTATGAACGTCGGTAATTTCAAGACAATTTTACTGGACAGCCCTATGGTTGCCTATAACAGTGGTAGATAGAATTATGAAAATTGGTATAGCAATGAGTGGAGGCGTCGACTCAACAGCCTGCGCTTTGATGCTAAAGGAAAAGTATGAGATTAAAGGCTTTTTCATGCGCCTCGCCCAACCTGATTTCCTTGAGCAGAAAGAAAGAGTTGAAATCATAGCGGACAAACTCGGCGTCGAGCTTGAAATCATTGACCTACGCGGTGAATTTGAGCAGGCTGTTCTCGACTACTTTTCAGGCAGTTACTTTAAAGGGCTTACCCCAAATCCTTGTGTGAAATGCAATAAAGAAATTAAATTTGGCCTTTTCTTGGACGCAATATTAAAGACAGGGATGTCCAAAATGGCAACAGGCCACTATGCGCGCATCTCTGAAGAAAACAACATTTTTCATCTTATGGCAGGCCTTGACCCCAAAAAGGACCAGTCCTACTTCCTTGCAAGACTGAATCAGCAACAACTTGGTTCAGTTCTTTTCCCTCTAGGTGATAAGGAAAAAGAATCTATCTATACCTATGTTGAGAATAAAGGTTTTACCAACTTTAGAGGCCAGGAAAGTCAAGATGTCTGTTTTCTCGAAAAAAATCAGATTGGCAGTTTTTTAGACACCAGAAATAGCCAGTCCGCTTCAAAAGGTGCAATTGTCACCACTGATGGCAAAGTCCTTGGAGAGCATACTGGACTCTTTCACTATACCATCGGTCAACGTAAGGGCCTTGGTATATCGCACCCTGAACCTCTGTATGTCATAGGCCTTGATGCTACAAATAATACTGTCCTCGTCGGCACCAACGACGAGCTTTTTAGTAAAACGATCAATGTTAAAGAACTCCATTGGCTCAGCGGTACTCAACCCGATCTTAGTCAGCCATACAATGTTCGGATCCGCTACAGTCACAGAGGTTCACCTGCCCAGCTGAAATTGCAGCAAAACAACTGCGGCACCTTTACATTTACTGAAGCGCAAAGGGCTATTACCCCTGGCCAATTTGCAGTTGTCTATAATAATACAGAGCTCCTCGGCTCTGGAATCATTGAGTAGGTTGAAATTTTCATGAAAAAAGTTTTTATCACCACCCTGGGATGTAAAGTCAATCAATACGAATCAGCATCGTTTAAGGCGGGATTTCAAGATGCAGGACTTACCATTGTCAGTAAAGATGAACCTGCAGATATAGTTATTATAAATAGCTGTACGGTTACCGGAAGTGCCAGCGCCCAATCGCGACAAACAATCCGTAAAATGGCAAGAAATAATCCTGATGCAAAAATTATAGTCACAGGCTGTTACGCAGAGATTGCAGCAGATGAACTTGCCAAGGAAAAAGAACTTATCGGGCGTGATTATACCCTCATTGGAAACTCTAAAAAGGACATTCTGGTCAACTCTGCTCTTGAAGACTTTGATGTGACCACCAAGATTATTTTAGGCTCCATAAAAGGTGCGAAAGAAATCTGCGACCTCCCTGTACGTAAATTTGGAGAACGGAGTAGAGCCTATCTTCGAATCCAGGACGGTTGTGAAAGCTTTTGTTCCTACTGCATCGTCCCTTACACCCGTGGTCCCAGCAGATCCCTTGATCCTATAAAGGTGCTACAGCAGGCCAAAGTTTTTGCAGAGGAAGGCCATAAAGAAATTGTCCTTACAGGCATACACATTGGTTACTATGGTAGGGACCTGGAAGGCAACAACAGTATTGCCACGCTCATCGACCAGCTCTCATTTGCCACTCCTGAGCTCCACTACCGTATAAGCTCTCTTGAACCGATAGAAATAACAGATGAGCTACTTCAACTGATGGTAGACAGACCCAACATTCAACATCATCTGCATATACCCCTGCAAAGTGGTCATGATGAGGTCCTCAAACGGATGAACCGTAGGTACAACACGGCGACCTTTAAAGATATCGTTAATAAGTGTAAAAAGTATCTCCCTGATGCAGCCATTGGTATAGATATATTGGCAGGTTTTCCAGGAGAAACAGACAAACAATTTAGGCAAGCAATAGAATTTTTGAAGGATCTCGATTTCACCTATCTCCACGTCTTTCCCTACTCACCCAGGCCCGGCACCCCTGCTGCGACCTTTCCTAATCAGGTTGAAAAAAATATTAAAGAACAAAGGGTTGCCAAACTCAGAGAACTCAGCGATTATAAAAGAGATACATTTTACACAAACCAACTTGAACAAACTGTCACAGTTCTCGTGGAAGGAAAACGCGATGAATCGGGTCTTCTTAAGGGATTTAGTGACAATTACGTAGCCGTCCGTTTTGAGGGTGACGACACACTCATTAACAGGCGGGTACAGGTAAAACTCAAGGCACTTATTAACAATTACGTTCAAGGAGAATTCATTGGCTCCAATGAAAGTTGAAATAATCGCCATCGGTGACGAACTAACATCAGGAAGGATCCTCAACACCACAAGCAGCTTTGCCGCAAGGCACCTATTTGAAGCGGGCTATGATATCTATGCGATGAATACCATAGGTGATAGCCCTATTCTTATAGGAGAAGCACTCAAACAGGCGTTATCAAGGGTTGATGCTGTTCTCGTCACAGGAGGTTTAGGGACCACCGACGATGATTTAACCAACGAAGCGGTCTCAAAGGCGTTAAACAGGCCCACCATGCCTAACCTGGAGATTCTGGCAAACATTCGATCCCACCTGGATCAAATAACAGCTCATCCGGTGAGTGATCTTGAAAAGTTGGCGTGGCTCCCTTCTGGAGCTGAGGCTCTGAACCCGCAATCGCGAATGGCGGGTTATCTGCTCAAACACGATGACAAACCAATCTTCTTTCTTCCAGGCGTTCCACAACAAATGCGCCACCTGATGATTGAAGAAGTACTTCCTAAATTATCCTCCTGGCATCAAGATCATCGTCTAAACACCTACCATAGAATATTTCGTATCTTCAACCTCCCCGAGGCAGAAGTCAACCGACATATTACCAGCCTCGATCTCAGTCCGGATGTCCATATTGGTTATTATCCCGTCTTCCCTGAAGTCCACCTCAGTCTTACGGTAAGGGATAAAAAAAACAACGATGCCAAACGACTCTTTAAGTCGTCTTGCAAAGCTATTAACACGGTACTTGGGGATTCTATTTATGGTATTAACCGCGATAGCATGGAGAAAACTGTTGGTAAGCTCCTGACTGACCATAACATGACCTTGGCCATCGCCGAATCCTGTACCGGAGGCATCATCTGCAGCAGAATTACAGACACACCCGGTAGCTCCCAATACCTTTTGGGTGGAGTTGTTACTTACTCAAATTCTCTAAAAACAGAATATCTTGGAGTGTCGACCGAGCTACTGGAAAAAAGTGGCGCTGTCAGTCGCGAAGTCGCCGAAGCTATGGCTGTTGGAGTTCGCGTGCGGAGTAAATCTGATATTGGCCTTGCGGTAACAGGTGTTGCTGGACCAGGTGGAGGAAGTGACGAAAAACCCGTTGGCACAGTTTATATTGCAATAGCTACAAATGAAGAAAACTGGGTTTCTAAATTTCTTTTCCCTGGAAATAGAAAACAGGTACGTGATCTTACAGCCCAAAGCGGACTCGACCTCATTCGTAAGTATCTGTTACGCCTTAAAGATCAATATCTGCCACCAGTTTAAAATAAGTATCATGAAACCAATATACTGCTTTGCAATGGTAAATTTTTCTCATTTTGCGTATGCATGATTTAGGTATTAGCAGAAGTGTGGTAAACAGTATCAACACAACAAACGAGTAACTAGTGCTCTACCGAAAACCACTAATTATGCCGATTTCTTCGCTGGTCTCAGATTTTAATCATCCGGTAAGCGAGGTACGAGACTCCGAGATACTCAATGTATTCGTCCGGTTAAATTTATCGTCCGCCTTGAACTCGACAAATTTGCAGGTTTTCGTTCAGACACTAACTATAATTTTTTTGGAGACAAAATATGGCTTCACCAGCTAAAAAAGATAAAGGCAGTAGTGTAGAAAACGCAATCAGCCAGATACATAGACAGTTTGGAAAAGGTTCTATCATGCGGCTTGGAACCGCAGCAGCTGAAAATATCCCGGTGATTCCTACCGGTGCTCTCAGCCTTGATATTGCACTTGGAGTAGGAGGCTTTCCCAAAGGTCGTATGGCTGAGATCTATGGACCGGAGTCTTCAGGTAAGACAACTCTTGCACTACACGTCGTTGCTGAGGCTCAAAGATTAGGTGGCACAGCTGCTTTCATCGACGCAGAGCATGCACTGGATACATCCTACGCAGAACGATTGGGTGTTGACGTTGATAACCTTCTCGTTTCCCAACCCGACTTTGGTGAGCAGGCACTGGAAATTGCTGAAATCCTTATCCGTTCCAATGGCGTCGATGTTATTGTAATAGATTCAGTTGCAGCCCTTGTTCCTCGCGCTGAAATCGACGGTAACGTTGGCGACTCTCACGTAGGACTCCAGGCACGACTCATGTCTCAGGCTATGAGAAAATTTACCGGTGTACTTAACCGGAGTAACACTGTCCTGATTTTTATCAATCAGATTCGTATGAAAATTGGTGTAATGTTTGGTAATCCAGAGACAACTTCAGGTGGTAATGCTCTTAAGTTCTATTCATCCCTTCGCCTCGACATCAGACGAATTGGTCAGTTAAAAGATGGGCAAGACCTCATCGGTAACAGAACCAGGGTTAAAGTTGTAAAAAACAAAGTTGCTCCACCATTTAAACTCGCTGAATTTGATATCATCTACGGCGAAGGAATTTCTAAAGTCGGTGACATGCTCGACCTCGCAGTTGACCTCGAAATCGTTGAAAAAAGCGGTTCCTGGTACTCTTATATGGAAGAGAGAATTGGTCAGGGTAGAGAAAATGCAAAACGTTTTCTCACAGACCAGCCTGCAATGTGTGACGATATAGAAAACAAAGTTCGTATGGCATACGGCATGACGGCAACTCCAGACGTTGCTCCTGCCGACCCTAAGGCCCCAGCGGAACCTAAAGCCCCTGCCGAACCTATTTCCACAGACGAGTAAAATTTTCTCTATATAACCGAGACCTACTTATGGTTGGTCTCGGTTATTCTCCCCCCGTTTATCCCCTTCTTTTCACACCTAAATTTTGCAATTTCCAAGTTCGGAGTCTGCGCTACCTGTCGAAGGTGCGAGGCGGCGTACACGCAGACGTACTGCAGTACTTCAAGTGTGCGCAAACAAAGCAGATTCGGCAAAATCGGCAAGCCCGAAGGGTGGTAAGCATGGGAAAAATGCTCCTTAATGCAACTCACATTAAAAGTGAACTGATTTTTTATTCATAGAGCAGCTAACATACTGAGACAAAGAAACTAAAAGCATTTTCTCATGTTTGGCATGCAAGATTTAGGTTACATTTCATTCCTCTCCGCTACATAAAGCTTGATTCTTTTAACTGGCCAGGTCCACTCTTGCTTAGAAAGCGTAATTTCAATTTTCCTTCTTTTGGGAGGCACATCAACGTTGAAATCCAAAAACAAAAAAACAGCATGGCGGCACATATGACGTTATCATTGTTGGCGGAGAAACAGCTGGCCTTTTCGCGGCCTATTATCTTGCTGAACACAGTAAGCTTACGGTCCTGGTTATTGAAAAGGGAAAATGCTCACTTAAAAGAAAATGTCCTATTGAAGATAAAGGATGCCTCCATTGTAAACCCTGTAATATACTTTGTGGGGTCGGAGGTGCAGGCCTTTTTTCGGGTGGCAAATTAAACTTCATACACAAACTTGATGAACTCGTAAAAAAGTCATTCAAAGCTTCAGATGGCTAAGGCAAAAAGTTTGATATACAGGTAAGCGATAGACTCCGAGGCGTAGTGTTTTTTACGGAGACAGGACCATACATACGGCATGTCTTGTCTTCGTAAAAAACCTACAACGCAGTAGATCGGACTTTTTACGACGCCATCAAACTTGGTAAGACTGATCTTTCTCAGTTTATGTCAGACTCCGATGCAATTTCCCTCATTGATGAAACGGAGACCATCTTTAATCGTTTTATTATGGATGGAAAGGTTTTCTCTGCCGATCTTGAACGTGCCAAAGATATCCGTAAAGATGCGAGAAAACAGTAATTTTGCCTTTTTATCAAAGGTCATTCTCACCGACCCTGTAGAGGATAACCAAAATTACGGTGAATCCATTGGTAAACTCGCAACACTCATTGGCGGTGGAAAACCCATATTACAGCGATACTGCGATCTCAAACGAGGCCGTAGATCCACTTGGAAAAAAGTGAATAACAGCTATATTGAACCCACTTTAAAAGATGTAACCTGTGGGGATATTGCAATGGCTCTTCCTGAGAGGATCTTAACGAACATTATCGATGGACTCGAACAGCTCAATCAAATAGTTCCAGGTGTTGCAAATGATGAAACACTTCTTTACGCTCCTGAAATAAAGTTTTTTGCAACTCAGGCTGCAACTGACTCTCATCTTGAAACAACTGTTAAAGGATTATTTATGGCCGGTGACGGTCCGGGAGTAGCTGGAAATATTGTCTCTGCAACTGCAACGGCACTCATCCCATCTAAAGAAATCATTAAGAGGAATATTAAATCTTAATGAGTTTAATTTAATTATATGTTTTATGGTTGACTCTGAATATGTTATTGCTATAATAGTTGCCTATTAGGAATTGTTATCACTTACTAAAACTCAACGGAGATATTAAAATGCAAAAATGGGAATGCCCTTGTGGGTACATATACGATCCAGCAACAGGCGATGACGATAATGGAATAGCAGCCGGTACTGCATGGGAAGATTTACCAGATGAGTGGGTATGCCCTCTCTGTGGTGCTGAACAGGATTCATTCTGGAAAGCTGACTAATTAGATTCTAAAAGCTACCTTTTTATATCTGGTAGCTTTTTTCTTGCCCTGGCAGTTAGGGCGAACTAAACATATAACACGCAACTAAAACATATTTGGAGTTAAACAATGAGCCTAATTGTAACACAACCCGCCCCAGGTTTTACAGCTACAGCTGTTATGCCCGACAATACATTTAAAGAAGATTTCAGCCTCTCTGATTTTAAAGGCAAATATGTGCTTCTTTTCTTTTACCCCCTCGACTTTACCTTCGTTTGTCCTTCTGAAATTCTCGCATTTAATAAAGCTGTTCAGGAATTCAGTGATAATAACTGCCAGCTTATTGGTATCTCTATCGACTCAGCATTTTCACACCTTGCATGGAAAAACACAAAGGTAAATGACGGTGGTATCGGTAACATTCAGTACCCACTTGTCGCTGATCTTGATAAATCTATTTCAAGATCCTATGAAGTACTTTTAGATGCTGGTATTGCTTTAAGAGGGCTCTTTCTTATCGACCGTGAAGGTATTGTACGCCATCAAGTTGTAAATGACCTTCCTCTTGGTCGTAGTGTCAACGAAGCCTTACGTATCCTCCACGCACTTCAATTTACCGAAAAACATGGGGAAGTATGCCCTGCAAACTGGAATAAAGGTGAGGAGGCTATGAAGCCTACCGCTGAAGGTGTTGCAGAATACCTCACCAAGCACGCCGAATAACCTACTCCTCAACAAACAGACATAGAGAGCAGAGATCCTACAAGCTCTCTATGAATCGCCCCTAGTTTTGTAGACACTTCTAAGTTATAAAAAATGATTTCAGGAGTGTCTGATTGCTGGCAGCCGAAAATGCTTTAAAACAAAAAATGGTACCTGGTTTGAGCTACGAGCTTTCCAAGCCTCAAAACCCAATTAAATCACACGATCACTTGACGATTCTGTCCTGTTTTGGACAGCAGTGTTTTTCTCAGTTACGCAGCCATCGTGACCTTTGCCACAGTCACTACAATTAACGGTCACTTTATCCTTGATGTCGCCATATTTTTCCCGGTATTCATCAGGCGTCATATTGTCTATAAGGCCACATCCGCATTCAGGGCATTCCGATTTGATCTGGTATCTTTCCTTTGCCATGTTTTACCTCCTTCGCGTTGTTTTTTCTATTGTTCCTGCCACTGGGCTATTCTACTCTAATTTAAGAATGACCGAGATTCTTTTGCAAGGACCTCGGTGTGGATATCGTTGATATCAAATGACTATAAAGTGTCACCTGGTTCAACTTTTTCGATATTAATAACACGCTTTGAGCCATCCCTAACAAGGTAATAGCCTCCTTTACCATTTGACTCAATTTCTCTGCACACTTTCTTACCAGTTGTGAAGCAAAGCTTATTCTCTTTAATTATCCACCCTCCACCTCTGTTTTTTCCGTTTTTCACGCTCTTGACTGTTCCATCATCACTAAGAAAAGGTTTTAGTTATTTCCTCTCCAGATAGTTTCTGTCCAGAAAACACGCTGATGGGAGTCAAAACAAAGGACAATATTACTAAATTTCTTAAGATGTTCATTGTAGCACCCCTTTTGCTTTGGAAGATGAATGCACCGAATAACGTCTCGATACTCTTGTTAATCTTCGGGTTAAAACCAAATGAAGCAACAGGCACAAAATGCAACAGAGTGGCATTTTAAAAACAAATAATGAGAAGAACCATTGTGTCAATACTAGGACCTCAATTTGATAGGATCTGTTTTACTAATGCTTTTGGCAATTCGACTATATTTATTTTTCTAGAAACACCACAGGCTCATATTTCTCGCATCTCCACTCCCTCGGAGGCTTAGGTGGAGTTACTCCTTGAGGCACTATAATATCATGCCAGCCACATATTTCGTATGCATTAGGTCTGTCGAAATACCTACCGGCTATGAGCCTTGATGCAGCGTCACCAAAATCTACGACAAAAACCCCCTTATTACAGTGTGTACATATCGGGTTATCGTGTTCAGTTTCCTTATTACATACTGGACAGTTTCTACAATTCATATTTGTACCCTTTAGTAATGTTGAGAAAATACAGTTAGCATTAAAGTCACTACTCCAACGGAGTTGCACTCTAACAGTGCAATGAATGGAAAATGTCTACCTATTGTTAATATATAAAACGATCTGAATGGGGTGGCCTTTTTGTGCACCTTCAGGTAGAAGGTAATTTCAAAAATTGCAAATTCGTAATACTTTTAGAGCATTGTTTAATTTCCTTCACCACCTCTCGCTTCCCTAAAGAGCCTAGTGCCACAATGTAGTACTGTAAAGAGGGTGATTATACCCTTTTAAAAATGAGTATAATTACCACTAGACTGAAGTGGTATGCTTAGCATAAATGAAATATAGATTGTTGAAACAGTATCTTATGCTTTTATTTTTCGTATTTTCCCAGAGTCTACGTAACAAAAATAAAATCAAATTAATGCTATACTTTGGTTTAAAGATAGGGACCACTTCTCAGCTCAGTTATTCTACTGCCTGGGGTGTGATGAGAAAGACACTGGAACGTGCCGGGCTCGTCCATAAAAAATACAGCCTTCATAGCCTGCGTCACACCTTCGAAGTCTCGCTCCGCTCCCTATCTGCCACAGATATGATCAATGCTGGAATGCGCATTGAAGTACTACGGCAACTCTTGGGCCATAAATCTATTGAACTGACCATGCGATACGCCAAAATCTCATCTAAAACACGAGAGCTGGACTACTTTCGAGCAATGCAAATTATCGAACATGGAGGGAACTGTGATGAACCTTACCGAATCAGTAATGCACTACAGAAGATATTTGAGGAGAAACAATTACTCCAGCCACACGATTAAAAACTACATGAATAGGCTGAAACATTTTCTGGCACGGCTCCCTTTGCCGGTAGAATTGATAGAGTTGGTACACGTAAAACATTATATCGACATCCTTCTTGAGAAGCGATTAGGCCACAAACCATTAACGATCATCTTGTCGCCATCCGGGGTTTCTACTACTACCTGCTTGAAGAAGAAGAGCTAGCGATTGCAAATCCTGTAGTCAGGGTGCTGGCTCTGCGCTTACCTGACCCTTTACCCCACCATCTGCAGGACCACCAAATTGCCTCCTTTTTTGGTGCACACACTAAGAAACGTGACTTGGCAATGTTCATGCTGATGTTGCGTAGCGGACTGCGGGTTGAGGAGGTGACAAAGCTGACCCTTGGAGCTATTGATTACGGCCGTAACCAGATCATGGTGAGATGCGCCAAAGGTGCCAAAGACCGACAAGTAACGTCCATGTATTTTACATCGCTTAGTCTGAATCATTTTGCAATCAGTCAGAGTTACGCCTCAACACACAATTCACGTTGTATTTGGATATTCAATCAAAGTGATCTCTCCGTCGAACTTTTCAACCAAAAGATTTGCTACATTGATTGATGGGAAACCGTTTTCTGAACCTACTCGTTTGTAAAGATCACTTATGATTTTATTTAGTTCAGGAAAAGCTGTTTCTTTATCATCGCCCAGTTTAACACGCCCATAAGGAGGGATGTTGAGAATGACGATTGCGGTGCCAGGAGTAAGCTTATTGTTCTCTATACGTTTCATAATTTAAGCCTCTTTTGGCGTCTTAAACTATCTCGTCTAAGAGAAGAGACAATCGAGTGTGCGCCATTGCGTACTGTTTGATTGAACCATACCTTGAGTTCGGGGATAAATGTTCAAACTTGTACCATTTGAGGGCATTCAACTGGTTACTTTTCCTTACACTGTACTCGACAGATGTCAACAATGCTTGTGTGGCCTTTACAGCACTTCTGTTCAACATGATTCTGCGACCTTCTCCTTACAGATGTTCTGGAATTATCTTCTGGCGAGAAATGGGTGGTTTTGAATGTGATCAAGATATTGATAAGAAAGTAGTATCAACGCCTGGAATGTCTGGAAATGGAGCAGCATTTTATGCTTTGAAATTGTGCTTCGCGGCTCTCAAAATGTACAGGAATAGTGTAAACTTTCAAGTTTGCTTAAATGGTTAACATTGCCAATAATAGCCTCAACCATTGCTATAACGTGTTTCCCTGCAGACTAACAGTAGAAATGTCAACCGAAATAAAAGAGTAAATCACGAAGAGTACCAAGGCAAATCCACACCAGCCTTCCCCTAACTCGTTATTTCCTTGAAAGATTTTTTTTCATGGTTTTCCAATAGCAGAAACTATGGCATTATTCAGTTCCTTCAGGTCAAAAGGCTTTGCGATAGCAGCACTGAACCCATATTTTTTATAATTTGCCATTACCGGATCATTTGAGTAACCACTGGCTACGATAATTTTTATGCCAGGGTCAATCTGAAGAAATTTTTCAGCCGCCTCCTGTCCCCCCATGCCTCCAGGAATAGTTAAATCCATAATCACGAGGTCAACTGGAGTGTCAAGATCCCGCATTTCCTGATACCTGTTGATTGCCTGACTACCATCAGTTACCAGGATTGGCTCATGACCTAGGACAGCAAGCTGAGATGAAGCAACATTCCGCAACATTTCTTCATCATCCATCACCATAACCCTGAGGGATTTAACTGACAGAGTTGCTATCCTCTCCTCGGTGGTACTACGCTCTGTAGAGCGTAAGGCGGGAAGGTAGATAGTGAAGGATGTTCCTTTGCCCATAATGGAGTCAACAGTGATATATCCTTCATGTTTGTTGACGATTGAATGGCAGATTGCAAGACCCAACCCACTACCTTCCTGTTTGGTTGTAAAATAGGGATCAAAAACTTTATCGATAATTTCTTTTGGAATGCCAACTCCTGTGTCCTTAACAGTAATACGGATATAATCGCCCTTATCCACATTGAGGAGGGCCTCTGATGCGGTATCTTGGACATTAGAACATTGGATATCTACCGTACCGCCTTCGGGCATGGCATGTTTAGCATTTACAATGATATTCTGTATGACCTGGCCGATCTGCCCACTATCCACATCAACCATCCAGAGATGGTCCGGGATACTGTAATTACACAGAACATTACTACCATGAAGGACAAAGTCAGCAGATTCGGTCACAAGTGTTGCCAGGGAAGTTTTTTGCTTGACAGGATTTCCACCCTTAGAAAAAGTGAGCAATTGGTCAGTAAGTTTTGTTGCCCTTTTGGTCGCTTTCTTTGCATCAGAAAGTAGGCGAGTTGTGTCGATGTCCTGTTTGTCAATTCGATAGTATGCCAAGTCTATATTACCAAGAATAGAGGATAAAATATTATTGAAATCATGAGCGATTCCTCCAGCTAGAACTCCGACGGATTCAAGTTTCCTAGCCTTGAATAACTCTTCTTCCATTTGGTGTTTATCCGTGATATCTCGAGATAACATAAGGAAATGACTGTTACTGCCTGTATGCTGCTTCTTTGAGGTAGAAAGCTCAAACCAATACTCGCCGCCGTGTTCCACCTGCAGCCTGATGATCTGACCTTGTGAAGTACCGGTCTCTGCCGCCTCTCGGATTGCAGCCATCACCTGGAAAGCTGCATTGGATGGGAGTATTTCATTAACCGTATGTCCAATTAGATCTTCCTTTTGCGCAACCAGAAGATTTGTATCTTGTGCCCACATATTTATATATTTACCGTTCCTGTCCAGTTCGAACATGAGATCAGGGATTGCCCGTAATGTTGCATCCAAGTCAGCATTCGCCTGTTGCAATTGCTCCTCGGTTCCTTTCCGAATCTTGATTTCCTTTATCAGGTCATGGTTCTTTTCCTTTAGCTCAAGGGTTCGTTGTGCAATCATCTTCTCCCTTTGGCTTATCTCATTGTTAAGGTCCTTGATTAAGGTAGTATTCTCTTCTTGCAGCCTGATGGATTGCAGAATGCTGCGGCTGATATTCCGGGTGAACAGCGTAGTCATGATCATGTATGTGCAAACTGCAAATGCAAGCGCGTAATAAGCTTTGTTTTGGAAACGCAGAAGGGTGATTGATAATATCAAGCCTTGGGGATAGGTATAAAGAATGAAGGCCGGTATGCATGGGGATAAAATAGGAACTGCAGAACTTATAACTCCAAATGCAAGCATCAACAATGCGGTCAACACAAATGGATCATTTGTATCGTGCAAAAACGGGTAGATCAGGCTCCAAGCCCCCCCCGTCAACCCACATCCCATTAGGTAATAATTCAACCAACTTGCTGCGGACCTTGACTCTGGCTTGATTCTTCGGAGGTACCACAAAGACATGCGACACGACGCTGTTATCAGGAGTGCCAAGGTCCATAATAACAGCATGTTGGAATTGAGACGTGGTTGTAATATAAAGTAATATAAAAGCGAAATCAGAATGATAGCAATGTTCGATACGGGGGCCTGCATATAGAGCAGGCGAACTTGCTCTTCCGTTGTGGAAAAGGATTTTGGCAATGATCGATTTGCAGGAATTGAATTGGTTCTTTCTGTCATTCCCTAACTCCCTTCATGGTAAAGCGCCTCAAAACTTTCAACCGTTTGGTCCTTCTCAGCAGGATTTCGCAACACTTAGTGCTTGGTAAATGAACAAGGCATTGTGGACCATTGTAATTGATTTTATGAGACTGAAGAGAAACAGTCAAGCAGGATTGGCAGAGGTAAGGTCATTAGACGAAAAGGAAGCTGAAATTTAACCTTCTTCCTAGTCACGTAATGTCAGCGACTTAGCATTGAGCTTAACATTGCCAAAACGAAGCTAATCAATGCTGCTGCACGCTACGACGAAAGGTGCTTCCTGTGGATCTCTGGTTCTCGGGAGGCAGAAGACCTATCGCATGTTAATTAGCTAGCCGTAAAAGATAATTCCAGATTGTTTTTGGTCAAATTCCACTCTTGATTTACAGGTTGATTAGATC
>JBLHNU010000076.1:0-26409 GCA_047622095.1 Desulforhopalus sp.
CTAGGAGCTTGTCTGAGAATAGGCATTTTGTTTAAAATCGAGAAATTCCTAAAAAATAAGCACAGCCATATATTTGATATTGCGAGCATTATTTTTTGGGAATTCCGAAGAATTTGGGCGAAAGGGCGTTCTCGGACAGCCTCCTAGTCAATTATGGAAACTACTATGTCCCATCCTGATTACAGTAACCAACTTGCGAAACAGCTTCAGATTTCACAGCAACAAGTAGGAGGAGCCCTTCAGCTACTCGCTGATGGTGGTACCGTCCCTTTTATTGCCCGCTACCGAAAAGAAGCGACAGGATCTCTTGATGAAGTTGCAATAGCAGCCATTCGTGATGGACATCAAAAGATAGTTGAACTTGAAAAACGCAGATCCACAATTTTAGAAGGACTTGGCAAAAATGAACAGCTAACACCTGAGCTTTCCACAAAAATACAAAATGCCAAAAACCTTACAGTACTTGAAGATTTATACCTCCCCTATCGCCCCAAAAGAAAGACCAGGGGCCAACAGGCCAGGCAACGTGGTCTCGAGTCTCTTGCGATTCATATCACAAAAAATAATTCCCGAGACATTGATCTCACTACGTTTATTAATCCAGATGTAGATGTTCATACTGCAGAAGAAGCCATAAAAGGCGCGCAGGACATTATCGCAGAAGAAATTGCAGAAACTCCTGACACCAGATCCTTACTTAGAAATACCTTTGCCACGCTAGCCATTGTCGAGTCTCAACTTGTCAAAAAAAATGAGGCTCAAGGTGAAAAATTTAAAGATTATTTTTCCTGGCATGAGCCAGCTGCTAAAGCCGCAGGGCATAGACTCCTTGCTATGTTTCGTGGCGAAAATGAGAAAATCCTTAAACTTACAATACGTCCTCCACAGGAAACTGCTCTCAGGCTTTTAAAAAAACAACATCTCTCCACAGGACCGTGGCAAAAAGAAATATCTGAGGCAATCGAAGACTGTTATGTGAGACTTCTGGCCCCTTCTCTTGAAACTGAGCTTTCTAAAAACCTCAAATCCCGTGCTGACACAGAAGCTATTGAAGTTTTTGGAGAAAATCTTCGACAACTTCTTCTATCGGCCCCTCTGGGACCACTACGAGTACTTGCCATAGACCCAGGCTACAGAACCGGTGGAAAAGTAGTCTGTCTTGATGCTCAAGGTGCACTACTGGATTCCACTACCATCTACGCCACCCTTGGCAATAAACAGCAACAAGAGGCCGCAGAGACTCTTAAACGCCTTGTGAAACAACACCAGATAGAAGCTATTGCAATCGGTAACGGGACAGCAGGCAGAGAAACAGAAACCTTTGTCCGTTCACTTAATCTTACCCCACATCCGATCATCACTCTTGTCAACGAAGATGGCGCGTCTATTTATTCTGCATCCCAAACAGCACGGACTGAATTTCCCGATCACGATATAACGGTACGTGGCTCCGTATCTATTGGCAGAAGACTACAAGACCCCTTGGCAGAACTCGTTAAAATTGACGCAAAATCTATTGGAGTCGGCCAATACCAGCATGACGTTAACCAGGCAGAGCTTAAAACACGGCTGGCCCAAATTGTTGAAAGTTGTGTAAATAGTGTTGGGGTTGAACTTAACACAGCCAGTATAGAACTCCTTACCCATGTCGCTGGACTCGGTAAAACAATAGCAGAAAACATAGTTATCTACAGAAGTAGTATTACTGCATTTTCTTCAAGAAAAGAGCTTAAGAAAGTCCCTCGACTGGGTCCAAAGGCATTTGAGCAATGTGCTGGATTTCTCCGTATCCAAAACGGAAAAAATCCTCTTGATAGTAGTGCAGTACACCCTGAGCGGTATGCACTTGTTACAAAAATGGCCAAAGATTGCGGTGTGACTATCAGCGATCTGCTGCAGTCTGAAAGTGAACGACAAAAAATTATCCCAGACAACTACACTGATCCAGATACCGGTCTTGCAACCATTCATGATATTCTGGCCGAACTTGCAAAACCAGGCCGAGACCCACGTAACGCATTTGAGCAGTTCCATTTTGAAGAAGGCATCAACTCTATAGATGACCTCCACGAAGGAATGCAACTCCCTGCACTTGTGACTAATATCACGCGCTTTGGGGCTTTTGTTGATCTTGGAATCAAACAAGATGGCCTTATCCATATCAGCCAACTTGCTGATAGATACGTAAAAGACCCGGCTGACGTTGTGTCGTTGGGACAAAAACTTATGGTCCGCGTTCTTGAAATTGATACTAAGAGAAGCCGAATAGCTCTTTCTTTAAAAGAAACACCGTAACTATCATAGACCCCTGTTTGATTTTCTTATTTATTCATCATCTGCTTTAGCTCTCTGCTGTTTCGTCACGATACCACTGTGTGATATAGTGTTGATATTACACATTTTTACTTTGACACACACCCCTTCCATTGTGATAGGCTACTATTGAGTTGCTCCTCTATAATCAATACAAAAGGCTATCATAAAATTTCGACTTTCTTTACGGTTCAAAATTCTGGGATTTGTTTTTACCACCTGTCTCGTGTTGTGTGCGCCACCCAGGATGCCACCGCATCAATTACAAAAGCCCGAAACAATCGTATAATTACCGTTCTTATCAGTGCAGCAATCGTCATCTTTGCCTTGACAGGCACCTGCTTCATCTTTTGTCGGGGAGTCCTCGACCCAATCGAACAGGTGGTTAACTTTTCACGTAATTTCGCAGAAGGTCATTTCGTTGATTCCCTTAACATAAAAACACGAGATGAAGTTGCAGACATGGAAAATGCGCTCAACGATATGGCCGCGAAAATTCGTGATTGTGCCCGTGAGGCTGAGGCTATCTCAACAGGAGACCTTACTGTACATATTGGGATTGAATCTCCTGATGATCTCCTCGATAACTCTTTGAAAAAAATGGTAGACAATCTAGGTGAAATTATAAAACCACCACAATTACGGGGCTCCTCAGGAGATCTCCAAGGATATCGGAAAACTTGAAGCGGCAACCGAAGAAATGTCCGCCTCTGTTCGTGAAATCAGTGAAAACACATCAGTGATGCGGGCGTAAAACAGCTATAAAAGAACTCCCCCTTATACGATTTCCAAGTCAAATCTAAGGGGGAGACAATTGGTGTTGTGGTAAAGAAATCGTTACAACTGAACAGCGCCGCCCTTAATAATTCAGCTAAAGCTGGCTCTTTTGAACTTACCCAAGACACTGTATTCTGTTGATTTTCTGTGTTTTTTCTATTAAAAAAAAGACTGGAATTCATAAAAATCTCTCTGTCTTATTTTTTACGAAAATAAAGCTGGAGACGTTCAATCAAGGTGGTCGGAAGTTCAAATATAGTACTCGTAACTCCACAATGCTTTTTCTTTCCCACTCTGCCCAATTTAAAATCTGAGCTGAATCTTTTCCCGCAACTGGGGCAAGCCATTACCACCCCGCCAACATGTTTAGGAAAACGTAATTGTTGTCCACACTCGGGACATTGTTTTTCAATATAATTTGACATATCTCTATATAACTTTGTTAATGGCTTTTCGCTACTATGGGTGTTAAAACTTACACTTTCATCCATCCTCTTTATTGCACAGTCTCTATGATTATAAGTAATAAGACATAACTTGCCAGATTCGTAAGCAGTAAACGATATACTTAAATTACAAACCAACAAAAACACATGGCCGAAATACTCCCTGACGACATCAAAAAAGATTTAGAAAAAGCAATTGCTCTCCATCAGCGTGCCACGTCTGACTATGCACAATGCCAAGAATTCAGCAAGCTCATGTCAAGCGTGCTCTCACGACTGGAAGATGCTGGTTGTTTCGATACTGCTGATAGAGTTATGGGAATTCTCCTTGAGTGCAATCCAAAGTCAGGATCTCACTGCGAAAAATCGAGCCATGTTGCAAATTTAACCCAAAAACTAGAAAAATATTGTCTGTAAGGACTGTTTTATAAAAATCACCTTGATAAAAACAACAAAAGCCCTCTCCACATAGTGAAGAGGGCTTTTGTTGAATTCAGAACTGCCTGAATTCATAATATCTTATTTCTCTGCAAAATACTTCTTGGTTTCGGAAACCACTACAGGGGTCAACAAAATCAAACCAATAAGGTTTGGAATGGCCATAAGACCATTGAGTGTATCAGAAATATTCCAGACAAGGCTCAGCTTAGCAACAGCTCCCACACCAATAAAAAGGATGAAGACAATGCGGTATGGCAGAATTGACTTAACACCGAAAAGATATTCGATGGACTTTTCACCATAGTAACACCAGCCAAGAATGGTGGAGTAGGCAAAAAGAATGATACCGAGAGTTACGATGTAACCACCACCTGGTATACCTGCATTAAATGCAGTGGTGGTAAGTTCTGCACCAGTCTGGCCGTTAGACCAAACACCGGTTAGAACCAGTACCAAACCCGTCATGCTACAAACAAGGATAGTATCAATAAAAGTCTGGGTCATTGAAACTAATGCCTGTGTAGTTGGGCTCTTTGTCTGTGCTGCAGCAGCAGCGATTGGAGCACTACCGAGTCCTGACTCATTAGAGAAAACACCACGGGCAACACCAAAACGAATTGCCATCATAATCGTTGCACCGGCAAATCCACCCACAGCAGCGGTTGGGTTAAACGCCTGCTTAACGATGAATACGAGAGCTGCTGGAACCTCTGAGATATGCGAGAAAATGATAAAAAGAGCAGCAGCTACGTAGAATACAATCATAACTGGAACGAGCAAGCTGGTTACTTTTGCAATCGATTTAATTCCACCAAGAATAACGATAGCAGAAAGAGCCATCAGAGTGACACCAGTGACCCAAAAAGGAATGTTAAAGGTTGCTTCAACAGCATCAGCTACTGAGTTCGCCTGAACCATATTACCGATACCAAAGGCTGCAATAGAAGCAAAAACAGCGAACATAGTGCCTAACCAAGGCATATTTAAGCCCTTGGAAATATAATACATAGGTCCACCGCACATCTCGCCGTTTTCATCAACTTCACGGTATTTAACAGCCAATATTGCCTCAGCATATTTGGTCGCCATACCAACAAGACCGGTAATCCACATCCAGAAAAGTGCTCCTGGTCCACCAATGGCAATAGCAGTTGCAACACCGGCAATATTACCAGTACCAACTGTTGCAGCCATAGCGGTCATCAGTGCTTGAAAATGGGTGATATCTCCAGGGGCATCACCATCTTCTTTACGCTTAATGAGTGCAAGATAGAGAGCATGTCCAAGTTTTGTAAACTGCAAACCTCGCAAATTAATCGTCAGCCAAAAGCCTGTACCAACGAGTAAGATGAGCATTGGTGGTCCCCAAGCAAAAGCATTTATTTTGCTCACAATTGCGTCTAAAGTCTCCATAATTCCTCCTGGAATATTGATTGTCTCAATGTCCCCGAGAATCGGGGACACACTCTAAAACCTGAAATCCGCTACCAGACAACAGGCTTATACAAAATCGCTATTTTCCAAATATGTTGTCCCTTGTGCATTGTACTCATGCCACACTTCATCTGGCACCATACTTCCTCCTGTGGCCCATATCAAATGATTTGCATGTTGTTGTAGGCATTGTCCCCTCTCTCCCAGGTGTTTTTCTATCCGGGTGTATCCAGAAAAGCCAACTAAAGCCGATGGCTCAAGATGAATATTCTCACACTTGGCTAGAAGTGTAAGTAACCCATACATCTCATTATCATCAACCGTGAAAATCCCTGACAGTAGATGTTGCATGGTTCGACTTACCAGTCCTGAGGGCCTGCTAACCGCAAGTCCATCAGCGATTGTTTTATTTTCAATACCAAAATCAGTTGCCGAAACAGCATCGTGTAAACCAGTAACCAGCCCGACTAACATTGCTGGAGCCTGGGTAGGTTCACCAAAAAAACAGTGAACGTTGTCTCCAAAGGCTAGTTTCAGGCCGTATGTTATTCCTCCAGGCCCTCCACCTACACCACAAGGCAGATAAACAATGAGAGGATGATCTTCATCTACAACTATCTCTTGATCTGCAAACTGCCTCTTTAGCCTCTCCCCAGCAACAGCGTAGCCTAAGAAAAGGTCTCGTGAGTCTTCATCATCTACAAAATGACAACGGGGATCAGCTTCAGCTTCTACTCTTCCCTTAGCTACGGCAACGCTATAATCAGCCTCATGTTCTACAACATGAACCCCCAGTGAGCGTAGCTTATTTTTTTTCCACTGCCTCGCATCAAAAGACATATGCACAGTTACTTTAAAACCTAATTTTTTGCCAATAATTCCAATACTGAGTCCTAAGTTACCTGTTGAGCCAACAATTATGGAGTACGAGCCAAACATCTCACGGCACTCAGAGGTATGTAACTTTTCATAGTTATCGTTTATTCCCAGCAATCCGTTGTTGATAGCAACAGTTTCGGCAAACTTGAGGATTTCGTATATCCCGCCTCTTGCTTTAATCGAACCGGAAATCGGTAAGTGACTGTCAAGCTTCACAAGTAACTTACCTGGAGCTGCACGGTATCTTCTACCTAACTCCTGCTGCATTACAGGAATAGATTGAAGAACAGACTCAATTTCTCCATCTTGTGGCGCGGTCTCAGGAAATGCCAGTGTCAGGTAAGAACGAAATCTATCTAACCGTTCGGTGGCATCTTTAACATCTAATCGAGTAAATCTGAGCTCTTTCTCTGCAAGGCTGAAAGGTTTTTGGTTTTGATTCAACCAAAATGTGGGATACAATGAAGCAATATCTTTTATGACCGGATATTCTGAAATCCAGTTTTTAATTGACTTACCATGAATGATTGTTCCCATAATCATCTCAAATCAAACAATTCTTAATTAAAAGGAGTGTCATTAAAAAACCATTATACTTTGGTTCGCTTCATCGACGTTTTTATGATAAAAAACATTGTCTGCTCATTGCCTCGTGTATCCTTAGCACTGTACAGGAACATCGACAAACTAAAAATTACATTTGATACATTAGTAGGACTAATCCATGGACCAATTAGCTCTTCGCCAAGCCCTCCCTCTTATGCCTATTTTTGTCTGTGCAGCTAGGCATTCGAGCTTTTCTAAAGCTGCGGAAGAACTCTGCGTCACCCAAGGGGCCATAAGTCAAAATATTCGTAAACTCGAAGACCTTCTCGGGTTTTCATTGTTCCACAGACTCACCAGACGCATTATTCTAACTGACAAGGGCGAGAGGTTGCTGACGACGGTCCAAGGATCGTTACTCGAAATAAATACCGAAGTTGAAAGTATCAAAAGCAAAGAGCTTAATGGCAATTTAAATATTTCCTGCCCCCCAACACTCGCCAGCAAATGGCTCTCACCCCGCCTGAAAAGTTTTACTGAGAAAAACCCCGGAATTTCCATCCACTTTCGCTGTAGAAATGATCTTGTTGACTTTGAAAGCGAACACGTGGACCTTGCCATTTATTACGGCAAAGGCACCTACCCCGATCTCAACGTCCTCTTTCTCATGGACGAATACTTTTTCCCTGTCTGCTCGAAAAATTATGCAGACCAATTTTCATTATGGGATAGCCCTAAAGCTTTGGAAAAATGTCTTCTCCTCCATGACAGCCAGCCCTGGGCACATGCTCAATATTATTCGGAATGGAAACTATGGTCAGAGCGAATGAGACTACATGACTTCACCCCTCAATCAGGAATCAGTTTTGATCAAAACATTGCGGCAGTCATTGCAGCAAAAGCGGGCGTGGGTGTGGCTCTGGGGAGAAATCGCCTGGTACAACTTGACATCGATGCAGGTCTTCTGGTTGCACCTATGAGGACAAAATTACTTACCGACCAGTCTTATTACATTGTCACAATGCATGAAAACACTAACGCACCGCGGGTTGCTGCATTTAGTACCTGGTTGATGGATGAGGTTTCCAGCTCTGTTATTTCATGAACACAAACACAGAACGTTTAGTTTCGATTTCAATATCCTTTACGTTTGGCACAGGCCAGACACTGTTTTGGAGTAGAGTGTGACATGAAGTAGTTCTTAATTTTATATCTGGCAGTATCAAGCCCGCAACAGCCCGATAAAGAATAAGAAACTGTTGAAAGTTTCTCGTCATAATATTCTTTTCTTTGCCTGAACTTTTCCCTAAACGTCTCATACTCATCTGTCTCCCATATTTCCTTTAGGGTACGATCTTTTAGATTTCCCATCACAAATCGTCTTTGACAGACATCCACTCCACTATGTTGCCATATAATCTCGTCACCCACCGGACTGGGTGAGATCTTCATAGCTTGGTTTATCAACTGGATCGACTTGGTCATTCTCTGCCTTTTTCACCTGCCACACACCTCCGACAAAAAACACTTACTTCTACTACATTATGCATTCAGTATTTGATTGATATTGCAAGTATAACAAGAATTTTTCCTAACTAAGTTCAGTTCTACACAAGGCTTATGTCAAATAAGTAGTAATGAGGCCCTAATGAAATCGATTTTTCACATCCTCTCTTGCTATAAAGAGAGGGAAAGTACTTCACATTTACACATAACCTACAGTAGGCTTGCCCATATGGTTTGTTATTAAACCGCCTTTATTAGAGTTACCTTGAAAAGACAATGCAGCTTCATTCTTCAATGGTAAAAATTCAGCACGTTATGCAAACTCACTTCGCCCCAGCTGAAAGAACATCTCCACAAGAATTACATCTTGAAATTAATGCTGTGACCAACAGCCCTGTACTCACCACATTGCTGCAAGCTGTTGGAGGCTTGCTCGCTGTTCTCGATGACCACCGCCAAATAGTCGCTCTCAATGACTCATTTTTACAAATGCTTGGGATAGAAGACTCCAGTATGGCATTTGGCCTCCGGCCTGGCGAAGCCGTTCACTGTATTCATGCAAGAGAAGAAGCTGGGGGATGTGGAACCTCAAAGTACTGTTCTACATGTGGAGCTGTTATCGCAATCGTTACTGCACTAGAGCGTGGCTTACCAGCTGAACAGACCTGTTCAATTAGCACAAATAGCAATGGAACCAGTACTGACTGGTTCTTTTCGGTCAAAGCCCACCCAAAAACGGTGAACAACAGGCAGTTTGTTCTTCTTTTTTTACAAGACATTACATCTGACCAACAGAGATCGGCTCTGGAGAGAATATTTTTCCATGATGTGAACAACATGCTACAGGTACTTGTAGGTACAAGTGAGCTTCTTGTATCACAAGACAGTTCTGAACTCGCAAAAACCATCCATCAAGCGACCTTACGTCTGCAGGACGAGATTGCCATTCAACGCTGTTTGTCCCAAAAAAACTCGAGCACATATCAACCGATATTGAAAACTATCTCTACCTCAGAACTCGTAGATGATTTACAGCAATTTTTCATAACTCATCCACTTACCAGAAATAAAAATTTGGATTTTTCCCAATGGCCACCTGAGCTCAGCCATTTCACAACAGACCATTCCCTACTCTGGCGAATCCTATACAACATGCTTCTTAACGCCTTGGAAGCCACAGAAGAGGGACAAGAGGTTAAGGTCTGGTTTGAGAAGAGCGATACTTTCATCACATTCAAGATCTGGAATATGCGCACTATCGCTGATAAAACAGCAAACCGGATTTTTGAAAGGAATTTCACAACGAAGGGGAAGAGTGGCCGTGGACTTGGCACCTACTCCATGAAGTACTTTGGGGAGAAAATACTCAAAGGAGAAGTATCATTCTCCTCCACAGCTGAGGGAGGAACAACCTTTTATTACAGAACACCAATTTCTTAAAAGACCTCACAAAAATATACCTTGTGCTCATGGCACATTTTTAGAGGTCCAGCAGTTTTAGAATGCACCTGTTTTAAAACAGCAATCCACTTGAGAGCCAGTAATAGACAATATACCCACCAGCAACAATGAGAAATACTGCCGATATTTTTTGTACAAAGGGCAGTATTTTACGCAGGGCACCAACAACAACGCCTTCTTTAACTACCGCAATCCCAAAGGTTAAAAGCTGCATAATCGCTCCCATTCCAAGGATATAACTCACAAACTGTAGCAGGCCTCCCGTAAAATCACCCGCTGTAACGGAACTGCCGACAACCATAAGAAAAATAGGTAAAGTACAGCTCAGCGACGTTGCTCCAAAGGCAATACCAAAAAGAAAGAATCCCATAACAGACATCTGTCTTGGGTCTCCTATTTTACTTCCAAGAGTTGAAATAGAATGAAATGCGACTGTATTTCCAAGTAAAATCCAGATACCCAACAATACCAGCGCTCCTCCTACAATGATCGCAAGCCAGGGCATAAGTCCCATAAGAAACGAACCTCCTGCAGAAACAACAACACCTACAAGACCAAATAGTAATCCGAAGCCAGCTGTCACCACCAGTGCAATCCAAAAGGACTTGAACAATCGATACAGAATTGACCGCGTTCTGAAATTATCGTCTTCAGCACCTAGATAGAGAGTAAGATACACAGGCAACATTGCAAAACCACAAGGATTTACAGCTGAGACCATCCCTGCACCAAAAGCATATCCAAAAGGGAGTAAATCTGCGACCTGTCCCAACAATTGACTAATTTCTACCTGCGCTTCCATCAACACGACCTTTCTTATGGGTTATCTAAACAAACACGTACACCTAAATATTGCACTTCCACCGTACCTACTTTGTTGAGCCTTGAAGTATATTTATACGTCTGCATATCCTGTAAACTCTCCAGTTACAAGATTTAGGTTACATTTCGAATACAGGGGAAGCATAAGACACCCGTTACCAATTTTCTAGCATTTCCCACTCTAACACGCATTTGCATCAACACGTTATCTTGTCGCATATTTTCGACCGCGGTCATTTTTTTCTTGCCCGTTGCAAGATTTAGATTATACATTTCGACTGCGGTCAATTTTACCAAGGAACAATGTATGTCCAAAAGAGAAGCAAAAAAACAAAATAACAAAAGAGCAATTCTTGATTCTGCAATATCACTATTTAATGAGAACGGTTACGAGAAAACATCCATTGCTCAGATAGCACGCAAGGCTGGCGTTGGCAAGGGTACGGTATACAGTTATTTCGATAACAAAAAATCCATCATTAAGGGTTTTTGTGAATATGAACTAGAAAAAGTACACCACCAGCTTATTGCTCAATCAAACCGGGATGCGTCAGTCCTTGAACAAATGTTGATTATTTATATGACTGAATTTCAACATGTTACCCAAAACCGTGAGTTTGGTCGATTGTATATGAGAGAAGCTCTGTTTCCAGACGATAGTGACCTTAAAACTGCGACAGACCTTGATGAAAAATATTTTGATCTACTCTTCCCTATTTTAGAAAAAGGTCAGGAACGTGGTGAGCTTCGAAAAGATCTGGAACTACTGCATATCACAGCTCAATTCTACAGCCTTTTTATAATAATTGTATCCGCATGGTATTCAGGACGCCTCGCCAGCAAGGCAGTAGAAACAACCATGAAAATGCTTTTCAAACAGGCACTTGACGGACTTAGCCCCACGCCTGCAACCTACAATAAAGATGAGAACAACAATGACTAAACCAATAGTTCCTCAAACCAGTCGTGGAAAATTTGTCTATTTCATCTGGAATAATCTGCCACGGATTGTCCTTGTTGCCATGATTGCTCTCATTGTTGTACTTAAGGGAGTTATTACAGAAGAAAGCAAAATAATTGCAGCGAAAAAAGCAAGTGAAGTAAAGGCTGAAAAACCTCCCATTAATACAATAACATTACTCCTCTCACCAGCAACCATAACTGATCGTATTAACCTTCCTGGAGCAATAGCACCTTGGACCAGGTTACAGCTTATGGCAAAGATTGGGGGCAGTATCGATGAAGTTCTGGTCACAGATGGAGATCACGTTAAAAAAGGTGATATCCTCGCCCGCATTGAGGATATCGATTTTAAAATTGCCCTGGACCGCGCAAAAGCTGCCTACAATCTTGCGAAAGATGATTTTGAAAGAAACAAGGAGATCTACAAAAAAGGTGTTATTCCGTCGGCTACTCTCGATATCAACAGTACAAAAATGCAGACAACCAAAGCGGATTATGACAATGCCAAGCTCATGCTCTCAAGAACCGTGGTCACCTCCCCAATGGATGGTGTTATCAGACGCCTAGATGCCAAAGTCGGTCTGCAACTCTCTGTGGGAGATCCCATTGCAGAAATTTTAGAAATTGACCGCGTTAAAGCGATTATTGGTATTCCAGAATCGGACGTAACAGCAGTCAGAAAACTTGATACTGTAAATATCACCATCCAGGCCTTGGGCGATAAAGAAATCCTTGCCGAAAAACATTTTCTCTCTCCAGCACCCGAAACAACTGCTCGACTCTACAACCTCGAACTCAAAATAGATAATCCTGAAAATGAAGTTCTGACAGGCATGTTTGTACGTGCAGACATTATCAAAGAACAGATTGAAAACAGTATCTCAATACCTTTCTATTCTGTTATCTCCAGAAACAATGAAAAGTACGTTTATATTGAGCAGGAGGGCCTTGCAGTCAAAAGAGAGGTCTCTTTAGGGATTATGGAAAACTGGATGGTTGAGGTTAAAAGAGGACTGAGTGCAGGAGATAAACTCATCGTAGAAGGACACAGAGATGTGGAAGATGGGCAGAGAATTAAGATCATCAAGACCTTAAGTGACATAGGAGAGATGACCTTATGATAGTTTCTGATACCGCGGTCAATAAGAGCATTTCGGTGGCTGTGCTGGCCGTCATGCTCGTTATTTTCGGAGTCTACTGTTATATGACTCTTCCCCGGGAAAGTGATCCGGATATAACCATTCCTAATGTTTTTATCTCAACTGAGTACAGAGGTGTATCTCCTGCAGACATTGAGACTGCTATCACCATAGAGATTGAGAAAAAGATTAAAGGTCTTGATGGTCTCAAAGAAATTAAATCCGTCAGTTCCGAGGGTCTATCGTCCATCAACGTGGAGTTTGTTACCGGTACCGATATCGATAAAGCGGTCCAGGACGTCAAAGACAAGGTTGATGAGGCAAAAGGACAACTACCAAGTGATCTGGAAGATGATCCGTCTGTTTTTGAAGTTAATTTCTCAGAAATGCCCATCGTTATCTACTCACTTTCCGGTACCTGCGGTCTCCCATGCCTCAAAGATATCGCTGATGATTTAAAAGATGATATCGAAGGAGTAACTGGAGTACTTGAAGTAGAGGTCACAGGAGGTCTTGAACGGGAAATCAGGATAGAAGTCTTCACCGAGAAACTTGCTTACTACGGACTGAGCATCGGTAGCCTGCAAACCGCGGTAAGCAGTGAAAACACCAACACATCCGGTGGAAACATCCGACTGGGAGAAGGTCGGTTCCAGCTACAGGTGCCGGGGGAATTTACCACTCCAGAAGAAATATATGGCCTCATCCTCACAGTCCATGATGGAGAGCCCGTCTACCTTAAAGATGTGGCAAGGGTTATAGATGGTTTCAAGGAAGAAACAAGTATTTCAAGGCTTGATGGCATAGAGGCGGTCAACATCACCGTCAAAAAACGCTCAGGAGAGAACATTATCTCCATCTCAAAAGCGGTTGATCAGATCATCGACGAGGATATGACCAGTTGGCCAAGTGGTACTGATATCACCAAGGTTCTGGACAAGGCCAAAGATATCGACATAATGATCGCCGACCTGGAAAACAATATACTCTCAGGTCTGGTCCTCGTCCTTATTGTTATATTTTTTGCTATGGGTATCAGGAACGCAATCCTGGTCAGTATGGCTATCCCCTTTTCAATGCTCCTCACCTTTACTGTGCTCTACCTTCTGGGAATCACACTGAATATGGTGGTACTCTTTAGTCTCACCCTTGCTCTCGGTATGCTCGTTGACAACGCCATCGTCATCATCGAAAACTGTTACCGTTTCATGGAGCAAGGTGCCGGGCGAAAAGAAGCGGTGATGAAAGCGACATCCGAGGTTGCCTACCCTGTTATCGGTTCCACCCTGACGACAGTTGCAGCATTTTCACCAATGCTGTTTTGGCCGGGAATCATGGGAGAATTCATGAGCTACCTGCCACTCACCCTTATTATCACACTCACCTCCAGTCTCTTTGTGGCACTTATCATCAATCCAGCCATAGCCTCGATGTTTATGAAGGTAAAAGGGCGAGGACTAGTTGAACAAAAAAGTATGGAAGAGGTTGCTCGCGCTGTCGAACAACCGGTCAAAATAGAAGGGTTTTTACTCAAAAAATATTGTGCTCTTCTAGACAGTGCCCTTAAAAAACCACTGACAGTTGTTCTCACTGCATTTTGTATTCTGATTATAATGTTTCAAGGTTGGTTCCTTGTGGTTGGTATTGAAAAACCCATAGAATTTTTTCCTGAAATTGACCCCAAAGGAATGTATGTCAACATAGACATCCCTGAAGGTGCTGGACTAGACTATATAGATAGAGTAATCCAGCGCATTGAGTTTGCTCTGGCAGGACATGATGAAACAACCGGAGACGGTGAAACATCTCTTGCAGAGGCTCTCAAACCCAAGACATATCAAAAACAAGATGGGCAGGATTACACCAGTCCCAGTGATCTTCAAAACATCAAAAACATCTATATGCAAGGAGTTGTCTCAGCAGGAGGGAGTTCCGCTTTTGCATCCAACACACCAAACCATGTAGGGGTACGCTTCCTTGATCTTGAAGACCGACAAAGATCAACCCATGAGACGGTGGCTGATATTCGCAAGAGGGTTGAAGACATCCCTGGCGGTAAAATCACCATTGCGATGGAAGAACAAGGTCCACCAACTGGTGCACCAATTAATATTGAGATTGCTGGAGATAACTTTGCCATACTTGGTACAATCGCAAAACAGATTAAAGACATCCTCAGTCAGCAGCCACATGTAGAAGATGTTCGGGACGATTTTGTGGAAGGTATACCATCTGTACAGGTTCTTATTGACAGACAGAAAGCGTCTCTCTTTGGCCTTACATCCGACATGGTAGGCTTTGCCTTGAAAAGTGCTTACAACGGCCTGGAGGTCTCATCCTTTCGTGACGGAAACGATGACTATGACATCACAGTCCAACTGGCCGAATCAGACCGTGAAATGGTCAATATTCTCCACGAGCTCATGCTCCCAACCCCATCAGGCCAGATGGTTCCGCTTTCCACCATAGCCAAAGTCACCTTCGCAGGAGGTCTGGGAGACATTAACCGTATAGACAATGAACGGGTTGTAACGGTTAAGGCAAATGTTGATGAGACAAAGGTTCCTGGTCCTGTTGCTCGGGCTAAGGCCGCAGAGTTTTTACAGGATTTCCCACTTCCTCCAGGCTACAAAATTACTTTTACGGGTGAGTTTGAATTTCAAAAGGAATCACAGGATTTTCTCACCAAAGCATTTTTGGTGGCACTCCTGCTTATTTTTCTCATTCTGGTTTCCATGTTTAACTCCATCAGCCAGCCATTTATCATTATGACCTCCGTTATACTTTCACTTGGAGGAGCTTTTCTTGGCCTTGCACTCTTCAAATCCCCATTTGGTATTATTATGACCGGCGTCGGGATTATTTCTCTGGCTGGAGTTGTGGTCAATAATGCAATCGTCCTCATCGATTACACCAATCGCCTCAGAAGCAGAGGAATGGCACTCAAAGAAGCCGTCATTGCAGCAGGCGCAACACGCCTCAGACCCGTTCTCCTTACTGCAGTCACCACCATCCTAGGACTTATCCCAATGATCACAGGAGTCTCTTTTGACTTTCATAAATGGGCCTTTTCCTGGGTGAGTGAATCAAGCCAGTGGTGGCAGTCCATGGCTATTGTCGTCGTATTTGGCCTCGTGGTCGCAACCTTTCTCACACTGGTTGTGGTCCCTACCCTTTACTACCTCTTTGAACGAATCGGTATTGTAAGCAACACATACTCAACCAAACTCTCAGAACTCTACTGGAAACCATTTCCTCTTCTTGCAGGCCCCCAAAAAAAGGATAAGTAACCAAAAAATTCCGAAGTACGCATAGACAACCAGTTGTCTGTTTTCAAAAACAAAAAGAGGACGATGAAAAAAATCATCGTCCTCTTTTTTACTTCCACTTCTCATAGACCCGACTATTCTCGCGGCTTAGTTTGTTTCTCTTTTTAGTGCCAAATAGTAATATCGGTTGAGATCAAACAACCCAGCCTGCAGTGGATCTTCACTCATAAATCGATCCTGAAAGCGATCATACACCTCCCAGAACCTGTCATCCATCCTGTTTATTCCAAAACTATTTAAGATTTTCCAATATTTTTTACTTCCATCAAAATCCCGAAGTACTGCAAGAAACTGTGGGAGTTTTTCAAGAGGTACCTCATAAAAGTAGTTCGGATAAGACCCCACAAATCCTTTTACAAAAGTAGCATTATCTTTTTCAGGTCGAAGTTTATTCGCTTCTCCGAAAAGCGTAGTGACATCCTCATGCCACCTATTAATCACCAGCGATACATAAACGTCCTCTTTAGGATCATCATTTACCATGATCCTTACATATCCAAGATTTGCATTATGATCAAGAACGTGTGTGAAAAAGGAGGACCCGGGTCTTGAAACTGATTTAAAACCCTGCAAATAGTCGGCTGTTGTTTCATATTTCTCAGGTAAAGGTGGATAGGCCTCTCCTTCACGCAGGTAGTTAACATCGAAACTGATGTTCTGTTCAGGTTTGAAATGACCCTCGACCAGAGCCTCAAGAAATTCACGCTTTGGTTCACTGCTCTTATATGTAAATCCGGACGCAAGATCTGAGGGGGCGTAGTCTATGTTAGTACTGCTGATATCTATTTCGCCATACCACTCCTGCATGAGATTTCTACGTTTTTCCTGAGGCATAAAATCAATAAAATATGTCTCACCTTCCTGACGCAACTCATCCATATAGGTCCTGATGGTGAGCTGATGCATGGCTGTGCCGTACACATTATAGCCCGCCACAAGTGAGTAATAAATACGTTCTAACAAGGGATAATCAATTACCCAGGCAGTCTTAGGTAAATTACCAATTGCCCCGGCCAGAACAGACGCACTATCAAAATGTCTAAACACAGTGAGTAACGGGGTATCTGAGGTTTTATTGCCCCTCCAGATAGCCTTCTCATCCAGCTCCCGATATCTGTAGTTCATTGAGTAGAACTTGCTGCGGTTCTTTACAAATTGAGTTGTTTTTTTCCTGTATTTCCTGGTGAAAACACTTTTGGCGAGGTCCCGATCACTCTCTTCCACCAGAGGCATCTCAAGAAGTCTACTATAGGTTTGCAAAAAACCGGGATACTTCACACTCAAATCATAGTCCGGGTCCAGAAACAAAGCCCAAAAATGATCCTGAATAACATTGAGTGCAACCTGCCCTTTACACACCGGACCACGAATAAAGGTCATTAAGATATAGTGGTTGTTATCAAGTAAAAACTGGTACCTGGACCGGGTAGGGATCTGTTCATACAATTTAAATGGATTTGCACTCAGCCGTTTTTCATACCCCATCACAGTGGGCTCAATGAGCCAGTCGGGCTTAATAAAAAGTTCATTAAACCTAACCATCTGTGAATCAGACATATCAAAAACCATATGGGTTTTATGAACAATGGTCGAATGAATCTTTCGAATCCGATAATAAAAAGGTTCTTCACCCGGGCTGTCATAGGGAAGATCTGTGGCTATGACCTTGATCGCCTGGCCAGGAGGAGTCTTTGATCGCACAAATTCATAAAAATTATTTTCGCCACTACCAAAGGTTAAATGTGCCAGAAAGAGATGCTCATATAAATACCTTGCTGTCATTGTATGTTTGGCGTCTTCTCTATTAAAAAAATCCTCCCACTCCGTAATTTTAGCAAGATCTATTTCAGGAATCGCCTCAAGCATTGCCTGCTCCTCAGCATTTGGTCCTTTAGCACCTTGCACCAGCCAACCACCAATAGTATTAAATTCTGCTGTGGTGAGGGGGGGGAATCCAAAAGGCATTCCTCTGTTTGGATGTTTTTTCAGATACGCGCCTATCTCCACACCATTTTCCGGGCAGGTAAGGTCAATCGCCTCAGGGTAAAACACGTCTCTACTCTTTATGGGATTGTCTTTCTTATGGGCCAGAAGCTGCATCATAAGAGAGTCATTCTGACCATCTGGGGCACTGTTTTCTGTCACACTGTGGAAACTCTTATTGCGCCACTGCTCTGTGGTGTCGGCATCCATAAACAGACGTGTAGGTTCCATTGTATTCAGCCGACTGGCATTATAAACAGCCTTCTTCGACGCACCTCGATCTAGCCCTTCAAAGGAACTGAGCTTAAGCTGACATGGTGAATTATAACAACTGTGACAAACAACACACCGCTTAACGAGAACGGGCTTTACCTCGGAAAGGTAATCAATAGTTCTCGTAGGAGGGGCAAAGACTACTGGTGGCATTGGCTTGTCAGCACAACCACCAATAAAAACGACACAGAGTAATAAGAAGCACAAACGATAGTTCATTGAGATCCCCCAGATCAAAAGAAGTAGAAAATGGAATAAATAGTTATTAAAAAAAGATTAACGAAAAGCCCAAAGGGACGCAATCTTTCTTTTTTTGTCGTTAGGGAAATTGTTATCCCTTAGTCCCGGGCAGTTCCCCTTTAAGAAGGAATTTGACCTGATTGCGACCGGCTTCTTTTGCTGCATATAAAGCTCTGTCAGCTCGTTTAAGAATATCTTCTGTTTCCAGGTCGCCTTCGGACCATTCAGTAACACCTATGCTTACAGTCACTCCAATTATTTCATCATCGCATGGAACTCGCATTGCCTCAGTAACAAAGCGAAGCCTTTCTGCCAGCAGCAAAGCACCATCCTTACCTGTTTGCACCAGAACAACGCAAAACTCCTCTCCTCCAAGCCTCCCTAGGAAATCGCTCTCTCTCAGCTCTTTTTGTACAACCTCTGTGAAAGCCTGAAGCACTAGGTCGCCTCCATGATGCCCATACGTATCATTGACTTTTTTAAAGAAATCTAAATCAAAGGCCAATACACTTAGCTCTTGATCATATCGACGTGTTCTTTTCACTTCTTGGGTGAAAAGATTCATAAAATGACTTCGATTAAATGCACCAGTGAGGCCATCAATCGTTGCCAATTTTTCAAGTTCTTCCTGTAGTCTCTTCTGTTCGGTAATATCTTCCTGGATAGCTATAAAGTTCGTAATTTTACCAGCCTTGTTGACAATTGGCGAAATCGTTGCTGAAACAAAGTATGAAGAGTTGTTCTTTCTTTTGTTTTCAAATGTACCTGCCCAGACCCTTCCCTCCAATACTGTATCCCAAAGGTCTTCATATCTCTTTTGAGTTGTTGAGCCTGATTTAAATATGCGAGAATTTTCTCCTAATACAGCATCACGATCATAGCCGCTCATTTGCATAAATTTTGGATTAACGTATTCGATGTTCCCATCAATACTTGTAATCACAACGGCTGCTGGGCTTTGTTGAAGACCTGTGGAAAGGAGCTTAAGTGATCGATCACTGATGTCTCTATTTGCTCTGATAATGGCAAGATGTAACGTTACTGTTACAATACCTAAAAATAGAACAGGAATAAGCCAAAGGAAATGTGAATAGTTTCGCAGAAAAAACATAAAAGACAATTCATTTTCCGGAACATGTAATATGAGATACCAAACGAGCTTATCATATTCATGTGAATGTTTTTTCTGATGGATGTTTTCATCCGTAAAAGTTGCGGTTCTTTTTATCTCATCTTCCGCATGGATCGTGATATAAGTGTATAGGCCCTCTGGCAACCGAGCCTGTCTTAATTGGTCACTTTTTACTTTGTCCCATAATTCTGGATTTCTCTCCTGTAGAGTCACCTTATTGCCGAACATAAACCCCCACTCATCAGCGGGATTACCACTACGAAGCCAGTAGCCGTCTTTATTTACAAAACTAAAGCGTGCCACGTCTTTATCAGGAAAAGCCTGGAAAAAGCGATCGAGAATTTTTTCAGCATCAAAATTCAAGAGGACCATTCCCATTTTTTCACCATACATATCGACAACCGGAGAGCCGATACGTATCGCGGGAAGCAGTGGCTTTGCGACCTCTCCATTTTCTACATTAAGATCAAGAGGCGAAACAAAGACCTGTCCCCATTCTCGCTCCATAGTTTTACGAAAATAATATCTCTTGCTCTTATCTTGTAATTCTTCCCGAGGTACAACCTCAGGTCGTAGACCTTTCATATTGATACGGATCACCTCGTGACCGTTCAAATTGAAGTAACGGACTTGATTATAGATTCTTTTATCTCTAGTGAAATTCTTAAGGCGATCAGTAAGACTTGCTAGATTTTTTTCTGAACTATCTTCGAAGTATCTCTCAAAAGATTCATTATTTGCAAGAAGGAGAAGATCCGAAGCAAGAGCTTCCAAATCATGGCGAATAACAAAATGCAGCAATTCCATATTCCCAACATCTTCTTTCGCCTTGAGGATTGTCACCCTTTGAAATTCCAGTTGGGCGATAATATAGAATAGAGCCAAAACAATGAAAAACCCTATAGGAAAAACAACAATGAACTTTCCTGAAATCTCTTTAATTGTTGCCTTAGGCAGTGCATCCAGCATCGAAGGTGAATTTACATCCATTTTCATAAAGTACCTTTAATATTACTGGTTAAACAAGTCATTCAGAAAATGTTAGCACAATTGCTTTTAAAATAACAATGTAGAGCGCATCTAATTCGATTAATTGCGGTTATTTTCAAAAACAGCCGGAAATATCAGAATTCTTCAATCTTTCGACCACGCGTAACCAGTGCCCCAATGTTTTCACTACAATTGCTGACTCCCCGCATCATAGAAAGAATTTCTACAAAAACAGGATCATCCTTTCCAATTGACCCTTCGACAGTTTCCATTAGCTCAAGCCCATCTTGCAGGTATTTTAAAACTTCAATAGCGATATCTTTTCTCTTTTCATGTTTTTCTTTTTCATTTTGTAGAAGCGGAAGGATTCTCTCTATTGAATACTCGACCAAGGCGTCCCGTGGAGTGCCGAACTTCAAAGAAATACGTTCTAGGTTTTCCAGCGTCTTTCTTGAAATCACATAGGTTTTAGCCACTCTTTTCTGGGGATTTTCAAAATCCAGAAACTCCCTGGCAATGTGTTCCAACGCCTGAACATCCTCCATCAGATGATCAAAGAGTGATTTCTGTTTTATACCAAGTTGAGTTGAGAGAAGACTGAGCGCAATTATTGCACGTTCAGACAATTTAAACGTCGTCCGAACCGATTGCTTTCCTCGCAGATCAACCGAAGACGTTTCAGTAAACTCAAAACGTATCAACGTTCTTCTTTTTGGAGTCATTTCTAGCCACCACCTTGAATTACTTTTTATTTTTATTTTATTTAGTAATATGTTTTTTATTGACAGTACTATAATCATTATTACCATTTATGTAACAAAGAAACAAGACAACTACTTTGTTGTAAGCAACACAAAAACTAACAAGGAGACATACCATGAACCTCGTACGTTATAATCCACACCGAAGAATGGCCGCAACACAACGTCCTGCATCAGATGTTTTTGGCGACTTTTTTGGCGGTTTTTTCAACCCGCTGAACTCAGGACAAGAATCAGTGAGCACTACTGGGGTTCATAGCCTCAAAGTGGATATCTATGAAAAAGATGAAAACATTATTTTAGAAGCAGAGCTTGCCGGCGTACAAAAAGATGACATCACAGTAGATGTTGAAGGTAAAATACTCACCCTCGGAGGCGAACGTAAACACAACGAAGATATTGCTGAAAATAATAGGTACCGCAGTGAAAGAAGCTACGGTAGCTTTGAGAGGAAGTTCAGCCTTCCTTTTGAAGTTGAAACTGACAATATTACCGCTAACTTTAAAAACGGTGTTCTAACACTAAGCATATCAAAACCTGAAGCACAGGTTGCAAAAAAAATCGCAATTAATTAATTGACGATTTTCGTAGTCCATTCAGTAGTAACATTGCTCGCGGGTGGTGGCATTGTGCCACCACCCGTTTTTTGTTGTCTACCCCGTATTAAAATCATTGCCCCCTCACCATATATTCAGTAACCTTGCACGCTAAACATGAGAATTGCAAAATGTAGATTACGCCAAATTCACAGAACCATCACTCTTACTTCACCCTTTCCGGACACAAAAATGTTTTCAAGACTTAAAGACCTCTATCAATTTGTAGACAACACCGTTGAAGAAATAAAGAATCAATATCCTGAGCAAGTTCAATGCAAGCCCGGCTGTGCAGACTGCTGCCATGCCGTCTTTGATATCTCTTTTATTGAAGCTGCCTACCTTGCTCAATTTTTAGTGAAAAATAAAGATATTGTAGACAGACAACTGGAAAAAGCCCAAAGTGCTGCAGTTGCATTTGAAACACTTCTCAAGGAAGAATCAGACCTTGCCAAAGCCCGAATTCGATGCCCATTACTTGGAGAAGATGATCTCTGCCTGGGACATGGGTTACGGCCTGTTAACTGCAGGACCTATGGAACGCCCACTCTCATAAATGGCAAGGCACATGTCTGTGGTATCTCAGAATTTGACAATAACAAACAGTACCCGACTATTGACCTTGAGCCACTGCAAAAAAGCCTCTATGAGTACTCTGTTGAGCTGGTTGGAGAAGAATTTGGCAAACGGCGCTTTCCTATTGCCTGGGTTTTCTTAAAAACTGACTTTTTTCTTCCCCCTGGTGCGTAATAGATTCACTACTCCATAAGGAACAGATTATGACAACAGATCGTCAAGTCACCTATTTTCTCCATGGACTGGAATCTACTGGCAATGGAACCAAGGGGAAATTTTTCGGAAATCATTTCCCGGATATCTTGCGACCTGATTTTGCAGGAAGTCTGAGCGCGCGACTGAGCCAACTTGAGTCGTTATGTCGTGAGGTTAAGAACATCACACTCATTGGATCAAGCTTTGGTGGCCTAATGGCCAGTTGTTTTGCTGATAGTAACAGAGAGAGAGTTTCAAGATTGGTACTTATGGCACCTGCTCTTAATTTTGGAAATTATACTCCACCAATTCGGCCAATAGAGATTCCAACACTACTCATCATTGGTGAACATGATGATATCACACCTATTGACCCGGTAGTAGATCTTGCGCAAGCGACCTATAGTAACCTCACTACCTGGATAAGTGACGACGACCATATGCTACACAACAGCTTCACCCTGCTCGACTGGACAAAGCTGCTAGATACAGGCATCGATTTTTCGTCTTTACAGCCTCCACTAGGAGTACTAAAAAGCGATTCAGGAAAGTAACATCGAATCCATAGCCAGCTCTTCGCCCTGGGCTTTGTAGAACTGTTCAAGAAGATCTTTTACCGTAAGGTTTTTCTTCTCCTCTCCCTTAACATCAAACAAAATCCTTCCCTGATGCAACATGATCAACCTGTTCCCAAAAGAGATTGCATGCTTCATGTTGTGTGTAATCATGAGCGTCGTTAGCTTCTGGTCACTCACAATTTCCTGGGTAAGATGAAGGATCTGGCTGGCTGTTTTGGGATCAAGCGCTGCAATATGCTCATCTAGTAGCAGAACCTCCGGCTTTATCATGGTCGCCATCAGCATGGTGAGAGCCTGTCGCTGTCCGCCCGAGAGGAGTCCAACTTTATCAAGAAGTCTGTCTTCAAGGCCCAAACCGAGCTTTTCTAACTCGACCTTAAAACGAGTTCGATCCTTGGCTTTAACTCCCTTACTAAAGCCTCGTCGTTTACCCCTGAGACTTGCAAGTGCCATATTCTGTTCCAGGGTCGCAGATGGACACGTACCAAGAAGAGGATCCTGAAACACCCTCGAAATAAGGGATGCACGCTTATACTCCGGCCAAGTGGTAACATCATTACCCGCAATGGTGAGTTTGCCGGTATCTGGGAAAAATCCACCTGCAATACCGTTGAGTAGAGTAGACTTTCCTGCTCCGTTTGAGCCGATAACCGTAACAAAATCACCTTCGTCAATGGTCAGGCTAATTGAATCCAAGGCAAAAACTTCATTTACACTACCCTTGTGAAAATATTTCGTAATGTTCTCTAACGTAATCACCGCTGAATCAATCTCTTTTTAAGGTTTGGAGTTATAAGTGCTCCGATAACAAGCACTGCGGTTATCAGATTAAGGTCACTTGGATTGAAACGAAAATTACCAAATTCAAGCCCCAAGGCAAGAGCAATGGCTAACCTGTAAACAATCGACCCCAGAAGAGCCGCAACAAAGGCTTGCACCATTGTTTTACAACCAAATACCGTCTCCCCGATAATGACCGAAGCAAGTCCTGCGACAATGGTACCAATTCCCATCCCCACATCAGCAGCGCCTTGATTTTGCGCAACAAGTGCTCCACTTAACGCAACCAAACCGTTAGATAAACCAACCCCAAGAATAATAACTCTGTCAGTATTGACCCCAAGGCTTCGTATCATTTGAGGGTTATCACCGGTTGCAAGAATTGTCTGGCCTAGTTCTGTTGAGAGAAACCAGACAATGAAAGTCAGAACAAGAATCGCAAAGCCACCAAAAACAAGAACCCCAGCATAGTGTGCGGGGACACCCAGTTTAATCACTGAGTCAAAAACAGTAGGAACTCCCAGAAGAGCAACATTTGGTCCGGCCATTATTCGAATATTTATCGAATACAGCGCAATCATCGTCAGAATGGAAGCCAATAAATGGAGAATTTTAAACTTGGTGTTTAAAAATGCCGTCACCATACCCGCTAGAAAACCACCACAAAGAGCAAACAATAAAGACAGATAAGGATTTATTCCGCTGGTAATAGCTACGGCTGATATGGCGGCCCCAAGGGGGAGCGATCCATCAACGGTAAGATCCGGAAAATCGAGAATTCGAAAGGTGAGGTACACCCCAATAACCATAATACCGTAAACAAGTCCTTGCTCTACGGCACCTAGTGCAGCATATAATGTCATAACAGTATCTTGGCCTTATTCGTAAACCTGAGTTGCCTTTTTGAGAAGTGCTTCAGGTGGAGTAAGCCCCATCTGTTTTGAGAAATTCGCATTGATATACAATTGAAGATCTTTTTGGAATTCTACCGGAATGTCTTCCGGTGCCATGCCGCCAAGTATCTTTTCAGCAAGAGCCCCTGTCTGGTATCCATGCTTATAGTAATCAAAGCCCATTGCAGCAACAGCACCTCTTTTTACAGAATCAACATCGGCTGCAAAGATTGGCAGTTTATTCTGAACTCCAACCTTTATAACCGACTCAAGGGCTGAAATAATAGTGTTGTCTGTAGGGATAAATACTGCATCAACTCTTCCAACAAGACTCTTTGTCGCCTGGTATACATCTGCGGTTTTAGAAGCAGTGGCCTCAACGACCTTAATTCCCAGTTCAGGAGCGAGTTCTTTGATCGATAATATTGTTGCTTTAGAATTCGCCTCTCCAGCATTGTACAAAAGCCCAAGGGTTTTAATGGCTGGGTAATATTCAAGAACCATTTTAATATGTTCTTTAACCGGAAGCAGATCAGATACTCCAGTGATACCACCTGTTGGTTTCTGTAGATCTTTGACAAGTCCTGCCGAAACAGGGTCAGTTACTGCTGTAAAAAGAAAAGGACGCTTCAGGTGAGTAGGAGCCTTGCTCAGAGCCTGTGCACAGGTTTGCGCTGAAGGCGTTGCAATAGCAACCAACAGGTCAGCTTTTTCACCCACCATCTGTTGGGCAATTTGGGTAGCTGTACTCATATTAGCCTGAGCATTGTGCACATTGTAGGTTACATCAATATTCTTTTCTTTGAGATAGTCCTGAAAGCCCTTTAACACGGCATCTAACGCAGGATGCTCTACAAATTGGCTGACAGATATTGTTGCACTCTGAACTGTGGCTGTTTGCAGCATCAAACTTAAGCCAAGTAGTACAGGTAATAAGAGTTTTTTAGTCATCATATCCTCCTTAAAAAATTCCTTACAAAGGTCCTGCGCCCCTGCTACAGAGGCAACAAAACAGTATTAGTTCAGAAGACATCTAGCCGAATTCCATGAGAAGGTCAACGAACCATTTTTTTAAGAATTAATAGGACTGCAATATAATAAGGCCGCTCGTCATTGGTATGACTGAACGAGACGCAACATAGATTGCTCGACAATAGAACTTTGCCATTTTATGGCGTCTTGCTGACGATCAACAATACCTCCGTATGTGGTTTGATCTGAATTACGGATAAGAAAGTAGATAGGGGTAGGGAAAGACAGAGTCCTCCCCTCCCTCCGAACCGTGCGTGCGGTTCTCCCGCACACGGCTCTCCAGTTGGTGTTTTCCTCATCGGGGTCGGCTCGCTACAATCCAGGCTT
>JBLHNU010000077.1:0-25852 GCA_047622095.1 Desulforhopalus sp.
GCATCATCTTTTTTATTGCTGATTCTTTGAACTCATCTGAGTAACGTTTTGACACTAGATTTTCTCACTTCGCCCATTGGTTATATGTGGAAATATTTAAGGTGCAAACCATTCTGACACATAGGGAAATGCTACCTCCGAATGCAAAGCAAGTACAGAGGTTATATCACAAAACTTAACCTAATGACCATTAAGGTTCAGAGTGGAAACAATATTATTGTTGTTAGAATGCATAAAAATGGAGTTTTCTTTTGTACTTAAGGATTGTTGGAGAGGCAAGTCTTTGCTTGACTCTTGTGGGGTGATTGTCTGTTATTTAAAAGCTGCTTTTTACATCTCGCTACAATGCTGCTAACCTAACTGTATATTTATCTCACCACTCACTATTGATAAAGTTTTACAGTAGCCCCAGTGCCTTGCCATGATGACGCAGGTGGTCTTCAATAAAACTGGTTATAAAAAAGTAGCTGTGATCATACCCTTTATGCCTACGAAGGGTGAGGGGATGTTGTGCTTCGGCACAGACTTTTTCGAGAGTTTCAGGTCGCAGTTGCTCTTCCAAAAAATCGTCAGCTTCTCCCTGATCAACTAAAATCTCCAATCGCTCACGGGCCTGTGGTATCAATGAACACGCGTCCCACTCTGCCCAGGTTTGGACATCATCCCCTAGATAACCTTGAAACGCCTTTTGTCCCCATGGACACTTGCTGGGATTGACAACTGGAGAAAATGCTGACACTGATTGATAACGACCTGGATTTTTTAATGCACAAATTAAAGCGCCGTGTCCCCCCATGGAGTGGCCCGAGATGGCCCGCTGATCAGTCAAAGGAAACTGACTCTCTACCAACTGCGGGAGCTCGTTCACTACGTAGTCATACATGCGATAGGTTTTGCTATAAGGTTCAATAGTAGCATTTACGTAAAATCCTGCGCCTGACCCAAAATCATAACTATCATGTTCACGGGGATAATCACTGCCCCGGGGACTGGTATCAGGGCAGACGATGGCAAGACCCAGATCAGCAGCGACCCGAAAGGCTCCCGCTTTTTGGCAGAAATTTTCGTCGGTACAGGTGAGACCGGACAACCAGTAGAGTGTTGGTACTGGTTGTATCTCTGACTTTTGGGGTAAATAAATCGCGAAAACCATTTCACCATTGACGGCAGAACTGTTATGACGATACCGTTGAAGCCAGCCACCGTAACATTTTGTGCGGGAAAGAAGTTCCATTAATACATTCCTTTTCTCTTGTCTACAGGGCGCTCAAATCGCACACTATTTATGAGTCCGTTGATTTACTGCCTTTTGTCCCGATATCTTCGTTATACGAAAATAACAATCCTCGGAGGTAAGCGCAGGCTCCGATATCAATTATATGCCTGTGGTTGTTTTTTTCGTATGCCTCGGAGTCTTCGCTTACCTGATCTCGAGCCAGATAGCGTAGACTTCGAAATCCTAGTAAATCAACAGACTCATTTATCGAATAAAATCACAGATCGTATGCTTTTCCCTTCGTGCATCAAGTCGAACGCTGTATTGATATCATCTAATCCCATGGTGTGGGTAATAAAGGGATCAATCTCAATTTCGCCACGCATGTACTGCTCCACATACCCCGGCAATTGGCTACGTCCTTTTACTCCGCCAAAAGCGGAACCTTTCCACACACGGCCGGTAACGAGCTGGAATGGTCTGGTCGAAATTTCTTCTCCAGCACCTGCCACCCCAATGACAATCGACTCTCCCCAGCCTTTATGACAACACTCAAGAGCCTGCCGCATAACCTGAACATTACCTATACATTCAAACGAGTAATCAACACCGCCATCGGTTAAATCAACAATTACCTGCTGAATTGGATCACTGTAGTCCTTCGGGTTAATACAATCCGTTGCGCCGAATTGCCTGGCCATCTCGAATTTGCTTTCATTGACATCGATTGCAATGATGCGCTCTGCCTTGGCCATCCGTGCTCCCTGAATGACGGACAACCCAATGCCACCGAGACCAAACACAGCCACTGTGGAACCTGGCTCTACTTTTGCTGTATTCAATACGGCACCAATGCCAGTGGTGATACCACATCCCAGCAAGCATACTTTTTCCAGCGGTGCATCAATGTGGATTTTTGCCAAAGAAATTTCCGCAACCACTGTGTATTCTGAAAAGGTGGAGGTACCCATGTAGTGATATATGTTTTTGCCGCCAACACTGAAGCGACTACTCCCATCCGGCATCAACCCTTGTCCCTGGGTTAAGCGCACTGCCTGGCACAAATTGGTTTTACCGGAGAGGCAAAATTTACATTTCCCACACTCAGCGGTATAAAGCGGAATAACGTGGTCACCAGGTTTGAGACTTGTGACGCCCGGTCCAACTTCCTCAACAATACCTGCTCCTTCATGGCCCAGGATACTAGGGAAAATGCCTTCAGGATCAGCTCCGGACAGTGTAAAGGCATCAGTATGACAAACACCAGTTGCGACAATACGGACTAGCACTTCGCCCTGTTTGGGCCCTTCAACAGAAACTTCTTCGATTACAAGAGGTTTGCCTACTTCCCAGGCAACCGCTGCACGAGATTTCATAATAATTCTCCATTTGGGAGGTTTTATAGACTTGGTTTATGAGGGCGCTTTACCACAAGCGAAGATAGATATAATTTTCCCTTTTAATAGCCGCTGTGGCTACATTAATACGTATGATAATTCAACTTCCTCCCCTGTCAAATCAATTGCACTCGGTCCGGCCTCCTCTACGTAAAGGCGTATCAAAATGTCAGAAATGGGTCGAATCTTAGAGGGCAAAGATATTTTCCACTATGATAAGTGGTGATGGTTGTCAGCAGAGGCGAAAGAAATTGACGATTCCCCTGTAATGCGATAGGATTCTGGCCAATCACAATAGGAGAAAATCTTATGTCAATAGCTATATTATCCTATTAAACCGTACATAAAATTAGACACCATGAGGAGTTTTTATGAGAAATTTATTTTTAACTGCATTTCTTGTTTTTGCTGTTTTTGTAAGTTCATCTTCTGCCGCAAAACTTGTTGTTGCGACCGATACTAACTTTCCTCCTTTTGAATTTAAAGACCCTAAAACTGGCCAACACGTAGGTTTTGATGTGGAGCTTTGGGCCGCAATAGCAAAGGAAGCAGGCCTTGAATATGAATTGCAACCAATGGCGTTTAAGGGAATCGTACCAGGTCTTCAATCTTCTCAGTTAGATGTAGGTATTGCAGGTATGTCAATCACCGATAAACGTAAAATGGTTATTGATTTCTCCGATGGATATTATGATTCAGGCCTCCTTCTTCTTGTACCAAAAGACAGCCTTATTAAAGGATTAGCTGATCTTGCTGATAAAACCGTGGCAACTAAAACAGGAACCACCAGTGTTGATTTCTTGAAAGAAAAATCTCCTAAGACCAAGCTTACTCTTTTCCCAAATGACAATGCAATGTTCATGGAGCTTATGACAGGTGGTGTTGATGCTGTTATGTTTGACAAGCCTGTAATTGAATCTTTTGTGAGTAAGCGTGGTGCTGACGAAGTTGCAATCGTGGGTGATCTGTATTCAGGTCAGCCATACGGTATTGGATTTCCTAAAGGTTCTCCAGTAGTCGAGAAGGTTAATACAGCCCTTGCTACAATAAAAGCTAATGGTGAATACGCTATGATTTATGAAAAATGGTTTGGTGTTGCTCCTCGCTAGGTAAATACGTTTTATCCTACTTAGTGTCTAAACGAAAACCTGCAAGTTCTGTCGAGTTCAAGGCCAAAGAAGAAATCGGCAGAATTGGTGAATTTCGGTCGAGCACTACTTAAGGGGCGAGTGTGTTGTAACACTCTGCCCCCTTTTTCTTTTCTTATAGATACCCATTATGGCATTTAATTTTGAACCAGCAATTATTATTGAATCAATCCCTCAGCTTTTAAAAGGTGCTGAACTCACTGTCTATTTAACAGTGGGCGGACTCTTTTTTGGTTTTATTCTTGGCGCTATTTTTGGTCTGATGAAATTGTCTCCTTCATGGCCCATTCGTAAAATAGCCGGATTTTATATAGAGACGATACGAGGCACACCGATGCTGGTGCAGGCGATGTTTCTCTATTTTGGTCTACCAATGGCGTTTGGCTTTAGACTACCGGCCATGGGAGCTGGTGTTATTATTATTGCCGTGAATTCAGGTGCATATATAGCTGAAATTGTGCGTGGTGCAGTGCAATCGATTAACACTGGGCAGATGGAAGCAGGTCGCTCTATTGGTTTAAATGCAATGCAAACCATGCGTTATATCATTTGGCCCCAAGCATTTAGGCGTATGTTACCACCCTTGGGTAATCAATTTATTATCAGCCTTAAAGATACCTCATTACTGATGATTATCGGTGTGGGGGAGTTATTGCGAACGGGTGATGAGATTGTCGCAGTTAACTTCAGGGCTTTTGAGGTATATCTTGCCGTCGGCCTTATTTATCTGTCCATGACTATGAGTATTGCGAAGGTTTTAAAGATACTTGAAAAACGTATGAAAATAGAGGGGAGATAAATATGATCAAAATTCAAAATCTCTATAAATCATTCGGGGAAATTGAGGTATTGCGCGGTATTAATCTTCAGGTATCGCAGGGCGAGGTTGTGGTTATCATTGGCCCTTCTGGATCTGGTAAGTCAACGGTATTACGTTGTATAAATAAACTTGAGAAACCAACGAGCGGCACCATTCTGGTAGACGATTTTGATATTATGGACAAGCATACCGATATCAATATGGTTCGCACAGAAGCTACCATGGTGTTTCAACATTTTAACCTTTTCCCTCATATGACGGTGCTTGAGAATATTACTCTTGGACCTATAAAGGTGAGGGGAATGAATCGAGCCAAGGCAAATGAATTGGGACAAGCACTTCTTGCCAAGGTGGGCTTGAGTGATAAGGATGCAAACTTCCCAGATCAGCTCTCTGGTGGGCAAAAGCAGCGTGTGGCTATAGCCCGTGCTCTCGCCTTACAGCCTAAGGCAATTCTGTTTGACGAACCCACATCGGCATTGGATCCGGAACTTGTTGGTGAAGTGCTTGAAGTAATGAAGCAACTTGCTCTTGAAGGGATGACCATGGTAGTGGTGACCCACGAGATGGGCTTTGCCCAAGAGGTCGCTGATCGTGTCGTCTTTATCGATGAAGGTGTTATCCAGGTGGATAAACCGCCTAAGGAATTTTTCATGAACCCAGACCATCCACGGCTTAAAGATTTTCTTGCCAGGGTTGTCTCGTAGTAAATTATTTACTGATACACCATCCTGTTTAACTTCTTTGAACAGGGTGGTTTTGCCTTCAACCTAAATCTTGTATTCGCAAATTCTCCAATAAAATCCAGCAACAATTCCATTGTTCCTATAGCTACGAAACATGGCTATTCATATTAAAAATATCTATCAAGAAGCTTAATCGGCTTGTGTACATTGAACTTGCGTTGTATCTATTGCGTGTGAAAATCATAATTCAATCATCGAAAAGGTTAATCAATGATATCAAGTATTCTCGACAATGATCTCTATAAGTTCACCATGCAACAGGCGGTTCACTCCCTCTATCCTCGTGCAGAGGTAAAGTATGGATTTATTAATCGAGGAGATACTCGTTTTCCTGATGATTTTTCAAAGTATCTTAAGGCTGAAGTTTTGAAAATGGCAGATCTGAAGCTGCTTGATGACGAATTGGATTATCTTCACAAGACCTGTTATTTTTTGACTCCGGTCTATCTCGAATTCCTGCAACACTTTCGCTACTTGCCAGAAAACGTATCTATTGAACAGTCTGATGGAAAACTTTTTATAGATATTAAAGGACCATGGTATCAAACGATTCTTTGGGAAATCCCACTTCTTGCAATGATCAGCGAACTTTACTTCTCCTTGTGTGGTCATGATACCATTTCTGCCGATGAGAGAAGGATATTGAACATTAAAAAAGGGGAGCAATTAAGGGACAGTGGTGTTGATTTTGCAGATTTTGGCACAAGAAGGCGTTTTTCCATGAAGAATCAGGAGAACGTCCTTAAGGATCTGTTGTCCATTGAAGACAATACCTTAATTGGCACCAGCAATGTGTTTTTAGCAAAAAAATACAATATCAAGCCCATTGGAACCCTGTCTCATGAGTGGTTTATGTTCCATGCTGGAGAGCACGGTTATAAGCGGGCTAATCTGGCAGCAATAAATGCCTGGATATCTGTGTATCAAGGTAATTTGGGGATAGCTCTGGCTGACACCTTTACAACGGATTTGTTTCTACAAAACTTCGACTCTGTAAACGCACGGCTTTTTGATGGAGTTCGGCAAGATTCAGGAGACCCGTACGTTTTTGTTGATAAACTTATTAACCATTACAAAAAATTACGAATAAATCCTTTTACCAAAACAATCATCTTCTCAGATGGTTTAAGTCCTGCTGAAGCTGTCTCGATTAAAGATTATTGTCAGGGTAAAATTAATGTCTCTTTTGGCATCGGTACAAACCTGTCAAACGATATTGGCCCAGAACCATTAAACATAGTGATTAAACTTTCCGATTCTAGATACAATGCTGATAGCTGTTGGATGCCGATGATCAAACTATCGGACGTTAAAAGCAAATATACCGGCGATGCCGATGAAATCGATATTTGTCTTCGTACAATAAAAAGGACTTTAGCATAAATGAGTCTGTTGATTTACTAGGATTTCGAAGTCTACGCTATCTGGTTCGAGATCAGGTAAGCGAAGACTCCGAGGCATACGAAAAAAACAACCACAGGCATATAATTGATATCGGAGTCTGCGCTTACCTCCGAGGATTGTTATTTTCGTATAACGAAGATATCGGGGCAAAAGGCAGTAAATCAACGGGCTCATAAATTGTTTTCTTATTTTGCGTATGCAAGATTTAGGTGCCAAACAATTCTGACTCCCCTCCAGGTCCAGATTTCTTAACCGGTTTTATTGGAGACTGTTACTTACAAAGCCTGACGGTTTGATGTGGTGCTGTCTGTGGCTTGCAACTTTTGCAACAAATTGGTCAATACAGGTTGCCCATCTTTCTTTGATAGAGACAAACTTATTTATAATATTGGGTATTTTTATGTGCTCAGTAGAAAAAACTATTATTTTTATGATATAAAGATAAAAGAGAACTTTAAGTAATCGAATCTGTGTTAGGTATTGAGGATTATATGGAAACTAATGAACGACGTGAATCAGTTCGAATTAATAAGAAAAGAGCCTTTCAGTTTACCAAGCTTCAGGAAGGGGATACAAGTACACACAGTGTGGAAGGTGTTATGCTTGATTATAGCATAGCTGGACTGAGGTTTGAAACCGATGAACCACTTGAAAAGAATACAGCACTGTTTGTTCACCTTGATCTTAATATTTTAGATAACGATGCGGTTAACTTGAAGAGTACCTGGGAAACAGGTGATGCAGTATCTCTTAATGTTATTGGTTCTGTCATGTGGTGTCTTGCAAGTGAAAATGAGTCCAATATTTTTGAGGTTGGCATGAGGTTTACGCAAAAGGCGATAGAACAATAGGGAGTTGTGGTGTTTCGATGCAGCTGCTGGTAGATGAAAAATATCTTTCCATCCAAAAGAGTTCAAGGGCCAGATCTCTATTCTGCTTGGCGGCGGGGCAGCCGAAGAGATTGCTGAATGTACGTTTTCGTCACATTAGTATCTGTCTGATTTTTCTCCCGTTTTTTCAGAATATCAAATCTTTTTACGGCAAATAATGAGTTTGCTTTTACCTGATGGAGTGTGTGATAAGGTAACACCATTAAATATTTTCGTAAATGGCAAGGGGCCTTGCTGGTTTTGCCGATTCCGGCACCACCGAATAATCTCGCTTTACCGCCGCGCTCAAGCGGTACAAGGACATCAATTATCTTGATGCCGGTTTCAAAGAGTTCGGTTGCGGTGGATCGTCTGCTAAGTGATGGCGGGGCACGATGGACGCTTTTCCATTCCACATCCGAAACGTCTCCTTGCCTGTCAAGGACATTGCCGACAACATCGACCATACGAGAGAGACACCCCATACCCGCCCATGTCCTCTACCGCCATGCCGCGAGCAAGGCCCTGGGTGGGAGTTCGGGCGATACCACGTACACAATGTACGTTGAGGTGCGCTAAAACCTCAATAGACATTCTCCCATCATCTGCATGGAGTAACGTGTAGACGGGGGGCAAATGTACATCTAATCCTATATCCACAACACTGCCCCGTATCGAGACAACTGTGCCGATGTTGGGAGGACTGGTTGTGTCTTTCATCTTTGTTTCCCGATTGTTTTCACTTTTAACCCCAATTACTCAAAAAAATCTGTGTCAATTTGCTTTTCGCCAGCCGCCACTGTCTCGTAAGCTCTGCCAGGAATGCGGCCATGTTCTTCCTATCGCCAGAAGATGAGATTCATCTCTCCTGGAATCATCGCATCAGGGTGATTGGCGATGATACGCTGAGTGAAATCGGTGGCTGGGCGGCCAGTCAACATCTTGCTATAATAGTTGTAGCCATTGACACTCCCGGGAATTGAAGCACGGCGCTCCATCTCCTGTGTAACTGCCTCACCGTTATCGGTCGGATCTCCAAAGAGTTGGACTTGTACACAGTTTGGTTGGATTTCACCAAGATAGACCTGGACGTCAAAGGACCAGCCATCGGCTTCCTCATGTACTTCCAGATTGCCCCAGTGTATTCCTTGAGAATGTTTCTCTAATGTTAACTTCCAATTGTTCAACATTTTGGCCAGGTTGCAGTTATCTGCGATCCGTAAATTATAGGCTTCAGCTGAAGGAAGATACATTTTTTCTACGTATTCCTTCATCATCCTGGTGGTGCTGAAATATGGAGCAAGATGCATGAGGCTGGCCCGCATGCGGGTAACCCAGGCATGTGGGATTCCTGCGGCGTCGCGGGAATAAAATTCAGGAATCACTTCTTCTTCAAGCAAGCAATAGAGTTGTTCCGCTTCAACTGCGTCCCAGTCCGGCTCCTGGTGTTCTTTTCTGTCCCCAAGAGCCCAGCCTACTTCGTTGTTGTAGGCCTCCGCCCACCAGCCATCGAGTTCGGAGAGGTTAAGCCCACCGTTAACCAGTACTTTCATACCGCTTGTACCACAAGCCTCCCAGGGTCTTCGTGGAGTATTGATCCATACATCGACTCCCTGGACCATTTCCTGTGCCAATGCCATATCATAATCTTCGAGAAAAACTGCATGGGCACGGACTTCTGGTCTTTTAACGAATTGGGCCCATTGCTGTATAAACTCTTTACCGGTCTCGTCCTGTGGATGGGCTTTTCCTGCCACGATAAGCTGCACGGGGTATTGTGCACTGGAGAGGATGCGCACCAGTCTTTCCGGATCATGGAGTAACAGATTTGGTCTCTTGTATTCGGCAAATCGACGGGCAAAACCGAGGACAAGGATATTGGGGTCCAGGGTGTGTTCAGCATGTGCAATGGTCTCGGGGGATTCCCCGCGCTGGCCGAGTTGTCTTGCAAGGCGCTTGCGGGTATAACTGACAAGATCAGCCCGTTCGAAGCCGACAAAACTCCATAAGTCCTCATCAGTCAGGTTTTCAAGAACCGCCCCGGCGAGATCTTCATGGTCACTACGCCATCGATCTTTGCCGGCAGCCCGGGTCCATGCAGCATCAGCCCAGGGGGAGTCCCAGGATGGAACGTGTACTCCATTAGTGATGTGCATCACTGGCACCTCTTTTTCCGGCCAGCGAGGGAAAATATTTGAAAAAATATCTCGACTGACCTTACCATGTAATCGGCTGACAGCATTGGTCATCCTGCAGGTCCGCAAAGCCAGATAAGCCATGTTAAAGGGTTCTGAGTTTTTCTCAGGATGGAGTTTGCCAAGGGCGCTCAGCTTTGAGGGCGTGATACGGAGCTTTTCTTCAGCATACCGACTTCCGTATTTCAACAGTAACTCCTGGGGAAAGGTATCAAAACCAGCCGCAACCGGGGTGTGGGTTGTGAAAACATTACCGCCGCGGGTCGCCCAGAGTGCTTCTTTAAAATCGATATCGTATTGCTCCATGCAGTGTCGAGCGCGCTCAAGAGTGACGAATGCCGCGTGTCCCTCATTTAAGTGGCACACATCAATTTCTGTCCCCAGTGTTTCAAGAAGTCGCCAACCACCAATTCCCAAAGCTATTTCCTGGGCAAGGCGCATTTCGTTGCCGCCTCCATAGAGTTTACTGGTGATACCTCGGTCACTTGGACTGTTCATGGGAGCATTGCTGTCCAGGAGATAGAGAGTAACCCGTCCGACAATTGCCTTCCAGATTCGAAAACGAACAGGGCGGCCAGGGAACTGGAGTGTCACATGCATCCAGGAACCGGATTCTGAAATCACCGGTTCTATAGGCAAGCTTGCAGGGTCATTGTAGGGATACACATCTTGCTGCCAGCCTTCACCATCAAGCATCTGGCGGAAATACCCCTCCTGATACAAGAGCCCTATGCCGATTACCGGTACTCCCAGATCGCTGGCTGCCTTGAGGTAATCACCGGCCAGGATACCAAGTCCACCGGCATAAAGAGGCAGGGACTCTCCCAAACCAAACTCCATACTGAAATAAGCGATACCCCGCAGTTTGGTGTCGGGATATGTAGTGCTATACCAGCCTTTTTGGCGGTAATACTCATTACGATTATCTGTTAAATGTTCCAGTAATTCTCTGAAGTGGCAGTCACCGGCCAGTTCTTCCAATCGTTTCAGGGGACTGTTTTGCAAAATGACATACGGATTTTGAATCTCACCCCAAATCTTAGGATCGATCGCTTTCCATAGTTCATCGCCTGCATGGCTCCAAGTCCAGCGTAAATCTGTTGCCAGATCTGGTAGCAGTTCCAGACCCGGAGGCAGCTCTCGTATCTTGTCGTCGTAATTATTCATGATAGTTTCACTCCTAAATCTTGCATACGCCAAATTAGAAAATAATTTATCTATGCAAAACAGTATATTACGTTCATGATAGGTGTTTTTAAAATCACATTCCCTGAGTATTGTTTTCTACCCTTCGGGACTGGCGATTCCACCGAATCTGCTTTGTTACCGGAGCCTTGAAGTATATCTATACGTCTGCAACTCCGATGCCTCGCATATTCGGTAGGTAGCGCAGACTCCGAACTTGCCAATTGCAAGATTTAGGTCACTTTCTATTTACTGTTTCTTTTCCATTTGGGCGATTCTCACAGTGATCTTCATTACTGAGTCGGGATTAAGGGAAATTGAATCAATGCCCTCTTTCACCAGAAACTCAGCGAACTCAGGATAGTCGCTCGGTGCCTGACCGCAGATACCACTATGGCGACCGTTACGCTTGGCTCCCTGGATAGCCATGGAGATTATTTTCATCACCCCAGGATCCCGCTCATCGAAATCATGGGCGACCAGAGATGAATCACGGTCAACCCCTAATGTTAATTGTGTCAGGTCGTTGGAGCCGATGGAAAAGCCGTCGAACAATCTGCTAAATTCATCAATGAGTAAAACGTTGTTTGGAATTTCGCACATGACATAGATCTCAAGGCCGTTTTCTCTTCGTATCAGGCCGTTTTTTTTCATTTCCGCAATTACCTTTTCGCCCTCTTCAATCCGTCTGCAAAAGGGGATCATGATGATGAGATTGGTCAACCCCATTTCTTCACGGACCCGCTTCATCGCCTGACATTCAAGTGCAAAACCTTCACGATATTTATCATCGTAGTACCGTGAGGCCCCGCGAAAACCTATCATCGGATTACCTTCTTCAGGTTCGAAATACTGTCCTCCCAGTAGGCTCGCGTATTCATTGGTTTTAAAATCGCTCATACGTACGACGACCGGTTTGGGATAAAAAGCGGCAGCGATAGTTCCCACGCCTTCAGAAAGTTTTGCAACAAAATAGTCCTTTTGGTTTTTATAACCGAAGGTCAGAACGTCGATCTGCTGCTGCACATTTGTGTCAGTTATTTTTTCAGGATGGACCAGGGCCATGGGGTGGATTTTGATAAAGCTGTTTATAATAAACTCCATGCGGGCAAGTCCGACGCCGTCATTTGGTATTTTGGAAAGAGAAAATGCCATCTCGGGGTTGGCCAGGTTGAGCATTATTTTTGTTTTTGGGCGTTCTATATTGCCAAGATTTACGCAGTCAACATGGAAGGGAAGCATACCTTTGTATACGGTGCCGTCATCTCCTTCTGCGCAACTCACCGTTACTTCCTGTCCGGTCTGAACTTTTTCTGTGGCATCGCTCGTGCCAACGACTGCAGGAATACCCAGTTCGCGACTGATAATGGCTGCATGACAGGTTCTTCCCCCTCTATTGGTAATAATAGCAGCGGCGGTTTTCATTACGGGTTCCCAGTCGGGCATGGTGGTATTGCTTACAAGTATCTCCCCCGGTTGAAAAGAAGAGAGGTGTGCCACATCGTCAATTTTTCTGGCCGTACCGCTGGCAATCTTCTCTCCCACACTTTTGCCTCTGGATAAAACAGGACCTTTTGCATCCAAGTGGTACACTTCAAGTGTCGTCATTGATTTCTGAGATTCGACGGTTTCAGGCCTGGCCTGAACAATGAATAATTCCCCGGTTATCCCGTCTTTGGCCCATTCTATGTCCATGGGGCGCTGTTTATCGGCTTTTTTGGAATAATGACGTTCGATAGTCATTGCCTGCTCTGCGAGTGCAAGGACATCTTCATCGCTTACACAAAATTGCCTGCTTTCGTCCTCTGGGACTGCTATATTTTCGGTCAGGATCTTTGAGCCAGATTCCCCATAGATCATTTTGATTTTTTTTTCGCCGAGATTTTTTCTGATAATTGATTTGTATCCTTTTGAAAATGTTGGCTTAAAAACATAATATTCATCAGGATTAACAGCTCCCTGAACAATATTTTCCCCCAAACCGTAACAGGCAGTGATGAACACCACGTCACGAAACCCTGTCTCTGTATCAAGGGTGAACATTACCCCGCTTGTCGCCAGGTCAGAGCGCACCATCTTCATGATTCCAATGGACAGTGCGACCTTAAAATGGTCGAAGCCATTATCTATACGGTAAGAAATGGCGCGATCGGTAAAAAGTGAGGCGAAGCAGTTGATGCAAGCTTCCTTGAGGCCATCATAACCGCTCACATTAAGGTAGGTCTCTTGCTGTCCGGCAAAGGAGGCTGTTGGAAGATCTTCCGCGGTGGCTGAACTGCGAATGGCAACATGGGTGTTCTGGCCATACTCCTCACAGAGCATATCGTAGGCGGTTTTAATTTCAGCCCAAAAATCATCGGGAATCCCGGCTGCAACGATAAGCGCACGCGCTTTTTTACCTCGAACTGCCAGATCATCGACATTGGTTTTGTCCAGGCCGACCATGGTATGTTGAAGTTCGTCGAGTATCCCAGCTGATTTAATCATATGCCAGTATGACGCTGCTGTTGTCGCAAAACCATTTGGTGTTTTCACCCCTTGCGGGGTAAGTTCCCGATACATTTCGCCTAAAGATGCGTTCTTGCCGCCAACTAAGGGGACATCTTCAAGAGTGATTTCTTTAAACCATCGAATGTATTTGGGATCAGTTTTCATGCGATTATCCTCCTTAACTCTATTTATAACTTAGCAGCACCTGGCGCTTCGTCTGGTCGTTGCCGCCAACGTAGCCATTTGTATCCTTCGCTTATCAGAAAAACGGGGAGTGAAACCACAAAGAGCAATGCCCAGTCGGTTATACCTAGAGGTACCGTGTGGAGTGCCTGTTGGAGAAAAGGCACATAGATTGAGCATACCAGGAGTCCCATGTTGAAGATCCAGGAAATGAGAATCCAGGGATTAGAGAAGAAACCGATTACGTGAAGTGGTGCATGGAGGGTGCGAAAGTTGAATATGGTCATCATCTCAAGCAGGATGATACCGGTAAAGGCCATGGTTTGGGCCATTACCACATCGTTTCCCCCATTACGTGCAAGATAGTGATGGAATATCCATAGGGTAGTAAATCCTATATACGCGCCCATAGAGAGGATCATGACAATGCTGTTTCGTGTCAGAATAGGCTCTTGGGCCGGCCGGGGTGGGTGCTCCATGACTCCTTTTTCGACTGGCTCGAGTCCGAGGGCGACGGCAGTAACTCCATCAGTGATAAGGTTTATCCACAGAATCTGGACGGGTATGAGGATAAGTGGCCCCATGAGCAGGATATTCACAAAGATAGCAACCACCTCTCCCAAGTTAGAGGAGAGGAGATAACGGACAAATTTCTGAATATTATTGTATTGTCGGCGTCCTTCTTCTACGGCATCGATGATGGTAGCAAAGTTGTCATTTGTCAGGATCATGTCGGCAGCGCCTTTGGCGACGTCAGTTCCACGCTCGCCCATGGCAATACCGATATCTGCCTGTTTAAGCGCTGGGGCGTCATTTACTCCATCGCCTGTCATCCCCACCACCTCTCCCAAGTCTTGAAGAATTTTGACGATGCGCAGTTTATCTTCAGGTGATGTTCGGGCAAAGAGTACATCCTCACGCAGGGCTTGGCGCAGGGTGTCATCATCCATATTGTTTAATTCTTTGCCCAGTATCGCTTTTTGCATTGGCCAGCCTACGGCGCGAGCAATGGCAATGGCCGTAGCTGGAGCATCGCCGGTGATCATGAAGCTGCGGATCCCAGCGCTATGGGCCATACGAATGGCTTCGGGAACTTCAATGTGGGGCGGATCAATGATGCCTACAATGCCGATCAGGGTAAGATCATGCTCTACATGGTCTTCATCAAGAGTGATGTCTGGTGGCAGCTCACGACGGGCGAGTGCAAGGGTGCGAAGGCCTTGTTCGGCAAGTGTCTGATAGGCCTTGTTTACGATCTTGCGATCCGAATCGGTCAGTTTCCGTTTTTCGTCTGAGTCGAAAATATGGGTACACCGATCGAGTATTACTTCCGGTGCACCTTTAACATGGGCAATGAAAGTTGTTGGGAGGTGATCGATCACCGTCATACGTTTACGGTTGGAATTAAAAGAAAATTCGCTGGTTATCTCGGGCTGGGGTGCTTCTGTCGAACGTAACCCAGCTTTATAGGCAGCAACAATTAACGCCGCCTCGGTTGGCTCACCAATTTTTTGCCATCCTTGTTCATTTGCTTCAAGATGAGCGTGATTGCAGCGCATCCCAGTTTCAAGAAGCAGCGTCAAATCTTTTTGTCCGAGGGGATCGATTCTTTCACCCTCCTTTTCAAAAGAGCCTTCCGGTTTGTAGCCGATGCCGGTTACCTGTATTTCTCCAGATAAAAGCCAAATATGCTGAAGGGTCATCTGATTCTGGGTCAAGGTTCCGGTCTTGTCGGTGCAGAGGACGGTAACAGCGCCGAGGGTTTCACCTGCCTGAAGACGTCTTAGTAGGGCACGGCGGCGCACCATGGCACGGACGCCCAGGGCCAAGGTGATGGTTACTACCGCCGGAAGTCCTTCCGGCACTACCGCCACGGCTAGTGAGACACCGGTCATAAACATTTCCAATAGTGGGTTACCGAGCAGCCAGCCAGTGAGTGCCACAGTACTGGATATGAGGATGGCGAGAATTCCTAGTTGCTTGCCAAGAACGGTCAACTTTGCCTGTAAAGGTGTCACTTCTTTATCAACGGCTTGGGTGAGCTTGGCAATTCGTCCAAATTCGGTGGCCATACCCGTCGCAATCACCAGGCCATGAGCACTTCCATTCGTCACTGCAGTCCCCATCCATGCCATGCAGCTGCGTTCAGCCAGTACGGTTTCCTTGTCAACCTTATCTATGTTCTTACTCACCGATTCTGACTCACCAGTAAGTGATGATTCATCCATTCTGAGGTTGAGCGTTGTGACAAGGCGCAGGTCACCAGGGACGCGGTCGCCGGTTGAGAGGCTGACGATATCCCCGGGTACAAGCTCTCTGGCATCTATGGTTTGTTCTCGTCCTTCGCGAATTACATTGCACTGGGGCTCCAGCATCTGCCGTAGCGCCTCGATGGCCCGCTCCGCTTTCCATTCCTGGACAAAGCCAAGGATGCCATTGAGCACAACAATAACCAAGATAGTAACAGCATCGCCGACTTCCCCGAGGATAAGGGAGATGGCGGCGGCTATTAGCAGGATTGCAATAAGTACATCAAAAAACTGGCGAGCAAGTACCCTATACCAGGGTACTTTTCCGGTGCTCAGAAGGGTGTTCGGGCCATATCTTTCCAGGCGATCGACGGCTTCCGGACCAGTTAAACCATCGCTGAGCTCAGTATTACAGTCGGCGATTGCTTCTTCGACCGCGAGGTTATACCAAATGCGCGCAGGCTGTTTATCATCTGCTACATTATTGGGCTGGTTCATATGAAACTCCCCTCAGCAGAATTATTACAGACATTTTCGCTGTTTCCTCCACTGACATCTCAAAAGTGTATGAAGCAGAAACTATGCCAGCATATATTTCTCATCTCAAATGACCTGTTTTCAGTGTCTTGAATCTGTAAGTGATGAGCCATTTTTATTGCGTTAAACATTTACTACGAAATTTTTCATATTGGATTTGCAATTTTTTGCAGATTGCATATGGGGATGCTTTGGAATCAACTCTGCTCTAGGGAGTTAAAGTAATAAGATATTGGTATGTAGGGTGGTTAGCCGATTGATTATGGACTGGCATAGTAAGTGCAAAATACAAGATAAAAGATGAATGTATTTTTGTAAGCAGAAGAACGAAAAAAGCTGAGTGATCACGTCTGAAGGTTTCTTACGTTTTATTATAAATCTAGGAGCTTGTCCGAGAATAGGAATTTGGGTCAAAATCGAGAAATTCTCACAAAATAAGCACAGCCATATAATTGATATCGGAGTCAAGCTTACCTGCGAGCATTGTTCTTTGAGAATTCCGAAGAGTTTGGGCTGGTAAGCGTAGACTCCAAGAGGCCCTTCTCAGACAGCCTCCTAGAGCATGGTGGGCATGCGATAAAGTAGCACCCTTGAATTCAAGAGGGAATACGTTCCCAAAGGAGGAGCAATCATGGGCAAAATTAAAAAAATTTTACTTCCTGTCGACGGTTCAGAAAATTCCAGAAGAGCCCTAGAACAGGCCAAGAATCTCTCTGTAATTATGGGTGCCGAGATTGTGCTTCTTTATGTAACGGGTGCTATTCCTCATTTTATTAAAGGCACCCCACTCGATGAGGCAGAGAAGGTACAGAAGGAAGAAGCAATTCAGGTACTTGCTCCTTTCCAGACCTTTCTTACCGAAAACAAAGTGATGTATAGTGTGAGTGCTTTATCGGGACACCAGGTTTGGAACAAGATTATAGAGGTTGCAGACAATGAAGAATGTGATCTCATTGTTATGGGATCACGAGGGCGGGGAGATTGGGAAGGGGCTATGTTGGGAAGTGTCACTCACAAGGTTCTTGCACATTGCACTCTTCCTGTTCTCGTTGTGCGCTGATTTATGCAAAGGGATAGAGGGAATCAATGACCTTTTTTACCATAGGAAAAAACATAGAGGCACCTTGAATGCTTATTTTTAGCCCAATAGCATCATTGAGCTAGATACATTCAAGGGCCTATATGTTTTACTCTCTTGAGAGTTCTTTGAAATTATAAACTTAAAGTGATCTCCAGATAGCATACGAAGAGAGACCTTTGTTGTACTGAAAAGAGTCCCGGCTTACTTTCCCGTTTATCGAGATTAAGAAAGAAGCGTGAAGTCAGAAATATAATGTAGACGCGAAGGCCTTGGTATGTGGGCTGGCCTGGTCATCCAATGTCGGAATTTATATAGATGAGCCCGTTGATTTACTGTTTTCTAGCCCGGTGTCTTCGTTATGCGAAAAAAATAATCCTCGGAGGTAAGCGCAGACTCCGATATCAGCTGTATGCCTGTGTTTTTTTCGCATGTCTCGGAGTCTTCGCTTACCTGATCTCGAACCAGATAGCGTAGACTTCGAAACCCTAGTAAATCAACAGACTAATAGATACCGATACTATCAAGGTTTTAGAACGCGGGAGCAGAGTTCTTACCGGCAAATGCAACCGTCAAACAATATTTAAATCATATGTCGGAATTCGTACCTTTATACAAGAAGACCCATGGTTAATATAACTTTTGGCATAGCTATCTTGCTTGCAACCGGGCTGCTTTTTGCGAAGATCGTGCAGCGCTTTCACCTCCCTTCAGTGACCGGATATATTCTCGCCGGCCTCCTGCTCGGGCCCTCCGGCCTGGAGGTCCTTACTATAGAAAGTGTGGGCTACCAGCTGGATCATTTCACTCAGATTGCCCTGATGATGCTCGCTTTCGGCATTGGGGAACACATAGAGTTGCGTCGGATGCAGACAATCGCAAAGGATGTTGCGTATATAGGTTTCATCCAGGCAATTGTCACATACCTGTTCGTTCTGGTGGCAACCTATGTTGTCGCTCAACTGGTATATTCAACGTCCAGCCAGCGTGAAAATATTATTCTTGCAATGCTGCTCGGCGCGATAGCCGTGGCAACCGCGCCGGCTGCCCTTCTGCTCGTGGTACGTGAATTGAAGGCTAGAGGACCGTTCACCTCGACGTTAATGGCGATAATCGCTATTGATGACGGTCTCTGTATCATCATTTTCGGCATTACAGTTTCCATAGGCCATCAACTGCTGGGCAACAGTGCTGCTACCCCTATTATGGGAATTCTGGGCGCGGTTTCGGAGATCTTTTTTTCTATTGTAATCGGCGTGGCTACCGGCTTTCTACTTGATCTAGTTCTGGATAAGCTCCAGCGGCGGGGGGAGATGTTAACCGCCGGCCTTGCTCTGTTGTTGCTCTGCGGGGAAATAACCCGGGAACTGCACCTCTCACCGCTCTTGGCCGGGATGATGGCTGGTTTTGTCATTATCAACCGAGCTAAAAGGGATGTCCGTCTGTTCCGAGCCCTGAACAACTTTGAACCACCTATCTATGTCCTGTTTTTTGCCCTGGCCGGGGTGCATCTTGACCTCTCCGCCCTCTGGCTGGCCGGATGGGTTGGAGTCGCCTATTTTATTGCCCGTTTTACTGGAAAATACTTAGGCTCCTTTTTGGGGGCAGCGTTGTCCGGATCCACGCCCATGGTGCGAAACTATATGGGACTTGCCCTCATTCCCCAGGCCGGGGTTGCCATCGGACTGGTATTCATCATTGCCGGTGATCCCCAACTCAGTGGCTGGGCCGGAATCGTAACCCCGGTGGTTTTTGCCGGGGTAATGGTTTCAGAGCTTATCGGTCCGTCCCTGGTACATTTCTCCCTTCAACGGGCGGGTGAAACTGAACTCACTAACAATCATTCTGAGCCTTCCGGGCAATCTTTGTTAAGAAATCCTCTGGTCCGTTCACAGGGTGGTTTGGTTCTTAATCCCTGGGAAGGTACGCTCCTGAATCCGGTTGCAAATCCCCGAGGAGTGGTACTTTTTGGTGCAACGAATTCTGCCACCGTACGCGGCTTGGCACGGATGTCGACCATCTTTGCCCACCATTACCATGCCCAGCCAAAATCCGTCAGGGTCCTCGCGTCGGAGCAGCAAGGCACTCTGGACGATCTGAAAATTGATGAGCTCTTCAGAGAGGAGAAAAATGAAGCCGAAAGTCTGGGATACCCCTTACAGCAGGAACTCATTTATGCTAGCCCGGAACAAGGTCTGCTTGAATCTGTGAATAAGAATCAAACCGAGCTTCTGGTGCTTGGTTATCCGGTTGGCCTCAAACCACTGGCTATGAAGAAAGTCTTCACCACCCTTACCGACAAAGTGTCCTGTCCGGTGGTGGCAATTCGATTTGTCGACAAATTTTCTTTTGATCGTATCTTGGTTCCCTTTCTTTACCTGGAAGACCTGGATGAAATGCTTCCGGTATTGGAGGCCATGGCAACGGCAGGTAACCCAAAATTAACTATCATGCATATCATGCATGCGGATAATACCCGGCAGGAATTATGGAAAGCCGATAGGCAATTGCAGCAGTGGCGGCAGACTAACCTGCTTGATCTTGATACCGCACAGATAGTGGTTGCCGCCGAGTCACGGTTGGAACGGGTCCTGCGAGAGTCAGGCAATTATGACTTGATCATAATTAAGGCGGCGAGGAAGGTCGGTATCCGGAGGCTTTTTGCCGGCTCCCTGGCAAACTCCGTGGTTCAGAATTGCCGTTGTTCGGTTTTCTCCGTTTACATTCCGTCTGCAAAAGGAGCCAAGGATAAAACGTAAAGTTTATTTTTCTTGGCTTATTTCCTGTTGCTTTGGAAAAACAGGTTTTGTTACGTTTACTTCCTGAGTATACGTAATTAAATTGAGAGCGAGAATTCGATAGAATAAAGTCATCAACATTCTGTTTTTTTATCTAAAGAAGAAGACAGTTATCACTGTTTCACAAAGTTTGTTTGAAAGCCATGACCCTAAAGATTGGATTGATTCCGTTCAGTCTTCCCACCAGTCGTTTCTCATTCCTCTTGCTGACCACACAATCCGGATGTTGAGTCTATCCCCACCTTTTCGAATCTGCAAAAATTTATAGATCGGTTGCAATCTATATAGATTCTTAAAGGATTTTTTTTCTTCAAGTCGTATATCTTGCATAGTTACAGTGACATATGTGCATGGCGCTGTCTTGTTAAGAATGGCACGTTTTGTGCTTTTAATTTGATAGATAGGCATAGTCTTTAACTGTGGGCTTAATTTGTTTCTCTCCACTAAAGGGAGTCAATCTGTTTTCCAAAGATAAACAATTGCAAAGGAGGGGCTCATATGAAAGAAACAAATGTCATTATTGTTCCTGTTGATTTCTCGGAATCAACCGAAATCTTGGCGGAATATTCGGTCACCATGGCAGGTAAGCTGTCAGCGGCCATTCATTTCGTCCATGTTTTCAATTTTAGCCATTTTTCAGACTATTACGCTGGTGACGTGATGTTAGGTGCTCCATATTACCTGGAGTGTGAAGAAGAGTTGTTATCTAACGCAAAGATTAAAATGGGTGATCTGGTTAAGACAAACCGCCAAGAGTACCCTAGGTGTACCGGGCAAGTTATAACCGGTGACCCTGTAGATGAAATTCTAGAATGTGCGCGAGATACGGATGCGGATTTGATTATTATCAGCACTCATGGCCTTAAGGGACTGGAAAAAATCTTGTTGGGCAGTGTGGCAGGCCGTATCGTGAAACGGGCTCATTGTCCTGTACTGACAATGAATCCTTTTAAAGATCGCAACTTTCAGATGAGCTCAGATGAAGGCCAAACAGCTCTGGAAAAAAGCAAAGGAGTCGCTATGGAACTTAAAGAAGAATTTAAAAAAATGGTAGAAAAACTGAGGATGGAACGTGATGAGATACATCTGAAGATTCACCTTGGATCAATGGATGCTCAGAAAGAGTTCGAAGAGGCAGAAAAAAAGTGGTGTCACGTGAAGACGAAGGCTGCTGATATTGCCAATGACGGCAAGACTACTTCTGAAGAGTTTATCACCAAGTCAAAGATTGTGGGCGAAGAATTGAAAGAAACTTATAAACGAATTTCCAGGCGTTTATCAGAGTAAAGATTGCCGAGAATCATACAGGATAGTGGGGGAGGTATTATAACCTAAGGATGGAAAAATTATTCTGCCCACGGTAGGTGAAGGTCTTTATAAGGGGGAAATAGATACAACTGAGACCTTTAGGGAGGATCAATTCTTTATAAATTTGTACAGCTAAGACAAAGGTATTGCTATGCTTGATCAAAAAGTACGAGATCTTTCCCACAAGACTTTACGCCGTATGGTTGTGCCTGCTTTTGCCACCATTATCCTTTTTGTTACAGCTATGTTTTTCGTTCTTCTACCACAGATTGAAGAAAATTTTCTGAGCAGAAAAAAAGAGATGATCCGGGAATTGACAGAGACGACCTGGAGCCTTTTGGGAACCTACTATGAACGAGAACTTTCAGGTGAATTGACAAGAGAAGAGGCGCAAAAACGCGCTGTGATGCGAATCCGTAATATTCGTTATGGAACTGAGAAAAAAGATTATTTCTGGATCAATGATATGGCTCCGAGGATGATCATGCATCCCTACCGTACTGACCTGGAAAACAAAGACATCTCAGGTTTTCAGGATTCAAATCAGAAGTATCTTTTTATTGAATTTGTCAAAATTGTGAAACAACATGGCGCAGGTTATGTAGACTACCTGTGGCAGTGGAAGGATGATTCTAAAAAGATATCGCCGAAGAAATCCTATGTGAAAGGATTTGAACCATGGGGATGGATCATCGGAACGGGTATGTATATCGATGATGTTCATGCTGAGATTTCAAAAATTCGATCAAAACTTACAGCGATTTCAATGGGAATTTTACTCGTTGTCTCCCTGCTTTCTATTTATTCCATTCGCCAGACTATGATGGCTGATCGTGAGCGGTTAGGAATTTTTATGGAGCGGGGAGTTCTGTTGAAATCTCTGGAAGAAAGTAAGAATCGTTTCCAAAACCTTATTGAGACAACAAGTGACTGGATATGGGAGTCCGATGCTGATGGCAGATACACATATTCAAGTCCTCGGGTAAAAGACCTTCTTGGTTTTCTACCAGAGGAAGTACTGAATAAAACCTTGATGGATATTACCTCACCTCAGCAAGCGGAAATATTTAATACGACCTATGAAAAATTGTTTCACGCTAAAAAGCCTATTAATGGGTTGGAAAACATATGTGAAGGAAAGAATGGGCAGGTGGTGGTTCTTGAGAATAATGCTGTACCGATTTTTAGTGATGAGGGAATCTTTTTAGGGTACAGGGGAATTGCTCGAGATATTACTGAACGAAAAGTTGCAATGGAGGCTCTAGAAGAAAGTCGAGATAACCTGCACGCAAGCCTTGAGGAAACGGTCGCATCTCTTGCTTCAACTGCGGAGAAAAGGGACCCGTATACAGCCGGTCATCAGGTGCGGGTAGATCTTCTTGCATGTGCAATAGCTAGAGAACTTGGACTTCCAAGTAAGCAGCTCGAAGGACTACACATTGCGTCGCTGCTTCATGATATCGGCAAAATTACTCTGCCATCTGAGTATCTTGCAAAACCCACCAAACTCACCAAAGAGGAGACAGCCGTCCTCAGGTGTCATACGGAAGTGGGATATGAAATACTAAAAAATATACATTTTCCATGGCCGGTTGCGGAAATTGTCTACCAACACCACGAACATTTGGATGGTACAGGTTATCCTCGGGGACTTACCGACCATGACATCTTTTTGGAGGCAAAGATCATCGCTGTGGCTGATGTTGTGGAGGCGATGTCCTCTCACCGGCCATATCGACCATCACTCGGAATCGATGCGGCTCTTGATGAAATCCGTTCCGGTAGAGGAACACGCTATCATGCAGCGAGTGTTGATGCCTGTATTCACCTTATTACCGAGAAAAAAATTGATATTTGTTCTAAAGATGTGTGCCCTGTTTTTGTCTAGGAGTTTGTTGGGTTATAGCAAGTTTTGCTCAAATCGAGACATTGGTGAAAAATTAAGCGGAGCCATATAACTAATATCGGAATCTTCGCTTACCTGCGAGCATTGATTTTTTACCAATAACGATGATGTGCGGAAAAGGGGCATAGTCCGACAGACTCCTTGCCTTTTGGATCCTTCTGAACACTACATTTTCCCAAGTGTATTGCATGCCAATGCTGGTGTAATGTCAATTCTCAGTTGCATAATTGCCCAGGCAAGGGAGCTGTTCATTGTAGTAGGTGAGTTGTATATATGGCTATTTACGATCTATTGTCGGCAGACAATATAGTTTGACCATTTTGTATAACTGTTACTGCTGGTATGAAAGTAGCATCAACACCTGGACTGTTCGGAAATGGAGCAACTCTCGTGGTTGATTTTCTGGAAGCACCTCGGACGAGTGGCACGATAAAAGTTGCTAGGCACTCCGGCTCATGAGAACCAGAATTTCGGAAGAACAAGGTCAATTTAGAAAACTTTTCATTATTACTGTGATTTGATCCGGCAACCTAAGTCCGTAGATGTTCTGGAAGAACTGAACCAGCATAAACAAGTTTAATCCAATAACCTGATTCTCATTTAATGAGGGCCCAGAATTGACTTGATTGCCAGCCTGTGAGTTTATCATTGTGGTGGAGCAATAGCTTAGTGTGGTTTTTCTGGTTATTGATAGATCGTGATATTGGACCTTTTTTGTTGAAAAAAAAGGTCCTATACTTGTTTGTTATCCAAATTTCGGCACAAAGTTATGAGACAGACTTCCCCTGGACAATTGAAACGAACTGGGATACTTGACGCACCCACCCCTCTGCTTGTATAGCCGATCATGTCATTATACTTCCATTCACCAACGGCGGTTTGGCGGGGGGCTCTGCTGTTGGAAATAATGGGGCGTTTATTGGTAAGGCATATCTGCCCCCCATGTGTATGACCGCAGAGATATAAATCGGTCTTTTCAAAACTCGCTCTTTTATAGGTCTCAGGTGAATGTGCCAGAAGTATGGTGAACCCATTATATGGAATATCTCTACACGCACGGCTGGCATCGTCAAGTTTATAGTAATGCGGGTCATCTACACCAGCCACCCATATCCTGTCTTGCCCCCGTTCAATAGGCCAAGCTTCGTTTACCAGCATGATAACACCAGCGTCCTCCATATCAGGTATCATTTCAATGCAATCGTGATTACCGAGTACTCCCAGAATACCATTTTTAGCTTTAATGTGAGATACCACCTTTCGTAATTCTTTAACACTTGGTGCTATGGGGCCGTAGAGTTTCATTCTTAGATCTCCGCCTATAAGGCACAGGTCAACATCAGTATTACTTACTAAGTCAATCAATTTTTCAGTCAGTCCCTCTAGACCGTCAAGGTGTAGGTCGGTCAGATAAAGGATACGATACCCATCAAACTCCTTAGGCAAACTGGCAAAAGAAAAATCTTTTTTTATCAACTGTACATCCAAAGCATTTTTTTTCCCTTTGTCATAAAATCCGAAAGTTTTGATGAGCCAAGTAAGAATCACCTGATCCGTGAGGGTTCGACTGAGGTTGAGCCAAATTTGATATCTTGACAAAGGAGTATGACAAGCTCGCCATTCTCGCAACCGAACAGTTGAACGAAGGATACGCGGGTAATTTTCAATTGGAGCCCTATGAATTGTATACTTCCACCAAAGTGTAATTGGATAAGCTATAAGTATAAAAGAAACTACAACAACAATCAGTTGGGCCCAGGTTAGAGACTGGATCGATAATAAAAACAGTGATGGGAAGAGGGACTCAAACAAATGATCGATGGGAAACAGATCGCCACCAATTGGAACATTCAATCTGCGTTTAATAAAACTTGATGTAAGGTCACCTATCATGACCAATGCCGCAACCATTCCCCCACGCCACCAAGGTTCTCCCAAGAGACTGCATGCCGCCATCCCTCCTACAATAATGACTGCGACCCCGCGCACTGTTTTATTTCGTCCGAAGAATGGCTTGTTATCAAACCACAGAATGCCACGATCCAAGGGATAGCGGAACTTTTCTCCCAATACAACTCCAGCAAGAACCGGTAAGCAGTTAACCACAAAAAGGAAAATTATAACGCCAAATGTTGTTCCCAGAGTAGATATTAAAGAAGAATCCATGATTTTTTTCCCGGACTATTTTGGTCTATATAAAGTGGACCCCTTGGTCAAGACAAAAATGTACTGAGTTTAAGTTACACATTCATCTTCAAATACAGCTGGTCGACGCTGCCCCGTTTTAGCCTCTTCTGGTAGATCTGATACGGACTCCGCAGTT
>JBLHNU010000078.1:0-25415 GCA_047622095.1 Desulforhopalus sp.
CCACCCCCCCCCCCCCCCCCCCCCCCCCCCCCCCCCCACCCCCCCCCACCCCCCCCCGCCCGCGGCCGGGGCCAGAAATGACGACCAAATTATTTATGATGAATGTTCACCGACTGGAGACAATCGAAGCAACACTTTTCGTACTCTACCATTTCTGGCAACGGTAAGTTCCACTTCGGCCCCAAGTCCGAGTTGCTCTAGCTCGTCTTCGAGTGCCGCAATTGAAGAGATGCTTTTTCCATTGAGTTTGAGAAGAATATCACCCAATATAATTTCGCCCCGATATTGAACTGTTCCCTGTAAACCAGCACTTGACGCGGGTCCTTTCTTCTCTACATTCAATATAAGCAGTCCGTTAACACCAAGCCTCTGGGTTACTCGCTTATCGACAAAACTCACTCCAAGACCAGGCTCCACCACCTTTCCATGTGCGATGAGTTGGGGCACGATGGAGTTAACAGTGTTAACGGGAACAGCAAAACCAATCCCAGCGTAACTCCCTGAAGGACTATATATTGCTGTATTTACGCCAATTAACCTGCCCGCACTGTCAAGAAGTGGTCCACCTGAATTACCAGGATTAATTGCTGCATCGGTTTGAATAACGCCACGTATGATTCTACCTGTTACTGATTTGATTTCCCTGTTTAAAGCTGAGATAATTCCTGAGGTTATGGTTTGATCAAAACCAAATGGATTGCCAATGGCAAATACCTTTTGTCCAACCAACAGATCTCCAGATCCCCCTACGGCTATAGGTTGTAACTGTCCAGGCAAACTGGTTAATTGAAGGACTGCAAGATCTTTATCGGGTGCCACTCCCACAAGCACAGCCTTCCAGGTGGTATTATCAGCCATTGTAACCTGAATTCTGCTGGCATCGCTAATGACGTGATAATTTGTAACGATTCTTCCCTTTTTATCCCAGACAAAACCGGATCCGGTTCCTTGAGGGATCTCAACAGCATTAAAAGAAAAGATACTACGTCTCAGCGCAATACTTGTTACGTAGACAACTGATGGTGAGTTTTGACGGAAAATATCGATGGTGTTGAGCTCATCTGCAGCCAGCTCTCCCCTTGCAGTGACTGCACGGGGAATTATTTCAACAGGTGAAAAGAAGCGATTAAGAGGATCGGCTAAAAGCCAAAGAAGAAGCCCTACAATTATTACTAAAGTAACCGGTGAAGTTTTAATTTTCATACGACCCCGCTACCAATTCAGTTAGTTAAAGATTAAGTAATACTTTTGCGACCCAGAAATACAACAACACACCAAGAATATCGATGGAAGTAGTAACAAAAGGCCCTGTTGCAATCGCCGCATCCACATCAAACCTTTTTAAAATAAGTGGTATAGCAGTACCAATTGCGGCTGCCATAGCCATACAGACAAAAACTGAGATTCCGATGACAGCCCAAAGTAATGCCGGATCTCTGAATCCCAAAAAAGCAACTATAGCAAGAAACAATCCATATATCAGACCAAGAATCAACCCTACCCGCAATTCCTTAAATACAACCTTGAATGGCTCCTCCAGGTTAATCCTGCCGGTGGCAAGCCCCCTTACTATAATGGTAGAAGACTGTGTGGCAATATTGCCGCCCATACCGATTACCACTGGAATAAATGAGGCAAGTGCAATAACTTTTTGAAGCTCCTCCTCAAAGGCACCGATAATAATCATAGCCATGACGCCACCAATCCATGATGCAAAAAGCCAGGGTGCGCGAATAAAGGCACTGTCTTTAGTGGATTTAAGTAGAATTTCACGGTCTTTACCAGCACCAGCCATCAGCAAAAATTCTTCAGATGCCTCTTCACGGATTACATCAATAATATCATCTACGGTAACAATCCCGACCAGAGTGTAGTTTGAATCGACAACAGGTACGGCTAAAAAATCATATTTTGAAACAACATGTGCAACCTCACCTTGATCTGTGTCAGTGGTCACTGAGATGACATTAGAATTCATAATGTCTTTTAGATACCGCTCTGCCGGATGCATCAATAATTCCCTAAGAGAAACAACCCCAGATAACTTATGATCCCCATGGGTAAGATAGAGATAAAAGACCATCTCTTTTTCTTCACTTCTCTTTTGAATAGAGCTGATTGCATCACCTGCAGTCAACCCTTCATCAAGGTACATAAAATCTGGAGACATGAGACCACCCGCAGTCTCTGGATCGTACTGGAGCAAATCTTCTACTTCATCCCTGTCTTTCTGCTCCATATGGGAACGAATTTCATCAGCTATCGCATCTGGCAGGATTTCCAGTAAATCAACCGCATCATCTGATGGCATATCAGCTAAGATATCAGCCATGTACTGGGGGGTTAATCCTTGTACAAGCTCAGCAACAAGAAGGCCGTCAAGTTCACTGAGAAATGTTCCTATGGATTCAAGCTTAACGATAACTTCAAAAACTGCTTCTCGTTCAACTTCAGTCAAATGGCGGTACACCCAGGCCATATCAGCAGGGTGAGTTTTATTAATGAGCTTTTTAAGGTGTTCGGTAGCTCCACGTCTATTGAGACGTCGAACCATATCGAGGATAACCATGCCCTCGTTACCAATAAGCTCCTTTTTGACTTTACCTTCCATATCGACACCAGCTAAAAGAAATCAGAAAAACCAGGTTATTTACAAGAATAGACGACACACGGATTACTCGAGAAAACATTGATAATCGGGATAACTTGACAACCCATCATAAAAAATGAATCTGAACAATGACGTATTATACATCTACGTTGAAACTTCCTTATAATATCTGTCCATCTCTAAAACATGGCAGACTAAGAAATCAGAGTTGTTTTTTGCACAACAAAACAAAGAACCAAACCTACTATCATTGCAAGTACACCCATTGTGCGCAATTGAACTGGATTAATTTCACTGAGCTTTTTTAACCAATCCTGCATCGCTTCGGGGGCTGCAGCGTAAGGCAGTCCTTCAAATACAAGTATAAGACCTATAAGGAGTATAAAGAGTTTCATAGCGAGCCTTGTAACAGAAGGTGCAACATTTTTCAATATCCAGTTTGTCTCACGGTCATTTGTAACGTTTGTTTGACAAAATCGCGTTCAATTGCATTGCTTTTTAGTAACGCTCTGAATATTATAGTCTAAACTGTTAACAACGCGCTACTTACTTTCATCTTCGAAAGCATCCCTAAAATGTAATAAAAATATGACAAACCCTACACAGTCTAAATATAGTGAAGCCGGAGTCGACATTGACAAAGGCAATAAATTTGTTGAAGAAATTAAAGACATTGTTGCATCAACTCATCAGCGGGGTGTACTCGGAGGCATTGGCGGGTTCTCATCTCATATCGCAATCGATACAAATAAATATACAAAACCTGTCATTGTCAATTCCACAGACGGCGTTGGTACTAAGCTTGCCATCGCTCAGCTTTGTGATAAGCATGATACCATTGGCATCGACCTCGTTGCCATGTGTGTCAATGATCTCATCGTCGGTGGGGCAACGCCGTTATGTTTTTTAGATTATTTTGCAGTTGGAAAACTGGAACTCGACATTGCAAAACAGGTCGTAACCGGAATAGCTGAAGGCTGTAAGCAAGCACTCTGTTCACTTGTTGGTGGAGAAACAGCTGAGATGCCTGGCCTCTACCAAAATGAAGACTACGATCTCGCTGGCTTTGTTACCGGCATCGTTGACCGTGACTCTATTATAGACGGCTCTGATATACGCGCAGGTGATAAAATAATAGGTCTAGCTTCCAGTGGTCTCCATTCCAATGGTTATTCCCTTGTGAGAAAAATATGTTTTACTGATAATAATCTTGATGTTAGTGAATATTATAGTGAACTTGGCTGTACACTTGGTGAAGAACTACTCAGGCCAACTCGTATTTATGTTCAATCAGTTTTAAATGTTTTGAAAAACTTTCCAGTAAACGGAATGGTACACAATACAGGTGGAGGCTTCATAGATAACATCCCACGTATATTGCCTAAAGGTTGCAAAGCAGAACTTGACACCAGCTGTTGGAAAACTCCTCCTATCTTTAACTTCCTGATGACAAAAGGAGATGTGCCACAAGATGAAATGTTTAGAACTTTTAACATGGGAATCGGCCTACTCGTCATAGTGAGTGAAGCAAAAGCAGATGATATATGCCACCATTTCCAGGCTCTTGGCGAAACGGCTTCAATTATTGGCAAAATCTCTCATCTTGGTGAAGGCGAGATAGATCCTGTCATTATAGAATAAAATTATTAGTCAGTTTTAAACGACAAAGACCACACTGTTTTCAGTGTGGTCTTTGTCGTTTAACGCTTTATTAACTTGCTACCCCCAATAAACGGGAAGTAAGGGCTTAAGCTGCTCCACAATCACTTGTTTCACCCTTTATTTTTTCAAGAGCGTGTACAAGAACCGGCAGAACGACATCAAGATTTTCTCTTGCAGCCTTCAAGCTACCTGGAAGATTGATAATAAGAGATTCTTTTCGAATACCAACCCTCCCCCTTGATAACATTGCTCTGGAGGTTTTAACAAGACTTGCACTACGCATTGCCTCAGCCATCCCAGGTACTTCCTTATCGAGAACCTCATCCATTGCCTCAGGAGTAACATCAGTCGGGGAGACTCCCGTTCCGCCAGTAGTGACAATAAGATCTACGCCCTTAGCATCAACCAACATGTTGAGGGTCTCTATAATAACCTTTTTTTTATCGGGAATGATTTGATAGTGAGCAAGAGAATAGCCTTCCGCCGTAAGTGTTTCCTGTAGATAGGCACCACTTGTGTCTTCACGCTCTCCTCTTGCACCCTTGTCACTCATAGTTACAACGGCAAAACTGTATTTCATGATCTCACTACTCATTACGACTCCTGACTCAAACATCCTCAGCATTAGCTGCTACTACTTTTTCTGCAATCTGTGCTGGAACCTCTTCATAGTGAGAAAAGTGAATAGAAAAACTACCTAGCCCACCAGTCATAGAAGTAAGATCAGTTGCATAGAGCAGAATTTCAGACTGTGGTACCTGGGCGTTGATCACCTCAAGCCCATCAGCAGAATCCATACCCATTACCTTGCCTCGTCGGGAGTTAAGGTCACCCATAACATCACCAACATTATCCTTACCAACCTTAATTACCATATTCATATATGGCTCAAGTAACACAAGACCAGATTCAGCTGCCCCCTTTTTAAATGCGAGGGATCCAGCAATTTTAAAGGCCATCTCAGAACTATCAACATTATGAAAAGATCCATCAACGAGCGTGATTTTAACATCAATCACAGGGTAACCGGCCAGAACACCCCTCTCCATGGCCTCCTGAATACCCTTGTCAACTGCAGGGCGATACTGTTGAGGAATTACACCACCAACAATCTTATCTTCAAACTCATAGCCCTTGCCAGTGTTTGGCGTAATTTCAACTGTACAATCTCCGTATTGTCCACGGCCACCACTTTGTTTCTTATGTTTCCCCTGCACCCTTGTGGATTTACGGATAGTCTCCATATAAGGAATACGAGGTATACTCAATTCCATCTCGACACCAAACTTTCTTTTGATTCTGGAGCCAACAACATCAAGATGAACTTTACCTACACCTGAAAGCAGGACCTGCTTCGTTTGGGCTTGCCTTGTGAGATTAAGGGTTAAATCCTCATCAAGCATTTTGGTGATTGAGGAGAAAACTTTCTCTTCATCTCCTTTTTGAGCACTCACAGCAAATGAGATAACAGGTTTTAGTGGTTCTGGTGATTCAATGAGTACTGGTGTTGCAGAATCACATAAAGTGTCCCCTGTGCCTGTTTCTTTAAGCTTAGCGACAGCTATAATCATACCAGGCCCTGCACTATCAACAGCCTTCTGTTCTTTGCCTTCCATAACATGAAGCTGACCAAATCTTTCACTGGTCTTTTTATTTGTATTATAAAAAGAATCCCCTTTAAGCGTTCCACTAAAGACCCTAAAAAGAGTCAGCCGTCCAGCATATGGGTCGGCCATTGTTTTAAATACAAGCGCTGAAAAAGGCTCATCTACACTTGGTTTAATCTCTATTAATTCTTCTTCCGCTGTTGTGGCTGTAATTGGTTGCCTGTCAGCAGGAGATGGCAACAGTTCATTAACTATGTCCAATATAGGTGCTGTCGCTTTGTTCTGGGTTGCGGCACTAACACAAATGGGAGCAATTAACCCATTTTTCACGGCACCCTTAAGGCCAGTTGCAAGCTCATCAGTTGTGAGTTCACCTTCTTCTAAAAACTTTTCGATAAGATCGTCATCTGTGTCGGCAACATTTTCCATGAGGCTTTCACGAAGACTTGAAACTTCTCCAGTTAAATCAGCTGGAATCTCTGTTTCTTTCACAAGGCCAGTATCACCGTCGAAAAGAAAAGCTTTTCCAGTTACCAGATCGACATAGCCTTTAAAATCGTCCTCCGCCCCTATAGGTAGATGAATTACAACAGGCTTAAGAGGAAGCGATTCTTTGATCTGACTCACAGTTTTCTGAAAATCAGCACGTTCACGATCCATCTTGTTAATAACGATTACCGTCGGTAATCCTTGTTCTTTAATGATATTTGCAAATTTAATTGTTTGTCCCTTAACACCAAGGACTGCACCTATGGTAAAGAGTGCACCATCGGCTACATGTGCTGCAAACCTCGTATCATTGAGAAAATTATCATCACCTGGAGTATCCATGAGATACACATCATGTTTATTCCACTTGTAGTTGTGAAAACTCGTGCTAATAGAAATATTGCGACTAATTTCTTCCTCTTCATAATCCATTGCTGAGGTACCTTCATCCACCTTTCCCAATCGATTAATCTTTCCGGCAGTAAAAAGCATTGCCTCTGCAAGTGAAGTTTTGCCACAGTTTCCATGGCCGATTATTGCAACATTTCTTACCATATTTGTTTCCTGCATTCTTTTCTCCTCAAACACTTAGAATTATCAATGCTATATCCAAATCACGATACTACCTTCACCCGCTCTTCCCATTTATTGATAGACGAACGATAATACTCATATATTCAGTTTCAATTTGCAAAGTCAAGAAAGAATAAGCGCTTCGTATTGATTCCATTAAATATATTAAAAAAGCTACAAATGTTTTAAAACGATAACAGGATTTTGTGGCATATTTCCTACAATACGAGTATGTTTGTCCAGCTTATCATTCTTTCACATTTCTTGCGGATCCTTCAGTTGACTAACGAAACAAAAAACACAAGCACCATAGCCAAATCAGCTGCTGCAGTAGGTATTGCTGTCATGTTCAGCCGCGTACTTGGTCTCGTACGAGAACAGATCTTCGCAGGCCTCTTTGGGGCTGGAATGACCTACGATTCTTTTGTTGTAGCGTTCAGAATCCCTAACCTTCTAAGAGATCTTTTCGGAGAAGGGGCCCTTTCAGCTGCTTTTGTCACTGTCTTCACAGCATATGACACAACAAAGACAACAGAAGATACCTATCGACTCGCCTCCAACGTCCTGACATTCATCCTTCTCCTTCTCAGCACCATTACTCTTGTCGCGGTATATTCAGCAGGTCCACTGGTTCATCTTCTTGCCCCTGACTTTATACTCACAGCTGGAAAAGCTGAACTGACGGAAAAATTAACCCGCATTATGTTGCCATTTCTGATATTTATTTCACTTTCAGCAGTGGTTATGGGAATGCTTAACACGAAGGGGAAATTTTTTGTTCCCGCTATGGCGTCCAGCTTTTTTAATCTCGGATCGATTATAGGAGGGGTAAGCCTTTCATACATTCTACCAAAATATGGGCAACCTGCAATTGTGGGGATGGCGGTCGGAACACTCATTGGCGGGCTAATGCAGCTGGGAATTCAAATTCCTGCACTATTAAAGACCGGTTTTAAATACAAACCAATCCTGGACCTGAAGGATCCTGGCTTGCATCGTATTTTAAAACTTATGATACCTGCAACCATCGGCCTTTCTGCTACACAGATTAACATCTTCGTTAACACCAACTTTGCCTCTAGTTGCGGTGATGGTGCAGTGTCCTGGTTATATTATGCTTTTAGATTAGTACAACTTCCTATCGGCGTTTTTGGCGTCGCTTTATCCATTGCAATGCTTCCTGTACTTGCCAAACAGGCTGCACAAAAAGACATTGCCAAAATGAAAAAGACCATGATTTCATCACTCACCATGATCTTTCTCTTAACTTTGCCGGCCACAGCGTGGTTAATGCTGCTTTCAGAACCAATCATTCGACTCATTTTTGAACGTGGTGCATTTACATCTTTTGACACTCTCGAAACAGCGAGAACACTAACCTTCTTTTCTATTGGTCTTTTTGCCTACTCAGCGAATAAAGTTCTCGTCCCGGCTTTTTATGCCCTCGATAAAACAAAATACCCGGTGATTGCCAGTTTTATTGCCGTAGGATTTAATATTGTCATTGTCTATTTTACAATTGATCAATACCAGCATCTAGCAATTGCATTTTCCACATCGTGTACGATGCTTATTAACTTCACCTTTCTCATGACGGTTTTGTATAAAAGCATGGGCGGATATTCTTTATCCACGCTCGTAAGAGCAGTTACTAAAATTGGTATCGCATGCTCTGGTCTCATTGCAACTGTACTTTTGTTAAACCCTCTTGTTGAGACAGTTCTGGCAGGTAATATATTGCAGCAGGCACTAGGCCTTGGGTGCCTATTTATCACCAGCAGTATAATTTACGGCGTCTTACTACACTATTTAAAGCTCCATGAGATGAATGTTCTCATTAGTAAGATTGCGGGTAAATTTAATAAAAACAAACATACGTAATCAAGGTTCTACATTCTGATTTTTCATAGCTGCTAGTTCGGTACGAAGTTTTTCAATCTCACCTTTTAATTCCAGTATATCACTCTCTTTGGCCAGCGGTACTTTACCAAGAGCTGTGCTAACAATCTTTTCTGTCTGTTCTTTAAGGGCAGTCTTGGACTCCTCTGCACGGGTGAGCATCTCCTGAACAAACTTTTCACCTTCCTTTTCAGTAAGTTTGCCTTTTGCTATTAAGTCTTTTGCAAGTTCTTCAACTTTTTCTCTTGTTAGAGCCGCTACGCCCATTCCAGTGAAAGCAACTTTTTTGATAGTTTCAAACATTTCCTGACCTCACTTTAAAGTGTTAGCTCTACCTGAGCGATTGTAGTAAAAAACTGTTCAGCTCTCTCTTTTGCTTCCGAGATTGAGTTTGAACTTTGAATACGGCTTGCTAACTGATGACCAAATTTGAATGACCCTGCATAATAACGAGTAAATTGCTTTAATCGTCGTAGTCTTTTCTCTTTTGCAAACCGCTCATCAAGTAGTTTTGTGAACGTTTCAAAAACATCCCTTTTGTCAACCATTTCAAGCTGAGATGGGATCCCAAATATATGGTGCCCTATCTCTGCACACAACCATGGCTTTTCGACAGCACCTCGACCAACCATCAAACCATCAGCTCCTGATTGTTCTAAACAGAGTTTCGCATCAGCTACAGAGAAGATACCACCATTTGCAAACACAGGGATAGAGACTGCCTTTTTAGCTGCGGCAATGGCCTCCCAACGGGGTTTTCGACAGAATTTCTCACCAATCAATCGACCATGGACAGTAATAAGGTCTACACCCTCATTCTCATAAAACTTACACGTGTCTGCAAGTACAAAACTGTCTATTTTCTGACCAAGACGGATTTTAACACTTAATGGCAAATCTGTTTTACTGCGCAACTCACGAAGGATATTCTGTAATTTCTCACGATTGAGAGCAAGTGAAGAACCTGCCCCCTGCCTCTTCTGAATAGGAGCTGGGCAACCAAGATTCAGGTCAACCCCATCCGCATTTAGCTTATGAAGCTTATCTACAGCTGCTGAGATATGTTCAATCTCTCCTGTAACTAGTTGGTAAATTAATGGCTTTTCTTTGGTAGAGCGAGTGAGCAATGGGGAGATGGTAGGGTTATCGCTTGGTAACCTTTTAGCAGCCAGCATCTCTGTATAGAGCAATCCAATGCCACCGAGATCCTGAACAAGACAACGTAAACCACTATGGGACAGACCTACCATTGGAGCAAGTGCCACAGGCGGCCAAACAGCAAGATTGCGTATTTTCAAAGAGTCTACTATATCCAATTAAACTATTCCTATTACTCTATAAAAATGACGTTTCTACAATTTTCTGAAGAGATTTGTCATCGATTTTCTTTGACAATTTTACATGAACAGAAAAATCGAACATCTGGGGGTCATGAATTTTCACACCAACAATCACACCAGTACATGGACTCAATTCCTGACCATCTACAGAAACTGTTGTGATAATTTGTCGACCGAGTAAAAGTTTCGCATTCTCTTTTTTGGCAATTCTAACTGTAAATGCTAACCCCGCCTTAGAGATATCTCTTAACTCTCCATTAAAATTGCGTTTTCCTTTTTTGCCATAGGGATCGAGTAACATATTTTTTGTTATCAGGCAAACCGGATGTCGAGGATACTCCCTTCTGTCATCGCCAGACATTTGTAATAGTTTCGCTATTTCTTTGTACTTTTCACAATAGCGCTGCAATTTGTCTTCAATCCCTGGTTCTACAGCAATTACTTCCATCCATTTGGACTGGTCAAGAACATGAAGTTGCACAACGGAAAGGGCTTTTAAAGTAACAGTCCAGACAGAAGAAGAGAAAAATTGATCCCCTCCTAAAATATCACTTGGCTGCATACGTTTAAGAAAAACGTCACTACCACTGACATTACAGCTCAAACTCAAATACCCGGAATTGACAAAATAGAGGTTCGTGTCAGTCTCCCCACTTTTTACAACAACATCCCCTTTATTGTAATTTTCCTGTCGAAGAGCATAGTAAAGAGTACTAAATTCTTCTGAGGTCATCTCCTCATATAATTCATTCCAGATTTCAACATGATGACTCGTAATTGAATTACTTTTATGTTCCTCAATTAGCTCACCTAACTGAATGACTTCAGAAAGAGCCAGGGGATTTACCTCGAGAAGTCTATCTCTTAGCATTTCAGCAACTGCATATTTTTTTTGATTCAAATAGTTGACAGCCTGATCATAAATAAGGCCTCCAGCCTCCTTCTGCTGTCCCTTTTTCATGTGCCATTCAATCTGTTTTTCAATATCATTCATCACAGTAAATGCGACCCTTTTCACCATCGGGTCAGAATCAAATGATACCATATCCTCTACGCTACCTTGCTCTTGATGACTATGGCGAATTTGTGGTTCGATGATATTTAGAGCCTCATCTACGAGTAAGACAATTTGACTTCCACCAAGGCTTTTGCTGTAGTCATTTTTCATCTCCGTCAGTAATTCAACACTATCTGGAAAAGGGAAAAATTTAAGTGAGGTTATTATAGCACTCAAAAGTTCAGTGCCAATGGATGCAGAAAAGCCACCACGCATATTAGCTAAATCTCGTATTGCATTAAACGTATCTTCATTTCTAATATCTTGTTCAGTAAGTAGTCGCAAGACATGAATTTTCAAACGCTCTCCAACAAAAACTAATGCATTGATAAGGTGGTGGCGTTTTTCTTCCCCATCAAATTTTGCTATAAAACGCAACACCTCAAGCTGCACTCGCTCATCTGGATATCGGCAATACACTTCAATATCCTTGTACAAATCAAGGCCACCGATCTGAGTTAAAATAAATATAACATTTCTAACTACGGACCAGGAGGGATCTGTTTTAAGACATTTGAGGAGAACCGGTATTGAGTCACCCCCAAACAGTTTAATGAGATCAATGATAGCAAGTCTTTCTTTCCTGTTATGACTCTCAATAATACGATTGAGTAAATAGGTAATGGCGTTAGATTGAAGCAGTATTAAAATTCTTTTATAATACTGGCGGTTCTCATTTTCTGCGAGATATCCGTCTGTTAAGGTCTCCAGGATAGACTTTTTCTTCAAAGCCTCAATACAGCTCCCAGCCATACCTCGTATCGCAGGATTTTTTTCAATCTGACCATGATGAATCTGTGCCAACACGAAAAGTATCTTTTCAGCATCTTTAACAAGAGCTTTCCAGACAAGCCATTCCAGAATCTCCTCGATCCTTTTATATAAAACACCTGACCCTGGAAGCACTTCTGTCTCAAACAGCAACCAGCAATAGAAACAATCCATAACCTTAGACATACCAAGTTGATCGATTCTGTCATGAACAAATTGTGAATATTGAGACAAAACCACCAGCGATCTTTCTCTTATTGATACGTCCTCGTTGACGACAACATCCTTTAGACAAGCCAACGCCTGACTCCTGCCCTCAGAGCCTTTCACGTCCAACGCTTTTAGAAATTCGAGTAAATCAGTTAAAAACTCATCATTTTTGAGTGCCTGAACGCCACCACCTTTTAATTCATGAAAATTATGTTGAAATCGTAGGTTGCTTCTCTCTTTTTCAGCGTTCTCAATGGATTGCTTTACATTTTCAAGAACTTCATCGTTATTATTTTTCTGCATTAAAATTGTGGTCTAAAGGTTACGTAACTAAAAAAATCCTTAGGAATTGTGGTCTTCAATAAATTATCACAAATTTCGACGTGAGTATCAAGATCATTTCAAAAATATCTTCTAAACAGTTCAATCGTCAATACAAACGAAATCGTACAATAACGTTGCGTTAAGGAACCATAATGGTTTTATAACATTGGGGCAGGCTTTTCACCTAACAAAAACATTACTTCTGTAATATTACCCTTAATATTTAAATAATCATATCTGTGACAAAATCCATCGAGTTCAAGTAGAAACTTAGTATTCATTATTAATGAATATATACTACCTTGTATTAGACAAATTTCTTCAATCACAATAATCAACATTGGCAATTCAGAAATTTTTTTATTATTTTCACTTTTTGTTTATATCTGTACAATTTTAAAAATTGAATTTTGATTATTTTTACTCTACATTGCTCGTTCTGTGTTGACGTTGTTGCAAATGTACACATGGTCTTTGACCAAATCTAAAACTTATAACTGAAATTTCTCATACATTTTACAATTTATCCACCATAAATATTATGCAAAATCAAAGAGTTGTTATTACAGGAGTGGGCCTTACTGCTCCGAATGCAAATAATTTACAGGAATTCAGAACCAAACTTGTAAATGGAATCAGTGAAATTCAGGAAATTGAACTCAGGTATTTCGGTAAAGCTCCCGCCGGTGTTTGCGATTTTCCAGAAACTCTTTACCGCAAAAAGAAAGAAAACAAAAAAGGTACCCGGGCGGGTTGCATCGCAGTCTACTGTGCCAATGAAGCTATTAAGGATGCGAATCTTGATCTTTCAATATACGATTCAGCACGAGTCGGTGTTTATGTAGGACTGACAGAACACGGAACGGTTGAGACCGAAAATGAGATCTATAACATAAGCCAATACGATTATAATGTTGACTACTGGACTCATCACCACAACCCCAGGACTGTTTTAAACAATCCTGCCGGCGAGATAACGATGAATCTGGGCATTCAAGGCCCCCATTACTCCATAGGAGCAGCATGTGCTGCCGGAAACGCGTCTCTTATACAGGCTGTACAGATGCTTCGTCTAGGTGAGATTGACATGGCTTTAGCCGGTGGCATCTCCGAATCTGTTGGCTCCTTTGGCATTTTTGCAAGCTTTAAAGCCCAGAACGCCCTTGCCCAAGCCGATGATCCTAAACTTGCCAGCCGCCCCTTTGATAAGAATCGAAATGGTATTGTTATCTCTGAAGGAGGTTGCATGTACACAATCGAGCTTTTAGAAAAAGCCCTTGAAAGAGGTGCACATATTTATGGTGAAATTGCTGGGTATGCCATGAATTCAGATGCTAAAGATTACGTTCTTCCCTATGGGCCCCGCCAGGCTGAATGTATGAACCTCGCTCTTAAGCGTGCAGGAATGAAAGCAAGCGAAATTGATCTCATCAACACTCATTCGACAGGAACGAAACAGGGTGACATTGAAGAATGCAAGGCAATCAGAGCTGTTTTTGAAAACTGCCCTTCCACTTACGTAAATAATACCAAGAGTATCATAGGCCATGCTATGGGCGCCGCAGGTGTCTTGGAGCTTGCTGGTAATCTTCCATCTTTTGAAGATAACGTTATTCATCCAACCATAAACATTGAAGAGCTGGATAGCGAATGTGCCCTAGATAATCTTGTTATTAATAAAGCCATTACTGTTGAGGGAGTCAACTCTATCCTCAATAACTCATTTGGCATGATAGGTATTAACTCCACCGTCATTGTAAAAAAATACACAAGCAAATAAATTTTACTTTTGAATTACAAAATTATATAAACAAGATTGCTCAGGTATGTTATAGGAAGTGTTTTGCCAACACTTACGAGCAATCCTTGCACAATGTATCTTTGTGCAAATTTATTTTTAAGACGAATACGCATCACACGTAAAATCTGGAGAATTACATGACAAACGAAGAGATCAAAGATCTGGTACTTGAAATAATTGAAGACATAGATGACGAAGCGGATTTCGATAGCCTTGACCCCGATCAACCACTAAGAGATCAGCTCGACCTAGATTCGATGGATTTTCTTGATATCGTAATGGAACTACGCAAGCGTCACAAACTTCAGATTCCAGAAGAAGATTATCCAAATCTCGCAACATTAAACAGCTGCGTCACCTATCTTGAGCCCCTTTTAAAAGACGTATAATGTTTTGAAAGTCCCTGTATTGGTAATCGGCGGCGGCCTCTCTGGTATTGCCGCCGCAATACGTGTTGCGCGTTTTGCCCCCCACGTCCAGATTCTTGAACAACACACTCGTCTGGGCGGACTCAACTCCTACTTCTATCGACACAAAACCCTCTTTGAAACTGGCTTGCACGCCATAACGAACTACGCCGAACCCGGTGATAAAAAGGCACCTTTAAACAGATTGCTGAGACAGTTGAAGATTCGTCGAAAAAACATCTCACTCTGCCAGCAACGAGAAAGCAGGGTTGAATTTTATGGTCAAGAAACACTTCGTTTTTCTAACCAGTTTGAGTTATTCGACAATGAGATACATTCTAAATTCCCCGACGCCTACGATAAATTTCTACAGTTAATCACGTTTATCAATGAGTTTGACCCATTTATCCCTACTCCTTTTCGTTCAGCAAAAAAGCATCTCCTTGATCTGCTAGGAAACAAGTTACTCGTGGACATGCTCCTATGCCCGCTCATGTTCTATGGGTCCAGTTACGAAAACGACATGGATCTCAATCAATTTGCTATCATGTTTCGTGCTATCTATATTGAAGGAATGTTTCGACCAAATGGGACAATTAAAGATTTCCTCGACATGCTCACGGATCATTACAAAGAATTGGGCGGAACTATTCGAACGAATTGTGCCGTGAGAAAAATAATCCAGTCAAAAGGACGGGTTTCAGGTGTAGAAATCTCCTCAGGTGAATTTATAGAATGTGACCACCTTCTCTCGACAATTGGTTCAGACGAAACCTTAGCACTTCTGGACGAGCATAAAACAGACACTCCACTCCCTTCCAAAAGACTCGGTTTTATAGAAACAATCCACGAGGTCAAAACAGATGAAAATTGTAAGCTTCCGGGCGACACAACAATCATCTTCTATAATAACAGCAAGAGTTTCAACTATTCTAACCCTGATGAATTTGTCGACAATTCAAGTGGCGTAATCTGCTTTCCTGGTAATTTTTCAGGCCTGGCACCAAGAGAAAATAAAGAGGTCCGTTTTACTCATCTCGCAAATTACTCTAAATGGAAAACACTAGCAGAAATGCCGGCCTCTTATCTTGCTCAGAAAAAACTATCTGCTCAAGAATCCCGCCTGGTACTAGAACCTATAATAGGCAAGTTTGAGCACAACATCCTTTTTGAGGACACGTTCACCCCTGTTACCATAGAGAGATACACCTCCAAGATTCGTGGTGCAATCTACGGCAATCCCATCAAACATAAAGATGGCGACATAGGATATAAAAACCTATTCATAGCTGGTACGGACCAGGGTTTTCTCGGTATAGTTGGATCTATGTTAAGCGGTGTATCTATAGTCAACCAACACATACTTCCTAAAGTGTAATTTATGATTATCCATATACTGGTATGTATTTTTACCTTTAGATCTTTTCTGTTGTAGCCGTTAACATTCTAAGAATTGTTAGCTGCTGACAATTCATTGTTTTATCATCTCTACATTGACATACAACCTATGCCAGTACCACTTAAAGACATTAAAGATTCATATGACGTTATAATAATAGGTTCAGGACTTGGTGGCCTTACCACCGCAAATCGTCTTGCCTACTGTGGACACAAAGTACTGCTACTCGAGCATCACCACCGACTAGGGGGCCTTGCTACTTGGTTTAAACGACGAGGACACATCTTTGATATCTCCCTTCATGGATTTCCACATGGAATGATAAAAACATGTAAGAAATACTGGAACAAAGAGATAATGCAGTCCATAGTGCAACTACCAAACATTGTTTTTAAAAATCCTCAATTTTCCTTAAAAACAACCTTTAACAAGGAAGACTTCACAAAACTGCTCGAGTCTGATTTCGGTGTAAAACCTGAAACCATAGATCGTTTTTTTGACACCGTCTCATCAATGAATTTTTACGATGATCAGTCCATGACGACAAAAGAACTCTTTGAAGAGTACTTTCCTGGCAGAAGTGACGTCCACAGACTCCTCATGGAACCTATTACATACGCAAATGGTTCCACAATGGATGACCCTGCCATTACGTACGGAATAGTATTTTCAAATTTCATGAGTAAAGGAGTCTATACCTTTTCCGGAGGTACCGACAAACTCATCGGTATGATGGAAACAGAACTCGAAAAAAATGGTGTAACTATCTGCACCAATGCAAAGGTTGATCAAGTATTAATTGAGGATGGAAAAGTCTGTGGTGTAATGGTTGGTGATAAACGCATTAAAGCATCTTCAGTTGTCTCTAATAGCGGTATTACTAATACTATTTTCAACCTTACTGATAAAAGCCTTTACAGCGACGATTTTCTACAAAGAGCAAAAGCTGTACGTGTCAACAATTCGAGCTGTCAGGTTTATTTAGGTATTAAAAAAGGCGAAACTATAGAAGATGTTGGTGATCTTCTCTTTACATCAGAGGCAGAAGAATTTAACTCAAATGAATTATTAGATTTACACACGAGATCAAAAACATTTTCTATATACTATCCCAAAACAAGACCTGGACTCGATCGATATACAGTTGTCGCCTCTATGAACAGCCGATACAGTGACTGGGATGCGTTTTCCCCAGAAGAATACAAAGAACAAAAACAACTGCTCATTGATCGTTCTATAAAAGATCTTGAAAAATATCTACCTGGGGTGAGCGAAAAAATTGACTGGGCTGAAGCTGCAACGCCAAAGACCTTTAACGCATACACACTTCACACCCAAGGGACTTCATTTGGTACCAAATTCGAGGGTCTTGATGTTTCAAGATCTCTTCATAAGGAAATTGGGGGCCTATTTCATGTCGGATCGGTAGGTATCATTATGTCTGGCTGGCTTGGTGCTATCAACTATGGTGTCATAGTTTCTAACGATGTTGACTGTTACCTCAGATCCTAAGGGAGGAGTTTGTGGAAGATTTTACAGATCAGATAATTCTTATATCCGGAGCCACAAGAGGCATCGGCAAGGCAATTGCCGAGACATTTTTACAAGCGGGCGGCACCGTTGTAGGTGTATATTCTGGAAATGAAGATGCTGCAAAGGCCTTTGCCACACATAACCAAAAATATTCATCACGGTTTTCTCTTCATAAATGCGATATCTCAAACGAAAATGAAGTGGAAACGTTATTTACCGATCTTCATAGTACATATTCTCGACTTGATGTTCTTATCAATAATGCGGGGATACGAAGAGACGCGGTATTGGCTCTCATGGATTCAGAAAACTGGCAAAGAGTGCTTGATGTAAATTTGACAGGTACATTTCTGATGTCAAAGCAAGCGGTTCTTTTTATGATGCAGAACAAATTTGGTAGAATTATTAATATCACTTCCCCAGTTGCACGTCTCGGTTTTACTGGTCAAGCTAATTATGCTGCCTCTAAAGCTGGCCAAATTGCGATGACAAAAACTCTCGCAAAAGAAGTCGGCAAGAAGAAAATCACCGTAAACTGTGTTTCACCTGGATTTATTTCAACAGATTTCATCGATGATCTTCCAAAAGAACAACTCGCAGAATACAAAAAACTCGTGCCTATGAGGCGTTTTGGAACAGTTGATGACGTAGCAAATGCGGTTATTTTTCTCGCCGGAAAATCATCTAGCTATATCACCGGAGCAACACTTGAAGTAACCGGAGGCTTATAATTAATGTCTCCTCTTGAAGAAATCAAAAAACTTATTCCACACAGATCACCATTTCTTTGGGTGGATAGAATCCTTACTTGTAGTGAAACAACCATAGAAACGGAAAAATATATTCCAAAAGACCACGAGGTTTTCCAAGGTCACTACCCAGGGAATCCAATTACCCCTGGAGTGCTTCTGTGTGAAGCTATTTTCCAAAGCGGCGCTCTGCTTATGGCTCAAAAAGCAGTTACACAGTCCACAGATCTTGTTCCAGTTCTCACAAGAATTACAAACGCGAAATTTAAACGTTCCGTTTTTCCAGGAGACACCACTCACATAAAAGTGAACCTTATTGAAATCGTCGCAAATGTGAGCTTTTTAAAAGGAACACTTAAAGTAAATGGTAAAACTGCTGTTCAAGTAGAATTTGCTTGTGCGATGGCAAAATCGTCCCCTTCATCCGAATAAGCTTCAACTGACGATGACACGCAATATCCTAGGAGCTTGTCCGAGAATAGGAATTTGGGTCAAAATCGAGAAATTCTCACAAAATAAGCACAGCCATATAGTTAATATTGCGAGCATTATTTTTTGAGAATTCCGAAGAGTTTGGACTGGTAAGCGCAGACTCCAAGAGGCCATTCTCAGACAGCCTCCTAGTGCAAACTTTGCGCACTCCCTAGCCATAAAGAACATTATCTACACCTTATCATTGACCTGTTGAATTTTTATCAAAAGCAGGTAAGATATCTCGGGATAATGGGGAATTATGTTCACAATAAATTGGGATTTTATCTTAAAATAAACAACTGATAACATTCATAATACGAACTATTCAGTATCCTCATCGTTTTAAGTAAAAAACATAAACAAAATGTCTTTTACTCTGCTACAGGTTTACAATAATTATTCTAAAAGCTTAGCTCTTTACTAGGCATAACATACAGGTATCTATTCGTGCAGTTAACAATCACAGATATGGTTCTCAATGCTGGCCCTGTTGGTCAGTTAGTAATGCTAACACTTCTTATTTTTTCTGTAGTGTCATGGGCAATTGTCATTATGAAATCGAGACTCCTCAAAAAGGTTCGACTTGATTCTGAAGATTTTCTGGAGACTTTCTGGCAATCAGCTAATCTTAATGAGGCTCACGCTGCTGCTGAAGAATTTGAATATTCCCCTCAGGCCTCAGTTTTTATCGCTGGTTTTTCTGAACTGCAAAAAATTAATAAAATTCGTTCTAGAAAAGACAATGAACAGCAGGCAGAGACATTAGACATGCAGCTGGCCACAATGGATAACCTCAAAAGAGCAGTGAGAAAAGCTGAGCTACAGCAGATCAATATCCTTGGAGCCAACCTCCCTTTTCTTGCCACCACCGGAAGTGCCACTCCATTTATTGGTTTGTTTGGTACAGTTTGGGGAATTATGGCCTCTTTTCATGATATAGGCCAGAGAGGCTCTGCATCTCTTGCAGTGGTGGCTCCAGGTATTTCTGAAGCACTTATTGCAACTGCAGCGGGCCTAGCTGTTGCCATTCCAGCTGTTATTTTTTATAACTATTTTGCAAATAAGATCGACGATCTTGATGGAGAAATATCCCACTTTTCAACTGACTTTCTCAATTTAGTTGAAAGAGATCTCATAAGCCGGGTATAAATCAATGGGTCCTATACGAGGTAGTGGTAAAAAGCATCTTGTCTCAGAGATTAACGTAACACCTCTGGTTGACGTCATGCTGGTGTTACTCATTATTTTCATGGTGACAGCTCCAATGATGACACAGGGACTCGATGTTGATCTACCTGAGACAACATCGAAATCTTTGCGACAGGAAGAAAAGCCGATTGTCGTAACAGTAGATCCGGAAGGGACTATTAGTATTAATAGTATACCTCTAGCACGTGATCTTTTTCTTCAGGAGCTTCAGAAAAAGTACAAGGTGAACCAGAAGCAACCGATTTTTTTGAGAGCTGACAAAAATGTCCCTTATGGTAATGTTGTAACGGTCATGTCTGACATCAAATCTGTAGGCTTTGATAAGATTGGCATGATTACAAAACCGCTAGAAAAAGAATAAATTGTGAATCCAGATTATAGAGTTACGCATATGGACTCCAATCAATGGAAACTCCCTCTCAATTTGGCTATAGGGTTTCATGTCCTCATAGTTTTGAGTAGTATATACCTGCCAGGTTTTTTCAAGGCTAAACCAAAATTTGCCGAGATTTATACGGTTAGTATTATCAATGTTGCGGAACCAGCTATTGCACCTCCCCCACCACCGCCTGCTCCTAAAGTACAACAACCTAAAGCGGTCGTGAAAAAACATGTAAAACCGGTAATAGCTAAAAAGATTGCCCCTATAGCAGAGCCTGCGCCAACTACGAGTAACGCACCTGTAAAAGCTGTCTCTCTTAAACCACTTAAGAGAAAGATTGTTAAAAAGAAAGTAAAACCAAAGGTGGTCAGTCAACCGAAGGCAAAAGCTAAATCTAAACCCAATAAAGATAATCTTGCGAAAAAACGACGTCAGGAGCTTGCGGATGCTATACGCGAGGAGGAACTCCTCACTGAACGAGCAAGGCTTGCAAAGGAGGCTGTTGAAATGGAAAAAAATCTTCTCAAGCCTCGCAAATATTCGCCCCTCGCAGTCAATAGCTCATCAAGCGCCCCCCGGTCCAATAGCGACAGTGCGACCGTGAGCAGTTCAAGTTCTAGTCAGGTTGAAAGAATGTACTATGCAGCCATTACAAATCGTCTGCTTCAATTTTGGGCTTTACCTGAATCGATCCAAAAGCAGTCAAACCTTATGACGATAGCCTGGATCACAATAAATAAAAACGGTGAGATAGCCGATATTTTAATTGAAAGTCAATCCGGTGACCGAGTTTTTGATCAGTTTGTAAAAAGAACTATTAGAGCGGCAAATCCAATGCCTGCAATACCTGCCGCATTGAGAAAACAAAGATTCGAAATTGGGTTAAAATTTAAGCCCGCCGGTATCCAATAAAACTATAAAAAAGACACATGCGAAATTCTAGAACGTCCAAATACTTCGTCAGCTTCCTCGTCCTTGTACTCACAGTTATGCTCACAGCGCAGTCTTTTGCCGCTGATCGAGTTTATCTTGATATTACAACAACTGAAACAAGAAAAATCAAGATCGCAGTCCCTTGGTTCCAAAACAATAATCTCAGTGGACAAAAGCAACGCTTAGGCCGAGACCTTGCTGACACTCTGGCAAAATCATTGAAATTTCATGGTATCATTTCAATTATCCCTACAGCTGATTATGGTGGAGTACAGAATGCTAATTGGTCAAACCTTGGTGCAGATTATGCGATACTTGCTAAATATTCTGTCTCCGCAAGTTCTATAAAATTTGAGATGCGTCTTTATGATGTAGCCGGTAAAGAAGTTATTATGGGTAAAACCTTCTCAGGAACCATGCAACAAAAAGACAAGATTATTTTTAAATTTTGTGACAGTGTCATTGAATCCCTCACAGGAACAACTGGAATTGCTGCGTCACGTATAGCTTTTGTTAATCTCCGAAATAATGTTAAAGAAGTCTATTTAACAGATGTTTTAGGCCATAAGTTCAGACAGGTCACCAGACATAAACACCTCACAGTTTCTCCCAGGTTTGTCCCTAAAAGCAATAAACTTACATACTCTTCATATCACACCGGAAACCAGAATCTATACATCACTGACCTAGGCCAGAGTAAAACTACGACAGCGCTTAGCAGGCGCAAAGGTCTCAATCTGGCACCTGCATGGTCACCAGATGGTCGGTTCATGATTATTACCCTTTCTAAAAATGGTTCTCCAGACTTGTACCTCACCGACAGCAAAGGTAAAATTATTGAGCAGTTGACCAGTCGGGCAGGGATAAATGTTTCTCCGACCTGGTCTCCAGATGGTAAATATGTCGTCTTTGTATCAGATCGAAGCGGTAGCCCTCAACTCTACATAATGGATTTCAGAACACGTAAAGTAAAACGCTTTACATTTGAAGGTTCTGAGAATGCTGAACCTTCGTGGTCTCCAACCGAGAACCTTATTGTCTACTCCAGCCTGCGTAATGGAGTGTACCAGCTGTTTACTGTGGATCCATTCAAAAATGATACACCTCAACAAATTACAGATGATCTGAGTCATCATGAATCACCTAGCTGGTCCCCAGATGGTCAGCAAATTATCTTTGCAAAACGTGATGGCAAAAGAAACAAGATATACTGTATAATGAAAAATGGTTCGTACCAGCGCAACATCTTTACTCTTTCTGGGTCGCAAACCTATCCTCGATGGTCCAGATAATTATAAATTAAATAACAATAATATTATGAAAAAATCAGTCATAAAACTCGCCCTGTTACTTTCTGCGACAACATTTTTGGTAAGTTGTGCTTCGCAAAAGGATGTGCAAGATTTACGATACCAACTTCGTGTCGTAAATAAAAAAATTGAGGACATGAGGTCTGACACTGTTGACCCTTTACAAAAACGCCAAGCTGCTGCTTCTGGGCATATGGATGTTCTGGAACAAGATATGTTACAGTTAAAAAGTCAACTCGAAGAATCTTATCATCTTAACCAGCGTCTTCGTGAACAAAACAAGGAACTTGGGGAATCAATTTCCTCCGTTGCCCAAAATGAAGCGGCTTTTCGTGAAGAAGCTTTGCGTAAAATGGAAGAACAGCAGAGTTTGAAAGAAGCAAAACTTACCCAATTGCTTAATCAAAAAATCCAACAACAAGAAGAAAGTGTAAAAGCTATTCAGAATGCTCGAATTAAAGATGCGGAACGACGTTCCAAAGATGCATCGATTGCAGCAGAGCTCGCTAGAAAACGTTCAAGGTCAGCAGGCAACAAAGTGAGCAGCAGTCAGGGGACACCCAGACATATCAAAGCCACAAAAAGTAAGAAAAAACATAGTGTCGTAGCTCCGCCTATCATGCCTGCAACCGCTCAAGTACAAGCAAAACCCTCCCAGAGTGTCGCATCCGCGAAAAAGTCGGTTGCAAAGCCACTTAAAACCGCTGCTGCAGTCAACTCCCAATCTTCTCGTGCCGGCGATACTTTTAGTGATGCTCAAAAATTGTATGACCGCAAAAAATATAATCAGGCCTACAGTGAGTTTGATCAAATAGCCATCCAATCAAATTCTTCAAAAAAGGCTGATGCTCTTTACATGATGGGTGAATGTTTGTTTGCTCAAAAAGAATATGACAAAGCTATTATGCAGTATCAAAAAATCATAGCTCAACACTCAAGCCACAGCAAGGCACCTGCTGGGATGCTTAGACAGGCAATGGCTTTTGAAAAACTAGCGGACAAAGTTACGGCCAAGGCTATTTACAAAAAGGTACTTAAAAAGCATGCCAACAGCAGTGAAGCACAAACTGCTAAAAAACGATTGGATAATCTTTAAGCCGGTTAATAATGTTGAAACTCCGACTTGATCAATTACTTGTTGAACGTACTCATGCAAAGAACCTCGACCATGCCAGATCATTGATTCTGGCTGGAGAGGTTTATATAAACGATACTGTTTCAGATAAAGCAGGACTCATTGTTAATACGGACATAACTCTCCGGCTAAAGCAAAAATGTCCATTTGTTTCCAGAGGGGGTCTCAAACTCGCAGGTGCCCTCTCTGAATTCAATCAAGTTGTCGAAAACTTAGTATGTCTAGACATTGGTGCATCAACTGGAGGATTTAGCGATTGCCTTTTACAACACGGGGCACAGAAGGTGTACGCAATTGATGTCGCCTACGGACAGCTTGCATGGAAGATCCGACAAGATTCAAAGGTTACAGTACTTGAGCGCTTTAACGCAAGAAAACTTACACCAGCAGATATTGGACATGCACCAGTACAACTTGCTGTAATGGACGTATCTTTTATCTCACTCACAAAAATCCTTCCCGCACTTTTTGATGTTTTTCCCGATAAGGTTGCCATTATTGCCCTTGTCAAACCTCAATTCGAACTACCAAAAAGTGATATCGGCCCCGGTGGCGTCGTCACCGATCCTGTCCTACATGAAAAGGCGATCAACAAAATTAAGACTTTTGTCTCAGTCAACAACCTTGATGTAAGTGGTGTTATAACCTCTCCTATCCTGGGTCCTAAGGGAAATACTGAATTCCTCATCCACATTACTTCTCATTAGAATCGAAGGACCTGCCTCAACCCAATTACTGTTTTATTAAGGAGATTTCTCTTATATGTTTTCTGTCTCTAGATTAAAAGCCACACTACTGGCGGCTCTTTTACTCATTACCTTTTCGTGTGTATCAGCATCTACAAGCTACTCTCAAAACACCACAGATAGTAGTGGTTTGACTGTCCTTTTTAGCAACAATATGGCAGGAGACTACAAGTCCTGTGGTTGAAAATCGAGTAAGCTAGGCGGTCTGTCTGGCAAAGCATCACTCATCAATCGTGAACGAAAGACAGTGGGTGACTCTGTACTACTTCTTGATTCCGGTAAGTCTCTCTTTAAAGGAAAAAATAAAAAAACTAACATACCGCTGATTCAAGCCAGAGGAATCGCAAAAGCTTATATGGTTATGGGCTATGACGCCGTTGCTATAAGTGCAAGTGACATAGAGAACGGTGAAGATTTCCTTGAAGAGACATTAAATGAAGGTTTCCCTTGGGTGTCCGCCAATTTAGTCGATAAAAACGGTGAACCAGTAAGCAAACCATACGTTATCAAGACCATCAACTCCTTAAAAGTTGCAATCATTGGTCTCACTGAGACGCTGAGCCCCTCTAGTAAATTTTCTATCCTTGACTATGCGAAACCATTAACAGGACTGCTTAAACAACTCACATCTGAATCTGAATCTGACATCATTATTCTGCTTTCTAATCGTAAGCGTTGCAGCAAGTACAGGAGTACACCAAAGGAATACCCGAAACAACCACCTCAGCTATGCTCCGTATTTAAACGCGGCTCACTTGAGAGACGGTTTCAAGCTCAGCAGGAGACAGGCGGCT
>JBLHNU010000079.1:0-23809 GCA_047622095.1 Desulforhopalus sp.
GGAGGAACCTCAAAGTAATGCAAACCCCTTAGAATGGGTGGACATGAAGAGCCGTATGACATGAGAGTGTCACGTACGATTCTGTGAGAGCCTGGGGGTGAGATTCCCCCGGGCGACTCGACTCTTTGCCCTCTATAGTAAAAAATAGGTTTCTTTCATTTGCACGACAGTTGCTGTGATATCAGTTGATGATTTCGGTAGAAATGGAGTAATCAATCGCTGATTGCTAAATTGTGATAAATGAATCAAAATAGCCCAAAGTGATTCATTATTGACAATTAACGGTCGAAAAACTGAAATTTCCAGCCTTTTTTGTGCTCTTTTTTGAATCAGTTCCTATAAGATTTGATTCATTTTAAGCATCTAATGAAAATACAGGTGATTGCTCCAGTCACTCATGGCGATTTGGCACTCATGTCACTTGGTTGGATATTGTTAGGCGAAACGACTGATACTTTCATATCAATGATCAGGATCACCCTCCCCCCAAACAGCCTTTCTCTTTTCAGAGATAATTCCAGATAATTAATCAGGATATTTGCTCCATTTCCATAAGTTTTGATTCAAATATGCCTATTGAGTTTCAGGTTCTTAGCGTACGTTTGGGTTCTGTTGGGCTTCACAGCGCTGTATTAACACAATCAGCTTAAAAATTCGGATTGTCATGATATGATATAAAGAGTTAAACGGTATACTCTGGCTGCTTTTGGGGAAGATAAATGTATATTGGATGCTATTATGACTGGACGACTCAAAAGAATGCGTGAAGATGCAAAAGATATATTTCAGGCAGGCTTGGCTGCTGTGGCGCCGGGGGCTGCTGTGAAAAAATTCTGTACGCGACAGGGGAGTTGCTTTCGGGTAGATGGACAGGAATATGATTTAGATGACTTTGAGCGAGTGGTTGTTCTCGGCGCCGGAAAGGCAGGTGCTGCCATGGCAAAATCCGTAGAAGATTTGCTGTTAGACCGAATAGACGAAGGGCTTATTGTGGTGAAGTATGGTCATCTGGAGCCCCTTGAGAAGATACGTATTATTGAGGCAGGGCATCCACTTCCAGACGTTAATGGGTATAGTGGTGCCAAGGCTATGTTGGAATTGGCTAAGACCGCTGATGAACATACACTGATCATATGTCTTATATCAGGTGGAGGTTCGGCTTTGATGCCGTCTCCCGTTTCCGGAGTAAGTCTGGGGGACAAACAAAAAACAACAGAACTTCTTCTTGACTGTGGTGCCGATATTCACGAAATCAATACTATTCGTAAACATCTTTCTGAGTTAAAGGGCGGTGGTTTAGCGAGGGCTTCGTTTCCTGCAACTATGGTCTGTTTGGTTCTTTCAGATGTAGTGGGGGATGATCTCGATAGTATCGCATCTGGGCCATGTGTGGCTGATTCTAAAACCTTCTCTGACTGTAATCGTATTATCAAACAATATGCTTTAGAGGATGAAATTCCTTTAGCGGTCATTGAGCATCTGGATCAAGGAGCTAGGGGACTTGTGGAGGAAACACCTAAGGAGGGTTCTGTTATTTTCGACAACATTTTTACTGTTGTTGTCGGCTGTAATTATGAAGCTCTTCAAGTTTCGAAGGAAAAGGCTGAAGAATTGGGATACAATACTCTGCTTCTTTCTTCTTTGATAGAAGGTGAAACAAAAGATGCCGCTGCATTTCATATGGCTCTGGCGAAAGAAATTGTATTGCATAATGAGCCTGTAACGAGGCCCGCGTGCCTTATCTCAGGAGGCGAAACAACGGTTACCATTGAGGGGCAGGGTAAAGGTGGAAGAAATCAGGAATTTGTTCTGGCCACTGCAATGAAAATGGAGAATATGCAAAATACTGTTGTTTTATCTGCAGGAACAGATGGCACAGATGGTCCCACCGATGCTGCTGGAGCTATTACTGATAGTACGGTTTTGGATCGAGCAGAAGATGCAGGTCTGGTCCCCCTACAATATCTCAAAAATAACGATTCATATCATTTCTTTGATGCTCTGGGGGATTTATATAAGACTGGACCCACAAATACCAATGTAATGGATGTGCGTATTCTTTTGGTGGATGAATAACGGGACGAGTCTAAAACTTTTATAGGATATGTATTCTGAAATAAAAAATATGTTGCAGTAGAGTCGTAATGTAGAGACCAGAGCTACACATGTAAGGCTGAGGGAGTGTTGAGTTGGTGTAGATCGTTATAAATCAAAAAAAGCCCCTTAACTCATAGATGAGTTAAGGGGCTTAAATGTCTTGGTAGCGGGGACAGGATTTGAACCTATGACCTTCGGGTTATGAGCCCGACGAGCTACCAGACTGCTCCACCCCGCGATAAGTTCGGTCAATATACACTCTTGAAATTTTATGTCAATGGTTATTAAACAGACTCTGTATTCTTTTCTGCTTTGATTGCATATTGAGCTAATTTCTCAAGAATATCATCGGGTAGTTGTGTCAGTTTCCCTTCTTTCGTAATTGCGGCATGGACCGTGTAGCCTTTGACAAGAAGTTTGGGCTTTGAATCTCCATCCTGTTGTCTGCATATCCTATAACTGAATTTACATTTAATGTGGCTGAGTTCCGCAATAGTTGTTTCAATTGTCAGTAGATCATCATAGCGAGCGGGGGCTTTGTATCTTGACCATGACTCTGTCACAGGAAGGACGAAACCACGTTTTTCAATCTCGCTATAGGAACAGATCCATTCACGCATGAGTTCAGTTCTGCCGATTTCAAAATAACGGAGGTAGTTTGCGTTATAGACCACTCCACCTGCATCGGTATCTCCGTAGAGAACCCTGACAGTAGTGCTGAAAACATGTTCTGACATCTGTCTCTCACTCTGAAGTATTAAAAAGTTTTTCGATCATTTCGTGGCCACCCTTAATGGCGTTATCCTGGGTGACGTCATATGCAATGCAACTCTTTTCGTTGAAGACCTGGCCAGATCCCGGGCTACGTTCTCGAGAATCGTAAAGGAGGGTTGCAACGGGGTCTGAAACGTGAGTGCGCAGGGCTATGGGGGTGAAATGGTCCATAGTGATCACCACACGAAAATCTACTTTGTCTTCGCGTAGTCTATTAACAATAGGCGTTACAATTTTGGCGTCAAAATCTTCAATAGCAGTAATCTTGTCTTCAATTGAGCCTTTATGGCCAGCTTCATCCGGTCCTTCCAGGTGGACAAAAACAAAATCTTCTTTTACAAGTGCCTGGATGGCGGCGTCAGCCTTTCCAGCATAATTCGTATCAATATAGCCAGTGGCGCCAGGTATATCGAGAGGTTGTAGGCCTCCTAAAATGCCAAGACCTTTAAGCAAGTCAACCGCACTGATCATACTTCCTGTAATTTGAAATCTGTCTGTAAGCTTCGGTACAGCGGGCATTTTCCCTTCTCCCCATAGCCACACAAGGCTTGCAGGGTTCTTGCCTTCCGCAATGCGCTTCAGATTGACAGGGTGTTTTGTTAGTACTTCTCGCGCTTTTTCAAGCAACTCTTTCCACTCGGCGTGTATAAGATATTTTGCATAGTGCTCGGTAATATCTTTTTCTATGTAGTCATGCGGGGGAACAGTGGCAAAGCCTGGGTGTTCGCCTTTATAAATGAGAAGGTGGCGATAACTTACACCGGGCTTGAAATGGAAGTGGTCTGTTGAACATTCTTGTTCCAGAGCCTCAATGAGCTGGTGGGATTCTTCGTTGGTGATATGGCCTGCGCAAAAGTCACGCATGGTTACATCGCCATTGTCACTGTGATCCAGAGTTACCATGTTGCACCGGTAGGCAATTTCGTCTTCAGCAAGTGTTATACCCATGGCAGCGGCTTCAAGAGGTGCCCTTCCTGTATAATAAGACGCAGGGTTGTAGCCCATAAGAGACATGTTAGCCACGTCACTTCCGGGTGGGTATCCTTCAGGAACAGTATGATTAAGAAAGAACTCACCTTTTGAGCAAAGATCATCGATCATCGGGATATTTGCTGCTTCCAGTGGGGTTTTTCCTCCGAGCGCGTCCAGTGGATAGTCACCCATTCCATCACCTACGAGAATCAGATATTTCATATTCGTTCCTTACTCCGTATAACCCAATAAAATAGCAAATTGGAAAGTTTGTTAAAATGAGAATACCCCTCAGGTACGCAACAGACTCCGAGGGGCAATGATCTCAACCCTGATTCATTCAAGCTATCCAGGATGAGTTTTTATTCTGCATTCATCAGTCTGATTTTAACAGTGGGTGCGGTGCAGACATCCAAAGCATCAATTTCGGCAAGTGCTTTGTTCACGGAACCCTCAGTTGTAAGGTGGGTGCGAAACACGATGTAGACAGGGCCGTTTGCTTCCTCGCCCTGTTGCATCATGGACTGGATTGAAATGTCATGTTTGCCGAAAATGCCAGTTATCTGGGAGAGTGCTCCAGGCTTATCCTGCACGGTTGTGCGAAAGTAAAATGGACAGACTAGGTCGTCCATTGGAGTAATGGTGGGAGCTTTCATGTTTTCGGGGAGATATGAAAGTGGTGCCACTCTGTTAATTGCATTTGTTACGATGTTTCGACCAATGTCAACAACATCGGCTGCAACGGCACTACCAGTAGGCATCATCCCAGCACCCTGGCCATAAAGAAGAACGTCTCCAACGGTATCTCCCTGGAACTGGATTCCGTTAAAGGCGCCATTGATGGTTGCGAGCATATGGTCGGACGGTACCATGGTCGGATGAACTCTTGCCTCAACATGATCGCCATGGTTACGGCTTATTGCGAGGAGTTTGATGCGGTAACCGAATTGTTTGGCAAAATCAATATCAATAGGCTTAATACTTGAGATGCCTTCAACATTTATGTCATCAAGGTGAACATTGAGACCGTAGGCTATGGACATTAAAATGGCGAGCTTGTGGGCTGTGTCAATTCCTTCAACATCATATGTCGGATCAGCCTCAGCAAAGCCCAGGGCCTGTGCCTCTGCAAGCACTTCAGCAAAAGGAGTTCCATAGTCGCTCATCTGACTGAGTATATAGTTTGCCGTGCCGTTCATGATGCCTTTAATAAAATTAATTTTATTGGCAACAAGGCCTTCTTTTAACGCCTTGATAACGGGGATACCGCCACCAACACTCGCCTCAAAACCAACCTCAACATTATGCTTGCTGGCTGCTGCAAAGATCTCTTTACCGTGAACAGAAAGAAGAGCCTTGTTTGCGGTTACGACATGTTTGCCATTTTCAATTGCTTTTAAAAGAAATGATTTTGCTGGTTCCATCCCACCGATGAGCTCAACGACGATGTCAATGCTTGGATCTGTAAAAATATCATCCGCATTTTTGGTGAGAGTTACGTTTTCAAAACCTTGAGGTAGAGAGGTGAGAGCTATGTCTGCAACAGTGGCGAGAGTATATGATATTCCGGTTCGCTTCTGAAGGCGATCGTGCTGAGCCAACATTGCCTGTCCCAGACCTTCTCCTACTGTACCGAATCCGATTATGCCAACGCGTATTTGTTTCATGTTATTTATGGTGTTCTTGGTTAATAAAACCGCGTCTGTGGTGAAAATGACTTCGACGCGCGTGAAGGGCTTAGCTGCCACGTGGTTCTCATGAGTTGACAGCAATCCCCTGAAAGTAACCGCTTTCTGGATGAAAGTCAAAAATTAGGATAGAAATATTTATGGCCCAAAGATAGATTTTGGTCTATAGTATTTTCGTTGTTGGCAAATGAAAAGTAAGGATACGCTCCAGGCTGTAACCAATCGATGAGAGGAGCGCGTTATCCCTGATGTTACACAAAAAAACGAAAGTTTTTTAGATACCGCAGTCATTAATGAAAAGTTTAAAAGGAGATTGGAATTATGGGTAAGAACATTCTGTTTTTTGGACCAAATGGTAGTGGAAAAGGTACTCAGGGTGCCATTGTTCAAAAGAAATATGACATTCCACACATCGAATCTGGTGCTATTTTCAGAGAGCATATCGTTGGTGGTACTGAGCTGGGTAAGAAAGCAAAAGAATACATAGATAAAGGTGATCTCGTCCCGGATGATATTACTATCCCTATGATGGTAGCCCGTTTACAAAAAGATGATTGTAAAGCCGGTTGGATTCTTGATGGTTTTCCCCGTTCAAAAGATCAAGCTGTAACCCTTGCTGAAACTCTTGAAAAAGAAGGCATGGCACTGGATTTTGTGATTGAGATTGTACTTGACCGTGAGATTGCAAAAGAGCGTATCATGGGGCGCCGTCTCTGTGTGAACGACAATAACCATCCAAATCATATCGCCTTTGATGCAATTAAACCTGTTGAAAAAGATGGTAAACTTGTCTGTCGTGTATGTGGCGGAGATCTTAACATGCGTGCTGATGATCAAGATGTAGATGCTATTGGCAAACGTCATGGAATTTATTATGATGAAGAAACTGGTACCATGGCTGCTGTTAACTACTTCAAAGCAAGTAAGGGCGCCAAGGTCATTTCTGTTGATGGTTCTGTTTCAATTGGTGATGTAACAGATGCTGTCATGAAAGAGCTGTAATTGATGTTATGAAATCAGAATTGCTCTGATTTATATCACATTGAGTAAAAGGGTTTTCCTGGAGAATGGGAAGGCCCTTTTTGTCTTTTAAGTTCAACGTAGAAGGCCTGTGTAACTGCTTTATTTAAAACAGGTTTTGCAGGTGGCCAGAAAGATTTTATGCTGTTTGGTTACTGCCTATTCGTATTACTAATGGAAAAAGAACGAAAATGAAGAAAACCGGAAAGGTATATCTTGTTGGTGCGGGTCCAGGTGATCCTGGTCTTATTACTGTTCGTGGTAAAAGTTTACTCGAGCGTGCTGAAGTGGTTGTGTATGATTACTTGGCCTCGAAAAAATTACTCAAACACGTTCCAGCCGACGCTGAACTGATCTATGTTGGTAAAAAAGGTGGGGTGAAGCATACCCATACCCAGGAAGAGATCAACCAGATGCTTGTTGATCATACCCTTGCCGGTAAGATGGTTGTTCGCCTTAAAGGTGGAGATCCGTTTATTTTTGGTCGAGGTGGAGAGGAACTGGAAGAGTTACATGCTGCAGGAGCTTCTTTTGAAGTCGTTCCAGGAGTCACTTCAGCCACAGCTGCCGCAACTTATGCAGGTATCCCTATTACCCATCGCGATTATACCGCATCAGTTGCATTTGTGACCGGACACGAAGACCCGACAAAAGAAAATTCAAACATCGACTGGTCAAAGTTGGCCACTGGTGCCGGGACGTTAGTTATCTATATGGGGATTAAAAACCTTCCCATAATTGTTAAAAATCTGATTACGCATGGTCGGGATCCTAAGACTCCTGTAGCCGTTGTCCGTTGGGCATCGACCCCCGAACAACGCTCGGTTGTAGGAACACTCGAGACCATTACCGATGTTGTTCAAGGAGCAGGGATTACGCCTCCTTCTTTGATTATTGTAGGAGAGGTCGTAAACCTTAGAAATACCATAGACTGGTATGAAAAGAGGGTCCTGTTCGGTAAGCGGATCATGGTTACCCGCACCCGTGAGCAGGCAAGTGAGCTTGTTTCCAACTTGGAAGAGTTGGGGGCGAATTGTTTAGAGTATTCAACTATAAACATCGAGCCTGTTGAGTCCTACGATGCTTTTGATGAAGAATTGGAGCGTTTACAGGAGTATCATTGGATACTTTTTACCTCTCTTAACTCTGTAAAATATTTCTTCAAACGCCTTTATTCAAAAGGTATGGATGCAAGAGATCTCAAGGGACCAGATATTGCCGTTGTTGGTAAGAGTACAGCTGATCTGTTACTCACATATGGTCTGAATGCGGATCTTATTCCATCAACATTTACAGGAGAAGGACTTGCTGAGAGTCTTCTTGACCAGGGTGTGGAAGGGCGGAATATTCTTATTCCACGTGCTAAACAGGCTCGTGAAATACTTCCAGAAACCCTTCGCGGTGCTGGGGCTCAGGTAACTGTTACTCCCATCTATCAAAATTGTCCGGTAGAGGGCGATAAGGTTAGTATACGTGCTGAGTTTGTTGATAATAAGGTTGATATGCTCACCTTCACAAGTTCTTCAACAGTGCTTAATTTTCTGACAATGCTTGATGCCAAAAATGAGGAAGAACTTCAGCAGCTTCTGGCCGGTGTTAAAATTGCGGCTATTGGACCAATAACGGCTAAAAGTGTTACTGATAGTGGCCTTGAGGTGCATGTACATCCGGAGCAATTTACAATCTCTGACATGGTCGATGCGATAACGGAATACTATAGTGGAGATGTGGACAAGTAGTAGATATTGTTTGAAGGGCGATCGGGAAAAGTCCTCCGGTCGCCCTTCAGTTCAAAAAAAACGCGAACACGAAAGTGATCTGCAAGGGGCTTTGTACTGCAAGACGTGCGGGAACTCTATAACCGCAAAAGATCAGGCCATTACAGTGAGTTCTTCATTTCGTCACACCTTTTTTAATCCTGCAGGAATTGTCTTCGAGCTCGGCTGCTACAAAAAAGCACCTGGGTGCATGATAGCGGGCGTTCCTTCCTCAGAGTTTTCCTGGTTTTCAGGCTACCTATGGAGCTTTGCTCTCTGCTCGAGTTGTGAAGCGCATCTTGGATGGTGTTTTGAGTCCGGGACTTCGGTGTTCTGGGGGCTTCTTTTGAATAAACTCAAAGAGTAGTTTTACCTACTCTTTGAGTTTTTTTGTTGTAGGCAGGTCAACTACTTTTTCTTAATCATGTCCAGTAGATCTTCAGAGGTCATTTTCGCACTAATATCAGTTCCCTCAAGTAAACTTCCAGCAAGATCACGTTTTTCCTGGTGCAGTTTTACAATTTTCTCTTCAATGGTGTTTTTACACACAAGTCTATAGATTGTCACAGGTCTGGTCTGACCGATTCTGTGCGCTCTATCAGAGGCCTGGTCTTCGATAGCAGGGTTCCACCACGGATCCATATGGATTACGTAGTCGGCTGCAGTAAGATTAAGCCCAAGTCCTCCAGCTTTAAGACTAATAAGGAAAAGATCACCCTGTCCTGCCTGAAAGTTATCAACTCGGATTTTTCTCTGTTTTGCTGTTGTACCACCGTCGAGATATTGATAACTGACACCTTTGGCATCAAGATATTCTCGTATGATGCTCAAATGGCCAATGAACTGACTGAAAACGAGGGCCTTATGATTGCTTTCCAGCAATTCTTCAACGATAGATGAAAAGACTCGAAGTTTTGAACTTTGAATTCCACTGTTACTGTCGATGAGGCGAGTATTACAGCAGACCTGGCGCAGGCGCATAATCTCCGTGAGGATCTGCAGATGTCTTCCTTTCTTTTCTTTTGAGTGTTCGAGAAGGTCGATTGCATTCTGTCGGAGTGCTTCATAGAAATGCGTCTCTTCTTCACTCAACTCGACATCTAATGTAACCTCAGTTCTAGACGGAAGTTCTTCCAAGACCTGGGATTTAATTCTTCTTAAAATAAAAGGCTGAATGAGCTTTTTAAGGTGGAGTCTTGCATCTCTATCTTGGAAACGTTCTATCGGTGCCGCAAATCTTTCGTTAAAAGAACTCAGAGTTCCAAGGAGTCCAGGGTTGATGAAATGAAACAGGTTCCACAATTCTCCGAGGTGGTTTTCGATTGGTGTTCCAGTTGTGATCAACTTAAACTGTGCCTGGAGTGACATTGCGGCGTGTGACCTTTTGGTCGCAGCGTTCTTAATTGCCTGTGCTTCATCAAGAATGACAGTCTGCCATTTTACCTGGGCTAAAAGTTCAGCTTCCTGCTGAAGCAAGGTGTAGGTGGTGATAAGAAGATCAAATTTACCAAGGGCAGCGATATCCTCTTTCCGGTTTTTGCTGCTCAGGTACTTGATATTAATAGTCGGCGTGAAGCGTTCGACCTCGGAATACCAGTTCGTAGAAACAGATGTTGGGGCAATGACCAGAGAAGGGCCATTGACTGCCAGTTTGAGGAGAATTGCAAGAGACTGTAGCGTTTTACCAAGGCCCATGTCGTCGGCGAGACATCCTCCAACACCCCATTGTGCAAGGCGTGCCATCCATTCAAAACCTTCACGTTGGTATACACGGAGGTCTGCCTGCAGGGTTGTTGGAAGTACAGGGTTGAAATTCTGGGCGTCGCTGATTCTTTTAAGCTGATCTTTCCAGCCTTTGTCTGCGGTGGTTCTGGCTTGTTCTGCGATCTGTTCAAGTTGAATGGCTGCAAGAGGGTGAACCAGGACATCTCCTGTTTCCTCGTCTATATGACCGTCGGAAAACAGGTTAATGTCTTCAAGGCGTTTTCGAAATTCCTGGGTGAGAGCGATGAACTGACCATCGGCTATCTCCACAAATCTACCAGACGATTCTTTTACCTTAAGGAGCAATTCTTTGAGTTCAACGACTTGTCCCTGGTCGAGGGTAAGCTCCCCGCTCATGGCAAACCAGTTTTGCTTGTTGGTGCGGATCTTCAGATTGAGATTGTCAACTGAGACTTTGTGGGAAATAGAAAGTTTTTCTCCCTCAGGCCATTCAATAATCACCTTGTCTCTGATCGTCTGGAGCTCCATCAACGCTTGCAGACAGTCGTCTGGGTCGTAGAGGTGCCATTCCCGGTCATTTTCCTGTTCCATGTCAATTGCCAGATCAAGGATCGGGCAGAGCTCTTCAATGTCACGGGCTTTTTCTTCTTCTAGTGCGAGGTTTCTTTTGGTTTGTAGTCTTTTGCCATTCACCTCAGCCATGATGTTTTCAACACCCTGGCCAGGTTTGAGGTAATGTCCCCCCTCAGTAAAGGGTTTCACAAACATTTCAAGCCGAAAACCGGTGCCATAAGGAATGAGGTGCATGTAAATGGACGCGTCTGCATCAACAAAAGTGATATTACTTGTCTGTCTGCTCTTGCTGTCAGCCGCAATAGCTGAGTGTACAGTCATGAATGAGGAGATGTTGCCAATGGCCGTGAGTACTTCTTCGCTCGCGGACATGGGGACCGTGATACCATTTTTACCGGTAATCTGGGCAATACGACGGTGGTTGTCGTTGATGCTGATAATTTTAATGCGTGTTGGTGTTTCCTTACTGAAGTTGATGTTTTCAGCAGAAATAGGATGGGCAAATCGGATGTGAAGATTATTCCCTCGCTCTTCAACAAGCAGTTCTGGCTCCCCAGGAACAAATTCCATTGGGGTTCCCGGTGAGTCGGCAAGATAGAGGTGTGGGTGTCCAATCATTGCGAGTAGCGCTTTTTCTGTATCAAAGGTGTAGTTCGTGCCGTTTGTGGCTGGATTATGCGTTTTTTTGATGGCAGCGCAAATCTTCCTATCCTGGGACGTGAGATAGTTGAACTTTCCAGTTTGATATAATCGGGCAAGTGAGATAGGGCGACCTTTACTCCAGATGCCTTCAGGAGAGAGTTTTTGCTCCTTTGGGGAAATGGACACTTCCTTTCCTTCAAAAGCAACATTCCATATCATGCGAATGGTCTGCTGGTGAGTATTCGACTCTTCGGTGGTTGCAAAAATTAAAGCCTGAAGGCTACGTTTCCATGGCTCTTCTGGGATAAGTATAGGCAGTATGGGAATGATACCTGTTTCTTCTCTTAGAGTCTGAATAGTCTGTTTGTATTCATCACTTGTATGATGAATAGTACTCAGTGTTTCACCAAGTAACAGTGTAAAGAGTGAGTATCCCTGTTCTTTAGCCTGTAGATAGAAGCGATGCATTTCATCTTCGACAACACTTGATATTGCACTGTTAAGCCAATATTCACAAATACCGGCGAAAGCTATGCTAAGTACATCTTGGTCGGGGAGGTCTGGTAGAATAATTTCCTCGTTCTTGCTTCCCTTGTTAATGTGGGAACTCATTACTGCAGCAAGATAGGTGTAGGAGTCATTTTCTCTTGCACCCTGGAATTGAGACAGTGCAGTGGATATTGAATCGGCTATGGAGTAGTAGTCTTCTTTCTTGAAAGTAGAGAGCTGTGATAGAATGTAAAAAAGACCGGATGGACCAAAGAAGGCCACTTTGCTATCGCTGCTGTACTTACGCAAAAAAGTAATATCTTCTTCAAAAGCGATAGCCGCTTCGTCTTTGTGGCCCTGAAGAAAGCTAATGGCTCCTAATGCGCCAGTTCCATTAAACGATTCTTTATGACTGAGGACGAGGTCTCGTGCAGCATTAATTCTACCGCGAAAAATAAGTTCATTGAAAAGGAGACGTTTAAAGGGGAGTTGTTCGTCCACCGTGAGGCTTGACCACTCTTCTTCAGAGGTGAGGAAATCAATAATATCAGGGTAGTCCATTAGGGCGGACTGGCCGTATTGTAGTACGTTACTGAGTAGGTAAAATTGAAAAGATGTCGGTAGCGTTCTAAACCAATCTGCATCAAATGGTTGAGTCAATACCCGGACAGTGGCAGGAGGAGCCGCAATCAACTCTCTACACTGACTGTCAATAAATTCTGATGCGTCATCGATGAGATCAAACTGTTGGGTGTAGATTCCTATACGCATTTCGCGCATTCCACGCCAACATCGGGTCGTCCACTTACCGTAGTAATAGGAGACAGGCGCCTCGTCCTGGATGGTTTTGGCAAAGAGTTCAAAAGAACCGTTTTTAAGGGAAATTTTGCTTAATATTTCAACAATACCTTCAACAACTTGCTTTTCCTTTGTGAGTAACCCCATCTCTTCAAATTTATTGAAGTAATGAGTGAGATTTGCAGCTGTTGGTTTATTTCCCCTTGGATTTACGAGATCCAATTTTCTTAAACAATTAACAATAAGAGTCGCGTGGGCCGGTTCGTAGGTAATTGAGAGAAATTGCAAAAGGGTCTGTTCAAATGGGGATAGTTTTGCGTATTGCTCAAGGAGTGGGGAGTTTGATTGCATAGTTGCTTTTGTAAGGAATATGAAGGAACTGAAAATCCAGTTATTAGTAAAAGTCGAAAGACAAAAATCGAATCTAGCATTATAGCACTGTATGGGGGATATGAGAATCAAAATCTACATGGGGGTTGGGGGTTCTGTCATGGGGGTGTTTGCTTACTTACGATGTTATGTCGATTGTTTCTAGGTAGATAGGGTCGTAGGCGTTGACGTTTTCGTAGTAAAAAAATGTTTGTGTTATTTTGAAAAAAGCGGAAAAGAGAGCGGGAATTAAGCTCGTTTTGGTATTCTGGGGGAGAGGGACGAGTGTAGAAATAAAAAAACGTCAGCTTACAGATGAACCTGTAAGCTGACGTAAAGACGATCGTTTCTCTATTTTACAAGCTTGGCGCTTGAATAATTTCAGCTTGTGCCTCTTGGTTTCTGAGCCAAGAGGAGAGAAGTTGTTGTTGTTTAAAGTTCAACAAATTTGTTTTGTATTGTTCAATTTCTTCCGAATCTTTAGCCATTTCAGGAATTACCCTGTTATTGAAATGGTACACATAGTAGCTGCCGCCATCTTGTCCTGTTTCTTTAGGAAGTGGTGCACCTGCTGAGAGCAAAAAGGCATTCTCAAGAAATGCTGCTGGGAAATCTGTGTCCACATTTTGATTGTTTCTGCTCAGTAAACCAGAGAGAGATACAGAATATCCTTTGTCTTTAGCTATTGCCTCAAGCGAGCCGTTTTCAGAGAGAAGTTTGTGGAGGTCATCGGCTGCTTTTTTAGCAAGATCCTTTGATTTGGCAATTTTGAAATCGTCATTGAGCTCGTCTTTAATAGTCTCAAGAGCGGGAATCTCCGGTTCTTTTGTGTCTTCAGCGTAAAAGATAGCGTATCCTGTGTTGCCTTTGATTAAAGAACTGAATTCACCTTTTTTAAGCTCAAAAGCTTTATCAAGGAATATTTGATCGCTTTTTAGATCTTTTGGGGCAGTTGCTCTATTAAAGAAGTCACTGGTGGTAATTTCGGCATCAGGTGTGGTAGCGAGGTACTGATCCAGACCTCCTGCGCTGATGATGTTTTCATATGCACTATTTGCCACCTGAAAGGCCAGGCTTTCAGCTTCTTTCTTCTGTAGAGTCGTTAGTATCTGTTGTTTAGAATCTTCAAGTGTTTGCTTTGATTCCGGCTTGATATCTTCTAAGTATATAATGTGGTAACCAAACTGTGTTTTTACTATGTCGCTGATATCTCCCTTAGCCATGGAAAAAATAGCTTCATCAAAGGGTTGAACCATTTGACCTTGTTCGAAGAAACCAAGTTCTCCGCCACTTTCACTGGATGGCCCTTCGGAGTATTCTTTAGCGATTGTAGCAAAGTCAGATCCACTTTTTACCATGGCAAGAACTTCATTGGCCTTAGCTAATTTCTCTGCGTGAATTTGATCACTGTCATCTGCGCTTGCTTTTATAAGGATGTGGGATGCTTTTCGTTGGGATGCTTGGGTAAAGAGTTGAGCGTTCTGCTCGTAGTATTCTTTGATCTGGGTATCATCAATTTCGACTTTATCAGCGATGTTCTCGTTGGTGAAGGTGAAATATCTTAATTTGATTTGAGGGGCAGTTTTGTAGTTATCTTTAACCGTGTCGAACCAACTGATTAAAGCCTGATCATTTACTTCGACCTGACCTGTAAAGTCTTCTGGTTTAAATGTGACAAAGTCTACTTCTACTTTTTCATTGAGCTGGTTGTAGATTTCTTTAATTTCAGAATCGGTTGCAACGGAAGCGAAATTGACTATCTCTCTAGCCCCGACTTCTGCAAGCCTGTCTGTGCGCATTGATTTTTCAAACTTGGTTGGAGCTGTGCGGATGTTTGTCAACACGGCTTTGTACCTGTCCATGTTAAAAACACCGTTCTCTTGAAACTGAACCATGTCTTCTATTACTTTACGAACTTCTTCTGCGCTCACGTAAATGCCCATCTTCTCGGCACCCTGTCTGAGCAGGCTTGTCTGGATGAGTTGGTTGATTACCTGTTGTTTGATGCCAAATGATTCTGCAAGATCTTTTGGGACATTGCCACCAAACTGATCACTGAATCTCTGGTAAGCACGGTCATATGCTTGCTGAAAATCCTGAAAGGAGACCTCTTCGCCATTTACGATCAGGGCTGCTTGCCTGTCGCCGCCGAGATTAGAGCCTACACCCCAGAAAATGAAAACCAAGGCAATGATAACAACTATAATCTGAATAAAAGTTGATTGAGCTTTCTTGCGTAGTATTTGAAGCATGAAGGTTCGTTGGGTGATGTAGGTTAATAGATAGGACCAAATCGTATGTCTCACATCATCTGGAGTAATGAGAAAAGGTCATTGAAGTTAAATAATAATAATGTGTTCGATTTACTCTTTCTTTTGCTCCACTGCAAGGAAAAATGCTTTTTCGGTACCCTGCGAAATTTATGAAAATGTGATATAGGGTTACTTTTTAGCGAAAAGGGAGGAAAAGAACGAAAAGATTTTGACATATGCAAAAAATAAAAGTACCTCTTGCTGCAATTGGTGGTCGATACGTTGCTGGCCAGAAAATTTGAGTGTAGGGTGAAAAAGTTGACTATCCTACACAAATCACAGGCATTTTTTTTATGTCAAAGCGTCGAGTTTAGGTTGTCTATCTTGTTGGAATGTCGCAACATATCGGTCGGTAAATAATGAAGAGAATCTTCGATTAAATGATCAGCCATTCACTTGACAAAATGTTTTCGCTATAGTATTAAGGCCCTAGTTAGCTTCTGAATTAATAAAAATGGCGAGAAGTACTAAATAATATTTTAAGGAGGTTTGCAATGCCAACACTTGAACACAATGGAAGTAGCTTCGAGGTAGATGAGGACGGATTTCTTCTCAAAGGTGATGACTTTAACACTGATTGGGTTGATTATGTTAAAGGTGTAGAAGGTATCGGTGACATGACTGATGAGCATCAGAAAGTTATTGACGCTCTTCAAGAGTACTACAAGAAGAACGGTATCGCACCTATGGTTCGTATTCTTTCTAAAACCACTGGTTTTCCATTGAAGAGAATCTACGAATTGTTCCCATCAGGTCCAGGTAAGGGAGCATGTAAAATGGCTGGTCTTCCTAAGCCTACAGGTTGTGTATAATTAACACAATCTGACGTAGCGATTTGAAAAGGGGAGTATGCTGAAAAGCATACTCCCCTTTTTTTGTTTTTATTGTTGGTTAAGAGATTGTTCGTGTGACGGATAATTCTTATGCAGCAGGGATAGTTCTGGTATTTCCGTCTATTAGAAAATCATTTCTGAAAAACGTTGATGAAATGAGCTGAGATCTTCTTCGCAATTTCCACAGAACAATTTTACGTCGCCGAGTGATTGTGAACTCTTGCTTTCAAGGGTGAAACTGCCGTCACCATTTTGCACATAGTGTGTCGTGGTAATAACATCATCTGAAATTTCAAAAAATTCAGATGTATTACCGCAGTGTGGGCAGGCGAGAAGGTTTGCTACCTTTGGTTGTGAATGTGACATGGGTACGGATAGCCTTGTGTAACTGTTTACAGTGATGTTATTTTGTGTCGTTTTTAGCCTTAGGGGACTGCTGCTTATTTACAGGAGTTGAGTCTTTGGCAGCAGCACGAATTTCACCCTGTATACTTGCACCAGGTTCTACCGTAAGGCTTTCTGCTTCAAGCTTCCCCTTGATAGAACAGTCTTTTCGAGCGGTGAGCATCCCGGCCTTTACGTTTCCTTCAAGTACACCATAACAGTTAAGTGATGAGACTGTAATGTCACCAACCACTTTTCCGGTTTCACTCAGGATGAGGTGTTCGCCGTCAATGTTTCCATTAATGGTTCCATCAATTCTTGCTTTACCTTTGAACGTAATTTCTCCAGTTATGGTCATACTTTTATCAATAATTGAAGAGATCGCTTCACTTTCGACTTTTTTCATTTCCTGCTCCACATTTCCTGATTTTCCAAACATTCCCATCTCTCTTTTTCTCCACTTGAAGGAGTAGTATCTATTTTTTTAATGTAGCAATTTTCATGAAATTGTACGGGTTAATGGTTTTGCCATCAAGGGCCACCTCGTAGTGTAGGTGCGGTCCGGTGGACCTACCCGTATTGCCAACGAGTCCTATGACCTGGCCTCGTTTAACTCGGTCGCCACGACGTACCAGGTACTTTTGCATATGTGAAAAAGAAGTCGTGTAGCCGTTTCCATGGTCAATCATTACATAGTTACCGTAGCCACCGTTTTTAAATGCTTTTTTGACAATTCCATCCGCTGTGCTTCTGATTTTCTCGCCGCGTTTCCCTCGGAAGTCGATACCTGAGTGAAAGGCGGACTTCTTGTTCAAGGGGTCTCTTCTTTTGCCATAGCGAGATGTTATTGGACCTTTAATTGGTCTGCCGAAGGGGAGAAGGCTTATGGTCTTAATATACCTGTCCGCTCTATAGATCAGCTCATCCTGCTGTAGTGCCTCATCGGCAATAAATGGGCCTCCTCTGTTTTTTTCATCAGAACGTTTGTCTTTCGGGAGTTTAATTCCTATTGAGCCAACAATTTCTTCGATGATATCGCTTCGTTCAGTGAGTTCATTCACTGCGTTTGACATCAGGCTTTCTTTTTCCTCGGTAAATGCGGCTTCCTGGTCTGCTTTACTTTTCTCAAGGGCTGCAATTTTATTGTCCAGCTCATGCTTCTGCTGTTGACTCTTTTTTAATTGTTTTTGCAGTTGAGTTACTCTGTCTGAGGAATTGTGCTGTTTGTTAAAAAAAGAAAGGGAAAAGACGCTGGTGATAACGAGAAAGATAATTGTTGTTACTGAAATTGTAGCAAAGATACGTAGTTTTTTTCGAGAGAAAGGGAATTTAAGAACTTTTCCTCTGTCACCTGCGATAATGATATGGAGCTGATCATCCATGTAGCAATCCAAAAATGTTGTTAATTTAAAAAACTAAAAGTATGTTAGTGTTCCGAGGTAAATATCCCTGAAACCGTAGTAAAATCCTTTTAGCTTATACTCGGATAGGGTAATTAATTCAATATAAAACGTGCAGAAACAGTGGCCTGGCCCTCTCTTAGAGGACTTGTGTTTGCTAGGTGTTTGTGAGGTCGCAGAAGTGAGCCTCGGTCTGACGTAATCTTGTTGTGCAATTTCTAAATATTTTATAATCCATGTCAAATATTATTGTCTGTAAAGGTGTTTCAAAGTCATTCGGAGCTCAACAGTTATTTCAAGAGATTGATTTAATAGTGCATTCTGGAGATAAAATTGGCGTTATCGGTCCAAATGGGTCGGGTAAATCTACTCTGTTGAAAATATTGTGTGATCTGGAAGATGCCGATGAGGGACAGGTGGTGAAACAAAAATTCGTCCGCTTAAGCTATCTTGCTCAAGATGACCTTTTTGATATCCAAAAATCAGTTTTCGATAACCTACTCAGTGCGCTCGATGATGAAGATCTTGAAGATACAGAAAAATATACCTTAATTAATACCGTTCTCAGTCGTGCTGAATTTCCTGATAACGATGTGCTCGTTATTAATTTGTCAGGAGGTTGGCGTAAGAGGTTATCAATTTGTCGGGCATTGCTTGTTAAGCCTGATGTGCTCGTCATGGATGAGCCTACCAACCATTTAGATATTGAAGGTATTCTCTGGCTTGAGAAAATACTAGCCAGTGGAAATGGTCCCGATGCATACCTTCTGGTGAGCCATGATCGGAGGCTTTTGGAAAACAGTACAAATAGAATTGTAGAGCTTTCATCTGTGTACCCTGATGGAACATTACAAGTGCAGGGATGTTATTCAAAATTTCTTGATGCGCGGGAAGAATTTTTGAGTGGCCAGCAGGATGAAGAGGAACGATTGGCCAATAAGGCAAAGCGCGAAGTTGAGTGGTTGAGGCGTGGCCCCAAAGCCCGTGCAACAAAGGCGAAGTACAGGATTGATGAAGCACATAAACTGACCGGAGACTTGGCAGAAGTCAAAGCCCGTAATCGTTCGATATCTAGTGTGCAGATCGATTTTGAAGCTACCGGGAGAAAGACCAAACAATTACTCGAGATGACCGGGGTGTCAAAAGCCTTTGGTGATAATGTGCTTTTCGAGAATTTGGATATTACTTTAGCGCCTGGCAGTCGATTAGGGCTACTAGGCCGAAATGGTTGCGGTAAATCTACGCTCATGAAGCTGCTTGCCGAAGGTGAAGCTGGTACGAAAAACGCTGACAGCGGTACCATACGAGTGGCTGACAAGGTCAAAATTATCAATTTTGATCAGAACCGCGAAGGAATAGATCCGAATATCACTTTGAAGCGCGCGCTTGCGCCTGAAGGTGATTCTATAATGTTTCGTGACAGATCTCTCCATGTGGTTTCCTGGGCCAAAAAATTTCTCTTTCGACCAGACCAGCTCGAAACTCCAGTGGGACAATTATCAGGTGGTGAGCAGGCGCGAATTCTTATCGCTAGCCTTATGAGATCTCCTGCTGACATTCTTTTGCTGGATGAGCCGACAAATGATCTCGATATTGCCTCCCTCGATGTTCTTGAATCAAGTCTTCTGGAATTTCCTGGAGCTCTTGTTCTGGTGACCCACGATAGATTCTTACTCGACCGTGTCTGCCAACGATTGCTTGGGTTTGGTGGGAAAAGTGGTGTGACCTATTATGCGGATTATGAACAGTGGCTTGCTGATCTGCCTGATGGCGCTCAAGATAAAAAGCAGGCGAAGAAATTGGCAGCTTCAGTAGCTCCTGTTAAAAAAGGTGGCAAACTTTCCTATATGGATCAGCGTGAATATGATCAAATTGAGGAGCAGATCGCCGAAGCCGAGATAAGAGTGAGTGGGTTGCAGGAAAAAATGGAACGTCCTGAGGTTGTCGCTGATTCAAAAGAGCTTGCTGCCACATGGGCTGAGGTTGAAGTGGCTCAGAGTGAGGTTGAAAAGTTGTACAGCCGTTGGGATGAGTTGGAAGCTAAACTTGAAGGGTGACTAAAAGGTGGTTGAAGGATGATAACTGCGATTCTAGCTGACATTCATGGGAATTTCGAGGCATTAAAAGTTGTCTCGGGTGATATGGAGCAGTTTGCTGTGGATCGTGTTGTGTGTCTTGGTGATAATGTCGGTTACGGGCCAGAGCCTGACGAGGTTGTTACTTTTATACGCTCAAAAGGTTACGAATCTGTTCTTGGAAACCATGAGTTTGCGCTTAAAGACCAACGGGGGCGTCGGTGGTTAAATTTTCAGGCAGCTGAAAATAATGAACTCACTGGAGAGTTGCTCAGTCTTGAAAACCTGGCATATTCTTGTGGGCTTCCTTTGTTCCTGCAATATGAAAACGGTTATTTTGTACACGGTTTTCCAAAAGAATCAGTCTTTCTTTATTTGCAGCGACAAGATGATACAAGGGTTATGCGTCTCTTTGACGAACATGAGGCCTCAATTTTTTTCGTAGGTCACAGTCATGAGTTGCAGCTCGTCTTTGAGGAAGGCGGTGCGGTCGTACGCAGTGAGCTTGAAAAAGGGAAAATCTTCTTAGATCCCGAAAAAAAATATATAGTTAACTGTGGCAGTGTCGGGCAACCAAGGGATGGTAATAAAGACGCCAAGTACGTGCTGTGGGATTCTAAGGTGGGTGAGATAGAAGTGCGATCAGTCCCTTACAATATTCAAAAGACCATTGAAAAAATTAAAAAGCGTGGTTTCCCTGATGTATATGGGCTTCGTCTGTAGAGGATTATGAAACAAATAGGTCGCTATGAGATCACCGGTCGTTTGGGCCGGGGAGCAATGAGTACTGTGTATAAGGCTAAGGCCCCTGTCACTGGTCGTTTGGTCGCTCTTAAAATTCTCCAGCCTAGAGATGAAATTTTCGAGGTTCTTGTTGGGAATGAGCGTCTGAAGGAAATGTTCATTGAAGAGGGGAAGATTATGGGGGCGGTGTCCCATAATCATGTTGCTAAGATAATTGATTGTGATGAACATGAAGGGCAACCCTTTATGGTGCTTGAGTATTTCGCACATTCTATTGGTAGTTTCATTGGGGAAGCGTACAGGGTGGAAGATCGCTCCCGGATGATTTCACTCAGCAGAACAAAGCACTATCTGGACCAAACCTTGAAAGGGTTAGAACGATTACATTTTGCGGGAATTATTCACCGCGATGTGAAGCCGTTTAACTTGATGATCACAAACGATGACCGGGTGAAGATTATAGATTTTGGTCTTTCCCGTGTTAGGGGTGAAGAAAAAATGCTCATAACCGGGATGCAGGTTGGTTCCCCGTATTATGCTGCTCCCGAACAGGAACGTAATCCTAAAGAAGCGGATCTAAGAGCAGATCTTTACAGTGTTGGCGTGCTCGGTTACAGGATGCTGACAGGGCATCTTTTCACCTCTTCAGAAAAGAGACCGGTTCTGGATATGTTGCGGCCTGAGGTTCGGGAGTCTTGGGAGAAGTTTTTACAAAAATCTTCTGCAAAGCTGGCTGAAAATCGTTTTGAAAATGCCACAACAATGCGTTTGGCGTTGGATGAACTTCCTGTGACTCAAGAAGAATTGTCCAGCGAAGAATTAGATCATACGTTTTTCAACCCAGAGTTTCCTGAGCAGCTACGCTCTGAGTCTGTCCGGGTAATGCTCAAAGATATTCGGAGTATACTTGACCTGGATGATCTTTTTCGGCCGCGAAGATATCACCCCTCAAATTTTGTTGCCGTGAATGTTAGCATTGCCGAAGATAAAAACAGTGGTCTTTTGTGGCAGCGAAGAGGGCCGGGGTTTACTCTTAATTGGCAGCAGGCCCATGAGTATGTTGATCATCTCAACGCTCTTTCGTGGGAAGGGAAAACAAATTGGCGACTGCCGACTGTTGAGGAGGTTAATGCGGCTCTGAGTCCACCTCTTCACACGGTATCATGTCCTAACTGGCCACTTTTTGACTCTTCTGTGCACTGGGTCTGGACTGCCGATCATTGCAATAAAAGACAGGCCTGGATTGTAGACGTGATCGAAAGTTTTTTTCAGCGTTTAGACCGTGATGGTTCCGCATCTGTCTGTGCTGTCAGTTCTCCTGCTTAACGCGCTCCTTTGACGGACAATAAAGATGAAATCAAAGAAAAGTAAAACCAATGGGTTAGTGTATTCCACGGAGTTTGGCAAAGCCTGTCCTGGATGCGGAAATCCCAGCAGTAGTTGTAGTTGTGGTCAAGGCAAACCAAGAGTGCCGAGTGATGGTATTGTTAGAATAAGCAGACAAACAAAGGGGCGGAAGGGGGCAGGTGTTTCTCTAGTGACAGGTGTGCCTCTAGATGATAAAGATCTCAAAAACCTAGCCAAGCAGCTTAAGCAAAAATGTGGAACAGGTGGAACCATAAAATCCGGTATTGTTGAGATTCAAGGTGATCATCGAGATTTACTCAAGCAAGAGCTGTTAAAATTAGGGTACACAGTAAAGTTGTCAGGTGGCTAGCCTGGAATTTTCATCAGAAGAGTGCTCACCCGTTTTTGGGTGCGAAAAATCCATATTTTTATGGAATTAATATAGGAATAGAATGAAATTACCTAAACAGTTAGGGAAAGAAGATCTTGAAGAAGGCGTCCAGGCGGCATTAGAAAATGAGAGCATCGAACTTTGTAGTGATTCGAACATTTATATTCCTGTTTTGAAGCTCAACCCAGAATTGCGTAAGCAAATTTTCTATGCGAAATTTCAGGGCGAATTGATAGTTGGTTCTCGAGATATAGAAAAGTCTTTAAAAAATGAACTGCACGGATTGAAAAAGGTGAATAACCTGAGCGACCGTGTTTCAAGAGTGTTGCTTGTAACAAATGATGGATCTCCTCGCTTTTATCGCCAATTAGAGTTCCTTCATAAGGAGCAGGGAGGAAGAGTTTTGATTTGCCGGTTGGATATTGATTCCGTCTTGATGGGAAATATTCTTGAACTTAAAGAAAAGCAGGTGAAGGCTGTGCTTCTAAACAGAAAGGAATCTGTGGTAAATGTACTTAAGAGCCTGCTCTAAGCTGGCGTGATGTCTCTTGTGGATTCAGGAAGAGAAGGGGGCAGGTTGCGGATTTAGTCTTCCCAGTATGGTAATGTGCTGGATAAACCTATCACCTAGGAGCCTGTCGGATTATAGACATTTTTTCTCAGATCAAGGCATTTTGAGGAAATCAAGCACAGCCATATAGTTGATATTGCGAGCATTGATTTTCTGAAAATAACACAGAGCTGGGGGGAAAGGGTATTGTCCGACAGACTCTTAGTGGTCTGTGAGTACCGTGGTATCTTTCACGTTGCCTAGCGTACCCTCTTTCTGTATAACCTTACAAAAAGCATGTTATGCAGTTTCTACATAATTACTTGTTATATTTCACTCCGATTTGTGAAAAGTAAATTATATAAGTAGCTTGGTTGGTGTTTAACGCGATCCGTTTTTCATCAATCTTACAAATTGGCTGAGTTAATATTGTTTAGTAGTGGCCAACATTTAGTTTGCTTTGTGCTAAACGGGCATGGTCAATTTATTAATAGTTTTACTGTTAACGATTCTAGCTTTCCTGTTTTAAAAGGGGCTACTTCGTTGATTAATAACAAGTTGAATTGACTTGTATCGTTTCAAGTTAAAACAACATTTAGCGTTGTGTTTTGTTTAGGCTGAAAGTTTCAAAAGTCGCAAAATATAACAAGTGCAAGCAACGGACACTTTAGTCTTGTCTCCGTTTTTGCAAAAACAAAAATACGCAAAAACAGCGCCAATCCTAAGTGCCGTTGTTACAGGCGTTATGTTTCAGTCTAATAGAATTGGCATTAAAATTTAATCAGAGAAAAAGGAATATAGTTATGTTTGTAGTGTCACTGACTTACGTTTGTGAATTGAGTGAAATTGAAAAATACTTAGCTGATCAT
>JBLHNU010000080.1:0-23699 GCA_047622095.1 Desulforhopalus sp.
TTCCACAAAACACCAGTTAAGCGACTTTACATGATACATTTAAGTGTTTGGCGTATGGGTAATTGCAGGTCTCTATAAAGGAAAAGTGATACTTGCCCGATTTTTGTGTCCGGCTGGGAATAGCTGAACACGGTTCATGGCAATGACTTCTCCTTCTATGAAGAGGTGAATACGGTCATCCAGGAAGAACCATCCTCTTGCATCAATCCGGAGACCTTGGGGCTGCTGGCCGCCATCGGCATTCAGAAGGGGATACCTTTCGAGCCGGATGCGCGAATGAAAAAAATCCTTATCGAGGCCGCAACGGTAGGCAACGCCACGGTTCGTGCCCTATCTTTTGCCACGCGGGATAAGAGCATGTACTACTACCCGGACCGCCAATGGAAGATCACCTTTAACGGCGGCTATAAATTCACCCGAGAAAACGGCGAAAGCTGGATTGATGGCCGAGCCTTTTTTCATTATGTGGCTACGGGTAACACGCCGGCGATGGAAATGAAAATCGTCGGTGGCGGAACGCAATACCTGCTTGCTGAACGAGATTCGCAAGGCCGTTATCTCGATGGCGGGAAAACCTACCAAATTACGCTGCCACCCAACGTGCCAGTCAAAGATTTCTGGTCGTTTATGGTCTACTCCGGTCAGCACCGTTCGATGCTGCAAACCGATCAGCCGTTCCCTGGAATCGACAGCTTGAAGAAGGATCTTCAGAAAAATGACGACGGCTCATTCACTGTCTACTTCGGCCCTAAAGCACCGGCGGGTAAGGAAAGCAATTGGGTGCAAACCGTACCCGGTAAAAGTTTCAACTTTCTGTACCGGATGTATGGACCGCTGGAAGCGTGGTTCGATAAAAGTTGGAAACTGGGCGACTTTGAATTGATTGAATAATAGGACATGTGTTTGAAGAAGAAAAATCAAAGAGAAGGAGACACATAAAGATGAAAAACATTATAAGAAAATCACTTTACACAACTCTTGTGACCTCCCTGCTTCTTACAGCAGGAATCAGTTCAGTCAATGCGGAAGAGCAGACCATCGGTCAACGAATGAGTCATCATCGGGCAATCGATGCCGCAGTCTGGGCAATGCCACTGATGAATTACAAATTCTACCGCGATGCGCTCGTCGATGCTGGTGTTGGCATAAACGACGTTGGTTATTTTTCTAAGGTGCAGGATTGGAAGTTCCAGACCGCCACGCCTAATAACACCACGCCCTATGTACTTGCACACTGGACAGTAAAGGGCGGGCCTATCGTAGTCGAAATTCCAGCTTCAACTGCTGACGTTGGGATTTTCGGAACCTTGCTGGATGCATGGCAGCGTCCAATTGATGACGTCGGTGCGGCAGGTCGAGACAAGGGGATGGGAGCAACATATCTGTTGTTGCCCGAGGGATACACTGGCCCAACCTTACCCAATGCAAGGGTTTACCGACAACGGACGGACAACGGTTTTGCTGTTTTGCGCCCAATCATAGCGGATTCGAGTCCTGAAAATCTGGCTAAGGCGGCAGAATTCGTTAAAAAGGTGAAGATTTATCCACTGGGTCAGAAACCCAAAACCAAATATATCGATCTATACGGCAAGTTGCTTGAGATGACCCCCGTGCTTGACAAGAACATCTACCAAGAGATTCACGAGATGATCGAGGAGGAGCCGGTTGAGACCTACAATCTCGCCATGATGGGCCTGCTGGCCAAGATAGGCATCAAAAAAGGTGAACCGTTTAATCCGAGCCCAGAATTGGAGGCCGTTTACGCAGAGGCCGCACCAGAGGCGCTAGAGTATATGATTGATGAATATCACCGCGTCCTGAATCCACCTTTTTACAAAAGCAAAAAATGGTCCAGCCTAATGCCTCCAGGGGCAATCGAGACAGACTTCTCGTATGAGTATCCCAACTATTTCGATTATCACGCCCGGGGAGCCCTTTACTACGCCGTGATCACCAGTGTTAAGAATTACGGTGCAGCATCCTTCTACCTCGATCTTGCGGAAACTCCTGACGGACAGTGGCTCGACGGCAGCAAAAACTACAAACTGACCATGCCAGCCAAAGTGCCTGTTCGCGATTTCTGGGCCATTACCACCTACGACCTGGAAACAGCTTCCTACCTGCGTGATCTCGAGCCGAGCAGTATCGATTCTAATATGAAAGATGTGAAGAAGAGTGCGGATGGTTCGGTAGATATTTATTTTGGGCCGAAAGCACCTATGGGCAAGGAGAGCAACTGGCTTCCCACTGATCCGAAACGGCGTTTCTTTCTACTCGCTCGTTTTTACGGACCCGAGCCGGCGTTGATCAACGGCAGTTTCGAGCTGAACGACATGGAGTACGTCAAATAGGGAAGCGAATATAATCACCGAACCACTGGCAGCTGCGGTTCTACCATAAAAGGCTGACAGCACCTGAAGGCTTTGAGAGCAATTGGGTGCCATCTCTTGGCAGGAGTTTTTCGACCGAAGCAGGATACTTGATGTATCTACAGACACATTAAACGAAAGGAGTAGTAATGAAATTACGACGCAACTGGAAACACTTAACCCTTTTAGGCACTATAGCCCTGGCGACGTGCATATCAGCGCCGGTGCAATCGGCTCAGGAAAAACCGAACATCCTTATCATATGGGGAGACGACATCGGTGAATTCAATATCAGCGCCTACAATTTGGGGCAGATGGGATACAGGACTCCGAACATCGATAGTCTAGCCGACCAAGGTGCGCTATTCACAGACTGGTATGGCCAGCAGAGTTGCACCGCCGGCCGCGCTGCATTCATCACCGGACAGTCGCCCATTCGCACTGGCCTAACCAAGGTTGGCCTGCCCGGTACACCGGAAGGCATCACGAAGGACGATCCGACTCTGGCGGAATTGCTAAAGCCTCACGGCTACATGACTGGACAGTTTGGAAAAAATCACCTCGGTGATCTGGATCATATGCTGCCGACCAACCATGGGTTCGACGAGTTCTTTGGCAATCTCTACCACTTGAATGCGGAGGAGGAGCCTGAGAACGAGCATTATCCAAAGGACCCGGAGTTCAAAAAGAAGTTTGGACCGCGCGGCGTCATCCACAGCTTTGCTGATGGTAAGATTACAGACACTGGCCCTCTCACCAAGAAGCGAATGGAAACCATCGACGAAGAGGTAAACGCGAAGGCATTCGATTTTATGGAGCGGGCAGCGAAAGCCAACAAGCCATTCTTTCTCTGGTGGAACTCCACCAGGATGCATGTCTTCACGCACCTGAAAGAGGAGTCTGAGGGGAAGACTGGATTGGGCGTCTATGCTGATGGCATGGTCGAACATGACGGTCATGTTGGACAGGTGTTGGCCAAGCTCAAAGAGCTGGGCCTTGAGGATAACACGATCGTTATGTATTCCAGTGACAATGGTGCAGAAGTATTCGGTTGGCCCGATGGCGGAGCGACAAGGCATCGTGGTGAGAAGAACACGCAATGGGAAGGCGGCTACCGGGTTCCAACTGCGATTCGTTGGCCAGGTGTCATCAAGCCTGGCACGATTATCAACGACATGGGAGCGCATGAAGACATGCTTCCGACTCTGTTGGCTGCAGTCGGTGACACCACGGTCAAAGAAGACCTCCTCAAAGGTAAGAAAGTCGGCGACAAGACCTTCAAGGTCCACCTCGATGGCTACAACTTGATGCCGTTTCTGAAAGGCGACGTTACTGAAAGCCCGCGTCACGAATTCATCTATTGGACGGACGGCGGCAAAGTCGCGGCACTGCGTTACAATGATTGGAAGATCACCTTCCTCCGTCAGAATGAGGTCGGTTTCAGAGTTTGGGAAGCGCCGTTTGAAGAACTGCGCTGGCCGATGCTCACCAACCTGCGCATGGATCCGTTTGAACGCGCTTATGATCAAACTATCGGGTACGTGCATTGGCAAACGGAGCGTCTATTCTCGATCGCACCCGCATCTACCTATATCGCGAAGTGGTTGCAGAGCTTCAAAGAGTTTCCGCCCCGCATGAAGCCAGCCACCTTCAGCCTCGAGCAAGTGATGGAAGCAGCGTCCGGCTCCCACGGCGACTGATACTGACGGCTCGTTCTGTGAAACGCTGAATGAACTCATCACAAGGGCGCACCTGTTTATATGGGTGCTGCCCTTGGATTCTCTTCCTGCTCTTTAGTTTCTACGGAGCGCCCCAGGCGACTCAGGCGGCCTACGACGGCAGCTTCGAACCCAATGACATTGAGTTGACCAACTAAAAACAACCGAGGTAAGATCCGGATCACTTCACTGCGGTCCTCGTCACTAGAAAAGGAGTGTAAACACAAATGAAGAAAATTAAGTTAAAACTGCTGTCTCTCATGCTTTTACCCGTATTTTTTACAAGTTTTGCCTCCGCTGAAGACGACTGGAGTTTTATTATTGCACCATATATGTTGTTGCCTTCTATCACTGGTGACACATCAATCGGCGTTGTTGAGGATGCTGAGCTTGATGTAGGACCAACAGATATTCTCAACAACCTCGAGCTTGGCGCGATGATACAACTCGAAGCACTTCATAAAAGTGGCTACGGCGTGAGCCTTTCCTATAATTTTATGGACCTCGGTGGTGATGCGACACTACCGGGCTCTGCAACCAAACTCAGTGCAGATATCTATCAAGGTATCTTTGAAGCTTACGGGATATATCGCATGTCAACGTCGAGTGGGCCCGTTGATGTCTATGGCGGGATTCGTTGGTGGGATATGGATGTCGATTTTGCTGTCAACGGTGTAACGACCTCCGAAAACGAAGCGGATTGGGTCGACCCAGTTGTCGGAGTTCGCTGGATGCCGCAACTCGCTGAAAATTGGTCACTTATCTTAAAAGGTGACGTTGGTGGATTTGGTGTTTCGTCTGACTTTACCTGGAACCTGCAAGGTGGTGTGGCTTGGGATGTTCTGGAGTGGCTAACACTCTTTGGACAATACCGAGCGCTCTCAGTCGACTACAACACCGGGGCCGTTGGTACGGAGGATCGATTTAAGTACGACACGATCACTCACGGGCCAATGTTTGGTGTTGCATTTAAACTCTAACGACTCATGGAGGACATATTATGAGATTTGCATTACTTACTTTTGTGTTTTTCTTTGGCATGTGTTTGCCGACGATAAGCTTTAGTCAAACCGATACATCAGATCCGAATAAAATTGCTACAGATCAAGCAGAGTGTAAGCAACAGGCCACTACGGCCAGCGGTTACAATCCCGATGCACCCCCTCCTCAAGCCTCCAGCCAGCCGCAACGCGGTTCTGGCCTGCGCGCCGGCGCAAAAGGTGCGTTAAAAGGTGCGGCTGCTGGTGGAATAGTGAAAGAAGTCGGAGATGACGGACAACATGACGACGCCGACGAAATAGGAGCTGCGCTCGGAGCAGTAAAAGGCGTATCAAAAGGGCGTCGTGCCTCACGGGAACAAGCTGCTACAGCGCCACCACCTGCAACTGGTGACAATGATGCGTACTCAAAAAGTTTCAACGACTGTATGCTCAGTAAAGGCTATATTCCACAGTAATTGTCAATTATGTGTATAGAACGACAATTTCAGAAAGGAGAATGGATTATAATGTTTGCGGTTAAATTCCTTTTTTCGAAAATGAGAATAGTTTTGAAATACTCCCAAGCGATGGTAACCAATAAATGAGCGATCTTTTTCGAGCCAATGACTTTAAAAATACGACTCTCATTTGTTGTGTTGTCGTGCTGGTACAGTTATGCGCAGCAATGTCGTACGCTCAAGGAGATTCCGAGGAAGAGGGCTCAACAGTTCAAGATCAAATAGCGGATCTTAAAGAGCTGCTTAAAGTCGAAGAGCTTCAGGTTCCGATACTCTACGGCGAGATTGCATTTGATGGGCGCATTGATGAGGACGCCTGGCAAAACGCCGCAGAGTATTCAATTACACTTGAGACATACCCAGCGCGGCTCGAGCCGGCTCCAGTAAAAACGACGGTCCTTGTAGGTCGATATAATGACGACCTCGTTTTTGCATTTGACGCATACGACCCAGAACCATCTGAAATCCAGGCTCCGCTTCGTGATCGAGACGGTATTGAGCTTGACGATTACGTTGGGGTATCCATTGATCCGTCAGGTAAACTTCTAGAAACATATGAGTTTTATGTTAATGCGCATGGGGTTCAGGGAGACTGGGTTCGAAACCGAGTTGACGATACCCGCGCAAGAGACTGGGATGCGGATTGGACAGCAGCAGCAACTACAACCGAATCGGGTTACCAGGTCGAAATGCGTATCCCGCTCGCCGAACTGGAATTGCCAGTAGACAAAGATACTACAAAACGGTTTGTTCTCCTCAAGCGACACTATCCTCGGGCGGTGAGACATCATCTCACTGCTATCACCGTTCGGACAGTACCGAAGAGACCGGAGCTACCAGAGAATCAATTCCTTGTTGTCCCAGGGATTACCTTACTTCGTGAGCATGAAAGAGATGCAGAGGATGATGGTGACTGGGAGCAGACAAATAAGTCTGAACTTAGCCTGGATATTGGCTACAAGCCCACGCCATCTTTTGGTGTGTGGGCAACACTAAATCCAAACTTTCTGGAAGTTGAAGCAGATTTGACAGATTTTAGTATCAATGACGCATTTACGCCGCTTGATGTTGAAAAGAGGCCCTTCTTTCTGAAAGGTATTGAAAACTTTGGAACGCCTTTTGATATTGTATACACACGAAATATAGAAGATCCAATCGGCGGATTCAATGCATCGGGTAGTGTCAGCAATTTCACCACCGGCAACTTCTTAGTTTACGACCGAGAAACAAGTCTCATTGTTCCAGGTAACCTGTCATCGGACCGAGTAGACCTTGACCAAGACAGTACATCTGGTGCCTTTAGATATCGATTCGATAAAAATCCTGGTAGTGCACTCGGTTTCATATCAACCGTTCGAACAGACGGTAGTGAGTATTACAATCTTGTTGGTGGCGTGGATCTCTACAAAAAATTCAAACTTCACAATGAGTTGCGCCTGCAATGGTTGTACTCTGGGACCGAGTATCCAACAGAAATTGTCGACGAGCTATGTGATGATGACGGGGCATGTGATGACCCGGAAGACACCGATGGTACTCCCGGAGTAACATCTCTCAATGAACAAGTACTTCGAGCAGACATAGACCGTACCTATGTTGATGACGCCATACACTTTCGATACAAATACAACCGTCGAGAAGGTTACCTTGCTGCAAGGTATTTGGATGTCGGGGAAGATTTTCGTGCTGATCTCGGCTATCTGACGCGTGTGGATTATAGGCTCTACTCACTCGCTGGGGGATATAACCATTACTTTGGCGGAGAAAAACTCGGAATGCGACGATTTCGTCCATCATTAAATTATGTCCGTCTTGAAAGTCAGGAAGGCGAACTGTTTAATGAATCAAAAGAAATCTGGCTTAATTACTGGGGGCTTTATCAGACATGGCTGCGTCTTGGTTACCGAAATCGAGACCGAACGGCAAAACGATTCCTGCAGAACACGCTTGATATTGATGGAAACAGTCGACTCTTCCAGGAAGATCAGGTTGAGTATCGTGTTGAGACATCATTATTAAAGAATTTTCGATTTATTCTTGCTGGTAAGATTGGAACGCAGATAGATACTGACAACTACCGCCTCGGAGATATTATTGAGATAAAGCCTGAGATCAGGTGGCATCTTACAGATCAGCTAGAACTCAGCATCAAAAATATTTACCGACAACTCGATGTCGACGAAGGACGCCTGTTCACCGAGAACTATCTTGGAGTCACCGCGCTCTACCACATGGACAACGGTTCGTTTTTTCGATTAACGGTAATCGATGACTATGCCAAAAAAGATCCAGACCTGTATCTTTACAGCGATGAGGACGAGATTGATCGTGAGATTAAAGGCGAGGTACTTTTCGCCTGGAAACCAACACAACTTAATACCTTCTTTATAGGGGCGAAAACCGGCGCGATAGACACGGATATCCTCGACCAGGCGGAGCTGGAAGAGATGTCTTTTTATATCAAATATAAACGGTTGTTTAAGTTTTAGAGAGTTGGCATTAGGTAGGCAATTCTATGTTCACCCCAATCACTTTTCAAACTTTGATCTGCTAAATTTAGCCTTTTTTCTATGCAAGACCAGATTGGTTCTTCGCGGTTGCCAAGCTTAAAACTAGCAATGCTCGCAAAGGATACTGAAACCCGCCGACTCTTTAAATTTTACGTTAATAATTACAACACCCGACTCACTGGCTGGAATATCAAGGTATTTGACAGTATGGATAAATTAAGAAGCTGGATAGCCTCATAATCAACGGGTCAACTGGACTTAAAGAGTTAGGCGAAGCCATTTTATTGTGGAGAGCAGTCCCCTTAGCGTTCATTGTGGATGTACCGAGATGAGTATTACCACAACGAAGGTACTATTTTATTACGTATATACAGGAAACATGTCAACTTCCTGTATGTCTGGGGAAAGTAAACCTTACCCCACCAATAATATTTGACTGTTAGTACAGCTATCAGTTAGGTGACAGTGGAAAAAGGGAGGATGTTATGAATAGCCAATTAAAAATATTTGTAGTGCTATTAACCGTGGCATTATGTTTTGCACTATCAGTTGGTTCTGTGAGTGCAAAAGATGAATCCATCGAATATCAGATCATGGTTCAGCGTGCAACTCAGACAGCGATCTGGGCCATGCCGGGTGTGGCTCTTGTTGATTTCAAGAAAGCAACGATCCGTGACCTGGGTGGAACCATAAATGATGTTGTTTACTTAACCAAACCCTTTGATTCAAAGCATGGATTTATAACCGCTAATGATGTAACCGCATATGGATGGGGCAATATCAGCACCGTTAAAGGTCCTGTAGTCTTGGTAGTACCCGCTGCCACTGAGAAAGTGAGTTACTTTGGTTCTATTGTAAATGCCTGGCAGCAACCGCTTGAAGATATTGGTCATCCTCCTGGTGCAGATAAAGGTAAAGGGGGTAAATACTTACTTCTTCCTCCAGGTTTTGATGGGGATATCCCGGATGGTTATATTGTTATTCAGTCAGATACCACAGAAATAGGATTTGCCTTTCGCCCAAGATTATACAAAGGATCTACAGATGCGGATGCAGCAAAGTATGCCCAAACGATAAAAATATATTACTTATCAGAGGCAGCAAATCCACCACCAACAACCTATTTAGATGCAACACCCTCATCCTATGACAGTCTGCCAGTCTATGATTACACCTTCTTCCAAGATATGAATGATCTAATTCAGAACAATCCAGTTCGACCGCAGGATAAGGCGATGGTTTCATTGCTGAAAAGTCTGGGGATTGAAAAGGGCAAATATTTTGAACCAAACGAAGAACAGAAACGTGCCATGAATGAAGGATTAAAATTGGCCTATGCATCCATGTATTCTTGGTTTACTACGCCAGGTAAATCAATAATTCCGCTCTGGGAAGGTAAATCACAATGGCAGGCATGGAAATTCCCTGAGGGTCAAGCAGACTCTGGGTTTCCCTTTGAAACAGATGAAAAACTCCTGGTTGATGAACGAGCAGGTATTTATTACTTTGTCACTTATCTTCCTAAATATCTGGGGGGTGGGACCTTCTATTTGACAGGCATCAAGGATAGTAGTGAAGAGTTATTTAACGGCAAAGATACGTATAAACTCAACGTCCCTAAGTATGTTCCGGCCAAGGATTTCTGGTCGGTTATTGTATATAGCATGGCAAGTAAAGGCTTTGTACGTAATGCACCACGTGTCGGATTATCCTCCCGCAATACAGATACCATGCAAGTGAATGAAGATGGGTCCTACGACATTTATTTCGCTCCGAAAGCACCAGAAGGGAAGGAAAGTAATTGGATCCCAACGGGTGAGGATTTCTTTTTGTTGTTTCGATTGTACGGGCCGGAAAGTAAAGACTTCTACAAAACTTGGATGCTTGGTGATGTTGTACGGAGTATGAAACCTTGAATCATCATCAACAGCAGCTTCCTGATATTCTTGCAGGCCCGATAATGCGCCGTGTAACCAAAGAACAGTTGGTTCTATGGTTGGTGACAAGTAGACCGCTCGAAATATCTCTGCGCCTGTATAAGCACAGAGATGATCATTGTTTTTTCACGGGCAGCATTAAAAAATTTGCATCAGAACCGGTACGAATTGGCGAGCAAGCGTACATTTACCTGATTAACTATGTTCCCAAGATTTCATTCCCAACTGATGAACTCCTTGAATATGACCTGATTATTCATACGCAGCAAGGAGATAAGACGCTGCAAGAGTCTATTCCCAACCTAATGTATGAAGGACAAAAACGACCGGTTTTTATCTGTAAACCGCAACTTAATCATGTTCTATATGGGTCATGTCGTAAACCACATTACCCATCAAAAGATGCACTACTGAGAATTGACAAGGAGTTGGGTGAAATCCTTGAGTCGGCAGAACAGCGACCGGCTTTGTTGATTATGGCCGGTGATCAGATTTATGCCGATGATGTGGCTGGTCCCATGCTGGTAGCCATTCATCAGGTGATTATGTTGTTAGGGTTGTTCCCGGAAAAACTGTCCGGCGCCGTGGTCAGTGACAGTGAAGAGTTATTACGTAGTAAGTTTTGCTATTATGGTCGGGAAGATCTTCTCCCTCGCAATAAGGAGACGACGGCACTGCGGAACAGGTTTTTTGGAGGTGTGAAAAAACCGATTTTCACTACTGATTCAGCCCATAATCACTTGGTAACACTGGCTGAAGTGGTTGCAATGTACCTACTTATTTGGTCACCGGAACTATGGGCATATGTTGATATGGAGGTAGGGGATATACCTGAGTCCCATATCAACCTCTATGAAGTCGAGCGTGTTGAGGTTGAGCTTTTTGCTGATGGCCTTCATAGCGTACGTCGAGCCTTAGCTCATTTGCCGACCTATATGATTTTTGATGATCATGATGTCACCGATGACTGGAACCTGACTCGTGGATGGGAAGAGGTCGCGTATGAGAATCCGTTTTCTCGGCGAATTATTGGCAATGCACTCATAGCATATTTTTTGTTTCAGGGTTGGGGAAACAATCCTCAACAATTTGATGGTCAGTTTTTACAGCATGTTCATAACTGTTTTGATCAACCAGGAGGAGAACGACAGGATACTTTGATCGATTTCCTTCTGAAGTATGAAGAGTGGAATTACACGTTGCCCACAAATCCTAAGTTGGTTGTTCTCGATACCAGAACAAACCGTTGGTGGTCCGAATCGAGTCTTTCCAAACCTTCTGGTTTGATGGACTGGGAAGATTTATCAGATCTGCAGCAAGAACTTATGGACCAGTCTTCCGTACTGCTGGTGTCACCGGCACCAATATTTGGAGTCAAACTGATCGAAGTTATACAGAGAATCATAACGTTTTGCGGCCATCCTCTTGCGGTTGATGCAGAGAACTGGATGGCTCATCCGGGTTCAGCCAACGTTATACTCAATATCTTTCGACACCGAAGGACACCTAAAAACTTTGTAATTCTATCGGGAGATGTACATTATTCCTTTGCCTATGATATCCAACTCAAGTATCGACGTAACAGCCCTAACATTTGGCAAATTACCTGCAGTGGTTTTAAGAATGAATTCCCTCATAAGTTGCTGGAGAGGCTTGACAGGTTTAATCGCTGGATATACGCCAATCACTCTCCTTTAAACTGGTTCACAAAACGTCGTCGAATGCGAATTCGTTCGCGTAAACCAGACTTTCATCATTCTCGTCAGTTATTCAACAGGAGTAGTGTGGGTAGGGTGAGATTTAATGACTTGGGCGAGCCTACTGAAATAAGTGTTCTGCCTGCCTGTGGCGGGGAGGTAAGGTTCTGTTCAAACGATTGATTTTGTCTTTGATGAGTTACAGTTTGAGACTAGGAGACTGACCGAAAATGCTCTTTTACCCAAACTCTTCGTTATTGACAGAAAACAATGCTCGTAATATCAAATATATGACTGTGCTTATTTTATGTAAATGCCTCGATTTTGAATAAAATGCCTATTCTCGGACAAACTCCTAGATTTATGAGACGAGCCTTTCTCCTGTTCGCCTCAACTCTTAGCAGATAGCGCAGACTTGGAAAAGTCTTATTTTTCAAGGTACCCCTTAATAAAATATCTACCTTAACAATAAAAAATAGGAGCAAAAATGATTTTCAAAAGAGTTGATCACGTGGAAATTGTACCAAAAGATGCAGAAAGGACAATTGACTTCTATGTCAACATTCTTGGTTTTAGAATTAAAAGTCGAAATGAAGTGAAAATGCCGCCAATGAGAGAAGTCATTTATCTTGAGTTAGGTGATACTGTCATTGAAGTTATTTCTGTAAACAACCCCAAACCAAAATCTGAAACTGCTTGGGAGGTTGGATACAGGGGCATTGCCCTTGAAGTGGAAGATATGACAACGGCAGTAGATTATCTACAAAATAAAGGAATAGCTATAGCCCTTGAACCGGTCGATTTAGGAGATTCATTTCGTGGAGAAATAAGAGATCCTGATGGACTTATTCTAGAACTCCGACAGTGGAAAAAGTAGAACAGTGTGTTGAGTGGGCACGTGCAGCTGCCAAATTGGCGTTGATATTCCAATGCTGGTTATTTTACTTGGAGCATTGGGAGGTATTATGTTCTCCGGTATTATTGAGTTTTTTACGAGTGCGGTTGTATTTACCATCATGTATACTTTATTTATGTCTTGGATTGCTGGAAATGAGAATTTATTAAATAAAAGATGGAAGTTAAAATCCTCCATGTAACAGAACTTCTTTTAAAAACTCTCTTGAAACTTTTTAAAACCTAATTGCATGACGAAAGGAGATGAGAGTGAAAAACACAAAATCATATCCTCCAATAATTTTCTGGTCAGTTATTCTCTTTATGGTGGCATTCATGTGCTCCCATAAAACTGCAATCGGCGCTGAAGGGGATTATTTAAGTTTACCGATGCCGCAAAAATTTATACCAGCATTGCAGGCAGATGGAACTCCTCAATACATATCCGGTAAAGACATTGAAAACCAGCTAAGAGAGGTCAGTCCAGTACTAAGAAAATTTTATTATAACGATACTATCGACAAGTTTATTGTACCCGAGCATGTCTGGCTTGGCCATCTGCTTGAAGCGTACGATGCATTGCTCTCCTCAACAGGGGTCCGGGGCAAAGCCGAAACCTGGGACTGTGAAAACTACAGCGGCATGTTGAACGCAATCACTACTCTTAGAATATGGCGCGCCGGGTTCCTTGATACCCGGGCAGCCATAGGATGGCTCAGAGTTGCTGGAAAACAATCTTGGGCAGGGATGCCCGCTGGAATGCATGCCTTGATGTTTGCGACCACCAGTGAAGGTGTTTTTATCATTGAACCACAAAACGGGCAATACGTCAGTTTAGCTGACTACCCCAACAAAAAATATATAGAGGAGGTGTACCTGTTTTGAAAAAAAATCCATTGATACACCTGTTTTTACTGATTATACCGACAATACTATTGTTGACAGGTTGTGCTGAGCAGCAACAGCTTGAATATATTCGGATAAAAAGTGGGCCGGCTCCTGAAATAATAGCAGAAGATGGTAAACCCAAAATGGTGCCGACCGGATTAATTAAAAGACGATTGAGGCTGGTGGTGCCCTCTGCTAAAAATGTTATTATCCATGATCGTCAGTATATTTATATTACAGAAAAATGGTTCCGTGATGTTATAAAATGGACAGAAGAATTTATAGCTCTTCAGGTCCCGGAACTCAATCTTGAGCAGAAATATCCTCTTGCATACGATGAAACCTTTGTCACTCTGGCTGCCAATATTGCTAATATCTCAGTTGCTACACGATACAATGTTCAGGGTTCTGTGCTGATAGGTCTGATTACAGCAAAACATGAGAAATCTTGGGGTGCAATACCTGCCGATGGCAAGAAGCGGGTCTACCTTATTGGTATGACCGAAAAAGGAGGACTTGTGTATGATCTACATACCAGACAGTCTATTAACTTCGATAAATTTCCAAACTTTGATTCGATAAGCGGCATAATGTTTTAATGAATTAGGGCTGGTTTCAGACATGTCAAGCTAATGGATCAGATGCGAAACATTATTCCCATTTTTCTCTTCTTTATTCTTCTGTTCATCTCCGTTCCTGTACGAAGTGATGATACTGTTGACCTGCAGCGGGAGTCACTGGTCCTGCTTGCTAAACAGGGTCATCTTGTCACGGCAATCTCCGGTATGGCAGGGTTATTTGATCAGTATCCTCAGGATGCGAAAGTACGTGCAGATCTTATAGTCTTACTCATCGAGAATGAGAAGCTTTCAGAAGCACTGGCTATTTTTGATAAACAGCCAGAATATATCTATCCTGATTATGTAAACTATTCTGTAATCTGGCTGTGTAGAAAGAATGGGGAAAATGAACTGGCACTTGCCCTTATCGATAAGCTCCTGCAACTCAATCCAACTCACCATAGATATCAACTGAAAAAAGCCCAGTTGCTCATTGATGCCGGAAAATTTGAGGATGCGCACCATATTCTTACGTCCCTCAAACCCCATATGGCATCAGATCAGGACTTCCGTGAAATTTCACTATATCTGGCCACATCTGATGGCAGTTTGATTGAAATACTTGATTCCAACATACGTCTGGCTTCATTCACAAGTGTGAAGAACGAGGCGATTCGTGGACAGATCAAGGCTCTTCGTCACCTCGCTGCGCCATTTGCCGCTTCAAAAATAGAAGCTGCATATCCTGATATTATTGATGATGTGGAGTCCGCCGCGCTTCTTATGACCAAATCAGCTCTTTACCTTCGCTGGGGAAAAACAGCTGCAGACAATGAAGAAGAAAAAATCATTTTTGCTTTGAAGGCATTATTTCTTCAATTTCAAGCGCTCTCTATTTTAGGTGATAATGCAAAATACCATCAGGACATCAGACAAATAAAAAAAGATATGGTTGTCTCCCTAAGCGATGCAGGAATGAAGGCAGAGGCACTCTACCTCTGGGAGCAACTAACAGAGGTAGCCCCCGTACCACCGTACGTGAACCAGAGTGCAGGAGCCGCGGCACTGAGTCTTGAGGATCCGGAAAAAGCAGTACACCTTCTTAAAGAGGTCGTTCGAACAGAACCTAATAATCACCATGCGAAGGTAACACTTTTTTATGCCTATATAGAGGCTGAAGAGTTCTACCAGGCCAAGGATCTTGCGCAAACCATGGTGTCTGAAATACCGACGATGAAAGTTTTTACAGATTCAGCAGTACAGTATGCAAATCCCACATATCTTGACGGTGTCGTCCTTTCAGTTTTAGCAAAACTGTATGCAGATGAGCTGGCTGAAGCCCAGGATTCCATTGATGAAATTAAGGCAAAAGCCCCTGCAAATGACTGGTTCCACCAGATCAGTGGCGAGGTCTCTCTGGCCCGTGCACATCCACGGATAGCACTGGAGGAATTTTCTATTGCGGCACTATTAAATACTGAAAATAATGATGCCAGGGCTGGGCGGGCTGGCGCTCTTTTGCAACTGCATGAATATGAACAGGCGAAGCAGATTATTTCGCACTTGTCGGAACGTTATCCCTTATCTTCTTCAACGGAGCGACTTATAGAGGAATTGAACTGGTCACAGCGGCCCGATCTATGGAGTGATCTGAAATACACCTATAGTGAAGGGCCTGAACAATCAGGTGATGGCATAGTTGCCGGTGGAGAGATTATATCCGCGCCTTTAGCAGACAATCTCAGAATGAGCGGATTGTTCAGGTACTCGTGGAGCGAAATACCGGAAGGGGAAGAGGAGCTCTTTAGCTATGGTCTTGGTCTTGAATATGCCAACAGACTGGGAAGCGTCTTTGGTATGATCAATAACAATAAATCAACGGTGGATGAGCCCGGAGGAAGAGTCAGGGGGCTCTGGACCCCGGATGATCACTGGTCTATTACCCTGAATGGAGCTTTTTTTTCAGAAGCAACTCCTCTACGGGCTCTCTATTACGGGATATCCATGGATAAGATTGATGGTTCTGTCTCATATCGTTGGAATGAAACCCGACATATCAATGTATCTCTGGGATCAGGCTGGTTTTCAGATGACAATGAGAGGCTGGAAGGTGGTGTCCGTATCTCTCAACGCCTGATTGACATTCCCCGCTTTGATCTGGACGGGTTAGTTGATTTTTACGGGTCTCAAAACAGCGAAAAAGATGCTCCTTATTATAATCCCGAATACGACTTCAGCACAAGGCTGTCGCTTAGGGCGGAACATATTCTGTACCGGTCCTATGAAAAAGCGCTTGTTCATTCCCTCACTGGCGGGTGGGGGATGTACACTCAAAAAAATTATGATGAAGACTGGGTAGGAAGCGTTAAGTATGAACAGCGATACAACGTCTCTTCAAGAGTTGAAGGAAGGGTCGGGATTGAGGTTGGTCGTAATGTTTATGATGGTCAGGCCGAACCATTTTTTTCATTAAATTTTATGCTCCATGCAAAATTCTAACATGTTAATACTATTGAGAGCATTGCTGTTTGTTTTTCTCTTGTTTTTATCCTCTTCTTTCTCATGTGCTGCGGAGAAGAAGATTGTTGCAATGGCCTATCATGATGTGGTTGAGAGAAAAGATCAACTTACCTCTGATGCTGTTACCCTGGATACCTTGATCAACCACTTTGAATGGCTACTGGCCTCCGGCTACCAACCCGTCAGTATCTCTGATCTGATAGCCGCGCGGGTAGGAGAGAAAACTCTACCGAACAAACCTATTTTACTCTGTTGGGATGATGGATACACAAGTTTTTTCACCCATGTATTACCTTTACTGAAAGCATATAATTTTCCAGCCGTACTGGCCCTTGTGGGAGAATGGATGTCCGCCAGTGACGACGGAACAGTTCTCTATGGCAGCACCTATGTCCCACGAGAAAAATTTCTATCCTGGCAACAGGTCAAGGCGGTTCAGCAATCCGGTTTAGTTGAAATAGCATCTCATTCGATGAATCTACATAGTGCATTAATGGCAGACTCAAGCGGTGATATGCTTCCCGCAACCATCACCCACGCCTTTGACCAGGCGACTTCTTTGTACGAGTCTGATGTTGATTATAGAGGGCGAATTCGAATGGACCTGGAAAGCAATAGCCGGCTTATGGCACAACATCTGGGAGAGAGGCCAAGAGTTATGGTCTGGCCTTTTGGCAGATATAATGAGTTTGCCCTTGAAATTGCCCACGACGTTGGAATGGAGGTCACTTTGACTCTTGATCCTGTTTCCGGTACAGTTGAGAATTTAATGGCACTGGGCCGGGTCTACCCGACATTGAATCCGGAGACAGGTGTACTTAGAGCAAATTTGGAAATGAACTATACTCCCCCTCTTCGACGATTGATGAAGGTGAAAATGTTAGATCTCATTGAGGAAGATACTGATACCGAAGTTCAGTTCAGTAAACTGCTTGAGCGAGTACATACACTTCAGGTCGGCGGAGTTATTTTTGAGCCAATCATTGAGATCGATGGAAAGATCCACGCCATGTTTACAAACAACTCTCTTCCTGTCGCACAAGACAGGCTTCTCCGCCTTTTATGGCAAACTGACAGACGTGGCGGAGCTGAATCAATACTGTGGCTCAGTAATGAAATATTCAATATTGAAAAGCAAAATCGTCCTCCAGAGATATCAGAAAAACTGCCGATATCACTGTTTGACGATCTTGGTAAAGCAGCACCTTGCAGCGGGATAATTATCGATCATTTGCCTTTTGCCAAATTGCTCTTTGGATTTGTGGAAGAGAGTTCATCGACCTATGGAAAAATACTTTATGAAACAGATACACTCAAAAAAAAGGCAGTAAGAAATGCATGGAGGGCAGATGAAAGGCTTCCTGCAGATACCCGGGGTATTTTAGAAAATATAGGGAAAATACAAAAATGGCAGCCATTCACGGAGGTTGGCCTTCTGGTCAGCCCACAAATGCTGGCAGAAGTGTCGGATAAACAGATGGCAGCAATTCTCTCAGGATTTGACTATCTGCTTCTGGATTTAAGGGGTAATCAGACATTACCGAACAAGAGTGTAGCAGAAGCTTTTCGCCCCTACCTTGTTCCCATGATCCAGTATGAAAATGAAAACAACAATGGTGGAAAAAAATTGGCTCAACAGTTTGGTCAATTAACGAGAGAGGGTTTTATAAATCATGCCTATGCAAGTGATCATTTTCTAGACAACAGTCCTGCTCCTTCGACTGTACGTGAATCAATTTCTACTAGAACTTTCCCTGTGAGTCCTAAATGACCATTGACCAGCTAAAGATATTTTTTCATACTGTTCAGGAGCTTGTTTTTCTCTACCCCTTTACCATGTCATGGATCTGGATGGCGGGTGCTATCATGTTTTACCTGTTTCGGGAACGAGGGCAATTATACCCGGATGATATGCCCAACCTCAAACACATCCCAATGGTTACATTGCTTATACCATGCCACAATGAGGGGAAACAAATTGACGAGACCATTGCATCGTTGATTCATACCAATTATCCAGTTGAAAAGTTTGAAGTGATTGCGGTAAACGACGGTAGCACTGATGACACTGCCGAACAATTAGACAAACTCACCGAACAATATCCATTTCTAAGGGTTGTCCACCTCACTAAAAATAAAGGAAAAGCGCTTGCTCTGAGAACCGGATGTCTCCTGGCGAGAGGTGAAGTCATCGTCTGTATCGATGGTGATGCCATTCTCGAACCTAACGCAGTTGCCTGGTTGGTCGATCGGTTGCTGATTCACCCAAAAGTAGGTGCAGTAACCGGTAATCCCAGGATCAGAAACAGAACTACGCTACTGGGAAAGCTGCAGGTTGGGGAGTTTTCAGTAATCATTGGCCTGATTAAACGCACACAAAGTGTCTACGGCAGGCTCTTTACCCTCTCAGGTGTTGTGGCCGCTTTTCGCAAAGAGGCTCTTCACAACATAGGATATTGGAGCCCTGAGATGATTACCGACGATATAGATATCACCTGGAAACTCCAACAGTCTGGCTGGTATGTTCGCTACGCACCGAATGCGATCTGCTGGATTCTCATGCCGGAGACTCTCAAGGGACTCTGGCAGCAAAGGGTACGATGGGCCCAAGGAGCTGGAGAGACTGCTTTAAAATATGGCTTACGATTATTCAGCAAAGATGGACAGCGAATGCTGCCTATCCTCTTTGAATATTTATTCAGTGTGATCTGGGCCCATGCTGTTTTGATAACAGGGTGCGGTATATTGATTGAAGCCCTTTATAGTTATGATTTTGATCTCGGAATTGTCAGATTTACGCCATCCCACTGGGGTTTTCTCATGGGGGTAACTTTCTTTCTCCAATCTCTTGTCTCCATGAGTTTGGAGCGACGGTATGAACCTGATATTTTTAAATATTTTCCGTGGATGATCTGGTATCCAATGATTTACTGGCTCATTATGGCGTTAACTTCATGTCTGGGCTTATATCGAGCAATTTTCCTGGGACGTAAAAAACTTGCAACATGGGTCAGTCCGGACAGAGGGCTTTCATGATGAGATCCGATCTGAGTAAATATATTATTGTTTCGTCAAAGAAAATACCTTTAAGATTTATAATCCGAGATATTCTGTTCACCGTTGCTGCCTGGGGATTTTGGTTTTATATTTGCTGGGATGTTCTGGTAATGCTGGAAGTGGGGTTACTCAGAGAATTTGATTTAAACTCTGATGCTAAAATGGACTGGAAGCTGTTTTTCAGCCAGTTGGGACTCAGCTATACATTTAGCGGACTGGTCATAACAACCCTCCTAGGTTGGGCGATAGCAAATACAATACTTGTTACTCGAATGATAAAACGGCGGGGAAAACATGTTTCACCGCTCTCACTTGAAAAGCAGACATCGTCGTATAACTGCTCGGCCGAGGAGGTGAGGACATGGAGAAAAAAACGTATCCTGACTGTGAGTATAGACAATGCGGGTAATGTCCAGAGTGTTAAATAGTGGTGGCGTCGTAAAAAGTCCGATATTCTGCATTGTAGGTTTTTCTCAGAACCTCAACATACTACTTGTATGGTTGAGAGCCTGATAGAAAACACTACGCCTCGAAGTCTTCGCTTACCTGGATATCGAACTTTTTGACGTAGCCATCTAAAACTTCGGATGACCTGTGTACGATTTTGTCAGTAGTGCTTAGTAGTATAATATAGAATTTCAGGTAACACTGGAGTTACCGAACCCCGGTAGACGGGAAGAAAGCCGGGATAAGTACCTTCACGAAATTCATCCATAAAAAACAAGAGATAAGCGCAGACTTCGGGTGAATTTCTAAGGAACTAAACAGGTAAGGGATAGTCATGGCCGATTTCGTATCATCCGCACTTTTTGTCTACTCGGAAGAAGGATATGAGTTTGCTCCAAAAATTACGAAGAACTCTCACAATGTCAAGATAACACCGGTATCCATTGAAACACTTCTGGACTCTGAGAAGGAGTATCTGCAGAAGTGCGAGCATGTTGTTGTCTGCGGTTCTCTTAATATTATTAAAAAAGTCATGCGACTGGCGATGGAGTATCAGTTTAGCCTTGGCTTTATTCCTTTACCATCTCAACCATCCCTCATTAGAAGTTATGGTTTGCCAGGGGATTTTACGGAGGCAGTCTCTCTTGCCCTGCGTAGTGATCCTAGAACGCTTGATATAGTCCTGTGCAACGACCAGATATTGCTTTTTAAAGCAAGTGTAGGTCTTATTCCACTGGTAGATAATCCTGAAGGAACGAGTAACATATCGTTGTTTGTCAATGCTCTGCGACAGTTGCGCTCCCTGAATCTTCTCCCATTTACCATAAGGACATCGGGAAAAAACAACACGGTTCTTTCAACTGCCGCATGCGGTTGTCTTCTATTTGCCAATCCCGAACACAGTTTTGCATCTCGCCTGATAGCTCATGATAGCTCCTTTTCTGACGGTTTACTCTCTATGATTGTCGTCGCTCCCATATCGATCATCAAATATTTCCGTCTCATGTTTCGCATAATAACAGGGACGATATCGTCCACTGTTCCTGACTCAATCGGTTTTATTAAAAGCCCCCACATTAGTCTGGAATCAGAGAATGAGCTCAATGTCTATGTCGATGGTGAAGCCGGAGGCAAAACACCAGTCGACTGCCGTGTCATACCTGAAGCAATAAAAATTAATCATGGTAAAGACCTGGCTCTGGAAAACAAACGCAGCGCGCCTGGCAGTGAGAAATATATAACGAAATCACTTCCTCTTGGCAAAGAACTCCCTAAGGCAAGAAATAAACGAATTCCGTTTTTTACCTACGCCTCGGAGGACCGTTTCAAGGATCTGTTTATCGCCCTGAGGGAAGACGTACGCCCGAACGCTATTTACTTGGTGCTGATGGTTTTGAGTACTATGCTGGCCACTGTCGGTCTTGCCATGAACAGTTCTTCAGTCATAATAGGTGCAATGCTGCTGGCTCCCCTTATGGCACCTATTATTGCTCTGGCCATGGGAATTCTCCGCATGGACAGAAACATGCTCAAACAATCCTTGTGGAAAATCTTCATCGGAGTGTTTTTAGCCTTAACTACCGCAGCTGTTATGACATCGTTGTCGCCCTACCAGCCACTGACGAGTGAGATGCAGGGACGACTCAACCCGACGGTTCTTGACCTTATTGTGGCCGTTGTCGCCGGGATAGCGGGAGCATATACAAAATCGTACAAAGAAATTCTTCAAAGTCTTGCTGGAGTAGCTATTGCCGTAGCTCTTGTTCCTCCACTTGCAACAGCCGGGATAGGTCTCGGCCGTTTAGATCTGTATTTTTTCAGCCATGCGTTTCTGCTTTTTCTGACCAATTTTGTTGGTATTGTTCTCGCTGCCACACTTACCTTCAGGATTTTAGGATTCTCCGGAGTGGTGAAAGATAAACGCGGTTTATCTATTGTCTGCCTTTCTTTAATCGCCGTGTCGATTCCACTATTTATGGCGTATCAGGAGATCTCCGAAAAAGCAGCTTTTGAAAAAGGCTGGCGGTTTGAGCGTTTCTATGTAAATGGCAAGTACCTTATAGTTCAGAAGGCGGACCTGATTGCAACAGGCCGTAAAAAAGTTTTAACGGTTGAAATACTAGCACGTGAGCAGTTGAATAGGGGGGATTTGAATGAATTTAAACGTAAGGTAAAGAAGAATTTCTCAGATGATCTGATTATAAGAGCAAAATTAACGTACATTCCCTGATATCATGAAAACATACTCTCTGCTGTTCATTATTTTCGTTGCCTCTGTCTCCATGCTTGTAACAGGATGTGAGAAAGCTGAAGGAGTAGTGATGACTGAAAATACGGTGAAAATTGGCGTCATTGGTCCAATGAGTGGCTCGGATGGGAAGTGGGGGCAAAGTTGCCTGGAGGGAATCAAAACAGCACTGAAACTTCAACCCACACTTGATAATGGCAGCCTGATTAAAATTATTGTTGAGGATGACCAAAATCAACCAATACTGGCCCAAAAGGCACTGCTTAAACTGATTGAAGACGACGCTGTTTCCTGTGTTATTATCATGTCGAACTCTGAGGTGGTATTAACTCTTATTGAATTAGCCGAGACCCTTAAAACTCCGATTTTCGCAGTCACTTCAACCCACCCTGGTATAATAAAAAATAACAACTATATCAGCCAGTTGCTTTTTGATGATCATTTTCAGGCTTCGGTTGCGTCCTTATATGTAAGAGATGAACTCCTTGCAGAGCGAGTAGGAGTTGTTATTGATGAAAAAAACCCACATTCTGAATATTTAGCGAGACAGTTTATACGCAAATTCACTTCTTCGGGTGGAATCTGTGTAGAACTCTCTGTAAATAACAGGAATGAAGAATTATCTTCCAGCCTGAAATCATTACAAATTCAAAAAATCAATTTTCTCTATGTCCCTTTGGATGCAGAACATGTTATTACCATTGCCCGGCTGCTCCAACAGGCAGACTATCACCCGGTAATGATGGGCAGTGACGGACTGCAGGCAATGATTCTCCTGCAGTATCCAGAGGCTCTCTCTCTTGTCAATGGCATGCTTGCAACGGACCCATACAGCTCAACCATTTCACCAACAAACTACGGGAAAAAAATTCAGAGCCAGTTCCAAAAAAAATTCAGCACACCAGGTACCGTCTTGGCAGCGCAGGGCGCTGAGGGCACTGCAATCGTTTTGTCGGCAATCAATAGATGCCTTGAGCAAAGTGACAGATCGTGCATCAATCAAATGCTTCGTAGTACCAAAGATTTTGTCGGATTTATGGGGAAAATCAGCATTGATGAGAACGGAAAAGCGGAAAGGCCGATATTTATCAACACTGTAGATAACAGTAAACTCAGAAGTGTGGTGAAAGTGTATTGATATTCTTTTAAATTTGCCAGTAGATCTTGTTCTTTAATTATGCCAACTGTCGCAACAGGTCCCCGAAAAAATTGTTTTATCGTTAAACTTTGCACAGCTATTCCCAGCCGGACACAAAAATCGGGCAAGTATCACTTTTCCTTTATAGAGACCTGCAATTACCCATACGCCAAACACTTAAATGTATCATGTAAAGTCGCTTAACTGGTGTTTTGTGG
>JBLHNU010000081.1:0-22982 GCA_047622095.1 Desulforhopalus sp.
ATACATGAAGAACGTTTGTCAGGCAAGTTGCAAGATAGCACGGCAGGATCGTGTATTCTCAAATGTAGAGATTTCTATTGCCAATAATAAACGATATCTAGACAGTGTCGGTTTAGATGTTTCCTGTCCATGACCGATGCTGACAAATCGGTCTTCAACTCCATATTTTCCCAAAAATGTTACTCCATTTCCATGAAAAATGGAGGGACCACCCGTGCTTCCAAACACAAAAACAAGTGGTGAGGCACTCTGTCAGGTAATATTACCGTATCACTGAAAATATAGAAAAGAGAAGGAAGGTGCCGTATATATCACCCTGAAAACGGGCTTTAAGATAGACGTTTCAGAGGCAGTTTAATGTTCTGCAGAAATTACTGATAAGGTTAAATCATACCTCAAATGGCCTGTCTGATGCCGTTTTCGGCACCAAAAACCGGTTCAATTTATCTTTAGTAGGAGTTATTTCCGAAATGGACAGGAATAATGTAAGGTTTTGATATTATCGACGAAGCAATATATTTGAGATGGCAATATTAACAACTGAGACTCACTGGACCGTAGAGCCTCTCACGGTTCAGTGAATTGATTTGTGTAGATTGACTCTATTTCTTTTTTATTCGTACTCGGAAGAATATGTTTCTCGATATGAATGGGAATATAGTTCAAAAAGGTTTCCGAATGGATCTTCTAAATATACCATCTTGTATGGTTTATTATCATCTTCAGGATGATATCTCATAATATCCATCCTTACCTTTCCTCCGTATTGTTCGACCTTATCAATAACACCTTGAAAGTCATCAGTTTCTAAACAAAAATGGAAGATACCGATCTTAGAGAAATCAACCTTATGCTTCTCTTCTCTGTCTTTCATTTCAAACAGCTCAAACCCGATATCATCTTTAGTCACAAGGTGTGCGATGTTAAACCCTTTGAAACCATTTCCAAATACTGCAATGCACATTTTTCCGATTGCTGTTTCTCGCTCCTCCATCACTTCAGACTTACCCATAATTACTTCAAGGTCTAGTGCCTTAGTATAAAACTCTAGAGCTTTATCCATCTCTCCAACCATAATTCCCACATGACTCATTTTCATAATGACCCTCTATTTTACATTAGTTGTAATATTTATATCAATGGTTTAGTGCTGTAGCACTAACGCACAGGACTGTTTGCGAGCGTTAATGTCATGAGCACTCCGACTGAGTACTCATAAGCACTTACTTAACTGTTTTTACAAGAGGTAGAATACGAAAGCCATCAACACTAACAAGTTTGCTAGGTTGGTAATGGCGTATGCCAAGGTTGAACACACCAGAATCGTTAGCAGTTTTGATATTATTAGGAGCTTTTTCACCACAACCGAAACTGATAGTGTAAGTACCGTCAGCGTTGGGAGTAGCAGTGTTAGAGCTCAGATTTGCGAGGTCGTTAAACATGAAACCCGCCTTGTCATAAACCGTTATAGACCAAAATGCTTTGTTTTTGGGGTCTTTGAATGTGGCTTGGTGGCAGATATCCGCAGTGTAATTGCCAGATACTTCGTAGATGTTATCGACATCCTGTGCTCCACCCCAGCCGATTGCCGCACCGACTTCGTATTTCTCCTGCGTGAATAACTTGTCCGACGCATCATTAGGTGCTGTAAACATGCCAACAAGAGCATCTTTTCCATCGCGTTCAGTTATACCTGGCATCTGAGCCTTTAACGCGTCTTCAACCGCTTTAAATGATTTCTGAGTTACTGCTTCAGCTTTGAACAGTTTGTTGCTCTTAGCGTTAATTACCATTTGATCTTGTAGTTTAGCGGCTTCCGCTTCTGTGAAAGTAGCGTCCAAGCGAATTACTAAGTAAAGATGGCTGCCTGTATGAGTAGTCAATTCAAATGTACCAGGACCGTAGAACATGGCTTGAATACGGTGGTCTTCAGTCACAGGCTGTACAGACATATATCTACCCTTTGGAATCTCCGGCATTGTCACTGTGGCGCCTTTAGAGACATCAACCACCGCCATTGAGTAATACGTGTCGCGATTCATGCGTACAACTGGTTGTTGGTCGGTAGGGGTTAGCTGACGTTTGTGCAGGAACTTATTGACACCTACAAGATCTTGATTCTTTAAAGTCTGGTGAGATGTCTCATCAGTTGGGTAACTTGCACTGGTTACAGTTACTCCCTGAGGTGAGAAGAAGTCGTCTAGATTATCTACAGGTTGTGCCAATACAGAGCTGGCAGTCATTGCTGTAGTTAGAATAGAAGGTATAAGTATTTGTGTTATTCTCATTTTATGCTCCTGGGTTATAAAACGGTTATGGTTGTCCGATATATCAAATAATAGTCCAATGCAGTTATGCATATATGTTTTAGTTTTCTTGGGAGTACTTTTCCAATTAACCTCAGTTGATAATAATAACTATCCACATGAAGTAAAGTGTGGGTGCACCAATAATATGTTAGACTACGTCAAGATGTTTGTTGGCAGTGTAAAGCTGATCACAAACATGAGAACTTGAGCTTCTTCCTGTTAAGTTCATAAATAATCCTGCCTAAAAATATTCCCCGAAATAGAGCAGTTTGTAGTCAAAGATGGTTCCAGAGAATTTTTGATATTACCTTTTGAAAAGATGTTAGGCTTCTTGGAAGCAAAACATATGAAAAGTAGACAGATTTTCGGTCACGGTAGATCCGATTAGCACAGTGTACTTCTACAAATAATTACCGCATGTTTTGTCACATTTGTTTTCTTTTGTATTTCCCTTCCCCTCGGTGACTTTTGGGCTATACTGGTTCGAAAGTACTCCACGTATCAAAAATTAAATCAGCTTTTTTGAATCAAAACATATGAAAAAAGATGCGAAAGAAAAGTGATGAAGGCAAAGCACAAAACTGTATGACTGCTGACGATTTTTTCTTTTATAATCAGGAGATCTAAAGGTCAGGAGTGGACTGGCAACAGGAAAAATAAAACAGCAATAAGAGATAGAATTATTATAATTCTTTGGCAGGTAGAGGCCAGATTTCTCCTATGGACGGATCTATTTTTAATATTTTTATTTAATGTTTTGTGACAGAAGTAAATCTAAGGGAGCCCTACATGGTTTTTCAATACACAAAATGAAATTTATCAGTAGCAGCTTTTGGGAATCTTTAAAAGATTCGATATTTACTCCAAAGGCACGCAACATTGACGCCAAAATAAACGAGGTTAAGCAGCGTTTGCCGATTCCGGTTTTTTGGTTATTAGGTAAAACGCAATCAGGCAAGACCTCCCTGATACGGGCACTGACCTGTAGTGATACCGCTGAAATCGGCAATGGTTTTCAGGCGTGTACAAAAAGATCGCGGTTTTATGATTTTCCATCGGCGAGCCATCCGATACTGCGCTTTCTCGACACTCGAGGTTTAGGTGAAACAGAGTACAACCCGAGTGAAGATTTATCCTGGTGTGCCAATCAGTCTCATCTACTGATAGTTGTGATGCGGGCTTTGGATATGAACCAGGCGGAAGTGGTTGCCGCCGTTTTAAAGATACATAAGCAACATCCGGACTGGCCTGTCATTGTGGTACAAACTACGTTGCACGAAGGTTATCCCACTCCTGATTCTGAACATATTCTACCCTATCCCTATCAGAAGTCACGGTTTCCACCACAAGTACCACATGCTTTAACACAAGCTTTACTCCATCAACGCGACTGGTTTACATCGTTGCCGGTTCATTTTGTGCCCGTTGACTTTACGCTGCCAGAAGATGGCTACGAGCCTGATGATTATGGGTTACATGCTTTCTGGGACACCATTGAAACGGTGTTACCGGCAGGTTTGCTCGGCCTCTTGCGAGGGACTGAGCAACACAAGGAATTACTCGATTTTCACGCCCGACTAGCCCACCCGCATATTATCGGTTACGCTCTTCTTAATATCGGGATGGGGGCAATACCACTGGCCGGAATACCCCTGGTGCTGACAGTGCAAGCCAAGTTGTTCCATAGTATTGCATCAATTTATGGCCTGGAAATGACCTCCACCCTTTATACTGAATTTACAACATTAATGGGCACAAGTGTTGGGGTAGGGTTATTAGGGCGTGAACTGCTAAAACTTGTCCCGGTGTACGGCTGGGCGGTGGCTGGTGCTGGTTCAGGAGCAATGACATATGCACTGGGCAAGGCCTTTTGCATGTATTTATATGGCGTTAAACGTGGTGCAATGCCGGATCAAGCCGACTTGAAACAAGCATACAAGAATGCGTTTAGCACAGCGCGTCAATATCTGAGCAATAAGCAATAAGGACTAAGGCTATGCGGATACCCATATCACGCTTTACAATCATAGTCTCTGCGGTGTTTTTGTTGCCCTGGCTGGCATTACTGATTTTGGGCGGTTACTGGCTATGGCAGCACGATTGGCTTTATCAGGGCATTGCAATTATATCAGCCAATTTTGCCCTGACGTATTGCTTAATGTACTGGCGAAGACATAGGAATAAGCCGGTGTTCATAGATACATCTGCAATCGAGCCCAATCAAAATTGGCCAGACAGTGCCGAGTCAGTTTGGCTGGAGCTCGACAAGTTAGCCGAACGTCGGCAGAAAGAAACTGATTTTTTTACCGATAACAGGAAGTTCCTGCAACTGACCAATGAAGTATTGACGATGGTTGCAAAACACTTCCATGCCGATTCAAAGCGTCCTCTTTTAGAGTTTCCACTACCGTATCTGCTTAAGTTGATCATGTTGGTTTGTAACGATATTCAACACGAAGTGCTCGATAAAATTCCGGGTAGCCATGCGGTTCGAGTCGGTGATTTTTTGCGCGCCAAACAGGCTCTTGTTTCCGTCAATAAATTCAAATCTGTTTTCAATGTTGGAAACTGGCTCTTTAACTGGCCAGGCGCTGCGATGACTCAAGCTCGCAGCTTATTGTTCAGTAAAGGAATGAATACAGTCACCTCCGAAATTTCAAGTCGATTAATCAGCGCCTACATTAAAAAGCTCGGCTACTACGCCATAGAACTTTACAGTGGGCAATTAACCCTGGATGATATTGTCCCAACTGAGCGCTTAAGCTCCGCCTCAAAAAAAGATACAGTCGAAAGCCTGGATCGAGACCAATCCATTGAACCGCTGCGTTTTCTGGTTATAGGCCAGGTTAGTAGCGGTAAGTCCAGTTTAATTAACGCCTTGTTTGGCGAAATAAAATGCGCCTCAGGAATCCTGCCCACGACCTCAGGCATAACACCGTACATACTCGAACGTGATGGTCTGCAACAGGCAATTATACTCGATAGTGCTGGTTATGGCGGTGTATTAAACGATCAATCTCTCACTGCACTTAAAGGGGAATGGAAAAATATAGATGTCATAATAGTTGTCTGTAATGCAACCCAGGCTGCTCGCCATATGGACGCGCAGCAACTGCAGGCTGTTCGCCATTACTTCCAGCGGGAATGTCCAAACCAAATCTTACCTGTTATTATTGCAGTGGCCACGCATATTGACCGCTTGCGGCCTGTACGTGAGTGGCAACCGCCGTATCAAATCGTACGACCGGAAAATGCCAAAGCACGCAATATTCGAGAGGTTTGTCTGGCAATATCCAAAGAGTTGAACCTGTCCGCAGAAGCCATCGTGCCGGTGTGTCTTGACCCTGAAAAACCGGCGTATAATATAGAAGAAGGTCTCCTGCCATTGATCCACGAACATCTTAATGCTGCACAACGGGTACGTTATTTACGTTGTTTACGCGAGCAACAGGGAAAAAGTTATTGGCATCACTGGCGCAAGCAGGCACTAAAGGCGGGACAAATACTTCTTGATAAGGTGTAAGGTGCAAGATCTTCAACAGTTTCAAGTGTATGGAAATTTTGACTTGGCTGCTTAGTCTCCCCCGGTTTTGCATGCTCTCCTCTAATTGGGGTCCTGCCGAAGAACCCCCAAAAGTGCTCAGTTAGGACCAGAGGGTCTATTTGGACCGCTCACGGGATATCTATATGCTGGACATGTCAACGCTAAGGGTTTCTGAACTACCGTAACGGCCGGAGGATCGGCCTCTTTCGTTTTTTCGGGTACGACCCAGAAAGTTGCTGCGAAGAACTTAGCACTGGCAAGGTGCATTGCTAAAACAAAGTGTTTGCTAAAAGATACAGGAAACATCTTCACATAGAAATGCTGACATTAGCATGACATTGGCATTGCTAATCTTCAAATCGTAGTTGCACGGTTATGCCTTGGAATCGTTCATTGAGCCTAATGCATACAGTGAGTTCTTATGTTTTGTGGAACCGGGTTGATCACATCTTCATAATATGAATAGGATTATGCTATAATGTAGACGTGCAAGAGGTATAGCAACGCCTCTTTAGAAATTTCATGTTTATAATGGCAAAAGAGTACCAAGATTGCGAAAGTGGAAAGAAATGAAATATTTCTCGCCCATTTTTATAGTTATACAAGGTGAAGAATTGTGTCGTCGCTTGAATTTTACTGGATTGTTAAATTACACCACATTATCAGGTGGGCTCCATAGAACCCCATAGATTCTGGAAGATGCAATGATACCCTTTAAAATAAAACGTTTCATCATTCCCCTCATTGTAGCAATCATTACGCTCTCTATGGCATCAAGTGCCATATCGGCACAAAAGGGCCATCAGGGAAAAATTAGCAAGGAAGAGCTTCTTTTAAAACTAAAAAAAATACAAGGTAAATATTATGAATCTGTTGATGGGTATATCATCGAGGGGACCGATATCATCTCAATTATTGAAGAGACGGATATTGATATTAAAATCCGAAATTCAATTATCAAGGGTGGGTTGGATTTTACAAAACTGCCGGGCCTGTCATTAGACAATTTAGAACTGCCGGAGGCGTGGAGTGGAGAGAAAAAAACAAAGTGGAGGCAAACAAAAATTCTAAATAGTCGCTATTACCAGGTAACAAACCGTATTGCGATACATTCTTCTGATATAGAGAGCCCGGATAAAAAACTAAAAATTTCGATTAAGGCAAGGGGAGTCATTTTCAATAGATTTGCATCCTTTCTTTCCTCCACCTTCAGCGGAAATGCATCCTTTGTTGAAGCCACCTTTATCGAAAAAGCATCCTTTGCTGAAACCATCTTCAACGGAAATGTATACTTTTCTTCCTCCACCTTTATCGGAAATGCATCCTTTATTGAAGCCACCTTTATCGGAAATGTATACTTTTCTTCCTCCACCTTCAGCGGAAATGCATCCTTTCTTCTTGCCACCTTCAGCGGAGATGCATCCTTTAAATCCGCCACCTTCAACGGAAATGCATCCTTTATATCCGTCACCTTTATGAAATTGGCAAATTTTAGCCGTGCCAGTTTTTTCACCTGTCTGGTCTTTAGAAAAGTTGATATTCAAGAATATGCAGATCTGAGAAATACACAGATCACAAGGCTTGATTGTAATAGTGTTCACAGCCCGACCATTATAAGTGGTCGCCTTGATTTGCGGGGTGCGGTCATTTCAGAAGCCCATATTCAAGACTTTATTTTTGAAAAGGATGTTTATCTTTCCGATGCAAAGTTCGGTATTTTGATAGTAGAAAAGGACAGCAACCCACGGTCAGAGAAAAATCTCGATAAATCTGACATTCAGACAAGATCTTCTTTTGCTACAGTTTTTAGATTTGTGACCTTTGAATCTTTGGCGGATTTTAAAAGAGCGAAATTTAAGGGGAATACGGCATTTGAAAATGTTACTTTTCTCCAGGATGCCAATTTTATCGATGCAGACTTCAACGCCGAAAAAGAGAAGAGCGACCATAAATTTTCTCTCTCTTATCTCAGCTTTAAGAATCTGTTTATAAATTTGAATGCGTTTCCTGCTAGAAAATACTGGTCGAGCGATTTAGAGGCGAGAGTGAAAAGCTTTTCAGATATTGCCCAGGAAGTAGAAAAGCAAGACGAAAATTATGAAGAAAAAGTGGTATATAAGCTGGAACCTCTTTCTCATGTGTTGAAAAGCCTTGGTGAGAATTTCAGAAAAAACAATCAGCTGGATGATGCTAATCGAGCCTATTATCATAGGAAGAGAGCTGAATTAGAGGAAGCAGAAAACGGGGATGATTTTTGGTTGCAGATTTTACGTAAATCGGAATGGATTTTTATGGGAATCCCTTGTGGCTACGGTACAAAAATCTATTGGATTATAGGCTGGTCTACATTGATGACTCTCTTGTTTGCTATTCTTTACAGTCTTAAAGGAGAGGTGAGCAGGAATCCCCATCCGGAAACAGAGCAGGAGTTTGTATTTAAACAAAGGTTTCTTGATTTTCCTAAACACTATTATAGTCAAGATAGTATGCTGAAAGTTGATAACCAATTCGCCCGAAACTTTATCAATGCCCTGCGGTTGAGTGCTGTCATACTCTTCAAGGTTGGTTATCGGGACACGAAAATTTCCGGGGAGATTTTCGGCATGAATTATCGGTACTTTGTCTGGATAGAATGGGCGTTGGGTTATTATATCCTTGGCGCATTTGTGGTTACCTTATCGAATACGCTACCGCTGTTAAATAGACTGATAACCGGGGTATTCTAAAATTCAACTCCTGTTTTCATCAATTGGTTAATCTTGCATCCTTGCAATTATTACCCCCAAGGTGCACCAATATTCTATTGGTGATTAGACCCATACTAATCATTTTGAAAGAGGTGTTCCATACGTAACAACAAAGCGAGTCATACTGCCCACAAGGTTGCACTGAGTATCATAATCTTAGGCACAAAACCCGGGGGAGACCAAGATACCGAATTAGTTTATTCACCTGACCGCTACCACGTCCGCCTCTTGTCAATAGCTCAATTATCATGCTTCGCGTCAAGTTCACGGTAATTCGACGGTGGCAGGTGATAATAATAGTCGTTAATATTGCCAATTCAAAGATTTCAATTCTGTATGCTACTCATCAATTAACATAATTCCTGTACACGTAATACGTGATCATACACTGAAAGACCACCAGAAATGGAGCAACATTTCAGCAGAGATTCACCTTAAGATGACAATGCACCGGTTCCAAGGTGCACAGGAAGAATCTCTATTTTTGGGCTGATATTAAATATGTAAACCTTCGATATGGCTATATCAGCCCTGAAGCGTAACTCTCTTTTAGAGATCTAAGCTATCCATCAAAGGCAGTATCGTATGCTACTTCACCAGCAGACAAGATGTTTTCTTTATTTGCCAGTGATCGAATTAGAAAATACTCAGAAGGCACACCCGGTAATGTCAGATTTTTATTTGCCTTAAAACCAAAACGACCGTAATATCCTGGCTCACCAAGCAGTACAATGCCACCCGCACCTTGCTTTTTTAACTCAGCAATACCGGCTTCAATCAACTGGCTGCCAATACCTTCCCCTTGACGACTTGGGCTAACCGAAACAGGTCCCAACCCATACCAGTTAGCTAAAACTGCACCAATAGTCACTGGAGAAAAAGCAATATGCCCAACAATCCCCGTTTCAACTTCGGCAACCAATGATAAACTAAGGGTACCATTGTTTCGAAGCTTATTAATGATCATGTGCTCTGTGGGGTTCGCCTCAGGTTCATGATGAGGGTGGTTTTCAAAAGCCTGGTAAGTTAATGCTTCAATTTTGTTATGATCTGAAATTTTCTCGAATCTTATTTTCATTTTTTATCTTCCTTCTTTATTACAAACATCTGATAACCATACTGCCCCAGATATTTCTGATGTATTTCTAATTCGCTTTGAATATCCTCAAGCGCTTGAGATGTAAAATCTCTCTGCGGCAGTTGTTTTACTTTAGTAGTAAGCGGGCTAAGATAATTGTCCCACGCCTGCTTACTCAATTCAAAGCTATCAATTATTTTATAGCCAGCTTTCTCAATCAATTGATACCTGCCGGCAACCGTTGCCATCTCTGGATAATTTTGTTCCCAAAACTTAAGCACCTCATTTTCTGGTGATTCAGTTAACCAAACCAAGTCACTGAATACTAAAAATCCTTCCTCTTTAATGAAAGGTTTCCAGTCTTCCAGTGCCTGTGATACACCCATGATATAAGCACTCCCTTCTGACCAGATCACATCATACTGATGTTCTGAAAAAGAGATATCGGTCATACTTGCACAGACGGAAGTCACCTCATCCAATTGTGATTTTTGATCCAAACGCTCCCTCAAGCAAGCCAGGTTGTATTCGTCATTATCCAACACTGTGACAGAAAATTGAGTTTGTTCAGCAAGTAAAATAGTCACTACACCCCTTCCACAACCGATATCGAGTAGTTCACCGGATTTAAAAGGGATAGCATTAAGTGCCTTTAATGAATCAATTTCAGCCCCTGGGCCTAATCGTTCTAACCCCTCAAAGATCAGCTCAAAGTCAGCCATATACTGCTCATGTTCATTCATATCTTTTGATAACCATTTAAGCCTCAAGGCCTGTTTCTCGCTAAATCCTTGCTTCATTAGCCAGTTTAAGTGTGCTAAAGGGGCGTGTTTATCTATGGATTGATGCCATTCTCTCATAGAAGTCATACCCAGCATTGAGAAGAGCAGGTCTCTGGATTTTTGTTTTTGAGCTATATCCTCATCCAGCACTTTAAGTCGTTGAAGTAGCCTTTCCCTATCAATGCGTGCTTCCAAACATGCACGACATTCTTTTAGCGTCAATCCACCTGCTTGGAGTTGCTGCAACAATCTTAATTGTTGAACATCTTGTTCAGAGTAATTTCGGTATCCATTCGCCTGCCGTTTCGACGAAATCAGCCCGAGCTTTTCGTAATACAGCAGCGTTGAGCGACTCAATCCGACTTTGTGTGCTATTGCAGAAATACGATACATAGATGTCTCTCCCTTGTGAACACATCATAAACTGTGAAGCTGTAGACAGGTCAAGGTTGATTATTACTAATGTGATATTTTTTGGGTATAGATTCAAGAATTGGTACGCTGAGAAGACAGTAATGGTCAACCTGACCTTGAAGCTTAGAACTTGCAATTCCAAACTGATATCAAAGATATAGAATTAAGATGCTTCCTGTATCATCAAACCTGAGCCTGACCAGATTTTAGGCTCAGGTCATTGAGTATGGCTGATGCTGGAATTGTCAGGCAGCGTGCTCGATAGTAACTGATAGTCGTACACGAATTGGTGCATCATTCAACCTTTTTCCGTTCTTGGTCACGTTGGTGATGTTTCCAGTATCAATTTTTTTGATTTGAATTAACAAGTCTAAGACAGGTAATAGTAACGAAGGTTTGCATTACAGCAATTTTCGTAACTAAACTGCGTTACAAAATCAAAGTAAATAGTAATCAGCCCTAAAGTAATGAAATTACGAAGAAAAGAATGATATGTAACTATGTTCTTTTGAGACTGTAAATGATTCGTTTATATAGAACCAAATAAGCTATGTCACTGGAATTACATCAAGAGAGTGTTTTGGGTAACAAAACTAATTTGGGGGGTAACGTTACCGGGAAATAAATCATATAAAGGCATAAAAATGAACCTCTTAGAGGTACTCCTCACGCCTATCCCCTAAGTGGAGCTCATCTATGCCTAATGAACCAAAACGAAGTTATTCGCAGCAGATTTTCATGGGATGTAACAGTGATGGTCTGGTCCATTATCTCGGACAGGCGGCACGATAAAAAATGATAGGCATTCCGGCTCATGGGAACCAAAACTTCACAGGAAACATCTTCACCTTCATCAGTTTCCGTAAACATAATCTTGCCAGATCATATCTTTTGCTCCAGTCCTCTAACTAACCATTCCCTATAAATTTGGACTTATATTCATTTGTTGAGTAAGATTTATGTAATAATCTTCAAAATAGACTTGTTTAGAAATAGTTATGTTGTGAGAAGTAGTGACACTTGCAAAACGCTCGCGGTATATTTCCTATGAACGCCACTTTGCAGAGATTGGGTATGAATTTTTTGAAATTTAGTTCAATAAGAAAAAAACTTAGTTTTTTGGTAATGTGTGCGGTTCTACCGGCTCTGGTCATTCTTTTGTGTTCTGGCATAGAGCAACGACGGCAGTCCATTGAAAATGCCAAACAGGATGTTTTGCGACTGACCAATAACATGGCTAAAGCACAAAAACAAATTACCCGCTCTGCCCGGCAAGCTCTCGCCACTCTGTCCCTATTGCCAGCAATTCAGGCCATGGATCTCCAGACAAGCACTGAAATTTTGATGGGAATCCTGGAGCAAAATCCCAACTATAACAATATAACGTTAACTGGTCTCAACGGTGATGTTTTAGCTGCGGGTAAAACTTTTACCAGGGTTAATCTAGCAGATCGTAAACATTTTCGAGAAGCAATAGAGAGAAAAAACTTTGCTGTTGGTGAATTTATCATGTCCAGGGTTGGATTAGTGGCTCCGGCCCTTGCATGTGCCTATCCAGTGCTCGACAAAAATGATAAGCTAAAAGCCGTTTTGACCGTTGCCATCAAGCTGACCAGCTTTGCTGACTTTTATGACGTCTCGACCCTTCCTGAGAAATCCTTTATTGCTGTAACCGACCATCAGGGCATCCGGCTATTTTACTATCCTGCCCAGGAAAAAACCAATCCTGTAGGCGCACCGATTAACGTAAAGAATTTGGAAATATCCAGTAAAGCGCTGGAACCGGGAATGTTCATCGGTACAGGATCAGATGGAATGCGCCGGATATTCGCTTTCGAGCAAGTTCCTCTCGACCATGGAGATACTCCCTATTTATATGTGTGGGCAGGTATTCCTGAAACCTATATTCTTGCGCCAGCCAACGCTGCCCTGACCAGGAACTTGTTATTCATGCTCCTGGCCTCGGTGATCTCTCTTTTTGTTTCCTGGTCGATTGGTAGAAACACATTAATTTCTCCTATACAAAATCTCGTAATTTTGACACAAAAATTTGCCAAGGGAGACCTCGAAGCTCGGAGTGAACTTTCAGCCAATCTCGACGAGTTTGGTACGCTGGCCAATGCTTTTTATAATATGGCCGATACCCTGTCAAAAGACCAGTTGGTTAAAAACGATTTAATTGAAAAACTAGAAAAATCTATTACTGAAATTCATACTCTGCAAGGGATATTGCCAATATGTTCTTTTTGTAAAAACATAAGAAACGACGAAGGTTATTATGAACAAATAGAAGGATATATCCACAAACATTCTGGGGTAGATTTTAGCCACACAATTTGTCCCACTTGTGCGAAGGAGCACTACCCAAAAGAGTATGCGTCTATTATGGAAAAAAATGGTGAATAATTTGAACCTTTCTTGACATAAAATATCACAGATATTTATACGAGTATTAATATTTCCATATCCAATCTCAAGGTTTTCTCAATTACCTCAAACTTAATAGATAGACTGTAAACTTCAGATCGAAGATACTGAACGTCTTTTGATGCCTGTCAGCCGCGCATGAGCTCAACCAGGTCGAATCAATTGGATTAGTGGAAAAGGGACAGTCGTGTATTATCTTTAGTGTTATCTCCTCGAAATCACCTGCAATGCTGATTCCATATCTCCGGATCTACGCCAAGACTCTAGAGCGCTGAAACAAAACAACGGCTTTTGTGGCTATTGTTCAGAAAGGTACTATTAAGGGCCTGTGATTTCTCGATACCATCCGGAATCAAGATTACTGAGTCGAACTAACCTGATCTCTTTTACTTTTCCAATTTTTAGAATATGATCGTCGTGGACGGTTTGAAAAGATATCTCAGCAACTTAAAGAGGATAGAATGACACTTACCAAGGCAGATCTAGTTCAGCAGATTTATAAAAAGCACGATAACCTGACCAAAGCCCAGGCAACCGAATCGGTAGAATCGTTTCTTCGTTTGTCAAAAAACGCTCTTATTAGTGGATCAGATCTCCTCTTGAGCGGGTTCGGGAAGTTCAATGTAAGGGACAAAAAAACCCGCCAGGGACGCAATCCTCAGACCGGTGAGGGTCTTAAACTTGATGCTAGACGAGTTGTAACATTTAGGCCATCCGGCATTTTAAGAGATAAGGTAAACGGTTCCTAAAACCGTAAAAGATGTTCATCTTTGGTATTACGATAGCCTTTCGAGGATCAAGGGTGCATCAGAACAATGGCTTTCACTCAAAATGTACGGTTTTACCCTCATCTATCAAACCGCAAATTTCTGCTCAAATGCCCCCGCTGGTCCAACTTGATTCTATGAGACAGTGAAACGTTCAGGGGCAAAGTGGAATGATCCCTTACTACAAGCAGGACATTTTTCACCATTCAGCTTGTACGTGCCAATAATGTTTTCTGAATTACATTTCCTGCAATCGGTGATGGGGGCTCGACTGTCTACCTTGAATTCATAGCCACATGACAAGCAGAGGTGGGGGACGTCATTACCAATACACCTCGCAAGATTCTCATGATCAGGATGGTATGCGTAATGTTTCAGACCTTTTGAGTCAATGTAGTAAGGGTTGCCATCAGACCATGCTTCTATAGTTTTATTACATTGATTACAGACGAAGGTTCTTGATTCTGCCACTTTCTGGTTCCTTTAGAAACTAGTCTATTTCTGTATTATCATGTTGTTTATAAAATGCTTAACCGGGTTTTACGTTCCATTGCTCTCTAAACCCCATGCTTTAGTCTTCAGTATCGGGAATGCTGTCTCTTGAGATTTAGGCTTACTATGATTTTAGCTTTTATTGTAACGGGATACAACTGTTTTAATGGTTGTGGGCAAGAACAGGTCACCTGTTAACAGGTCAAAGATGAATGGTTGTATGAAAAGCAACTGAGTGAACTTAAAAAGGTAAATAGAAATGTTTTGGCCATTGCCGAAGAACATAAAGACCAGACAATTGGGAAGGTTCTTGGAAAAATCGATGAGGAATTGGGGATGGATTTTCTCAAAGGGAATTTAAAACTTTAGCTGAATCTGTAAAACCCAAATGGACTCACACTTGACCGTAAATTTGTCCACTTTTGATTATGCAGAGCCCTGTGAACCCCTAGAGCATTGAATCAAAACAACGGCTTTTGTGGCTATTGATTCATAAGTCGCCTCACTTTGAAGCCGGCTATCATCATCCCCACCCGGCCAGTAACCCCACCTCACGACATAACCAATTCTTGCACCCACAGATAAAATCAGATAACATCATTTCGCGTCGAAATATTAAGCGGCACAAGATGCTACTTTGCACCTGGTTTCACGAATGTTGGGTGTACCCTGGTTAAGATCTAGTGGAAATATATTGACTCTCGGTCAAGATGGTTTGTGACGTATATTGTTGTGGTCTCTTACACTCAGCCTAACAATATACCTAAAGTGAGATGCAAACATAATCTGGAATTATCAAGGGTTTTGTAATGCGCTTTTCTGTTAGGAAAATATTGCTTTTCTAAAGGTAAGAAATAGCTTTCTATGTTGTTAGGTTTTAAGGATGAATTCTCAATTACATGTACAGGAATAGTGTAAACTTTCGGATTTGCTTAAATGGTTAACATTGCCAATAATAGCCTCAATCATTGCGGTAACGCGTGTCCCTGCAGACTATCAGTAGACACCTCAAATTGAGCTATACGTTGCTGTTGCAGAGATTGGGTTTGGCAATCTTAAATCCTCAGTATATTTTTTAGTACTGACCGGTTCGGAGCTGCACAGGAATAAGTTTACTGACCAATTTTGAAAGAAACGTAATATTGCCATAGAATTTCATCTAATCTGAAACAGTTTTAATTCTTTCGTGGGAACGTAATAAACCTTCAATCCACCCCATATTGTTGGATTTAAAGACTGTTAGTGAAACTGAAGGAAATAGCTAATAATACTCTCAATTATTTTGACGATCATACTAGGTGTTGAGGAGGAACACTCAATACCTTATATGAATTTATCCACTTTAAGCTTTCACGCATGGGCAGTCATTGGGTACAACCAGTTTGATTGCTCCTGGAAGGATTTCAAAACGAATTTTATTGTCTTTTATTGGTTCTCCATCCAGATTGATCGGTATCGGTTCATCGGAATTTGATTCCAGCCATGGCGTCTGGAGTGAAGTGAGAAACTCGCCCTTAGGTGACGGATTCGCGAGTTCTGCTGCAACCTGTTCCAATGCCTGAATCGGAAAAGGGCGGGCAATGAGAACGTCTAACAAGCCATCGTTAATATACGCATCTGGGGCCAGAATCTGTCCGCCTCCAGCTTGGCGCCCGTTGCAAATTGCCCCGATAACTGCTTCACCCTCAAAGCTGTAATTTTCAGTTTTGAGACTAACAGTGTAAGGTGAGAAGTTGAGGAGCTTTATTAATCCCATAAGGGTGTATGCACCACCGCCCAGAAAATTCTTGAGCTCTACTGGCGTTTCAGTTGTTACCGCCGCACCAAATCCGGCAGAAGCCACATTCATAAAGTAGCGCTTATTTGTCTGAACAATATCAACGAGAACAGGATCTGCCTCAACAGCAAGGGTGAGAGCTGCAAATGGCTCAGTCGGGATTGTGCAACAGGTGGCAAAATCATTTGCAGTACCTAGAGGAAGAACACCCATCGCAGGCCTCTGAGGTTCATCAAGCAGCATGAGGCCATGGGAAATTTCGTTAACGGTACCATCTCCGCCACCGGCAATAACACGGTCCACACCTTTCTCACCTGCTTCTTTCACATACCTTAGACCGTCGCCATATTCCCAGGTAACTCGAACCTGGAGATCATGACCCATGTCACGTATGCGGCCTACGGCTTCTCTTATTGCAGGAATACCCGCCTTTTTACCGTTAATTATCAGATGTATAGTTGCCATGTATTTTCCTTCCATTTCTAACTTATAAATACAAACTAGTGGGGTTTGGGAGATTATCTTAAATGTAATGTTTCACATTCTTATTTGATATATTCAATATTATTACGATGATTGAATAGCAATTCTAACCACACTATCCAACTTCAGTACAAACTTTTGGCCATCCCACCTACCCTGAGTTGCCTTAATCTCTTCCCCCAGCAAGTCAAAAACCCAGAGCCCCTCTTTCTTATCCATTGTTGCACTACCGGCACAGAAGATGGACTGGACTGTTTCAGCAACTGCGACATGATAGCATCGGTGTACGTGCCCGCAGAGAATAGCTGCCCTGGGAAATCGAGCACACATGGCAAGAAACTGCTCAGAATTGGTCAAACCATGCAACCGGCTGTCGGGCCTGCCGTCTGCAAGAAGGGGGGCGTAATGAGTCATGATAAATACCAGACGATCTGCAACTCTTGAATCGTTAGATAACGTCTTCAGTGTTTCAAGCTGTTTCTCGGGTATCCTCCCGTTAGAGTGCCAGGGCACGTGATTTGGCCTAGAGCTATTGATAGCAATAACAGCAAGGTCATCGCCAATTAACTTTACCTGCGGCTAGGGGCCATCAACCTGATACTCCGGTAAATCACTCTGTAACGTATCGCCAAAATAAGTACGAAAACGCTCTTCCTTTAGGGCATCTGTTACATAGTAATCGTGATTACCGGGCACATTAACATACCCAAAGGGAGCGTTCATCAAGGGTCGAATGGCATTAACGGCTTCAATGTATTCATGCTTAAGCCCCAGAGCAGTATAGTCACCGGTACAGATTACCAAATCAACGTGCTGTTCTGATTTAAAACGGGCGAGAGCATCAAGTTTTGCAGGTGCATCAGCAAAAAGACGATGGCGACCAAAAAAGAGATTGGCTCCACCGATTGCACGTTTGCTCAACCACTTAACCAGTGGAACACGATGCAGTGGCGTGGGAATATGGGGGTCGCTGTAATGCAGTATACGCATTGTTTTTCTCAGTTTTACTAGGCAACCTTTTGGATTGTGCGTGGTAAAGATCGCACCGTCAAGACCACAGTAATTGTTGCAACACTCTGCATATGGAGTTCGCTGGACACGTCCTCAGATGTGTTGCACTGCAAAGGACTTTACTCTGCCTTGTCCTCAATCGTTGTGTCTATTGATTTTTTTTGTTTGCTCTTCTGGTACTGGACTCAGCAAGACTCCAAACCATGTGGTTTGGGGATTATTCATGGCGGCAAATTTCACTGCCATGGTAAGTGGAACAGAAAGCAACATTCCAACAGGACCAAATAACCAACCCCAGAACACAAGAGAAAGAAAAACAGTAAGTGTGGAAAGACCAAGTCGTTTACCCATAATCCTGGGTTCGACCACATTACCCATTATTATGTTAACTGCCACGTAAAGAACTATAACAACAAGGCCATATCCGGGGCCAAGCTGAACAAAGGCTAAGAGTACAGCAGGTACTGCGGCAAGTAATGATCCGATATTTGGCACAAAATTCAGGATAAATGCAACAACACCCCACAAAAGGGCGAAATCTAGTCCTAATAATACAAGACTGAGCCAGATTAATATACCGGTACCAAGGCTCATGATGGCTTTGATTACTATATAATCATTGGTACTTTTAACAAGCAGGGCAAGCTGCTCAAGAACCCTCTCACTCTGACTCTCACTGCCTTCAACCGCTTCGAATTTTCGTGGAAAATCGAGTACATCAAAAAGCATAAACATAGTCGTGAACATGATGAGCACGGTGTTGCTTAATACATCAGCCAAACCAATCACTAGAGTGTTCGCAAAAGTCATGACGACACTCGGGTCAAATGCCTCAAGGATTCCTGACGATTTAAGATCAAATCCTCTTTCGGAAAGTAATGAAACTATTTTTCCCATAAGCTCTTTGAGCCGCGTTTCATACTCCGGCAAAGCCAAGTTAAACTGGTTCATAGTGTTACCGAGCATGAGTGATATCAAGGCAAGAAACGCAAGGACGGCCAGGAGAACAATCCCGATGGAAAGGATATCGGGGACTCCACGTTTTTTCAACCAGTTAACCGGACTGGCGGCTATGATGGCAATGAACAGAGCGAGTAAGAAAGGAACAACTATAGCAGAAGCGTACTGGGCGAACCCCAGTAATAAACAAATACCGACAAGAGTGATTACCGCATCTCTTAAGCTCGTCGAATGTCTGGTTGTCATGGTGTACCTTTCTACTCTGGGAGAATTGTTTAACTATTCAACAATATATCAATTGAGATATTAAGCCTGGATGATATCACAAACAGCTACGTACATGAAAGCTGGGTCGGCCCCAAAAAGAGGTGTGCCAGAAGCTAGCCAAACAAGAAGCAGATATACTATATCGTTCAATATCATCCATACGAAGGCTTATTTTTATTGGCGAGTTGTTATACGTGTATAGAATGTTATACTGAGAAATAATTCCAAATGCAAGCAACGGGATTGCACCCTAGCTTCCCATTGAATTTTATAAGGGATTCACGTGTAATTACGTATGATTTATAATGTTGGAAATATCAGAGCGAGAAAAAAGAAAGAACCTAACTTATCTACTGTCTATTATCGAGAGCAGGCTAAAAGCATGTTGCAAACAATGCAAAAAAACAAGGAAATATTTCGATGAGTAATACTGCTATTGCCAAAGAATTATCTGACTTGCGAGCGCAGATTGAAGAATTACAGATGGCGCGAAAACATGAGCAGGAAGATCAGGAGGCTCAGCCCCATGAACAGCCTGAGGCTTCGAATGTTCCAGAAACAGACGCTGATTCAATTCAAAGAGTGCTCACTGACAAATTTGGACTGGGGGATGTGGAAGATCAAGTTCAGGAATTCATTACAGCCCTTGAAGAAGAAATCAATGATACAAACCCGATGACTATGCTTGTTGTATTTGCTCTTGGCGTGCTGGTCGGTAGACTATTGCCTAAATGAGGAGAATCCCATGAACGACCCTGTCCTGAAAATCAATCTTCTGGTTCGATCAGAATTGGCCCTTGCTCGAATTCAAACCAGGCGAGCCGTAAGTCGAATAATCCTCTCACTTATTGCCCTTGTATTTGTACTACTTGGCCTCGGCATGTTTAACTTTTCGATCTACCAGGCTTTTATAGCATCTTTTAGCCCTGCCGTAGCAGGGAGTTTTGTAGCACTGATCAATCTCTTTTTGGCAGGAGTTATCTTTATGTTCGCAGGTAAAATTGGAACAGAGAGTAATGAAGAAAAAATGGCACAGGAGATCAGAGATCTCGTCTACGCAGAACTGAACTCCGATGTTACTTCAGTAAAAAGTGAAATGAGTAAGGTCAGCGATGACATAAAAAAGATTCGCAGAGGGTTCAACTCATTTACTGAGACAACCGGATCGATTATTCCCTTGTTTAGCTTACTGACCAAAGCAGTGAGCAAGAAAAGTAATGTATCTCAGCGCCTCAATAAAAGTCAGGGATGACAAACATGAAATAGGCAATTAGAATAATACACTGGCCAACCCCAAATAGAATATGATTCAGAATTCAGCCAAATCAGAAACTAAGAATGTTACGTTAATAAATTATTACGGCCGCTTATAGCATTATAAATTGCCAGTGATATTTTCTTATATAGTATCAGCAAGAAGAATTATACACTGCTACTGTGGAGTTACAGGAACACACGTTATGGTACTGGTAGGGGTCCTGCCGAAGAACCCCCAAAAGTGCTCAGTTAGGACCAGAGGGTCTATTTGGACCGCTCACGGGATATCTATATGCTGGACATGTCAACGCTAAGGGTTTCTGAACTACCGTAACGGCCGGAGGATCGGCCTCTTTCGTTTTTTCGGGTACAACCCAGAAAGTTGCTGCGAAGCAACTTAGCACTGGCAAGGTGCATTGCTAAAACAAAGTGTTTGCTAAAAGATACAGGAAGCAGCTAAACCTGAAGTCGTTTGCGAAACGGTATATATTGGCAATGGCAATCAAAAATTTGTCACTTAACTTTTAATCTTATGTCCGCTTAGTACTTTTAGTCTAAACTATGTTTTCCAATGGCTCCTGGTAGAGTTGATTCGGTGGACGCATATTTACTCTTGCGCTGGTATGAGTTGGTTACGGGATTGAGTGTGCACTTCCCAGCCCATTTCTTCCAATCTGCCACGAGCCATCACGCTGAAATCACCAGGAATCCATATCTCCAGTCCGGTTCCTTTCGAATTTTGCGCTTTTTTCACTAAAGAAATTGTTATATCGGCAACCATTTCACTCCAGATGATATGATCACCTGGTAGAGCAACAACGATAGTACCGTCATCTTTTTCTGCTCGGGCCAATCGTGCTATGGGGACAAGGTGCTTAAGAGGGGCTATATGTTTGTGGTAGCCGGCAGTTAATATTGCTGACTCTGTTATGATTTTAGCCATGTCTGGGGTACCGGCCTGTAGAGCGACCTTCAGGTATAGCTCCCTATTGTCTACGCCCTTCAAGGAATCAAGAGCGGTAACCATAACTGTTAACAAAGCTGGTGAAAAATGAGGATTATTGAGAAAAAGTTCAATCGTGTCCTCGTTCATACCCATTCCCAGCAGCTTGTTTTTGTTTTGCAACCAGAGTTCAGACGCGGGGGTAGTGTTAATTGCTTCATTGAGAAGCCGTGCAGTGCCAGAGGTTGTCAAGAGCACACCGCCAACACCAGGAACAACACTTGTCGCCATCCCTACCCCCAGTCCACCCAGATAATCTGCCCAGGCAAGCCTGTCTAGTTCTGTCTGTAAGACCTCGTTGCGTGAGTACATATTGACTCCAAACTGCGTAGCGATCTTCCCCTTAGACTTGGAAAAGCCTAGCAGTTGCGCCATCTTGTTATCTTCAGCTTCAGTCGCCTCTCGTTTTCCTACTGTTCCCTTTGCTCGATTGAATAACCCTCCCACCCCAGCAGCAGCACTTTCAAAAGTTCCTTTAGGATCCTTAACCATATTTTCCAATCCGGCAACGGTGTTCTTGCCGGACTGTTTAAGCGATTCAATTGCTGTATCATTAGTCTCTATCTTTTTCATTTCAGCAATTGCTTTGATTTCTCCAACTAGTAGTTGCAAAGAACTGGTGCTGCTTACCTTGAAATCACCATATGAAGACTTCACTGTGTAATGATTAAGCAGGCCGTCATTTTTTACTTCCTCGTTAACGGTGTAGTGCTCACCTTTCAAAAATTGAGGTTCAAGAAACGACTGAGCCTTAAGAGCGCTAGGTTTTTCAAAATCAGCCAAAAGGTATTGAGGTGACATAATCTGTATCAGGCACATTAAGAAAAAACATATAATGTGGGTGCTGCCGCCGCTTATTATGGCTTTTGTGTTGTATAACATTCCAAATCTCCGAAAAATATTTCAATAGTTGAATCGTATTCCGGTACCAACACCCCAATCGTATGGTCTATCAGTACCGATACCCACCAGACCGTCGACATATAAACCCACAGTCTTCGTGATACTCTTACCCAGTTGCAATTCTGCAGTATCCGGCCAGAAATGAAACATATTTGAATGGCTGCAATTCTATCAGGCCAATAGCCTGCCAGGCGAGATCTGAGCCAATATCAAAACCTCCGATGTCGCCGCGTGCAACCACTGACCAGCACTGATTGCGACTATCATTTGACAGAGTCTCCCAATTACAGATTGTTTTATTAATAATCATTTCTACATAATTAACAATCGAAGTTGAGGACATCAAAATTCGGCCAACTTGAATAAAATCACCTTTATCACTCTCTTTAGTTTGAAACCTATAGTTTACAGTAGGCGAAGGTTTCCATTGTCAATGTTCCGTTTAATGCAACGCCCCGGAGGTTGTGATGATTCTTGATAGTCTGGAAAGACACACGTTATCGCAATGGTAGCGGCTATTATTGGCAATGTTATCCATTTAAGTGAATTTGAAAGTTTACACTATTCCTGTGAAGGTCGGGTATCAACCCCAGGAGCAGGCAAGTGTTCCTGCACACCTGTCGCTTTGTAGGTGCACAGGAATAGGTGTGCCACGAGAGCAAGCAGTTTTTGCTCGTAACTACACAACAGATGAGGGTAGGCCCCTCGGAGTCGGCTTGCAGGAGCGGGCTTCAAACCACCTTAAGCTGCTGTGGTAAAGA
>JBLHNU010000082.1:0-22799 GCA_047622095.1 Desulforhopalus sp.
TTGACAGGAGTTGATTCGTCTCTCTGTCCAGAGTGTGGTATAGGGAAAATGGTTCACATAGAGGAATTACCAAATCTATTACGGGATACATCCTGACTGTTGCTTTGTTGATAACTTAAGGCTTTACCAAAAATCGAATTTTAGATTACACAGGAGAGGTGCGCCTATTTCTGGCCAATACAGCTCCGAAATTAATCTGTTTAACGACTCAAAAATAAAAAATTGAATATTTTCGCCAAAATTTATCAAATCACCGGAAAACTAAGCTTCTTTGAGTTATTTTCTCTTCGAAATACAAGTGTTTTGCAAACTGTCGCCCCCTCTCAGACATTCATTAAATCCCCATAGAAGAAAACTTAAAACTTCTGGATGCTCCGCATTTCAGTTCTAAGGGTTTTATCAATAATGGAGCAACATTTCAACAAAAATAAGATCAATTTGAACTATTGGCAGATTAATCAGATATTCGAGATGGCATTATTAAGGCTTTTCAAGATCAGCACCTTTGGCACCATCCAGCACCTTTCGAACCATTTTTGCCAACTCGGATTTGTTAATCGGTTTCATGATATATGAATGTACCCCAATGTCTGCAACTTCTTTTTCAGAAATTTTAGCACTATACCCCGAGCATATAATTATCGGCATATCTTGACGGATTTTTAAGGTTTCAATAACTAATTGGTCACCTGTCATATTCGGCATAGCCATATCTGTAATAAGCAGATCAAATTTATTTGGATCGTTTCTCACCATATCCAACGCTTTTTCTGGATCGGTTGTTGATTCAGTTGTATATCCAAGACTTTCTAAAAGACGTTTGCCAAGTATAGCTATTGACGGTTCATCGTCGACATACAGAATGTATTCATCTCCGACAGGTATAATATCTACTTCGTCAGTTTTCTGTTCTAATATACCTTCATGAGCTGGAAAGAATATGGTGAAAGTCGTTCCCAGACCAGGTTTGCTATCGACCGCTATCGCGCCGCCATGGCTCTCAACGATACCGTGAACTATTGCCATTCCAATGCCTGTTCCCTCGCCAATATCTTTGGTTGTAAAGTAAGGCTCAAAGACTCTGTCCAGAATCGCAGTATCCATTCCGGTTCCATTATCGCTGACCATCAGTTTAGCATATTGACCGGGGTTTAATTTTGTATGATGTTTGGTTTGCTGTATATCAATGGTCGCATTTAACAGTTCAATAGATATTGTCCCTCCCTTTTCCGGTAGAGCGTCAATGGAGTTATTACATAAATTTATAAGGAGTTGATTTATCTGGGTGCTATTACCAATGATCGGGTACGTATCTGCTGACAATTTTTGCTCAATCTTTATATTTGCTGGGGTTGATGAGCAAATAAGTTTCATGGATTCCTGTACTACAAATGTAAAATCCATTACCTTTTTAACGGTATCGTCATGTTTACTGAAGGTTAAGAGCTGTTTCACCACATCTCTGGCACGTGATCCTGCAATTCGGATCTCTTCTGCACTCTCTCTGGCCAGACTCCCTTGGGGTAAATCTTCCATGATAAGTTCATTGTTACCCATGATGATGGCGAGCATATTGTTGAACTCGTGGGCAATCCCCCCAGCAAGGGTACCGATTGTTTCCATTTTTTGGGCTTGGAAAAGATTTTTTTCCAATTGTTTTCTTTCGGTGATATCGTCAAAAACAACTATGAAATACCCCTTCTCAGGACAGGTGGCAGAGACAGTATACCATCGCTGTAGAGGGATAGAAAAATTCTCAAATTTAGTGCCTTTTCCACTCAGGGCAACCTCACCAAATTTTTCTATCCAATGAGCTGTGTCTTGTTCAATTCCAGGTAGAATATCGGTGACATTTTTACCAATGATATTCCCTTTCTCTTGCCCCGTGAGCTTTTCAAATGCCTCATTAACTTCCAGGTATGTATAATCAACAGGTTTGTTGTTTTCATCGGTTACAAGGCGATGATAGGCCCAGCCGATGTTAACAGTGGTGAAAAATCTCCTATATCGTTCTTCACTTTCTCTGAGACTTGTTTCTTTTTCTATCAGTTTCTTCGTTGCCTTTTTGACCTCATGTCCTAAATACCAATGCCTTGTGTAAAGCAGGAAGAACAGACTGCCGATCATCAATGCAAAAAAACTATCCAGAATAAACAGAATTATTTTATGCATTGGGGGTAATCCAGAAGTTGCAGAGCTGGCCCCGAGCTTCCATTCCCCATCAGGAAGAGGGATTGTCGCCAGCAACGGGTTTTCTTCAAAGATTTCAGGATCTCCGAAAAAACGTTTTCCATCCGCAATGCGCAAAGCCAATCCGCTGTTCTGTTCTATCCCACTTGCTGCCAGCATTTTCGGAACATTAAGGACCATAACTGTAAAACCCCAAAATTTGTCACCCCAGTAAATGGGAAGGCGAGCAATCAACCCGAGACTGCCATCTTGACGTAAAGAGTAAGGGCCGCTTAAACCAATAGTTTTCATCTTAATGGTCTGTTGAACTTTCTTTCTTACATGGGGGCGTTTATCTGTCAACAGGTTGTGGCCAAGGGTTTTTTTTGTGCTTTCTGTGACTGGGTAAACATACTGGTGAATGCCGTTTGGAGAAATTATAACAATGTGGATATCGGGTACTGTTTGGTATATTTCTTTCAGAAAAAAGTTAATGTCATCATGGTTCAGGCTACTTCTCGTTTTGTCACTATAATCCAAATGGGTGTGAATAAAAGCACGGACACCATAGAGCAAGGTAAAACGATGATCGATGATTTTTGTTATAATATTGGCCTTGGAGAGAAGCTCTTTTTTTAGATTTGCCTGCTGCCGCTGTTTTTGAATTGAGTCATAAGCGTTAATTGCAAACCAGCCAGTAGTAAAGGCCAGGACAAAAATCAGTGTCGACAGGAGTAGACCTGTATTCCTTGCATTCTTATCTCTAGTTGACATTTTACCTCTCAAATTCTGATGGCTGCTGGCCAAAATGGTGACCTGATTATTTTTGATGCTGCCAAATTAATTATAACAAAAAGTCATGAATTTTATCATTCTATATCAAATAGGAGTATTACTCCAAACAATTTCAGATTAGACCTTCCAAGGTAATACATTAGAGAACTGCACGATTCATATCTTCTTTCTATATCTTATAAGTCCTCGGAGATAGGTAATTGCCAGAAGTGGAGCATCTTGAAACTCTAGAGGTCTTCATAGATTCAATATAATTAATGATCAGAAAGTGCTAAGAGCCAGCATTTACTAACTTTTAGAAAGACCTTAATGTTGAACTTTATACCGGCCTCGAATAACTTTGTTCTAAGTCGTTAGTCATCACTGTAGTTTAAGTGTATGTCACTGAAAGTGATCTATTGGGGATAATTAAACATTTGGCCGAAATCCTTCATTGGATTTTTAATAACATTTTGACAATACAGACATATTGTTTTTTCAATATTACCTAAATTTTGCAATCGCCAAATTTACCGGAGATGAAAGGCAACAGACACATAGACGTACATGTGTACCTCAAGTGGCTGTTAACGCAGCAGCTTCGGTGGAGTTGGTGATCCCGAAGGGTGGAAAATATGGGAAAAACACACTCTTTGAGTTCATCAATAAATGAAGATATTCCTTTTTTAAATGTACATTAACGTATTGAGTTGATGTGGTAAAAGTGTTTTTTATCATGTTTGACATGCAATATTTAGGTATTAATTTAATATTTTGTTTCCGTATCGACAAACACTAACTAGAGAGAGGTTGTAATGCTCAAGGTTTTTCAAACAGAGATTCTTGATCCAAAAAAATTTATTGTCACTCTCGAACTTGTGCCCGGGAGATATTCAATGGGTAAATCAGTGGATATCATAAAAGGGATTGCAAAAGATTCCTTTACTGATGGACGAATTTCTGCAGTCTCGGTAACCGATAATCCCGGTGGGAACCCATCTCTCAGCCCCGATGCGTTGGGACGCGACATCTTTCAGGTTGGCATGGATGTCATTGTCCACTATACCAGCAGGGACTTGAACCGTGTCGGAATGGAGAGCCGTGCCCTACAATTGGCAATGATGGGCATGAAAAATCTTCTGGCCGTGACGGGTGATTATACAGGTAAAGGCTATGGTGGGCAGGGAGCACCTGTCTTCGACCTCGAATCTGTGAATGCTATTAGGCTCCTGCAACAACTCAGTGAACGTCTATTTGAGTCGGGCGATCCTGATGGATTCTTCGCGGGTTGTGCCGTTTCACCATTCAAACGCACCGAAGCCGAGTGTTTTACCCAATACAACAAACTCTTGAGGAAGATTTCTGCAGGTGCCCGATTCATCATCACTCAACTAGGATACGATGCCAGGAAATTTGCCGAGTTGATGGGGATACTCAGACAAAAGGGTCTTCTGGATATTCCTGTTATGGGGTCTGTCTATGTGCTCAATTCAAAGGCAGCCAAAGTAATGAACAAGGGCATTATCCCAGGAGTGGTTGTGTCGGATTCCCTGTTGGCAGTCATCAAAAAGGAGTGGGAGACCCCCAAACAGGGACGTCGACTGGCCATTGAACGCGCCGCCAAGCTAGGAGCCATCATGAAAGGTCTCGGCTACCGCGGTATGCATATTGGAGGTGTCCATAAAAGTTATGATATAGTTGGCAAGATTCTGGATCGCATGCAGGAAATCGAAATGGATTGGCAAGATTTTTATTATGAATTTGATTTTCCACAACCGGATGGATTCTACGTTTTTCCCAATTCCGATTCCGACGATAACTCGACCGATCTGTTCGGGCAGACTCCAATTGATCTGTCCATGAAGGATAAATTGCATTATTCCCTTATGAAAAAAGTCCATAACAGTTTTTTTTCCACCAAGTCACCTTTTGCCTCGATGTGCCAAAAAACCAGCAGTTGGATCGATCAACATAAAAATATTGAAAAGGTTGCGTCGTCTATTGAAAACTCAACCAAAAGGGTTTTACTCGACTGCCAGCATTGCGGAGATTGCGGTATTCAGCATGTGGGTTTTCTCTGTCCAGAATCGCAATGTCCCAAACATATCAGGAATGGTCAATGTGGGGGAAGCCGGGATGGAATGTGCGAGGTATATCCGGATAAACAATGTGTCTGGGTGCGGGCCTATAATCGATTATCCTATCACAAAGACGAGATGCCCTCCGAATGTATTGCTCCCAGAATGTGGGAATTGAACAAGACGAATTCATGGACTAATTTTCATCTCAAACGTGACCACCAGAGCACATCTCTTCAGCAGAAGTAGAGAGAGGCCTTATAAAAAGCAGGTAATGAAATTTAAAGTCATAGTCGAAAGACCTAAAAAAAGACAATAACGACTACGCCAGTAAATATCTGTCTCAATGGTAAGTATTTCAATAGTTTTTTTTGCTTGAGATGACCTAAATCTCATTTCAGGGTGAACAGAAAGCAGGGCATATCAATATACGGTGAAATAAGAAAAGTGCTAAAGCTATGTTAAAGTTTTTAACTCCTCAATTTACTCTCATCCAGCACCCGTCGAACCGTTGTTGCTAGTTCAGTTTTGTCCAAGGGTTTCATCGTAATAGCAGAAATACCCATTGCCATGGCTTCTTTATTAGAAGGCATTTTCGAACTGTAACCTGTACAAACAATCGTTGACAGGTCAGGACGGATTTGAAAAATCTTTACAATCAGTTGATCTCCTGTCATATTAGGCATGGACATGTCAGAAATAACCAAGTCGAACTTGTCCGGATCCGTTCTCACCATCCCTAATGCCAGTATAGGATCGGTAGTTGACTCGACCTGATACCCTAAACTTTCCAAATGGCATTTTCCAATTTTCGCAATTGATGGTTCGTCATCAACATAGCCTGGTATTTTTCTATAAAAAAATGCAGATCTTTAAATGACGACTGCATAAATTTGATATTATCACCGACAAATTATACAGGAGTATTGATTTCATGAATGAGTGGCGCTCAGTTGATGGATAGAGCTGCCCACACATTTTTAATATGCTGTCAAACATAAGACCGTTAACTCTTCATTTAAATGTCACCGTATCAGACATTTATTTTCAGAAAGGAACATCCTTTTGCATTTGAGGGTAAAGAACTATCAAGGCCGGCTCGTTTACTATACAACGGTCGGCTTATAACCCTTCTCGGAAACGAACGGCAAGCACTTGCTAGAGGTATTTGATTCAATTACAATTCAACTATTTTGTAGATAAATGAATCCGTAACAAGGTAAGATACAACCAGTGATATCACGACACAACAATAACCATAATATCAAGCGTTTAAACTAAAAAATACATTTTCCAGCCCACTTACACCCAATGATCCACGACTATATCCATTTCATAAAACGATCCTGGCCGCTATTGGTATTTGGTATGATAACGGTTTTCTGGGGTAACTTTGGCCAATCATTTTTTATCAGTTGGTATGGTGCCAGTTTTCAGGAATCTTTACAGCTTACCGCTACGGCCTATGGCTCCGCCTACTCAACCGCAACCCTTGGAAGTGGTCTTCTGCTTATGTGGATAGGAGCCGCTATCGACCGGATTTCACTTCGCTGGTTTGTCATTTTCAGCGCAACAGGTCTTCTTATTGCGACTATAAGTCTGTCACAGACGAGCACGCTCACTGGCCTGGTTATCTGCCTTTTTATGCTCCGCCTTTTTGGTCAGGGACTCCTGCCACATACCGGACTCACAACAATGGCAAAAGAGTTTTCTTTTAACCGGGGGAAAGCGGTAAGCATCGCAAGTACCGGTGTTCCCTTAGGCGAGATACTTTTACCCTCTTTTGCACTTGCACTTATTGCAGCATTTGGCTGGCAGAAAAGTTGGTTGATAGTGGGACTCACAATTCCTTTTATCTATCTCCCTTGTGCGCTTTGGCTCTTGAACCGCAGTCACCAGATACAATATAAAGAACAACAGCCGGCAACTACTCCAGAAGTAAACCGATCGCCCAAACGACAAGGCTCTAGAAGAACTCTTTTAAAAGACTATAGGTTCTGGTTTTCGCTCCCGGCTATACTTGCAGCACCTTTTATAATTACAGGCATCTTCATTCATCAGGGCTTTATTCTTCCAGAGATGGGTTGGACACCACTACTCTTTGCCAGCTGTTTTGTTTTCTACGGAGTGTCACATTGGTTTTCATCCATGTACATTGGAGCATTGGTGGATCGTTTTAGCGGCGTCCAGCTTTTCAAGTTTTACCCTATACCAATGCTTTTGGGTCTGTTCGTCTGCTCTATTGCGTCAGGTCACTGGGTTGCTTATACGCTTATGCTCCTACTTGGCCTCTCAATAGGATCCGCGAACCCAATAATCAACGGGCTATGGGCGGAAGTTTATGGAACCAAACACCTCGGTGCCATTCGTGCTTTAATATCATCACTTGCCGTAATCAGTACAGCAGCATCTCCAATACTTTTTGGTATACTTATCGATAGAGGCATTTCAGCACAGGGCTTGTTTGGGCTATTAACTCTTTGTGTGGTGGGGGCTGTTCTCCTGTCTTTGTTATCTTTTTCAGCTAGACGGGTGTTGGGGGAAAATGTAACAAAAAAATAATCAACTCTTTGAGGCATAGACAAAGACATCCGTTGTTGTTGATCCATTTTGCTCCGGATAGTCCTGCGTACTCATTTCTTTTACTTCCAGACCACAGTCATTCAGCATTTTGACAATATCGCCTGCTTGGTAATAGTTAAAAAAGATCTCATCTTCTGAAAAACTTGTGGATTCAAAACCCGAAGAGTTTCCTTCCATGAAACTGATATAGAGACTCCCACCCTGAACGAGGCTTTCTGAGATATATTTTATGAGGCCTTCTGTTTCAGCATGTATCAGGTGAACCACACAAAATGAGGCAAGGATAATGTCGTATTGTTCCTCTACTTTTAATGTACAAATATTCTGATTGAAAAATGTACAGGTGGGATGGTTTTCTTTTGCAATATCAAGAAGATCGCTAGCGAGATCAACACCCGTAAAAGAATAGGAATCATCCAGAGATTGTAATGTTGTGATATTATTCCCCGGCCCACAGCCCAGATCTAAAATCCTTGCACTTTCTGGTATAAATCCCTTTTGAAATTCAACCATCTTTTCTTTATAGGCAGCAAAATTCGCAAACTTTGCATTGTATTTTTCGGCATTCCTATTGTAAGCCAAAATAGTCTGTTCTGTTTTTGATTTTACCATTTCAAATTGTTAGATTAATTATTAAAGATTGAATTATGGGTGTTTTGACACATCAGGCACACAGTTAACGCACCCCACCCTTATCCCATTCTGATCTGCATAAAGAATATTGTAACAACCATAATCTTGTGGCAACTGAAGTGAGTGGTAATTCTGTTTTGCCAATAAATCTACGAGGTTTTGTAGCGAGAATTTCTCCATGGCGAATAAGGTATATGGTCTTCAAAAGCTCTACTCTTTCCCAATGATGTCAGCAATGGGGCGACCTAATACATCCACAACAAGCCGTTCCAGTTCTTTCGTATGTGACAGTCGTTTTCTGATAGCCTTACACGCATCCGCATCCTTTGCATAAAGAGTCAGTTTTTCTTCAAATCGTTGTTTCACCGACATTCGAGTTGTTCCACGTACCAGTTTATCGGCAAGACACACGAGTTCTTTTTCACCTATTTTGCCAGATTTTGGCACAATTACGTCACGATGGGCACCAACAATTCCCGCAAGACGTTTGAGGCCAAGATCTTTTAACATCTCTGCACCCCGCTCTTCATGGTGTGTTTCTCCTTTTGCAATATCGTGGAGAAGACCACTGTTATAAAGACGGTCAATATCAAGATTACTGCTAATCCGGTTCAGTTGACACCCAATGGAACAGGCTATTTGTGCCACTGCAAGACCATGATCGACACCTCTTTTTTTCATAACAAGTCCGGCAAGTACCTTTGCCTCAAGGCGGCTACCCACATCCATACGCAATAAACGTTTTTCCAGGAGTTCAAAATCCTCTGGCATATCCGCATCCATCAGAATCCCCTCGTCCCAGACAGCTACATCTTTACCAGGGAATTTTTCCAAGAGCGCCTTTAACCCACCTTTACCATCAAATTTGAGTATCGCCGGAATAAGAGCCGTAGAAATAAGTGGAGGATGGCCCCGTTCCCCAAGAAAGGAAGGATACAGTACACCCTTTTCTGGTTTATTTTTTAGAAGTTCAGAAAGAGTAATTGGTCGTATCAGTGGAATATCAACAGGCAGGATGAAAAATGCATCCATCTCTTTCATCTGCTTTACACCAGCACAAACAGATGAATACATCCCCTTGTCATACTCTTTATTAAATACGCTTTTAATATCCAACCGTGCTGCTTCTTCTTTCACATCCTTTTTACGATGGCCTGTTACAACGACAATTTTATCAACACCACTGCTGCGAAAGAGTTGAACAGCACGTGCTAGCAAGTTTTTCTTACCAAGCTCCATGAGCGGTTTAAAACCATTCATACGAGAGGAATACCCCCCTGATAAAATTACAGCACCGGTTTTCACACTTTCATCCCTGCTCTGACTTTAACCATCTCCGCCACTATACTCATACCAATCTCCTCTGGCGTATCTCCGCCAATGGAAATGCCAATAGGGCTATAGACCCGCTTCAAGTCGTTATTGGAAAAGCCCTCGTCTAAAAGAGATGCGTACACTCCCTGACGTTTTTTAGAAGAGCCAATCATTCCAATATAACCAGCTTCTGTATTGAGTGCCTGGGCTAAAACATCACGATCGTGTAAATGGCCACGGGTGACGATCACCACAAAATCGTCAGGTCCAAGGCCATCAAAACAGTCATTAAAGGTATCAAGCACGATAACTTCTCTCGCCTCTGGATAACGCTCACTATTGGCGAACTCCTCGCGATCGTCCATAACCACGACCTCAAAATTGGTAAACGATGCAAGATGCGCTGTAGCAAGAGCCACATGACCTGCTCCTACCAGATACACAGTTCCTGGATGGATGAGGGGTTCCACAAAATAATCCTGCTCCTCATGACTTATGAGAAACTTTGCACGCCTGTTTTTGCGTAAGATCTCTTTTCTAAGAGGAACCAAAAGCTCACAGTCATCAGAGCCATGTAAAAAGTACATCTGCGGTACGCTACCATGAGCAGGAAGTCCTGTTACGAGCATCGCCTGCACGCCTTTTACATAATCATCTCGCAATTGGATGAAGTGCTGCAAAAAACCAGATGTTACCTTTTGTAATAGTACAGAAACCTCTCCACCACAAACCATTCCTTCTGCTGCTGCAGTCTTGTCAGTGAGATCAAATTCCAGTTCGGCAAACGTATCCGAATTAGATTCATCCAAAAGATCTTTTGCCTTTTGGAGACAACCACCCTCTAGGGCACCACCACCAAGCGTACCAACCAGTGTACCATCCAAACGAACCAGCATTCTGGCCCCTGAAGTTCTGGGAGCGGAACCGGAGCTGCGAACAATTGCACCGGTTACGACGGATTCCCCTTTTTCCAAAGCGGAAATCAACCCATCAAGAATGTACTGCATTGCACATCTCCTTTAATAACGTATATCAAGAATAGTTCGTTTGAGTGTATGCGTTGCAGCAAAGCTCTCAACCTGTTGAATTTTTCAAGTAATAATTTTCCGGATTCAATGAGTCGGGCAATCTCTGGGATACCTCTCAACAGCCTGTCTAAACCGTCACCCGAAAGTGTCACACGGTAATCTGGCAGTCCTGAAACCTGAAAGAGGATGTCGTCAAGGTCTTGACTGCACAATACAAAAACATCCGACATTACACAACTATTTCGCCTGCTGTAAATATTACAAAGCCGAGCTCTCACCCCGCCGCCGAGGCCTTATTCCGTAGCTCCATAGTGAAGAAATGTTTCACAACCACAGTTCTTTTCAATTCGTTTTCGTAGTACATCCGGAGCATAATCAGAGCACAGCAGCAAGGTTTTGAGCTAACCTTTGGGAACCACTCCAGAAAGAGCAAGTAGCTGTTGAGGCAAGCCTACAACCGAGGTTATGTTTTCTTTACAGATAAGACGCGCAATACTTCACTTTGAGAGACGCAGTGGAGTTTATGCCCATTAGCTACAATGTCCACACTGGTTAAAAAGGGTGATTTTTGCTGATCTTTAAATGTGGCTAGCGAGCGTAACTCAAGGCCTGACAAACGTGTTTTATACAGTGAACTGTTACTGCGTGCGTGGTCGATGGTTGCTTGCAGTAATGCCATTGCAGAAATAGAACAGGTGTTGGTCCTGGCCATCCGTATAAACTTGATGAACTCGTAAAGAGGTCATTCAAAGCTTCAGATGGCTAAGGCAAAAAGTTTGATATACAGGTAAGCGATAGATTCCGAGGCGTAGTGTTTTTTGCGGAGACAGGACTATACATATGGTATGTCTTGTCTTCGTAAAAAACCTACAACGCAGCAGATCGGACTTTTTACGACGCCATCAAACTTGGTCAAATCATCTTCCGGGCCTACCAACTCTTCCTTTTCATCACAAACACCACCCCACTGCCGGGCGGTCACCCCAATTGACTTGAGTGCCCCCTGCTCCGCCTGGATGGGTTTACAATCACAACTATCACTGCCAAGACCTGGAGCGATCATATACAGATGCAGACCAATGGATTTGGAATGGATTACCAGCTTGCCTTCGTCGTTCATGTAGGCAAAAACGACATCCGGCTCGATAGGCATATGTGGTTGTCTGGTGTCTATGCAGGTAGAGTAATCACTTGTTTTTCATAATACTATTAAGTCGTACACAGGTAGAATAAATATCTTCGCTACCAACAATTTCCGTCACGAGACAAATTGATTTCGCACCACGACTGACAATTTCACTTATATTATCTTCTTTGATTCCACCAATGGCAACAAAGGGAATCGTGCAATTTTCTGCGACATAGTCCAAATATTGTAATCCGACTGCGTCACAAACATTTTCTTTTGTCTGGGTGGCAAAGATTGGTCCAACACCAATATAATCAGCTCCAATTTCAACTGCCCGTTCCATCTGTTCTGGGGAATGTGTCGATAAACCAATTATCTTGTCATCCCCGATAAGACGACGCACTGCCTCCACCGGCAGATCCTCCTGCCCAACATGAACACCATCAGCATCCACTAGAAGAGCAAGATCTACATGATCATTTATAATAAAAGTCACTCCAATTTTTCGGGTGAGGTCACGTATCTGCTGACATTCAACATACATTTCACCAACATCTTTTTGGTGTTTCTTTTCACGGTATTGGATAGTCGTAATCCCACCTCGGATCATCTCTTCAACCACTTCCAGATTGCTTCTCCCTTCAGAAAAACGCTCTGCTGTGATCCCATAAATACCCTCCGCAAGAATCTGTTTTTTACTCTTTTCCATTATAGTGACCACATTCCGTTAAAATTTTATCCGTCATTATTGCTGCAACAGCAATAACTTTATGAGCATACAGTTTAGCATCCTTACAATCGGTCGTAAAATCACCAGCGATACAACAGTTACCAAGCCTTCGACTTGAGAGAGTATCAACTCCGCTCCCCGCAATCCCGCTTGCTGAAATGACAGGGCGAGCATCACCAGCAAAAGATTCAAGCAGCATCTTCTTATCTCCACTGCCGTCAAAACCCTCTACAATTATTGAGCAGTCACTGAAGACATCAACAATGTTCATATTATCCAGACGCTCAGGGAATACCTTGATATCGACATTCGGATCGATACGAAGAAGATTCTCTATTAACATTGCAACCTTAGGCTGACCAATTTGATCCTCAAAGTAAAACTGACGATTAAGGTTGGATATCTCAACAGTATCAAAATCGGCTATGGTAAACTTGGTAACACCACTACGAACAAGATTCACAGCAACATTTGATCCAATTCCGCCGACACCAGCAATTCCTACCCTCATGCTATCAGGTCCCAATCTTTATACACCGGCTGATAACCATGTTTGATAATGGTAGCTGCCACCTCCTCGACACTACGGCCATCAGTAATTTCAAATTGCGGAGTCTGAGAATGGTCCTCTTCAGCGTACCCGCCCACACCGGTACAAGAACCTGCTGAAAACCGGGTAACCCCCAAAGATATAAGATTATCCCGAAAAGCTGCTGGTTCTCTGGTTGAAACTGTGATTCCAGCCCTCGGCATAAAGAGCCGCAGTGCACAAAGAAACTGTACAAAGGTCTTATCATCAACTGAGTTCGCCGGACTAAAGTCCCCTTCCGCCGGATTAAACCTGGGCAGGGAAAATGCCACCTCTGTTTCAAGATAGGTGTCATCAATATAGCGTCCATGCAGACCGGTAAAAAAGGCCTCACTCCGCATCTCTCCGAGCCCAAGGAGACACCCTATATTTACCACCCGAAAACCGGCTTTTGCACCGCGTTCCGGTCCATTTAAGCGATATCCATAGTGACTTTTCTGACCTGCGAGATGAACACTCTTATACATTTCCTGATCATACACCTCTTGAAACAGAGTGAGACCATCAACACCGGCTTCTTTAAGCAGCCGGTAATCCGATTCATCCATCGGATAAATCTCTATGGATACCGAGGCGAAATGACGTTTGAGACAACGTACTGCATCTACCAGATACGAAGTCGGAGTAACCTCTTTTGCTTCGCCTGTGAGCAAGAGTATATGTTGAATACCCGTCTTGGCAATTTCGCGGGCCTCCACCTCAATCTCTTCAATGGTCAGCTTTCGTCTTTTGATCTTATTTTTAAGATTGAAGCCACAGTAGGTGCACTCGTTTGAGCAATAGTTGGAGATATAGAGTGGAATGAACAGTTGGATTGTTCTGCCAAAATACTGGACAGTCAACCGTTGCGCTTTGGCGGCCATTGGCTCAAGATAGCCTGTCGCCTTTTCACTCAGCAGCATAAGAAAATCAAGGTTCGTCAACTTCTCTTTTTCTAGAATCCGCTCAATATCACTATCTTGTACTGATGCGAAAAACGCCTGAAAGTCAAAACCCTCGTACTCTTTAATAATATTATCAAATGACACAGCAATTCCTCAGATTAAAAACATGTATTCCAGAACAACAAACTCAACGCCATCATTAGTTAGTATCTGACCAAAAACCTGCAAATTCTGTCGAGTTCAAGGCGGGCGATAATTTTAACCGGAGGAATACATTGAGTCTCTCTGAGTCTCGTACCTCGCTTACCGGAGGATTAAAATTTGAGGCCAACGAAGAAATCGGCATAATTGGTGGTTTTCGATCGAGCACTAGTTAAGAAAACCGGTCAAAGGCGATGACGCCTGGGCCAAATGGCTCTCACCGGCTAGCTCTGCCAGGTACGCCATTCTACCAGCCTGAACTGCAAGACTGAATGCACGCCCCATGACTTCGGGATCGCGTGCTGTTGCAATTGCGGTATTCACAAGTACAGCATCCGCACCCATCTCCATTGCTTCTGCTGCCTGAGAAGGCCGACCAATACCTGCATCAACGACGATCGGTACTGTGCAGTTTTCAATAAGCTGGGCTATCATCGTTTTCGTTTCAAGCCCTCGATTAGTACCGATTGGTGCCCCAAGAGGCATTACGGCGGCAGCGCCTGCTGCTTCCAGTCTCTTTGCCAGAGGAAGATCGGGCATCACATAAGGCAGGACCACAAAACCTTCTTTTGCCAGAATTTCGGTGGCCTTCAGGGTTTCGATATTATCCGGCATCAGATATTTCATATCTGTAATGACTTCTATCTTAATGAATTTCCCACATCCTGCTTCTCGTGCAATACGAGCAACCCGAACAGCCTCTTCTGCATTCCGAGCACCTGAAGTGTTAGGCAGCAAGGTCACATTTTTGGGAATGAATTCGAGAATATTTTCAACGGGCGACGAGGAGTCGATACGGCGAAGTGCCACGGTAATTATTTGAGAACCACTTGCTTCAAGCATTGCAGGGATCTGACTATTTGAGCTAAACTTTCCTGTTCCGGTGAAGAGGCGGTTTTCAAAACTCACCCCTCCAAGTATTAATGCTGTATCCTTCATTTCCTCACCCTCCTCCCACAAAACTCAGTAACTCCAGTTGGTCATCTTCTTTAAGAGACACTTGCGTCCACTGCGCTTGTTTTACGATTTCACGATTATATTCCACAACAAGTGACTCAACGGGCAAACCCTTTGTCATCACAAATTCAGCTATGGAACATGGGGCAATAGTTTCAACCTTGCCGTTAACACGAATCTTCATTTACCCTCCATTACAAAAAAAAAGCCGCTTTCCCAATGACTGGAAAAGCGGCTTTATCATTATATATGAACATCAAATACAATGACTTAACTCATGCCGCTTTCCTTCGCCGATATTATTCGGATCAGGTTCCAAGGGTTGGATATTATCCTCTCAGCAAGAAGCACCCCTAGCGATGACTATGTATGTAACAGCCTCCAATAAAATTTGCAATAAGTGTATGTTTCGAGAAATATTGATTCGTTTTCACACAGTGGTCGTGGTAAACCCACCCCAGAGAAAAAACGTACAAGAAAGCCTTTTCCAAGCTGCCAACTCAAATTAGGAAGAACTCTTCACCCTTTTGAATGTCACATTCAAAAATATTTGAAAAATATGAAACTAATGCTTTTTACAGATGGAAGTGTGAATACAAAACTAAAGGTTGGCTATGGTGCGTATTTGGTATTATCAGAAGGCCAAGACCCACAAACTGGTCACATAAAATTAAAGCAATTCACAGACACCTCTTCCACAAAACTGGAACTACAGACACTGTTATGGGCATTGTCAGAAATAACCTCACCTGAAATTATTTCGTACACAGATTCCCAAAATATCGTAGGACTAAACGCACGAAGAAAAAAGATAGAGGGAAATCATTATTACGCAAAAAGTGGAAAACTGCTGAACAACCATGAACTCTATAGACAGTTTTACCAACTCACTGATAATGTAAATATTACCTTTATTCAAATAAGAGGCCATACACCTTCTAGCAGAAAGAGCCATGTCGATCTGATTTTTTCCTTAGTTGACCGTGCCTCCCGAAATGCTCTAAGAGCCTATTCCACCAATTACAATCTAGAGTTCTCTGAAGTGTTACAGAAAAAATAGACACTAAACGAAGAGCGGTTAATCTGCTCAACGGAGGTGTTGTATTGAAAAAAGGATAAAAATTTACACCGATGATGTTAGTTTAAAGTATCGGGATAATAGTCCAAATATATGGCAAATCAGGTTCTTCAGGATTGAGCGTACTTATCTGTATGTCGCAGTAATAAAGGATTGTGGACGAGGTGAAGGAGCACAACGCTCTGTTTTGAAAGATTTTGTTGCTTCGAATATTTTCTATCTTCCCCTTCCCACCCTTTGAAAAAGGGAAGGGAGAAGAAAACGCTATTTGAAAAGTTGTTTTCCTCACCAGATTTGTTGAAACTAGAGAAATCTCTCTTTCAAACCTCAATAATTATGGGCGTTAGAGACAAAAGTACGCTTGAGTCGGAAGAACCTGATTTTTAAGGTGGTCCTTGAACAAATTCAGACAAGCGGCTTACAATATTTTGTAAATATTGGAGAAGCCTCTTTGAATGAGGTTTTAGATAAAGATAATAAATTAAATATTCTCTCTGAGAGAGAAAAAGAAGAAATAGAGAGAAGTGTAATATTGGAACTATATGACAAAGACCCAAGTACATGGCTTATGGGGTGTAGGTTCGGTTGATATTTCTTAGCTCACCACTTAACACGTTTTACAATCTTCGTGTCGTCTATAGTCTCATAAATGATGTTTTCTACAAGTTTAGTTAAAGCAGTTTTGTCGTCATCTGTTAGGTGAATGTAGTTGGATACAGTCTGCCCTCTTTTAAGTGTGTTACTTTTATCAATTCCAGTTCTTGTCATCAAACCTTTTCGTATACGATAATAAATACCGTGGCGAGAGAAAAAAAGGTAGGAAAAAGAAAAATCGGATTTCATTGTGGCTCACTAAGTGTGTCACCAATGCAACTCGATATCTTTGAAATTTCCAACATATAGGTATTGCTGGAAATGTATTTACTGGTGGTGACCCCTAGAGAAGAGTCACCCCGCTTACGAAAATCACGAACCCAAAAACAACATCAATGATATTCAAAGCTATTTCAGATTCCCAGATATCCTATCCTTATTTTCTTTTAGCAGCCCAAGAATCTGCCTGGCCTCATCGGGTGAAGCAACCGGTCGGCCCACTTCTTTAGCAATTCTGACAACGGTCTCAACCAGCGCAGGATTTGATGCAAGGGAGCCGTCCGGCAGATACAAATTATCCTCCAGCCCAACACGAACATGACCGCCCATGAGAATGGCTGCGGTGGCTAAGGGGATTTCATGTTTTCCAATACCCGCCACAGTCCATGTAGAACCTGCTGGAATGCTTTCAGATAAAAAGAGTAGATTTTTTATACTCCCGGGCATCGATCCAGGCGCTCCCAGAACAAAATCAAAATGCAGGGGTGATGATAGAATGCCTTTTTTTACGAGGAACTGGGCATTGTTGATCATACCAGGTTCAAACACCTCTATCTCAGGTTTGACCCCTGTCTCATTAAATACCTGGGCCAGAAATTCAATAAACTGGGGAGAGTTCTCATAGACAATGCCAGGCAGGTTGTTTGACCCGGTTGTAAAAGATCCCATCTCCGGAAGCAGCCGAACCGGAAGAGCGCGGTCTTCCCAGTCTTTACCTGCCCTGGCACCTGTGGAAAGCTGAACAATGACATCGGGTTCTTTTCCCTTGATATTACGTACAATATTCTTGAATATTTCCTCATCCAGACTTGGTTTTCCAATCTCATCTCTGGCATGAACATGGAAAATGCTGGCACCAGCATCAGCACAGTCTTTGACATCACGGGCAATCTCTTCAGGGGTTACCGGAAGATTGGGGTTCATCTTTTTAGTGGGTACATTGCCGGTTAATGCAGTTGTAATTATTAGTTTTTCCACAGCGATCTTCCTTATTGTTATAGTCCTTTATGGTCAGCGACACCACGAACTGGTTTTCCCTGGATGCGAACATGTAACATGTGTTACTTTTTGAAAAGTTAATGTAATGGTCATTGCATCGCAAGTTTTTTTTTGATATGACATCATTAATTGAACTTAACCAAGGCTATAAAATGCTAAGAAAAGATTTTCTCTTATCCAAATCACCTTTGCCCAAACTGACAGCCTCCCAGAGCAGGATACTGGAGTACCTACTGGGCCATCCTGATGATGTGGCCTATATGAGCAGTGGGCAGCTGGCCGAAAGCCTGGACATGTCCAATGCCACCATTATTCGCTTCTGCCAGCACATTGGTTTTAAAGGGTATATGGATCTTCAGCGGCATATTCGCCAGGAGATAAAGACTCACCTGAGTGTACCCCAGCGGTTACAGAAACAACCAGCTAATATTCGCCAGGCTCGGGATTTTTTAAAAACTATTTTAAAAAGTGATCAGGAAAACCTGGCAACTGCAGCCCAGATCCTGTCCTCTGATCTGTTTGAGCAATTGGTCACTGATATTCAGAGCAGACAGGAGATCTGGGTGCTTGGGCTGCGTTCCTGCTATGGTGCGGCACACTACTTTTCCACCAACCTCAGATTCTTGTCCAGGCGGGTGAATCTCATCAGCCTTGATGCCGGAACCGTTTGGAGCCAGATTCAACCGGGGCTTAATCCGGAGGCACTTTTGATCAGCATCTCCTTTCCCAGATATTGCCGCCAGACGATTGAAATAGCCCAGCTTTTTCATGATGCCGGAGCCCGTGTTGTCGCAGTCACAGACAGCCAGGTCTCCCCCCTGGCCAAATTAGGAAACCTGGTTTTCCCTCTGCCTTTCTGGGTTGATTCTTTTTTTGAATCCAATGTGGCGGTGATGAGCTTTTTTAATGCGGTACTAGCCGGAGTCTCTTATCTGGACGGGCATAAAACCATGTCCAGGCTCCAGGTATTAGAAGAAACATGGGAAGACAAATCAGTATATTATAACCAGAACGCTGCTGCTGTACCCAGCTGGGCAATTCAGCGCCAGCCCAATAACAAATGATTTTTCAAGGATAAACTCATGGGAAACGGAAAAAACATCCCCCGAAATTTTCTAGCAAATACCCCCCAGGCTGTAAGTGCTAAAGGTATTTATATATATGATGACCAGGGAAAAGACTATATTGACGGTTGCAGCGGCGCCTTGGTCTCAAACCTGGGTCACGGCGTCACCGAGATCATCGATGATCTGACACACCAGATGAAGACCCTGGATTTTGCCCATCCTTCCAGGTGGCATCACAGTGCATCCCAGGAGGCGGTCGAGCTCATTGCAGAATTGACCCCAGGAGATCTCAATTACTGCTGGTTTGTCTCAGGGGGGTCAGAGGCGGTGGAGTCTGCCATAAAAATGGGACGGCAGTATTTTGTGGAAAGGGATGGAAAAAACAGCCCCAAGCACAAATTGATAAGCCGTCACTGCTCCTACCACGGCGCCACCATTGGGACCATGTCTGTAGGGGGAAGCACTGGCAGGGTGGAGACCTATGCACCCCTGTTGAATCCTTCAGCCAAGCTGCCGGCCACCTATTTTTACCGTAAACCTGATCATTATACAAACCAGGAATTTGCCGATCACTGCGCCAATGCCCTGGAAATCGAAATTCTAAACCTGGGAGCTGAAAATGTTCTTGCTTTTCTAGCCGAGCCCATTGTGGGCTCAGCCGGTGGTGCATTGACGCCAGATGATAATTACTGGCCTGCCGTCAGGAAAATTTGTGATAAATACGATGTTCTGCTCATCGCCGACGAGGTCATGACTGGTTTTGGCCGCACCGGAAAAGCCTTTGGTGTGGACCACTGGGATGTGATCCCAGACATCATCGCCTCAGCCAAGGGCATGGCTGCTGGGTATATTCCCACAGGCGGTATCTTTGTTAAAGAATCCATAATTAATACTATTAAAAACGGCAGTGGTGCTTTCATCCACGGCCATACCTATAATGCAAACCCCTTAAGTTGTCGTGCCGTAGCAAGCGTTCTCACTTACATCAAAAACCACAACCTAATAGAAAACGTCGGTCAAAACGGAAAAGTGCTGGGACAAGGGCTTTTGGATCTTGCAAAAGAGTCTCCTTTTATTGGAGATGTCAGAGGTAGAGGATATATGTGGGCCTTGGAGATTGTAAAGGACAAAGCGACCAAGATGCCTTTTCTCGCTCAGGATAAAGCCACGGCAAGAGCACTTTCCGCCTGCCTTGACAACGGGCTCATTGTCTATCCCGGCGGCTGTCATATCAATGGAATTGACACCAATATCTTGCTGGTGGCTCCCCCCTTGGTGACCACTAAAGCAGAAGTGGACAAGTTGCTGGATCGGCTTCAGAGTGGACTTAAGCAGTTTGCAGGGGAGATTCAGAACTAAAAAGTGTTGATCAGTTTAATTGGATAATTTCAGATTAACATCTCCAGTAAGCTCATGGTTACTGGTGCTCTCAGAACAATATCTGATTTATTCGTTTCAACTCTGTTGCAAAAATGATAGATTCCTAAAAAAATCATGTGAGCGAAATCTTGGCAATTGTTGGAACAGGTAATCCTGCAAGGTGGTCTCTTATGAGATAAAGTTACATTTCTTTTACACCAGGTAGGTATTTGTGAAACGAACGATGTACAATACTCCGATATTGCGCCAGATTATCACACCATTATGTCATTTTTGTCTCAAGCTAAATGGCTGGAAGTTGAAAGGAGAGCCGCCCAAAGCGCCCAAATATGTCTTAATCGCTGCGCCCCATACGAGTAACTGGGATTTTCCCATAGCATTGGCAATAGCCTTTATCTATAGGTTTGACATGCATTGGATGGGAAAGGATTCACTCTTTAAAGGGTGGCGTGGACCCATTATGAGGTGGATGGGTGGAATCCCTATCATAAGATCATCTTCAAACAATGTTGTGGCACAGACCATTGATACCTTTAAGACAAGTGACCGTCTTGTCGTAGCCGTTCCACCTGAGGGTACACGGTCTAAAGTCGATAAGTGGAAGACAGGATTCTATTATATAGCCCTTGGTGCAAATGTACCCATAGCTCTGGCATTTCTCGACTACACCAATAAAACAGGTGGCTTCCTATCGACCTTTTACCCAACCGGTGATGCTGAAAAAGACATTGCTGCAATGCGCGCCAGTTATGCCGGAATCTCAGGAAAACATGTTAATCAATGCAGTGTGGAATGACCCCTATGAGAGGTTTTGGTTTTTCGAGATCTTACACCATGCACACCAACGCTGGTCTATAGTTAAAATTGCACTGGACAAACCAGTGATCATCACGTTCGGCTCAAAATAAATGAAAGAAATTCTCACATTCGCAACACAACTCTTTCGCAACAATTTTAATTATGTTGCATTACTTTCTCTTCCATTCACACTACTTGCATTTCCTTCATATTTTATTGCTCAGACAGGTGAAAACAGGATCGGATATATTACGATTATGGGTCTGATTGTATATCTAATTGGTTTCGCTATGTATATGTCATCCTTAATTTTCTTCATGTCTCAGGCATACCAAGGAGAGCTACAGTCGATCAAATCAAATCTTATTAACGGGCTCGTATATACGCCTCTTTTAATGGTCACATTGCTTGTTGCCAATTCCCCATTAATCGCTGGTTTTGTCATAATGCTCACGTCAACGCCACTCCAATTTCTAACCTTACCATTACTAGTTTTTGGTATATACTTTTCATTAAGATCAACATTTGCTCCATTTCACCTTATCTTAGAAGGTCACAAACCATTAGACGCAATAAAAAGCAGTTTCGGCAGTACAAAAGGACAAGTATCAAAAATTGTTAAAGTCGTGATGATGTTTTATATAGCGACAACTATCGTAGAGGCTTTATCGACGTCCAACGCAAACATTGAACTCTTCAATATCTCAATGTTTTATCTAGGAATTGCTGTGACCCTATTACTGACCGCCTTCCAGCAAATTGTTGTTTTTAAGATGTATATAAGTAGCTTCGATAACAAAAAAGCTGAATAGGGTCAAATCACAGGAATCAGTTCTGTTTTTGACACCGGTTCCAACTTTTTAATAACAAAACAATTTACCGGATAAACTTGTGATCATCATGTTTTTGGAGAGGAATTATGTCTAAACCCATAGAAGTCCTGCGTGGAGTTGTGCATCCCTGGTATTGTGACAACTTCGGCCATATGAATGTTCGTTGGTATAGTCATTTTTTCGATGATGCCGCATTTCACCTATGGCCACTTTACTGGGGTAGTCACAAAAAAATGCAAGATGAGTTTGCAGTACATACGGTGACAGCCTCCGCTAAGGTACAGTTTCTGCGGGAACTGGTAGCAGGAGATTTGATTTTAGTAGATAGCGTGCTGACTCGCATTGGCCGCAAAAGTTGCACTTTTACAGAGAGAATGTTGCATGTTGATACAAAGGAAGTCCATGCCACATACGAAACGACAGAAGTCTTCTTTGACCCGCAAACACGCAAGTCAACAGAAATGCCGGCCTCAATCAGGCAGGCGCTTGAAAACGATTAACAAGTCGGTGTATCTATATTGGAATGTGAACGAGCCGATATTCGAGATATATCCTACCGCCACTTACCATTAAGCACTGATATGGTTAACACTGTCAATAACAAACAGTTGCCCATTGCCCCCTTTTTTACCGGATTTCACGGTGTTTGCAGTGAGGTTAAATAAACATCTTTCAATTCATTGTCAGAGGCGGGGTCATCGT
>JBLHNU010000083.1:0-21491 GCA_047622095.1 Desulforhopalus sp.
TTTCAACAACCTGAGGTTCATCAGGAAGATGAGAAAGAGTTGTTAGTAGAGTATTTCGTTGACGATGATCCATCTGGTTGACTTGGGCGAGCATTTCGACAAACTTATTAGTCTCCATGTAGTCCTCATTTTTTGATGGTATATCAATAAGATAAGGACAGCTGGGTGTTTTTCAACGTTTAACGCGAACATAGCCTATAATAAACGCCGGAATTTTCGCCTCCGGTTAGGATGCTGTGAAGTTCATAAATACTCCTACCTGAAAATCTTCCCCAAAATGGAGCAGGTTATAGCCAAAAATTATCCCAGAGAGTCAACAGGGATAGTTGCTCCATTTATGGACATACCAGGCGTTGATACTACTTTCGAATCAGAAAAAAGTAATGAATTTCAAAATGTCAGAATTGATCGAAACTCAAAATAGAAGCTGTCAGATAGAATCTCAGTTTTTACAAATAAATGCACAGACCCAAAATGGATATATATCTGGACAGAGTTATTAACCATAAGATCAGCACACTGTTATGATTTTTTAGACGATTCTTTGAGCCACCCTCTACTCTAAAGAGTGAGGGGTGGAGATTACTTTGCCTTTATTTACTCATTTTTGAGGAGTTTCAAAAGCTCAGAGGTTGTGATCTTGCCGCTCATATCGCTGCCCGTTAAGAGACTGTCTGCCAGGTCGCGTTTTCCCTTATGCATGGCAACGATTTTTTCTTCAATGGTACCTTTTACTACCAATCGGTAAATTGTCACTGGGCGCTGCTGACCAATGCGGTGGGCTCTGTCTGAGGCCTGGTCTTCCACTGCAGGGTTCCACCATGGATCCATATGAATGACATAATCCGCTGCAGTTAGGTTGAGACCGGAGCCCCCTGCTTTTAAGCTGATTAAAAAGATATCACCTTGACCTGCCTGGAAATTTTTAACGCGTATTTTTCGTTGTTGCGGTGTTGTGGAGCCGTCGAGATACTGGTAAGAAATTCCGAGTGAGTCTAACCGTTCGCGAATCAGCGTGAGATGTCCAACAAATTGACTGAAGACTAAGGCTTTGTGTTTGTTTTCCAGTAATTCCTGAACAATAGTGGTGAACACCTTGAGCTTAGAACTGGTTATACCCATATCGGGCACTACAAGTTCAGGATTGCAGCAGAATCTGCGTAGCCGGGTGATTTCAGCAAGCACCTGAATATGCTGCTGACCACCACCTGTGCTGTCTTCTCCTGTGGAAAGTGCTTCCAAAGCCTGCTGTCTCTGGGCTTCATACATTGCTGCTTCTTCTGTACTCATCTCAACCTGCATGGTTACTTCGGTGCGAGATGGGAGTTCTTGTAATACTGCGTGTTTGAGCCTACGTAGAATAAAAGGCTGGATCAGCTTTCTGAGATGATTTGCTGCAGTCCGGTCGTGGAGTTTTTCAATCGGATTTGCAAATTTACGTTTGAAGCTTTCAAAAGAGCCCAACAGACCGGGATTAATAAAGCGGAAAAGGTTCCACAACTCACCGAGATGATTTTCAATCGGGGTACCGGTCGTGATAATTTTAAAATTTGCTTGCAGTTTCATGGCCGATTGCGACCTTTTGGTCTGCATATTCTTAATTGCCTGCGCTTCATCAAGCACTATGGTTTGCCATTCCACGCCGGCAAGTAATTTACCTTCACTCTGAAGTAAACCGTAACTGCAGATGACCAGGTCAAATTCCCCCAATCGGTCGAGAATCTTCTGTCTATTGCCGTTGCCAAAGTTCAGTACCTTTAAGGTCGGGGCAAAACGAGCTGCCTCATCCTCCCAATTCATCATTACTGAAGTTGGCGCGACCACTAACGTAGGGCCTTGCGGGGCCCGTAACAAGATGGCTGAAAGGGCTTGAACAGTTTTGCCGAGCCCCATGTCATCGGCAAGACAGGCTCCAATGTTAAGCGATGAGAGACGCCCAAGCCAGCTGAAGCCTTCCAGTTGATAGTCACGCAGGGTCGCCTGTAGTGTTGAGGGTAATTCTGGCTCATTGAGGTCCTGAAACTGTTTTAGGTTTTTTTTCCAGTGGTTGTCGGTGGTGCAGTTGCCTATCTCTTCGGTGAACTCTTCCAGTGCAGGCGCTGCCAATGGGCTGAAACGGATGCCGTCACCGTGGCTTTCTGAATAGGCTTGTAATTCTTCTATACGTTTTTTAAACGCTTTACTCAGAGCCAGGAACCTGCCGTCATCGAGCTGAATAAAGCGACTTTGCGAATCGAGGCTGAGCGCAAGTAACTTCTTCATGTCAAGCGTTAGCTTTTCATCAACCTGAAGGCTTCCTGTGGCACTGAACCAGTCATTGTCTTTTTTGATGCCCATAGAAAAATGAGCAGCCGAGACGATGGGGGTTACCTGTAGGCTTTCCCCTTTTGGCCATTCGACTATTGCTGTATCTCCTAATTCCTGGAGTTCGCACAGTAGTTCAAGGCATGTCTCAGGGTCATCAAGGTGCCACTCGTTACCGTAACCGTCGGCCCGGTTGAGTGTGGGACATTGGTCCTGTATGATTCCGGCGTTTTTACGCTCCAAACCGAGATCCCGTGTAGTTTGAAGCGGCACTCCGTCAACCTCTGCAAGTACAGTTTTTCCACCGCTCCCAGGAGGATAATATGATCCGCCGGTAGAAAACGGACGACATAGTACCTCAACCTGAATACCCTCGTTAAAGGGGAGGAGATGGATACAGGGTCGGGCATCCGCTTTTACAGTTTTGGCATCCACTGATGTTCCGCCGATGTCGGAATGGACCGTCAGTATTTTGGATACTTGGGAGAGCGCTCCCAGGACCTTATCTTTTGCCTTGAGAGGAATCTCAACTGAAGTGCCGATGATTTCACATATGCGGGCATAATCCTTGGTGAGGGGAATGTATTTCAGGCGCGTCGGAGTTTCTTGAGAAAGGTGATATGACTCGCCTTCATCCATCTCGGGGGAGAGAGTGAGTGTGTAGTTGTTTGTATGTTTTTCCACATGAAGCTCAGGCGATCCCAGGACCAGCTCAAGTCGCGTTGTCGGGTGATTTTCCCAAAAAAGCAGTGGGTGATCTACAAGGGCAGGTAGGGCCTGACTCTGTTGTATGTCATAACTACTTGTGCTTCCATGATAGCCCCATGAAGACTCCCGAGACTTTTGAATGGCCCCAATGGCATGCTTATCTTGTTCGCTAAGATAGGTCAGGGTGTTCACGTTACTGCTGAGGGTTGAAAGGGCAACCGCACGTCCTTTGGTCCATTTACCGTTTTTTCCAAGTTTCTGGAGCCGTGGAGCGATGGCACATTCGTAGTAGTCATCGTCATAATCGATGAGCCATACTAACCGTTCGCTGCTTCCTTGTTTTGTTTTTCCTGGATCATTGTTGAGGTGAGTCAGCGCTTCAATCACCTTTTCCCATTTTGGTTGTTGTTGGATTGCACAATGGATATCCGGCAGGGGACAGAGGGCTTGTAGATTTTTATAGCGTTTGCGGTTGACATCAAGCATGTGGTTATTGTCGAGCAGGATTGCTGTTGCTTCCTTGGTGAACCAGTTATAGCCATTTTCTTCTGCACGTTGTTGAAGAACTTCTAGAAAATCTAAAGCTCTTTGGCCTTGTTCTTCTCCTTGCCAGCTTAAGGTCAAAACTCCGATAAGGAGTGAGAAGAAATCGTAATAGCTATGGTGGCTGATGGAGTGGTCTATTTTTCCGGCCAAACTTTTTCGTCCCAGGCTAAGGAGCAGGGTCTGTTCCATGTCGCTACAGATGCTGTAGGACATGAAGTTGTTTTTCTGTTTTTTTAAACGTTTCACATAGTCTAACGCTTCCTGGCAATTGTCATTTCCGCCGGCCTGAAGTAGTGCAACGCTATAAAAAAATCCGGCAATGTTTTCAAAACATACCTTTCGCTTTCCTGTCTCTTTTTTTAACAGTTCAAGTCCTTGTTGGTACCAATGAAGAGATTGCTCTGTGTTACCTTGTAAGAATGCAAGCCACCCCATATAACTGAGCATTCTTGAGGAGTGCACCCACGACTTAGCCTCGGCAAGTGGTGAATCCACGTCTCCTTTGCAAATGGAATGTAACGTAGTAAGTGATTGGAAACTGTCGCTCTCTATCTGGTTTTTATTCGCATAGTCCTTAATGAACTCAATGAGAGTATCGGAGGGCTGCAGTAGTTTGATAGCATTGATGATTCTTGGAATGATCAGTTCTGCAACAAGCAGTGTGGGGAGTGAGTGTAGCCTCTCCAGATTAAGCGGGTTGAAGAAAATGCGATCAATCGGAGAATCACGTGCAACATCATGGGGGAATTGATCACAAACAGAGGTGTAACTGTTGAGGACGGCCTCACTCTTGTGACCGGTGAACAGAGCTATTCTGATTTCACGGATTCCCTGATTGTAATCGTTGTACCATACTGATCCCCCCCAACGTTCTTGCAGAGGAATCTCCTCTTGAACAACTTTTGCTAGTGTTGCGAAACTGTTTTCGCCCAGAGACTCCTGGCTGACCATCTCGACTATCTCCGGGTGGCAACAGGCCCCTTGTGAGGTTAATTCTACCAGATCATGTTCTTCGAGATTTTTGAGATATATCCCGACATCTTTAGTGTTGTATCTTTTACCCAGATGATTCCTATACTCAGCCTCGTTCAGGCAGTTGACCAATTTAGTCCGAGAAATTTTCTGATAAATGACTGATAGGCATTTCAATACATCCTGTTCGGTCTGGGAAAGATTTGCAAAGGAAGTGGAAAAACGTTTTTGGGCAGGGGTTAGATTGGGTTGGCTCATAGGGATCAGTATGAAATTTGGTAAACGGTTATTACAAGCAGTTATGATTTACAGGTTGCACGTAACATATCGTGTTATTCTGTTGAAAGAAAGCGAGAAAAATCAATAGGCGGTTATGTAAATAAATTAAGGAGCCAATGGATGCAACCTCTCAATACCACTCTGCGATATCAAGCCCTTGTATATCTTCTTGCTCTGCTACTCGTTGCATTAATTACTGGCCGCCTTTATGGTGCCCCGCCCACGACTAATCTTATGCTGCCCAAAAAATATACAGGTCAGGAGGTCGATGAACAATGGTTGTGGAGTGAAAAACTTGATGGAATAAGAGGCGAATGGACAGGTACTGAGATGTTGACAAAGCAGGGGAATAGGCTTGATGTCCCAGCCTATTTCACTGAAGACTTTCCACCATTTCCGCTCTCTGGTGAAATATGGGGTGGAAGGGGGACCTTCGAACGCACCTCAAGTATTGTTGCAACGTCTGGCCAGGATAAAGGCTGGAACTCACTCCACTTTGGTGTCTTTGATTCCAAAGATATCCGCTTAACCATTGAAGAGAGGATAGAGCGGGCCAGAACGTGGTTTGACAAGCATCCTTCAGATTATGCCTTCGTTATAGAGCAACAACCGGTAAGAGACAGAGATCATCTGCAATATCTGCTTGAAGACATTGAGGCTGGAGGGGGCGAGGGAATTATACTTATACGAAAAGGCTCAAAATATATTAATGGGCGCACCGTTGATGTCTTGAAGGTAAAGAGCTTCAAGGACTCGGAGGGTGTGGTGGTTGGTTATGTGCCTGGCAAAGGAAGAAATCGCGGGCGATTAGGCTCTCTTATTCTGGAGCTGTTCAGCGATCGGAGTATTCGATTTAAGATCGGTACGGGATTTAGCGACGAAGAGCGAGTCCATCCTCCTCCAATAGGGGCAATCGTCACGTTTAAGTACACCGGGTTTTATGCTTCGGGTAAACCCAGGTTTTCATCTTTTCTGAGAGTACGAAGTCTTACTGGCGAAATGAGGTGATGGAAAAATAACGGTACAGGCTCTTTTTGCCGAGGCAGAAGATGAGCCCCGGTCTCTTTTGTAACACGACCATAGTCCGCGAATTCAGCACCAGTATCTCGTGTAACCGCTCTAACTGAATCAACGTTCTGAAACAGCTCAAATACGCTTAATCCTGAAGAGCCGAAGATATTCATTTTTTGAGTGGAGGCGTGATAGCCAGGCAGATAAAAGAACCTTATTCAGGCTGCAGGGTTTTGACTTGACTCCAGAAATTCGGTCATTTTATTATGAAACTTACAGAAATTATCGTAAGATGTATTTGGTAGATACAAAAATGACCAAAAACTTCTTGGGGTGCCTGAATCAGTGTTGTTTAGTTATCTTAAGCGAATTTCTCCCTACATATTTTTACGTTGACCTAATCCTCTCCCCCTTTTAGTGATGGAATGAAACCTTTACAGTGTATGCTTATTACTTTTGTCATTATGATGTTTGCCAGTCCTGTTTTTGCCAGTGATGAGCAGCTGGTGCTGGTAGATGATCAGATTCGACTCGAGTTATCGATTGAGTCGTTGCGTAAACAGGCAGATATTGAATTCACCCTCTTTGCACCTTTTCGTGGTCGTGAAGTCCGGGTGCGAGGTCTTCTGCTGGACACATTGCTCAAAAAACATCTATTGAGAGTGCCTGAGCGAATCAAACTAATCGCCCATGATGGTTACGAGCTGATCTTTGATAACTGGCAGCCGAATCATTGGGTGATTGTCACTCATGAAGACGGGCAGTCCCTCTCCTTGCGCCAACAGGGACCTTTGCGGCTGATCGAACGTGACTATACAGGGAGGGATCCGAAAAATCTGCGGGATTTCAATGACTGGGTCTGGATGCTGCGAGGTATCGAGACGGTACCATGAAACTATTCGAATCGCCAAAAACCGGTTGGTTATGGCTGAGTGTGGTTTGCTTTGGCCTGTTAATCGGTCTCATTTCCATTGAAGTGGGCTTGTTTTACCCTCAGGTTCAGCGATATTTTGACAATACCGGTAGTCTGACGGCCCAACCGTTGGCCTCCCGCTCTCGGCATTATCTGCTCAACAGCCTTGAGCTACTCTCTGATTCGGCAAGTGAGCCTTCAGACTACAGCCGGGTGCAATATAATATGGACCTGGCGTACGGTCTGCTCAATATCGACCTGTATCTCAAACGGTATCCATGCACCGTCCCTGCTCTTACGCAGATTGACATACTAGGCGAACAGCTTCGCCGACAGTCCCATGTCAATTTAGAGATATTCATCAGGACGATGTTGCCGGTTCTTAAATGCACGGATCTGATAGATACCGGGCAGAACGTCATGCGCTCGGCGTTAGCCGTAGAAATGGCTACAAATCATGGAATTCATCGCAGAATCCTGCTCTGGGGCACATTTATGATGATAGCTGCAGGTATAGGGTTCTGGGTATTGCATCTTAAACAATGCAGGCTCATCATCCGCAACAAGGACGAAACAAACAGATGGATCCGGCATGCCATGCGGGATGCACTGACAGGTGTGTTAAACCGTCGAGCCTTTGATGTCGACTTCGCGCGCTATATGGAACGATATGATGAAACTGGTAATTTATTTACGATATTAATGTGTGATATCGATTACTTCAAACAGTACAGTGACAATCTGGGGCATGTCGAAGGTGACAAGGCGTTGCAACATGTGACCCAAACTCTTTCAACAGTACTGCGGGAGTGTGACACACTCTATCGTTACGGGGGAGAGGAGATGCTCATTATTCTGGATAACACCGATAAGGCACAAACGCAAAAAATTGGATTTCGTGCACTTGAGCAAATTCGTGCACTCCGGTTACCTCATCCGAAAAGCGAATTTGGATTTCTCACTATCAGCATCGGCTGTGCAACCATTAGTGAAACAAAGGACGTTACCGAAAGCCTCGTTGAACTGGCCGACAGACGACTGTACGAAGCAAAACAGAATGGCCGTAACTGCTTAGGACCCGTTACGAAATAACCTGGCCATTTCCATTCGTTTCGTTACGGAGCCTTATGCCGTTCCGAGAGAGACCTCGGCCATGTTATTTTATGACAACGGCTTAGTCAAAGCCAAGGTCTGACAACGGCTTTACCCAGAGCGAAAATATCTCAATGAGGTTACCCGCTAATGAGTCAGTCACCTCAAAACAATTTACGTACACTGTATGGGGCTCGTCACTTGGATAGACTATGAAAAATCTATTTATTTCAATTATTTTATTTGTTTTGGCTGGATGGGTACATGCTGAGGAACTTCAAATTTGTATAGATCCATATCCGCCTTTCAAAATAGTTGACAGTTCAGGGACAGTATCGGGAGGAATAGATATTGAACTGACAAATGCGTTATTGGATGCTATGGAAGTAAAAGCAAAATACACTGTTTACCCGTGGGCAAGGTGTCTTAATAGTTTAAAACACGGTACGTGTGATTTTGTTAGCGGAATAACAAAAAATACAGAACGGGAAAAATATTTGTCCTATATTGAACCTCCTTATAAGACAAACTCGGTAAAAGTTTTTTATGTAAACAAAGGAGATGAAACGAAATTTAAAACATATAATGATATTCAGAATTCGACTGTAGGAATACTGAGAAAAGCAAAATATTTTGATAAATTTGATAATGACACTGATATTGAAAAACAGGAAGTATCAAATGAGTTGTCAGGCTTTAATATGCTTAAATTGAAAAGAATTGATACTTTTATTACTACAGAGGAAGTTGGGGATTATTATATTGAAACGCATGGTTACAGCAATACTTTTGGAAAAGCTGAATACAAATATAACCAGAAAATTGCGGTTTATTTTGCTTTGTCAAAAAAATCCAAATTTGCTGGAAGATTGCCAGAATTTGTAAAAATAGTAAAAGAATTGAAAGAACAAGGAGTTTTTGATGAAGAAATGGACAATTATTTAAAATTCAAAAATAAATAAGCAAAAGCTATCATGGCTCAAGAAAAATAAGATGAATCTATCCTTACTCGTTACGTGCACAAACAGAAACACAATATGATTTTAATGGTGAGAAAGTACTGTATATTCAATTTACAGAGTTAAACTAATGGTATCACTTGATCACTTGATCACTTGATCACTTGATCACATGACATATTATTGAACCTATTTTTTAGGATAAATGGCTGAGCCCGTTGATTTGCTGTCTTTTGTTCCGATATCTTCGTATGCCTCGGAGTCTTCGCTTACCTGATCTCGAACCAGATAGCGTAGACTTCGAAACCCTAGTAAATTAACAGACTCATGAATGGGGAACTTGCTTTCACGAGAAACGTAGGCGCCACCACAATAGGAAAAAGGAGCATTTAATGAAGAATGTATTGGCAATTATTTTGTTATTATTCCTTGCAGCACCAGCTCTGGCGGAAGGGCCGATCATCACCACAGGGGGAAAAAGCGGGTCTTATATCAAGGTCGGGCATAACCTCAAAGCCTTTCTTGGAACAGGCGAGGTCATCACCAGTAAAGGGTCGGTGCAAAACCTTGATCGTCTTGTTAAAGGCGAGGCACAAATCGGTCTGGTTCAGATGGATGCATATGCCTGGTACGCCCTCAAACACCCTGAGGTCGAAACTGAGCTTGAGATTATGGGGAGTCTTTATGAGGAGTGTGCATATTTGGCTGTCAACACCGGAGGAAAAGTCCTGAACGAAGATGACCTACAGACAGTCGAAAACGCTACAATTGCTGTTGGCAGCAAAGGTTCCGGGACGGCTGTTACTTGGGATTACATGTTGAAGCTAGAGCCAGAATATAAAAATGCAGGGGTGAATTTTATCGGTGGTACGAGGGCACTGAGTAAACTTGTAAACAAACAGGTTGATGCGGTGATGTGGGTTACTAAACCGAAACTTGATGACAAGATGGCTCAGACGGTTTTGAAAAACAAAGATTTAAAGCTGGTTGGTTTTAATGATAAAGACCTAAACGACAAGCTTCCCACAACCGGTAAACCTGTATACCAATTTAGAAAAATTGATACTAAAAAAGGTTTTTTAAATGACCAGGAAATCACCACGGCATGCGTTGAAGCGGTGATTGTCGCACGAACGGATACTGATGAAGATATCCTTGAATCTGTATCTGATGCCCTGCTGAACTACAAACAAACACTTGTGAAATAGATAGAACCTAAATCTTACTGGCAAGTTCGGAGTCTGCGCTACCTGCCGGATATTTGAGGAACCGGAGCTGCGGACGTATGCATATACCTCTAGGCTCCGGTAACAAAGCAGTTTTTTATTTTCACCAAGAAGACTGTTAATGGCTACCTTTTTCTGACATCTCACTGGTGCCAGACTTTTAAAAGACTTCCGGTGAGCAAAGGGAGCCTTTAGTCATGTCAGCATTATAGATACCATTTACAATTCTAGTCGTTCACGTTCTTTCTCCTGGCGAATTGAACATGCTCGGGTGAATGCATTTTTCTTTCCATGCTTTTTAATGGAGACGGAAGTTTTTCCCTGTTTCCCCAGCTTATTTACCCAACTTACTTCGTAGCGGCTCAGGTTTTCATTGAGACGCACGCCAACTACACCAGTGCCAGATTTAGTGATGGTGACCATGTGCTTATTTGTGCGTGCTTTTCCGACTTCTTTTTCTCTCTTGTTTCGCCAGGCTATGGCTGATAAGAGGCTGGAATATCGGCCGCCACATTTTTTATCGGAAAAAAACTTGGAATGGGTCTTTCCCAGATATCGTACTCGGACATACCATCCATGAGTACGTTTTGATTCCTGATCAATTCTGGCAATGTCTTTATGTTTTTCAAGTTCAAGTTGATGACGGTTTATATCGTTCATAGGTTTTCTTTGGTTAAAGTTGTGGTGTTTTTTCTAACTCATTCTGGAACCGTGCCAGTAGCAGACGTCTTTTTTTTGGAATGATCCTTTTAACGGTTGCGTGCAGTGAAGCACTTTGAGTGCCAGTTTTAAATATATTGTTTAACAGTTGTTGTTTCAGTATGTTCAGCTGATATTAATTCTTGGAGTTGGCGCTAGAGGTATTACGAAAATGTAGTTAAAACACGTTTGTGGTGTTTCAAATTCCCTAACTGGGGACTGAGCACTCAGGAAATGCAGATAAGTTTGCCTCAAATTTAAGGCAATGAAAGAATTAATATTGGTAAGGATTACTTGTGACAGCCTGGGCTTGAGAGAAAGGAACACGAGACAAATCACTGAGCGAAAAATACTCATCAGCAGCAAAGGGTTAAATATGCCATGCTCTTTCCCCTAAGGTGCATAACATTTACGAAACCAAATCCCAGAACATGGCCGACAGAGATTTACAGGAAGGTCAAATTGCAGGTTTATACAGATTTTTGAGCTTGCCAAAAGAAATCTTTCACATCGTAAATGCCATCCAACATATTTTAAATATCTACCGTGTTTCTTATAGTTTCTGGTGGTGATTGTGATATTATTTTATGAAGAAATAAATTGTCCATGAGCCTTTATTTACAAAAAGATGAAGTTTCATATAACGGGGTCAATATGGTGGAGAATAAAGCAAAGGTACTGCTGAATAGCTGTAGTAGGGAGGACGTAACCTTGCAGCGATACAAGCAGTTGTCATTTTTCTCTAGTGACGCTGGCCCAATGGCACTCATTGACAGGAAGTATGTTTGCTGAGCGGTTAATGACGCCTACCTGAAAATTATAGGGAAATCGCGTTACGAAGTTGAAGGATGCAGCGTTGTAGCTATTTGGGCAGGAAATCCTTATGGAGACGTTACATTAAGCAATATGGCTGGAGCGAGGGGAGGGAGTAAAGCTTTTTTGGAAGTGAATTCTACCATTTCGAATGTATACTTGAAGCCACCGTCAACAGGCTCGAATGGTCCCTGCCCTTGAGGTGGATCTCCACGCAAGGCCAGAATGTTCTCAATTCCACTCGCTACGTAGGTATCCAGAATCGACTTGATTGCATCTCGAGTCAAGCCCACGCAGGTCAAATGTGAAACCACTGGCGCCATAGGTGTCACTCACATACGCCAGCTCCAGTGGTGAAAAATTACTGATAGTGGCGAATAGCTACTCAGTCGCCTGCTTACTTTTTGGGGGAAAGAGCTCATAACTAAAGGCAATCGGATTTCGTTTAAATATTTCTGAAATATGCACTGGTGTTCTCCTTGTACAAAAAATTGCCTGCGGAGGCAACACTCGACAATCGAATTATTTCGCTTACCGCAGAAAACAATTTAACTAAGTTGTTATAAATTGGTCATTTTTCTTATTACATTTTGTATATCTTTGAAATCGCCATTCATGTCAGCCATGTATTTGGGCTGAGAGGCGTAAGTTATAATGTTTCCTGATAAGGAGGTGGTCGTTAAAGATCAGTTTTGCCCCGAGTAGGGTGGACTATTGTTTCATTCACCTACAAAAGTAGGTGATAATATCTTGCATCAACTTGGCCAGTAGTGGAGTAACAATTTAGTAATCTTTTTTGTGTAAAGTGGGGACAATGAGTTCTAGGGAAGGCCAGGAACAACATGAAAAATTTCGGATTACAGTAAAACTAATATTGTAAGATTATCCCAATTCCTCTACAGAAAGGAGGAAGGTCGTACTACCCTCTTTGTAACTCCTGCTGAACAGCCTTTGCCAGGTCTAGCATAGCATATGGCTTCTTGATATATTTGCCCGCACCCATCAGGATAGTTTCTTGCACATCAATATTATCAGAGTATCCACTGGCAATAATAGCTTTTTGCGTTGGCTTCATGTCCTTGATCAATCTGTACGTATCACGACCGTTTATCCCTGGATCCATGAGCATGTCAAGCAGGATGACATCAGCATGGTTGTCTTGCAAATAGCTGATAGCGTCTTCACCGGAACTCTTACTTGTGACGGTGTAACCAAAATGCTCCAACATTTCCGTTGCGAGATTGCGTTGTTGTGGCTCATCATCCACGACAAGAATCTTTTCGCCGCTCCCCTGTAGGCTGGTATGGTCAGTAGTTACTACTTGACTGTCTTGAAACTCATCTGCAATAGGGAAATAGAGTTCAAACATGGTTCCGCCAGCATCACTGGATACAAAGACAGCTCCGTCATGGTCTTTCATGGTATTCCACACGACGGAGAGGCCGAGTCCCGTTCCACTGATCTTTCCCATCACCTTTTTGGTGTAGAACGGTTCGAATATATGCTTAAGATCCTTTTCGGCAATACCGGTTCCCGTATCGTTAATAGTCAAGACTATATACGTTGTTTCTTCAAGTCCATGGTTCTTGAGCCAATCGACATCTGGAGTGCAGGACCGTGTAGCAATTGTCACAGAACCACTTATTTCAATAGCCTCAGCGCCATTAGTCGCAAGATTCATGATACATTTTTTCACGTGAACAGGTGAACAGAGGATAGGTGGAATATCCTGCCTAAAATCACATTCGAATCGGATATTTGGAAATCTCTCTTGGAGCTGATAGAACTCCGGTGAGTCTAGATATTCTTCAATAAGTATGTTGAGATCATCTGATTTTTTTGCGCTCGCCACACCCCGGGCAACAGTAAGTAGATCTTCGACGATTGCAGCTGCGCGTTCACCAGCTGATTTGATCGCACCGAGAGGTTTTCGTAGTTCGTTTTCGGGACTGAGTTGTAAAAGTAAGAGCTCCGGATAGCCAACGATGGCAGACAGAATATTATTTAGATCATGTGCAATACCTCCTGCCATGAGTCCTATTGTCTCCATTTTTTGCGCCCGTTGCAGTCGTAATTCCATGGCGTGTTTCTCATTTTCTGCATTCATCTGAGCGGTAACATCGTCATATACTGCTACAATTTTTCCAGAGGGGAGCTTGTACACTCTGTTCTGTCTCCACCCACGAATCCGACTATCAGAATAAACAGTTGCTTGTAAATGCTCAGGTTTCCCTGTTTTCCATACGGATTGGAATACTTCGAAAAGACCGTTTTCTGTAATGCCCGGAAATATTTCCGTAACGGAGCGACCAACTATATCCTTCCTTTTTACTTGGTCAATTTGCTCACTGGCATGATTGACGTCCATGATGACAAAGTTACTTCCCTCATCTATTGCTTTATAGACAATTACACCGCTACTGGAATGGTCAAAGAGCTGTCGGTAGAGCGATACGTTGACCTTGGCCCGCTCTTGGGCCTGCTTGAGTTCAGCCAGATCAATCCCCACACAGTACATCTGTTTTTCACCCAAACTGTTCATCTGCATTGCATAAGAATTAAAAACACTCACTGCTTTACCATTACGTTGTTGGAGTGTTCTTTCTACGGCAGGAATATTTGTTTCTTCATCTAGCCACGCTTGGATTTGCAACCTGGCTTCATTTCTCTGTAGGTGGGGGAATATCAGCTCTATGAACTCCTTTCCGAGTGCTTCTTCTTCGGAATACCCATAGAGCGCCTCGCTGGCCTTGTTCCAATATTTAATTACACCTCTCACATCAAAACCTTGAACGGCAATTTGAGGTAGATCATTCACAAGGCTGCGAAATCGTTCCTCGCTCAATGAGAGCTCAGCAGTTCGTGTTGCGACTTTTCCCTCTAGGTTGTAAATCATGTCGCTTAATCTTTCAGCCATGTTGTTATAGATGGTAGCAAGTTGACCAAATTCATCATGGTCTGTTACCCGAGCCCGAACGTCAAGCCTTCCTTCACTGTGAGCAGAAGCGGTTCTTGTCAGTTCTATAACATTACAGGTAATACTGGTATGGACCAGTCGTACAATATAAAATAGGATCAGCAAGGTACAAAGTGTGTTGACAATCATTATCATCCGAGCAATCTTCATCGCTCTCTCAATACCTTGTTCCGCTGCGGCAGTATCTTTCTGGGTATTTCGGATGAGTTTGTTTGATATCGGAGCAACTGTCTTGGCCTGCAACTGGAAATCTCGCAATTTACCTCTAATGTCATGATCAATACTCGCTAACGTGAGGCCGAGCCTTTGTATGGAAGCGATGTTATCGGTCAGCTTTTGATCTTCTATTTTTTTAGTGGAGGGGCTGTGTGAAATCTGGCTCAAGATATTGTCGAGTATATTTAAAGAAGACTGCATTTGAAAACGTTGTTGATGAATAAGGTAATCTTTGAGATGGGAACGTGCTTCAAAGAACATAAGGAGCAGTTCGGGGCGATGTTCCAATAGAGTATAGGCTGATGCACTCGATAAAAGGAGCTGTGCGACAATTCCATTCTCGGGAGCGGCACGCCGGGATGTTAATTCAACAGCTTCGATGGATGTATCTGCAAAACGCTTGGCAAAGGCAAGGTACAGGTTGATGTCCGCCTGCTCAATATCGTCTACGGGGTGATGATCAGAATTGAATAATATTTTCTTCAACTGCTTGCTTCGAGTAATAACCTGGGCAATCTCACGTATGGATGGTTGGGCGTATTGCTCATGGGCTTTTTGTAGCCCTATCCTATCATAATACATGAAAAAATTTCCATGCAAGCGCCGAGCGAGTTCCAACCCCCTATCCATTTCCATAACCAGCTGACCTATCCTGCTGCTTGTCTGGATAGTACTTCTCTGACTGTCTATATATTCAAAAGAAAGATAACCAGTCAAGGCGCTCAAGAGAACCAGCCCTAGCAAAAGGCTGAAAATAAGCCGGAATTTTTTGGTTATTCCTTTTCTTTTCCAACTCATAACCCTTTTCGCCATTGGTTGGTAACCTCTGTAATCCGACTATTTCTGTGTCTTTTTGTTCGCATAGACAATATTTGCCTCCAACCCTTTCAACCCCAGAGACGGAGTATCCAAACGAAGCACGTTAAATGCAGGGACTGCGCAGTCACCGAAGGCATTACAGCTCAATGTACCAGTTACACCAACCAGGGAGGTGGTGGAATAGAGGGTATCTCGCAGAGCCTGACGCGGGATATGTATGGTCCCATCATCACTTTGTACCACAGTTTCCTCTAAAGCGTGAAACAGCAGAACAGCAGCATCATGACCGCTGAGATAATAGGAGACGACAGGATCTTCTTTATATCTTTGAACATATCTGGCTGCCATTTTATCGACATCAGGGCCATCCGGTTTTGTGGGTCCTACAAAATACATTCCAGTAGCGAGATCGCCAACATCTGCCAAAAATGACTCTTGTATCAGGGCGCCGTCACCCATCAAGACGATACCTTCCATTGCTTCCATCTTCCTTGCCTGAGCCAGGATTCGGTTTCCTTCGGGCTGGAATAATGGAAAGAAAAGCAACTCTGCGCCGGAGTTTACTACTGCTTCGAGCACCGGTTGCATTTCAGTATCTCCTTTATTGACAGCGCTATATGAAACGATTGAACCGCCCTGATCTTTAAAACCTCTTACAAAGCTGTCAACCAGTCCCTTGGTATAGATATCATTGTCATGTATGACTGCAGCCTTTATCAAACCGAGTTTCAAAGAGGCGTATTCCGCAGCAACTTGCCCTGCACTTTCTTCATTAGATGCTGTGCGGAAGTAACCATCCTGCCAATCAGGAGCACGTTTCCCAGCGATGGAGGTAAGAAATGGTGCGGAGTTGTTACCCGATACCATTACCATACCTGCTGAGGACATGGCTTTTGATGCGGTGGCTGCGGCGCCTGAACAGGTAGTTCCGAAGATTGCGACCATCTGAGGATCTGCTATTAATTTGAGGGCCGCATTGGCGCCTCCTTCAGAAGTACACCCTGTGTCTTCAATCTGTAGGAAAATGGGGTGACCGAGGAGTGTGTTGTCGCGGGACTCCATAGCGAGTTCAAGCCCTCTGATTTGAGCCTGTCCTAAAGGGGCAACAGCACCACTGACAGCCTGCAATACACCAATCTGTAGTGGTTCCCCAGGGGTAATATCTACACACCCCAGAGAATCTTGACAGACAAAGGTTACTTCATCAGACTTGTCACAAGATGATATTAACATTATGCCAACGAGTATTCCAGTGAATAGAGCGATGCGTATTGCCATGGGGGAATTCATATTGTTATTTACCTTTGGGGTGTCTGGTTGAATACATCATCGAAAACTTAAGTATATTAAAGTTTATAGAGGATGGTGGAGTTTGTCAAATGAGGGCGGAAGGTTGTTGTGGTTCAATACTGCGATGCCTAATCTAGATCATCAATTCAGCGTCCCTTCTGAAAGATGTTTTTATAGAAAATTGCATCAGTTTAAATTGTTTGGTCAATATTGTTAGGTTGGTGCACAATAGCACGGTTATTGTCGTTAGTGCTCCAAAACAATACAAGCTTATCGCTGCCAATATAAAACGAGTTCAAGAAAGATAAAGTGAGCCTTGTTCCTGATGCTCTCAAAGTCCACTTTGATCCTTCCCTAAATCAGGACAGACTAAATGGCTCTGTTGCAAAAACTGAGGCCTGTCTAGTTGTTAGAGCATTTTCTCGAAATCGTGTCAACGTAACAGGCTTATTTTATGTTGATTATTTTTTTGTTATTTTGTGTTTTTGTGATAATTACTATCAGTTGCAGCAGAGCCGTATTTCCTGTTTTTGGTGTTGTAGCCAATGAAATAAAAGATCTCGCAAAACAAACTGCGGAAGCAACTCTTGATATCAAAAGTCAGATTGAAGGAGTTCAGCAGGCAACAAGTGCAACAGTGGCGGACATTGATCAGATTTCTAAGGTTATCAGTGGGGTGAATGAAATTGTTGCTACCATCGCTGCTGCGGTTGAAGAACAGTCTACCGCAACTCAAGAGATTGCAAATAACATCAATCAAGCGAGCGTGGGAATTCAGGAAGTAAATGAAAATGTGGGTCAGAGTTCTGTCGTTGCGGGAGAAATAAACAAAGATATTGCTGAGGTTAACTACGCAGCAGAGAACATCTTACAAGGAAGTAGCAGTGTTCAGTCTAGTGCAAAAGACCTTGCTCAAATGGCAACGGAACTGAACACGATTGTGAATAGCTTTAAAGTCTAATCGTAATCAATGCGATGTCTCTAGGGGCGGGAATTTATCTTTCTCTGGATTAACGGATTGAAAACCTCGTTCAGTATGACGTTTTGTCCTCATTGTTGTCGAATATGTGCGAGCACCTACACCTCGTTGACAAGATTCTTTGCGAGTGATAATTCACGCCAGAGAATATCACCCTTCTTAAACAAAAGTTCAAACTCATCGGCGGGAACTGGTTTACTCACGAGATACCCCTGAATCAACATTTCACTCATTTCGTGGAGCATTTTCCATTGTTCAATTGTCTCCACCCCTTCAGCTACAATTTGCAGGTTCAAGGTATTTGCAAGTGAAGTAATAACAGCAGCGATCGCCTCACTATCTGGATCTTCAACAATATCCTTAACAAAAGATCTATCGATTTTGAGACCATCGATAGGTAGTCTCTTGAGGTACGCAAGAGAAGAGTAGCCTGTGCCGAAATCATCAAGATAAAATTTCGCACCCAGCTCTCGCAAGGCCCCCATTATTCGCTGAGCACTGGCCAAATCACCCATGACCATTGATTCCGTCACTTCTAAATAAAGTCGGCCAGGTTCAAGGCCCGTATCATGAAGCACATCTTGAAGGAGTGTAAAGAGGTCTTGTCCTGCAAATTGCCGTGATGAAATATTGACAGACACGGTAAGTGCATACCCCGCATCTTGCCATATCTTGGCTTGCCGGGCAGCTGACTTCAGCACCCATTCTCCCATAGGGAGTATAAGACCCGAATCTTCGGCCATTGGGATAAATTCCCCCGGAGAAATTATTTTGCCTTCACTCTTCCATCTAATCAAGGCCTCTGCACCGATAATTTTGCCGCTGACACTATGCACCGGAGGTTGATAATACAGCTCGAATTCTTCGAGTTCCAGAGCTTCTCGTAGCTTCATTTCTAAAGCAATGCGTCGATGAACCTGGGCATCCAACTCTGGTGCGAAATACTGATAGTTGGTTTTCCCAAGGTTTTTGGCTCGGTACATTGCAACATCTGAATTTTTTACTAACGTAACCGGATCCACACCATCGTCAGGGGCAATTGTCACACCAACACTGGCAGTTACAAAAAACACAACATCATCGTGATAAAAAGGTTTTTCAAGAGATCCAAGTAGTCGCATAGCTATATTACTTACAACTTTCAGATCTTCTAGGTCGGTAAGAAGAACGAGAAAATCATCACCTCCCAGCCGATCATTTATCAAAACTCTGTTTGGCAATTCCGTAAGTGCATCATGCTGGGCTTGATACTGAATAACCTCCTGCTGTTGAAGCTGCTGAGAGATATCATGGAAAATTGACACATAATTAGTGATTTCACCTGTATCATTTTGTACTGCACTGATTGTCAGCCACTCAGGGTAGGCTTCGCCATTTTTTCGCCTATTCCAAGTCTCTCCAGCCCATTGACCTTCAGTGGTAATCTTTCTCCACATTTCTTCATAAAAGGACGGTAAATGCTTATCTGATTTGAGAATCCGAGGATTTTGACCAATTGCTTCTGCAGCTCCGTACCCGGTAATTGTTGAGAAGGCAGCATTAACCTGGAGGAGAGTACCATCAGCATCGGTAACCACGATTCCCTCAATTGAATTGTCAAAAACTTTCTGTGCAAACACCAGGCGCTCTTCAGCTTTTTTTCGCGAAGTTATATCTCTGATCACCCCTAAAATATAATCTGGTTTTTCCCCATCCCTCCAAAGTGGAGAGACCGTAAGATATGCCCAGACTATCGTACTGTTCTTTTGGATATACCTTTTTTCAATGGTGAACTCAGGTATCAGCCCATCAAGAAGCAACTCCATCTGATGCTGCTGGTGATCAAGATCTTCAGGATGGGTAATCGTGTCAGAGGTACGGCCTTGCAGTTCCTCCATACCAAAGCCAACGATATCGCAATATTTTTGATTAATTTTTTTATACTTGCCGGAACGTATATCGAGTTGAGCCACACCGACACTCGCCATTTCAAAAAACGCACGAAAATTTTGTTCGCTCGTTTTTAATGACCGTTCAGCAAGCCTTCTTTTCGTAATATTTATCACTAAGAAAACGATAATAAAGAGTAACACACCGATAAAACAAATAATGAGCCAAACTTGAGAGTAATACTCTTCATACAGTGAAAAGGGACGGTTGATCACAATGCTATTTGGGGGGAGCTGTTGTTTCTCAATCCCATATTGTTCAAGGCGAGGATAATTGAAAATACCTCGATTACTTCCCGTAGAACTAACGGAGATAGTTTGTGGGGCAACACCACCTATTATCTTTAACGCAGTGCTGGCGATAGCTGATCCTTCAGAATATCCGCTTATAACGATACCACCAATCACATATTGATTGATATTAAACTCTGCTAGGCAGTAAACAGGAACATTACTCTCTTTTGCCAATTCCTCCCCGATAACCTCATAGGTTGATGAATAACCATGATTATCGGAATAATAGACACCCAACAAGACGACCGCAGTTTCAGGTAAGTTGTTGATTTCTCCTTGTAGCTGTTTGATGGGTACATCATCTGAAAATATTATTTTGATATCACCTTTTAATTCCTGAACATCTTTTTTGATATTTTCAGCCCAGGCGCGCCCTGTTGCAAGATAATCATTAACAACAAATATCTCGGTAGTTTCAGGATGGTAGGTAGAAATAAGATGTACAGTCTCCTTAAAGGAGATAATTTCTTCTACACCAGTAAAATTCTCAAGATGAGCAATTTGTTGAGGTTGGAAATTATTCACACCGCAGAATATAACAGGAACGTTAGGGGAAATTTTATCACGATATTTCCGAAGAAAATCGTAAGCATTATTGTCTGAAGCGAGGATGATTGAAAGTGAAACATCTTTATATTTTGAACGTAAGTAATTGGCATATACTCCATAATACTCCGAAGAAGAAATCATCTTCGTATCATATTTTCTATACGTACAGCAATAGATTGCTCTGTTTGACTTAACGTGTCCAACACCCCACGAGTAATCCCTTTAACCCAATTCATATTTTGGTCATAGGAGTTGAGGAGTAATACACTTTCTTGTTGATTCTTCTCTTTGAATGATTTTGCTATACCATCAGTTACAAGAACAGTGAGAGTGAGGAGCAAAGTAAGTGTATAAAAAATGATATTTCGTGTCATGCGTTCCTTACCAACAGGTAAAAAGTTTACGTCATTTTCGTTGTTTTCTGTTTAATAAAGACTATCAAAAACTCATTTTGATCACAATGTTTTAAGAGTAATAATTAAGATGACCATATCGAAGCTCAAATCTTTTGGAGGTTCGTCAGTTAAAGATATCTCCTGTATTTGTCAGGTGGCTGGGTGTTTTTATGATGTTGACCTTATTAATTCGTTTGTAGCCACGTTATTGAAGATGGCGGCATGAAACATTTGTGGGAAACTTCACTTGGATAAGATCTTTGACCCATTCTTCACCACAAAAGAACAAGGCAAAGGGACAGGAATGGGGCTGTCTATCATTTATGGAATTGTTAATGGATATGGTGGTGGCGTAAAGGTCGAGAACGAAGAGGGGAAAGGGACTACTTTTCATGTTTATCTTCCTCGGGGGTAACTATTCAGCGAAAAATTCGGATTTACAGGCGTTTTTCCCTTGACAGGGTTTTAGACGATTTTTTGTGAAATTGACATTAGCGGCATTGCGACCTGATGCTGTCACCT